>CAZYVU010000038.1:0-10693 GCA_964651435.1 uncultured Pseudomonadota bacterium
GTTTCTCGCCCATGAGCGAGACGAGGCCTGCCACGTCGATGTGCCGGTAATCCTTCCTGTCGGCCTGTTTCGGGTTGCATGACGGGAGGAGAAGACCGGCGACGGCCATTGCGGCCGCCAAGCACCCTATTGTTTGCCACACCCGTCTTCTTGCCGGCTTTGAATCCACATCCCCACCCATTGCGGCCGCCTCAGTTGATGCTTGGCGGGCCCATCTTAAAGATCAGGCCTTCGTTGGCCCTGGAGCCGTTCTTTTTGAGGGATTTCTGTGAAAGAAACCCCCTTCTGGCCACGTGACAGGTGTCGCAGGAGCGCGTCCTTTCCGTCCTTCTCCCTATGTTGTGCACGGGGGCGGCCCGGTAATCGGGTACGGCGTCAAAGTTCTCCATCTTGATTCCATACGCCTTAAAAGAGTCGCGGGCCAATGGAACGGCACGCAGCGTCGTGAGCGTCCGCCTGTCCCTCGGGTCTGCCCCAAGAATGAAGCTCAGCTCCGATGACGAGGCCGTGCCCTTATGACAATTGTAGCAGTTGCGATAGCTGCCCTGGCTGTGGCAGCCGTAGCAGCTCACCTTTCCCTCGTGTTTCGTATGGGCCAGCCGTGCCGTCGACTGCTTCTCCCTGCCGGGCTTGTGGCAGCCCCTGCATTTGGGCACCGCACCGGTGCCGCCGGTCCCGTGGAGGCTGTCCTTGGGGTGGCAGGTTGTGCACGTCATGCCCTTCTGGTGGTGCACATCGGGAAGGCCTGAGTGTTTGCCCGTGAACTCCGGGTAGACCCTGCCGCCGTGGCAGACGCCACAGGTCTTCTGTTCATCCTTCTTTACAAAGCGGTGTCTGTCGATGAACCCTTCGCCGGCGCCGTTGCCCGAGGGAGACCGGACGTGGCAGTCGCCGCAGGAGGCGTGGCAGCTCCTGCAGGATGGCTCGAAGACCTTTCGGGCAAACATCCTTGCCTCGCTCTTTGAAAGCCTCGCCGACAGCTTGTCGACCATCCCCTGCGCTGTGTGGTGGGGTGAGTTTTCAAAGGCCTTCGCTATGTCCCCGTGGCAGTCGCCGCAGGCCCCCGGGTTGCGCGACGGTCGCTTTACCACCCCCTTGTGGGCCTTTTCCTGGTCCGAGGCCTTCCCGTCGCCCTTGTGGCAGAACGTGCACCCGTTGGCAAAGTGGATGTCTTTGTCCGGGAGCGCCTTATCGATAAGGTATGCCTTGTGGTGGGCAGCCGGTGTGGTGGTCCGAGCCGTTCCTGCGGGGCCGATGCCCGTGCGGGCATCCGTTTTTGGGGCCGTTACGAGGGATTCTAATATCGATTCATCGGTGTGACAGAGGGTGCAAGTTTCGTCGCTTGCCGCAGCAGGCCAGGCCACGAGCAGAAACAGGACCGCCAGAATGGTTGTGTAACTCATCGGCTTGATTTATTAGTGGATACCAGATAGGGGAATCCATGTCAAGGACTCCGAACCCCGAACTCGTGTCATGATCGCGTTCGCTCGAAGAACGCTTGCTCTATGAGCACTTCGTTTGACGAGCGGCCGGGAAGCCGGCCTAGAAGATTGAAGCATCACGGGTGTGGCCTCAAGTGCAACGCTCCTCAAGGGCGCAAAGCGCTCGCTCATAAAGGCGCAGGCCGTTCATTCCCTCCTCCCTCATTCCCCGTTTCTCCCCGTCTCCGGTTCTTTGTTGCCTTCACTCCGAACTCCGAACCCTTCACTCCGAACTTCTACTCCCCCTCCCACCCCCTGAGCATGGCCTTGATGTGGGAATACCACTTCTTCCCCAGGGTGGACATGTAGAGGTGAACAATGAGATAGAGCGCAAAAAGGTATGCTGCCACCACGTGGATCGCGTCGAGCACGCGGAGCCCCCCGATGGCCTTGATGGCGGGCAGAAAATAGAGGATGTCGGCAAAAAGGATACCCGTTATGATGATGACGGGCATGAAGACGAACATGAGAGACGAGTAGGCAACCTTCTGGAGGGGGTTGAATTTACATTCCGGCGAGGGAGAAAAGGGATTGGACCTGCCCCTGAAGAGCCCGAAGAGATAATAGACGGCCTGGGCGGGCATCCGTTTGATATCGGTTCCCTTCAGCACATAGTGGCGGATGAGGCCACCCACGATGAGGTAGACGATGAGCCAGAAGCAGAATGATCCCGCAAGGGCGAAACCCAGGTATTTGTGGATCTCGACGGCGTTCCGGTAGTCTCCGAAGATCCGGGCGTCGGGCATGCGAAGCTGAACGCCCGTCAGGATCAGCGCCAGAACGAGCAGCGCGTTAATCCAATGCCAGATGCGGATGGGAAGGGGGTGAAGGTAGAGTTTTGTCATCGTCGGAAGACGCTCCTCCCAATGGCGTGAAGCGCCACGCCGGCAAGTACGGCGCCGATGAGCAGAAGCCCGAAAAAGTCAATCCACTGGAATCCCAGCTCGCGGATGACATTTTTCCTCTCCTGGCCCTTTGCCGCGAGAAAGCGCCGCACGTCCCCGTGTCTCAGTTTCGCCTCCCCCAGAACAACCATGTCCACTGCCAGCGATGTGGGCAGGGCGGAAAGAAGGGTGCCCCTGACGGGGATGTAAACCCTTGCGGTGGGGCCGGGCACGATGAGAAACATGGAGTCGTAGAAGGGGGCGGCATCGGAATGGCAGCTCCTGCAAAGCCTCTCCTTCTGCCTCGTTTCAGAATAGTCATGGTGCGCCTTGGTGACGACGATGGAGGCTCCAATGCTCAGAGGGTCCTTTCCCTTTTTCCGAACCTCTTCGAAAAGGAGGCCCAACTCTCTCGGATCGAGCGTGCCGTCCCGGTCCTCATCAAAGAGGCTTTGCACGGATGTCTTTTCGCCGAAGATATTCCTTGCTTGCCCGTATGTGAGGGGGGTGGCCCCTGCGCCTCGTCCCGACATGAGCTGAAAGACCATGCTCTTTGTCGACCGGGGGCTGTGACAGGTGGAGCACTCGAGATGCTGAAAGTGGAGCGCCGTGTGGGGCAGCCAGGCATGTTTGGCCGTATAATCTTTGTGACAACGGGAGCAGACGGCGATCCGTTCCCGCACGTCAAGCTCCTGATATTTTTTTACGCCGTGAGGATCGTGGCAGTCGGTGCACAGCGTTGCGCCCTTAGCGGCGTGAACGCTGTGCTTGTAAACGGTGTATGCCTCGTCGTGGCACTGAGCACACACCTTGTCGCCGACCTGCTTCTCCGAGATGTGGCACTCGCGGCACTGAACGCCCGCCCTGCCGTGGGGGGTCTTGTTGTACCCTTCTATATCGGGAAGCCTGGGCAGCACAGCGCGACGCGCGACGGCCAGCTCAAAAGGAATATCGCCTGCCACGGTCATGCGGGCGTCTTTGAATAGCCCCGGGGCGTCTGAATGGCAGGCCTGGCAGGTTGCGGGCTTGAGCGTGACGGCGTGGGGATCGGCCTTCACGATGTAGTGCCTTGTGATGCGGGCCCTCCTTGGGCTTTGCTTCTGCAAAAGTGCCTGAAGATTGTCACATTCGGCCTTGTCGAGGATGTTGTTGCCGTCGAGATCAATGAGCTCCCTCCGGAGCTTGGAGCCTCTCGGCGACTCCACGACGATGCTAACATTTGAGGCCTGAACTACTCCGTGGCAGGCTGTGCACGGAAGCGCATCGAGGTGCTTCTTGGGCGCCGGAAGGTTCTTGTGAGCCGCCTTGCTGTGACAGGACCGGCAGGATGGAGGGGCTTTTGCAGCGTTGTGGGCATCGTGGCAAGTGGAGCACCGGACCCCTTTTGCCTTGTGAACGCTTTTCGCATAGCCGCCCTCGGCATCTTGATGGCAGGTCTTACATACGGGCTTGGCGAGCTTGTCCGGGTGGGGGAGGTCACGCACGTCGGTGTGGCAGTCCGTGCACGTTGCCGAACCGTGGCGAACCGCTTTCTTGTTGTCGTGACACCCCATGCAATCGTCCGTCGTCACGGCCGCTCCGGCCAGACTAGGAAGA
This sequence comes from uncultured Pseudomonadota bacterium, assembly GCA_964651435.1. Taxonomy (GTDB): domain Bacteria; phylum Desulfobacterota; class Syntrophorhabdia; order Syntrophorhabdales; family CAYQXL01; genus CAZYVU01. Next base: position 3,962 of record CAZYVU010000038.1, read on the forward strand.
AAGCAAAGGAGAAAGACGAGCACCATCATGGCGGATACCTGTTTTATGGTATCACCTCTTGTCTCTGTAAACAATCCCTACCTGTGTGCTCTGGTCGTAGCGCAGACGAAATCAAACGATTTTGTTCAGCTTTCCACGAACGGGCCGGAAGCGACCCCAGACATTCCGCCGGCGGGTTGAGAACGGGGACTGAATCAAAAAAGGTAGCCGGTCACTATGAGTCCGTTTTGGTAGTGTTTATAAACCACAGGTAATTTCTTGTCAGTGTTGGTTTGGTTTATCCTGCTCTGATGAACCATAACTAACGAATATTACTTGATTTTTTCGCCTCATCTGATATGTAATTATTATATCTTTGCTTCGGTGTCAACCGAAAGCTATGATGGGAGACTCAGCTCTAAACATGTCGTCTCCAAACACTAAGGAGGTGTGTCAACATGGCTGAGGAGAAAGGACTTTCCAGACGAGGGTTCCTCAAACTCGCGGGAGCCGCCGGTGTCGCGGCTTCGGTAGCGTTTCCATTCAAGAACCTCACGCCGGTCTGGGCCTTCGGAGAACACGTGCAGGAGAAAGCAGCCTACACGGTCGTGAAGAAGGTCCCCCAGGTGTGCGCCAGGGCGTGCGAGGCTGACTGCGCCTATAACGTTGTAGTGGGCGTTGATCAGGCTACGGGCCTCGAGCGGGCCATCACACTGGAGGGCAGGCCGGAAGACCCCGTATCGAGGGGCAAGTACTGCATCAAGGGAATGGGGTTCGTTGATTCAATGTACGACCCCGATAGGCTGCTCGTTTCGCTGAAGAGAACAAAGGCGAAAAAGGGAACGGACAATGACCCGGGATGGGTCACCATGAAAACGGCTGATGCCGTGAACGAGATTATAGAGGGGCTGAAGAAGTTTAAGCCCGAGGAGATACTGTTTGCCTCTCCCGGCGACCCCTACACAAACCGTCTCGCCCAATCCATAGGAGCGACACGGAGCGACCAGCGTACGGAGTGCTTCGGCACCCATTACTACATCAACTGTCTCACCATCACCAACCCGCCGAACAAGTTTTATTCAAGCACCTACACGCCCAGTCACCACATCTGCGGATATGATTTTGACAACGCGGCGCACCAGGTTTGGTTCGGTTTTGATTCCTTCTCGAAGTGCGGCAAGGCAGGGCTTCTGAACCACTTCGCCGTCACGAAGCAGAAAGGCGGGAAGCTGGTCATTTTCAACCCCGTCAAAACACCCTTTGCCGACAGCTACGCCACGGAATATTACGCCATCAGACCGGGGACGGATCTGGCCGTTGCCATGGCCATGATCAGGACCATCGTCCAGGGCAAGCTCTATAACGAATCGTTCCTTGGGGCCCACACCGATGCCGCAGCCCTGGTCGACGCGAAGACACGTATGGCCATCAAGGACAAAGAGGGTAGGCTCCTCGTGTGGAACGGCAAGGCGAAGAAGGCCGAGCCCATTGAAGACTGCGCGGCGCCTGCCATGGCGGGCGGCCCCTATCAGGTCACCGTCGACGGGAAGAAGGTGTCGGCAAAGCCGGTCCTTCAGTTGCTGGCTGAGCAGGTGAAGCCCTGTACGGCCGAGTGGGCCTCCAAGATCAGCGATGTGCCGGCAAAGGCCATCAGCAAGATCGCCAGGGACTTTGCCAAGGCAGCGCCATACTCCCTTATCCCCACGCTGAAGAGGGATGCTGCCGGGCCCAACTACGCCAATAGCTGGCGACTCCGTCACGCAATCAACATCCTGAACACCCTTGTAGGCTCCATCGACCACGAAGGCGGCGTGCTCCTCTATCACGGGACCAAGGTGCCCTGGCTCGAAGAGCTTGCGCCCCCCGTCAAACCGTTCCCGAAGCAGCCGGCAAAACCTGTTGACTATAGGGACGAATTCCCCGTTACCAATGATATCTACTTGAAGAAAGACTTCTCGGCGCCGGGCCACTACGGCATGGTGGGCTTTGGCCTCTACAAGACGGACCGGGCCAAGGCTGTCTTCTTCAGGAACCCTCACCGGGGCCTTTTCGCAATGATCCAGTCACAGATGCTCGAGGCGGCCCTCGAAAAGAAAGGCCTTGTTGTCGACTGGAACCTCTTCCTCGATGACCTGGGCTACTGGTGCGACTACGTCGTGCCGGCGCCCCACCAGTTTGAGGAGGGTAAGCTCGATGTCAGGCTCTACTACCCCAAGTACCCCTGCCTCGTGGGCGGCGCCCCGGTTCAGAAATCGCCCGGCGATATCATCGGCTGGGGTGGCTTCGCTATGAAGATCGGCCTGGGTCTCGCGCCTCAGTACTGGACGAAGGATGGAAGCGGAGACCCGTCACAGCCTATTCCGACGAACATTTCAGACGTGGCGGTCAAGAGCGCCGGAGCCGGAGAGAGCTACGCGGACTTTATGAAGAAAGGCGGCTTCTGGATCAACAAGAAACCGTACGAGAACTATAAGCAGCTTCAGGAGATCGGGTACGGCAAGCCCAACGGCAGGGTAAGAATGTTCATCGACGAGTTTTCTGCCGTAGGCCACGAACCTCTACCCAAGTGGTTCCCCCGTTGGCACTCGGTGGAGGGTGATTACAAATTCTCTCTCCTCATAACGAGGGCCCCCTGGCACATGCACGCAGATCCCAACTTCATCAACAACCCCGTGCTGAAACAGGTGACGGTCAAGAACTTCATGGACTGCGTCTGGATACACCCCGATGCAGCAAAAGAGCTCGGCATCAGCGAGGGGGACCAGGTGGTTCTGGAGAACAACCCCAAGTACATGAAAGAGCTTCCGAGACCGCAGAAGGTAAAGATCCATATAACAAAACGGGTGGCACGCAAAGACTGCGTGCTTTTGTTCCACGGCATCGGCCACAGGGCCAAAAACCTGAAGGTGGCTGCCAATTTCGGCTACAGGGACGGCGATCTCATTCCGCAAAAGGACCCGGCGATCGTGAAGAAGCACGACCCAACGGGCATGGGGTGGGTGGAAGACGTCTTTGTAAGAATCAGGAAAGCGTGAGGTGACCGGCCATGAGTAAAAATACCATCCTCATAGACAATAGATTCTGCACCGTATGCAATAGCTGTCTGTACAAGTGCATTCAGGAGAACAGGACACACGATCCGGGCACCAGGGGGTTTTTTAGAACCATGGTGTACCTCAAGGACGGCGGGCAGTATCACAAGCGGTGTATGCACTGCAAGGAACCTGCCTGCGTTGCGGTCTGCCCCGTCAACGCCTTGACCAAATCGGCCTACGGCCCTGTGCTCTATGACTCAAAGGTCTGCATCGGCTGCCAGCAGTGCGTCAGTGCCTGCCCCTTCAACATTCCACAGTACGATGCGAAGACCCAGAAGATCGTCAAGTGCAGCCTCTGCGCCCACCGCATCGGCGAAGGCAAGGATCCGGCCTGCGTTGAGGTCTGTCCCACGGGTGCGCTCATGTTCGGCGAGTACGACGAAATGGTGAGCAAGGCCAAAGACCTGGCGGCAAAAAACAAGCTGAGCCTTTACGGCCTCCAGGAAAACGGCGGGACCCATGTACTGGTGCTTACCATGGAGAAGCCGGCGGCCCTGGGCTACCCGCAGGTTGGCCCGAAGGCGGTGGTTCCGAAAAAGGTCGGCCTGAAGAACGACCTGAAGGTTCCCATCGTTGCGGGTATCGCCCTGGCAGGGCTGAAGAAGCTCAGTGACAGGAAGAAGAAGATTGCCGAGGAGAAGGCAGGGAAGGAAAATGAGTAACCTTTTCTGCCGCGCAGCATGACGGAAAGAATAAATCAAGTAGCCTGCCGGGCAACGATTTACTCGTTGCTCGCGCAGGCTGTCAACTATCCCGACGCCACGCTCATCGGGGACCTGACGGACGGAGGATTTACCGGAAGCCTTCTCGGCTCCTTTGCGGGCCTTGGCCTAAAGGTGGCTGCCGAGGATGTGGCCGCCCTCAAAGCCTATGAGGCAGGGGACGGAGAGGCGCCCGGCGACCGGTTGCTCGAGCTGGAGCGGGACTATACGCGCATGTGCTTTGCCTCGAAGCCCCGGCTTGTGTACCTCTTCGAGTCGGTCTACCGGGAAGGAAAGCTCTTTCAGGATTCGACCTTCGAGGTGGCCAGGCTCTATCTCGATGCCGGCCTCAAGGTGACGGAGGATTTCAGGCTTCCGCCGGACCATATCGCTTTGGAGTTTGAGTTTATGGCCTACCTATGTTTTAATGAACACGGGGCCATAGAAGCGGGCGATGCGGCAAAGGCGGAGTACGCCGTCAGCCTCCAGAAGAAGATGCTCGGGCAACACGTGAGGCCTTTTGCACTTGCCTTCTCCGAGCGGCTGGGTGCCCACGCAAACACAGGCTTCTACAGGGCCATCGGCCGGCTGACGCAGCACCTTTTCTCGGGAAGGGGTCTCGAGCCCGGCGACGGTCTGAGCGAAGGCGAATAGCCCCTTACAAGGAGGGAGTGTATGTTCGGTCTCGGAATGCCCGAGCTCATCATCATTATGGTCATTGTGCTGCTCATTTTCGGGGCGGGCAAGCTTCCCGAGGTGGGGAGCTCCATCGGCAAGGCCATCAAGGGTTTTAAGAAGTCCGTAAAAGAGCCTGATGCCATAGACGTGACGCCCGACAAGGAAGAGCAGGGCAAAGAGAAGACAAAACAGGACTAAGAGATAGGGCTCTACCTCTCAACGCAGTAAGGCTGCCTACAGCGTAACGTCCTCGGCCACACCGGCCCTGTCCTTCAGCACAGCGTCGACTCTGGGCCAACTCACCTTATTTGATACGTTCAGCCGTTCGAGCAGAGACCGCACCTCGGCGTCCGGGTCCTTGAGCTTCCGGTACACATCGCGATGCACCTCGAGGTAGACGCGGCCCTCTTCCGTCACCGTCGCCTTGATGGGCGCATAAATGATCTCTCCCTCCATATCGCGGGCCACCTTCTGATAGAAGGGTTCCATGTGCTCCGGGGCTACACGGATGCACCCATGGCTTCGAAATCGGTAAATGCTGCCCGGCCAAATGGTCTCATGGATAAGAATGCCGGGCATGGACGTCTTGAGGGCGTATCGCCCGAGCGGATTGTCGGGCCCCGGAGGCACCGTTACGAGCACCTCCTTTTCCTCCTGCTCCATCTTCCACTGCAGGGACCGGGGAACGAACCATGTGGGGTCCTTTTCTTTGCCCGTGATCCTGAATGTGCCTTCAGGGGTCCTCCAGGTGTCGAGGCCCTTCCAGAATGGCATACCGAGCCCTACGGGGAATGAGGCTTCAACCTTCCCCTTGTGAAAGAAATACAGGGTCCGGTCGGGTATGTTGATGAGAATGCCCTCATTCATCGTCTTCGGCACGATCTTCCTCGTATTGACCCTCAACTGTTGCCCGATACGCAGCCGGCTGTCGGGGCCCAGCGCGTTCCTCTTTTCAATAGAGGGTATGCTGACCCCGAGTCTGGCGCTGATGAGGTGGAGGGTATCGCCCTTCTGTACAACATAGATGGTATCGCCCCCAACGATTGTGGTGGTCGATGACCGGGCAGGCAAAGGAAGGGTCAGAACAAGACAGAGGAGTGAGAGAAAGGCAAGGAGTAGCCCTTTGACGTCACGTTTATAAAACCCTTCGCTCCTCCTAAAAGTTTGCGTTGAAATGAATGACCTCCTGTGGGATACTCATATCACTCATTATGGGTCTCATCTGGCTTCTTTTCAAGAATCCGCTGGCCTTTGTCCTTGTGGCTGTGCCGCTTCTTTACTCCATTATCATCCACGAGCTGGCTCACGGCTGGGTGGCGTACAAGATGGGAGATCCCACAGCCAAGTGGCTGGGCAGACTCTCCCTCAACCCTCTGAAGCACTTAGACCCCATAGGGACGGCTATGCTGCTTATCGTCGGGTTCGGGTGGGCAAAGCCGGTACCTGTAAACTTTGCCAACCTCAGAGATCAGCGAAAGGGGCTTATCTTTGTTTCCGCCGCGGGCATTACAGCCAACATCCTTGTGGCCTTCCTCGCCTACGCGCTCATGAGAATGCTTTCGTTAAGCCCTTTCGGCACAACCTTTACCATACTCAATTACCTGGCGCAGATCAACATCATGCTTGCCGCCTTTAACCTTATCCCCATTCCCCCGCTCGACGGCTCCAAGATTCTCATGGGCTTCACGTCCCGGCGCTTCCAGTACTCCCTGGCCCGCCTCGAACCCTATGGGCTCTTTATCATCGTGGGCCTGCTCTGGCTTGGCGTGCTCGATCCGCTCATCAGCTTTTTCCGGACCATCATTCTTTACGCCATTGACCTGGTCATCCCGTAGCCCCGTTGCGAACCCCTTTCCCGAGACCTAACTACTTGGCGCCGTAGTTCTTGGCCAGATAGTCCGTAATGGCCTTGGCTTCGTCGTCGGAGATGTTGGCGTTCTTTTTTGCCTTCATGCGTGCTACGGTGCTTTCCCAGTCTTTAGCCGCTTTCTTCTTTCCTTTTGCCCGGTCGCTCCCGTGGCAGGCGCTGCACTTCTTCTCGAAGACGGCTTGAGCGTCTCCGGCTGCCTTGTCCGGGGCTGCCATGACCGGCAGGACCGTGGCCGCCACAAAAAGGGCGGCGGAAAGGATAGTAACCGTTTTTTTCATTACCCACCTCCTGCGTGATAAGATTTCCTATATCATAATGGTTTACGTAGCTACTTGCAAGGGAAGTGACGGCGATTTGTAGTGGACTGGCCGAGGGGCGAGATGGTATAGATATTGCGTCGTAGGGTCAT
>CAZYVU010000038.1:10793-17007 GCA_964651435.1 uncultured Pseudomonadota bacterium
TCGGGTTTCAGTTCTGGCACCAGACCTTTTGCCCCTACTGCCTCATCTTCGGCGCCCTTGTGGTCGGTTTGTTCGCCTACAACTTTCAGCGGCGCCTGATGGTTCCCGCCGCCGTTCTCGTTGTGGCGGGATTTCTCCTTTTTCTCATCTTCTTTAAGGGCTCCGTTGCCATAACGTTTGGGGTGGGGTAGATAACCGCAGTTGTTAGGTTCGTCTGGTTTGTTATGTTTGTTTGGTTGCCAAGCAAATGAGCCCGGGACGCGGGTAAGTGAGTGATTGAGTAAATTAAGTAGAAAGGTAAATGATAAAGAGCAGCCAGACCGTGGTGACGCCTTGCACCGACAGGTGTGGGATGGTTGCCCGGATACATAGAGTTGTGCTCCGGTAGCCGGGCAAGAAGGTTTTTCTTGGCGATCTCTGTGTGCTCAAGTGAACGAAGTGAACGGGCGAGAGGCGAGCCTCGAAGAGCGGTCCCTGTGGGACCTGAAAGAGCGCAGCCGGCAAGCCGTGCTGCTTGAGGAACGGGTACCTGGTACCCTTGAAGAGCGCTTCGCTTGAGGCTTAATACATCAAGGCCGTCAGGCCGGTCATCAAGTGAGCGGCAGCGAACACTCTTCAAGGCCCTGAGGGGGCCGCTCATGAAGCAGGGCGCCTGCATTGCCCTGCGCTCACCCTCTGAGCTTGAGGTAGTGGCGCTGGTTCGACGAAGTGACCCTGGCGACGAACCCCTTATCGTATCCTAAACCCAAAAGGCGGTCCGACGATTGCCGAAGGGTAAGGCTGCCGCCCCGGAGGCGGTCCTGTGCGTCTGAAAGGCCTGCTTCCGGCGACCGGGTCCCCGTCTCTTTCACCGAGTCGGAGACAATCATGATGCGGTCATGACCCTTTACTGAGAAGATGAGCTCAAGCGCCTCCTCGTGGAGGTGAAAAGGGTCGGCGATGATCTCGACATAAATGTCGGCATTGCGGAGGGCAAAGCCCGCCAGGCCTGGCTCGCGGTGGTGGAAGCCCCTCATGGCGTTGAAGAGGTGGGTCACGCCGCGAGCCCCAGCGTGGTAGCCCGCCTCGGCTTCAGCGAAGGTGGCGTCGGAGTGGCCCATGCCGGCGATGATGCCCTTGTCAGTCAAGGAGCGGATGAGGTTGAGGGCGCCGGGAAGCTCGGGCGCCACGGTGATGATCCCGACAATCTCCTCAAAGCCGTCGAGCAGCCGGTCGAGGTCGTAGGCCGAAGGCGTAAGGAACGATGCGGCATCGAGCGCGCCGGCCCGCAAGGGATTGAGAAACGGCCCCTCAAGATGCGCGCCCAAGATCCTCGCAGGCGCTTTGGTTACAACCTCTCCAGTCGAAAGCGGCCGTGATCTGTAATTCGTAATTCGTGATTCGAGACAGGCAGGACTTCTATCTTCTCCAATTCTCTTCTCCCCTGCGCCTTCCTCCGAACTCCGCTTGTCCCGTCGCAGGCGGGGAACTCCGAACTCCGAACTCTGACACTCCATTGCCCCCTTGACGGCCAGCAGGTTTGCCCGCATCGTGTCGATAGGTTGCGGATATATGGTCAACATGATTGCGTCTGTCCCGGCGGCGCCGTGGAGATCTGCGATTCTCAGGATATCGTCGGGGTTCTCGGTCCTGGTGTCAAGGCCTCCCAAACCATGGCTGTGAATGTCGATCATTGCTCCGCCGATAGCTGTTGCTCCAGGTCGGCCATGCGCAGTCCGTAGAGCATGTCGACGAAGGGGGTCGAGGAGAGCGGATTATCGTCGAGGCCGAACAGATGGCTTTCGCAGCGGCAGTCGGAGCAGCCGAAGCCCTTCACCGACCATTGGGTGACGCCCTCGACGGCGCGGGCCACGGCACACTCTATCCTCTGGGGGCTTCGAATGGGCAGGACCTTAACGACCTCGGCCTGGGCCCGCAGGTAATCGATGTGCCAGTGCAGTGTCTTGGTGAGGCGTCGGTGCCGCTCTACCCTGGCCGTCAGCCCCTTCATGGCTGAGCCGACGTAGAGGTAGAAGCCTTTCCGAAAGGGGATCTCGCCCAGCTCCCCCACCGTGATCCGTCTGTCCTCCCGGAGCCGCAGGATGACGAGATAGGATCCCCTGTCGCGAGCATGTGTCTCGATGGCGTCCCACGGGATGGTCAGTTCCCGCACGTCATCGCTCAAACCCAGATCGTCGTTCCACGAGACGGTTACGGCCTTGACCATGATTCCCCGGCCCACCGTGAGGAGGTTTTGGCAGAAGGCCAGGTCCGTATGGTGCTCCGGCATGAAGAAGCGGGCGTGAGGCCAGTTGACGACGAAGAGAACGCCGGCCCCCATCCCATCCCGCGCGTGGCCGGCAAGGTCAAGGAGGTGGCGGCTCCCCCGGTCCGTCAGCGCGTCGGGGAACATGGCGAGCGATCGCCAAAAGAGCGTGCAGTTCTTCACCTCAAGGAGGAACGGCCTGCCACGGCGCTCCAGAAGAAAGTCGAAGCGGCTGTTTCCGTAAGTAGCCTCGCGCCGGACGACGACCGCATCCTCCAGTCCCGGAACAAGTCTCCGGCGCAGCAGGTGCTCCGCCACGTCGTTCGTTTTGTGCGTGTGGAGGAGTATGGGAACGCCGTCCTTGATGACGGCCGTGGCCGTGTAGGGGAACTTGACGGCGCCACGGTTTCGGGCGAGCAGGAGGTCTGCGCCGGGACGAAAGAGCTCCCAGAGCCTGCCCGGGTTGGGCAGGTATGCCGCCGTGACCCTGCCGCCCACCTGGCAGTTCACCACAAACCTGTTCGGCCGGTCGATGAACGTCGCCCGCACCGCCTCTCCCTCGATCAACCGCATGCCAGATTATAGCAGATCGTGGAAATAGAAGCTGAAAATTCCCGTTGCCTTCAGGCCCCCGTTGTGAAAGAATGGACACATACGTTAAGGTGTTGGTCGGGCCTTGTATGGGCCCGGGTCCGTGGAAAACGGTTTAACGATGGAACGCATGAAATTGGATCGCTGGCGGCAGAACGAACTCGATGAGCTCTTGAGAAAGGCGTCGGCAATGGGGGCTATTGACGAGCGGATCGCCTTCCTCTCGGAGCGGTTCCTCGGGACGCCTTACCAGGAGGGGACGCTTGTCGGAGATGCGCGGACGCCGGAGCAGTTCGTCGTCAACTTGGCCGCCGTCGATTGCTTCACCTTTCTCGACTACGTGGAGGCCATGCGGCTTTCCGAATCATTCGACACATTTGTAGTGAATCTAAAATGCATCAGATACCGGGATGGGCTGGTCACCTACGCCACGCGCCGTCACTTCTTCACAGACTGGCTTCCGGCGCGGCCTCCCCACGTTCAGGACGCGACAGACCTCGTGGCGGGAGGGGGACACGTTGCCGTCCTCAAGCACCTGAACCGTAAGGCAGACGGCGGCCTGTTTCTGGAAGGCCTTGGTGTTCAAAGGAGAACGGTTGCCTACATCCCGGCCGTATCACTTGATGCAGAAATGACTCGGCGACTCAGGACGGGCGACTATGTGGGGATATTTGCCGCTGAAGAAGGCCTCGATGTGTCCCACGTCGGCATAGCCATCCGGTCGGACGAGGGTGTTCTTCTGAGGCACGCCTCGTCACGGCAACATCGGCGGGCCGTTGTCGACGAGCGTCTGACCGACTACCTGGCTGACCGACCGGGCATTATTGTTGTGAGACCCTTGACGGCCCGGTAGATGACGACGATCCCGTTGGTGAGGCGCTGATAGCTTACGGTGGAAAACCCGATTTCTTTTAGTAGCGATGCCACCCGGTCCGGGGGCGGAAAGACCCGAACGGACTCGTGGAGATAGCGGTATGGTGTGGTTTCCCCCGCTATGATGCGGCCGAGAAGGGGCATGAGGGTGCGGGAATAGACGTTGTAGGCCAGCCGAAATAGGGTGCTGACGGGCATGGAGAATTCGAGGCAGACAAAGGTGCCCCCGTCCTTCAGCACTCGAAAGGACTCGCGTAAGCCCTGCTCCGGGTGAATCAGGTTCCTGATGCCGAACCCGACGATGACCCCGTCGACAGAGTTGTCGCCGACAGCCATAACCTCGGCGTCACCCTCGACGAAGCCGATCTTCCCGGACAGCCCATGGTGGACACTCTTGGTCCTGCCCACCTCCATCATCGCCCGGTTGATGTCGTATACCGCCACGAAACCGCTGCCGTGCCCCATGCGGCGGGCGACGAGCAGGGCTATGTCCGCCGTGCCTCCGCAGAGGTCCAGGACCCGGTCTGTGGGCTTCGGGCCCAAGGCCCCGACGGCCCTTTTTTTCCAGAGGTGATGGAGACCCAGGCTGAGCACCGTGTCGGCCCTATCGTAGCGGCGTGCGATGCGGTCGAAGTGGTCGTCGACGAGGCGGCGCTTGTCTGCGGCCGCAACCTTCCGGAACCCATAATCGACCTTTTCGCTCTTCACCGTCACTTACATAACCTGCTTTTCATCGTGGAATCAACAAGAAAGGGGTTAGCCACCGGGAGCGGCCGAGACGAATAGTCGACAATGCTGTCGACAAAACTTCGACATATCGACATTTTGGTCACCAAATTGGTGCCTGGAGAGGAGAACGGATGACACCCAACGAACCAGAAGGGGGTTTTCAGGGGAAGGCAGAGTTTGGCACGGACATTGCATATAATATAGCCATGATAGCAAGGGCGACAGAAAAAAGGAAAGCAGAGATGAAAAAGGATAGTCGTCACGGAGCTACAGAGATTATGCCAACCACAGGGAACACCGGCTTTGCGGTCCCCAGCCTACCCCCCCCACCCCTTACGCGGGCCGGTGTTCACCCTCCTTTCTTGATGGCCGGTTAATAGATCGATGGGCTGCCGGAGTCTCATCAGCAGGATGAGGCCCGGCAGCGCGGCCAACGCAGTCACAGCAAAGAAGACCACCCAGCCAACGCCCTCAACGAGATACCCGGCAGTAGGCGACACGGCAACCCTTCCGACAGCCGAAAGAGACGACAGCAGGGCAAACTGCGTGGCGCTGTACCGGGGATTGCACAGGGTCATCAGAAAGGCCACAAAGGCCGCCGTACCCATGCCGCCGGAGATGTTCTCGAAGGCAACGGCAAAGACCATGGCGGGATAGCTCTTTCCCACCCATGCCAAAAACAGAAAGGACAGGTTAGAGACCATCTGGAGCACGCCGAAGAGGAGCAGGGACCGAAAAAGCCCCAGCTTTATCATGAGGGTGCCCCCGAAAAGGGCGCCTACGACGGTGGCGGCAAGACCCATGCCCTTGTTGATGACACCCACGTCCGTTGCCGAGAATCCGACGCCGCGAAGGAGAAACGTTGTCGTGAGGGCTCCTGCGTACGCATCCCCCATCTTGTAAAGGACGATAAGGAGAAGAAAGAGGGCCGCCGAGGGCCGGGACAGAAAATCGTGGAATGCGCCGTAGACGGCTTCCTTGATGTTGACGGGAGGCGCGACCGACTCGGCGGGGCTGCGGCCGAAAAGCGTACCCGCCATGCCTGCGGCCATGCAGCCGGCCATTATTAAATAGGTCGTGCGCCATCCGATGTGGTCGGCCATGATAAGGGCCAGGGCCCCGGCCATGAGGAGGGCGATGCGGTAGCCCAGGACGAATACGGCGGCCCCGAGGCCCCGCTCCGCCTCGGGCAGCACGTCGGTTCGGTAGGCATCGATGACGATGTCCTGGGAGGCCGAGACGAAAGCGAGGGCCAAAGCGGTGAGGGCAAAAGCCAGGGGCGCCCGCTCCGGCGCAAAGAAGACCATGAGCACGATGGCCGCCACGATGCAGGCCTGGGCCAGCAGTATCCATCCCCGCCGGCGTCCGAGCCAGGGGGGAGCAAAGCGATCCATTAAAGGGGCCCAGAGAAACTTGACGGCATAGGGCAGCCCGACGAGCGAAAAGATGCCGATGGTGCGCAGATCGAGGCCGGCCATGGTGAGCCAGGCCTGGAGTGTGCCCGTCGTCAGCGGAAGGGGAAGCCCCGAAGCAAACCCGAGAAGCACCATGACGGCCATGCGCCTGCTCGCGAAGATGGAAAGATAGTGACCAAATTTTGGATTGTGGAGTTTGGATTTTGAATTGTCGTCAGCCATCTACTCTTTACGGCCCTCCACGCCCTCCGAACTCGATACTTTGCGCTTCCCCCCCATCCCTCGTGTGGTATGCTTTGTTCTGACTTCTGACTTCTGACTTCTGACTTCTGACTTCTGACTTCTGACTTCTGACTTCTGA
>CAZYVU010000038.1:17107-29063 GCA_964651435.1 uncultured Pseudomonadota bacterium
CTGACTTCTGACTTCTGACTTCTGACTTCTGACTTCTGACTTCTGACTTCTGACTCCTGACTGTCGGACAGTCTAACAGAATGGCCCCCGCGTCACAACTAATGAAACGGCCCGCTATTCCTGTATACATTTCCCTTGACATTAAAAAAGCCTTTTGATACCGTAGCGTTGTCCCGTAAGGGGCTTGGGGCAGGGTATCGATTAGTGCCAATAAGCTGCAAAAGAACGCTTTTGAGGAGGTTCACATGATGGGCGACGGGAATCGGTCCACCTTCGGGGTAATGCTTGCCATCCTGGTTGTGGCCACAGCGCTCTTTTTCTCGATGCCGGCAGTAGGTTTGGCCCTTGTCGACTACGACGGGTTTGGAGGGACGGGGATCGACAACGAGAAGTGGAGCGCATACGAACTGGTCCGCGATATTCAGGACGGAAAAGCGCGGCTCGGTGTCCGAAGTTCCCGGCTGAGCAACGCCCCTGTCATGGCTTCGCTCGACTTCCCGACCCCTCAGAGCGTCTACGCAATCGAGACCACCGTCGTCTTCGCAGGCTGGAACAATCCCAGTGGCGCTGCCGCCATGCTGTCGGCGGGCGGGAGGTTCTACAACGACGGCTCGGGCTCGGCCGGCTCATACATGGGCGACATCCGGGCCGATGTGCGTATCGGCGGGCTCGGTACAACGCCCACAGCCTCATGGATCGTGAGCCGGCACACGGGAACGACGGACCCCAACCCCACGGAACCCGTCGCCGCGGGCAACTTCTCCATAACCCCCGAGGTGGGGGGCACCTACAGGCTCTACATCCGCTGGAACGGTACGAGTTTTACCTTCCGCTTCAACGGCGAGGAGAAGACATACACGCCGCCACACGGTACCCGCCTCGACGCCAACCGGCCCTTCAAGCAGATATACGCCCGCATTTCGAACAACTCCGGCAAGGAAGCCGGCATCAGGGGGTGGTTCGACGACGTGCGGATCAATGACCAGGCAGTTCTCTACGACGATTTCCTGCAAGCGGCCATCGACCCGGCGAAGTGGCCGACCTGCGAGTCGGCGCGACATATCGTCGACGGGAGGCTCAGAATCAAGGCGCGGACAGGGCCGGCAAGCACGGCGCCCCTGCACAACAGCCTGAGCGTCATCGCCCCGGCCACAATCATGGGCATGGAGGCGAAGATTACCCCTATAGTCCTTCACTCTGTCTCTGGTTCCAGCGTGAGCGCCAGGGTCCAGGGCGGGTGGTTTTACAACGATGGTACACCGGGGGGCGGGTACGTGGGCGATGTGAGTGCCTTTGTGGGCATAGAATCCCAGGACGGGGCAGCGCCCGCAGCGGTCTGGTACGTGGTGAAAGGTACGGACCCTGCAAACCCGGACCTCTCGTCCCTCATCATGTCGGGGACCTTCACGAAGCCCATCGTCTTGGGGAACACCTACAGAGCCTTCCTCAGTTGGGACGGCGCGAAGTTTACGTTTCGCTTTGACGACGAGGAAGTGGTCTATGCCCCCACCACAGAACTCAAGCCGCCGAATAACCTTCCCTGGTGGCACCTCCGGGTTCGCATCCGCCAGTCGATGGGCCTCGATGTGACCGGCGAGGCCTATTTCGATGACGTGAAGGTCGAGTACATCGCCGCCGACCTGCCCCGGACAGGCCAGGCCAGGTGCTACGCCGCATCGGGCATGGAGGTTCCCTGCGCGGGGACAGGCCAGGACGGAGACCTTCAGACCGGCGTAGCGTGGCCCGAGCCCCGCTTCTCCGTGACCTACTGTAATGACTCGGGCCCCTGTGCGGACCAGAGCGCCGACTGCGACGGCAATCCGGGCAATGACGTGATAGCGGATGCCCTGACGGGGATCATGTGGCCAAGATATGGGAATCTCACCTCCGGCACGCTCAACTGGGGGGATGCGGTGAGCTACGCCAACGGCCTATCGCTGTGTGGCCTTGGCTACTGGAGGCTCCCCAACATCAATGAGCTGGAGAGCCTTGTCAATGCCGGCGTGTCGAACACGACGACGTGGCTCCTTGCGCAGGGGTTCGTCAACGTTCAGCCCTTGCGCTACTGGTCATCGACAACTGTTTCGGGAGATACGGGCCAGGCCCTGGATGTCAACATCGGTGACGGCAACATCTCCTACAACGGCAAGAGCCTCAATGACCGCTACGTCCTGCCCTGCAAAGAATGGAACCGGATGTGGGCGCCTGCCCCGGTTTGGCGGACGGGCCAGGAGGCGAGTTATTGGTTCGGTGACGATGGCGACGAACGGTTCGGGCTGGTGTGGCCGGCGCCGCGGTTTGTAGAGAGCGGGGACTGCGTCATTGATAGGCTCACGGGCCTCATGTGGGCGAAGAATGCACGCCTTGCCGGCTCTGCCCTGGGATGGACGGATGCAATGGCATACGCCGGCAGCCTTTCCCTCTGCGGCTACAGAGACTGGAAGCTTCCGAACCGTAAGGAGCTCCGCAGCCTCGCCGACTACTCGCAAAGCGGGCCGGCACTGCCCGCCGGGCACCCTTTTAGCGGCGTGATGACCCACTATTGGACCTCGACGACGACGGGCAGCACAGACCAGGCCTGGGTAATGAACATGGGGAACGGGACCTTTGCTGCCCCTTCGTACAGCAAGTACGCGACATATGACGCGTGGCCCGTTCGCAATACGCTCACCGGGCCGGGACCAGGCACGCAGTACGCGCTGACCGTCGGCAAATCGGGACCAGGCAGCGGTACAGTCACTAGTTCGCCCCCGGGCATCTCCTGCGGTGAGGACTGCAGCGAGTCTTATCTCCCCGGAACGGTCGTCACCCTTACCCCCACGCCTGATGCCAACGCCGTCTTCGCTTACTGGTCCGGCGCCTGCACGGGGGAGACCCCCACCTGTATTGTCACCATGAACGCCGATACGGCGGTGAACGTCGTCTTCGTCCCCGTAAAGACGAAGGGAGTGAAGCTTACGGTAAGCAAGGTAGCGGTAAGCAAGGGGGGCGGTACCGTCACCTCCAGCGATGGCGCCATCAATTGCGGGAAGGACTGTGCCGAAGACTTCTATCCAGGTGCTCCTGCCCTCCTCACCGCTGTGGCCAACCCCGACTCCGTCTTTGCCGGCTGGACGGGCTGTCCCTCCCCCTCCGGGACCACCTGCTCCCTCACCATGGACAAGGCCAAGGCCGTCAAGGCGACCTTCATCGGCCCCTCCCTCCTCGCTGTAGGCAAGGCGTCGGTGAACAAGGGCAAAGGCACCGTCACCAGTTCCCCCTCCGGTATCGACTGCGGCCCCTCCTGTACTGCGGCCAAGGCAGGCTTCAGGAAGGACACATCTGTCATGTTGACCGCAAGCCCCGATCCCACCTCCGTCTTTGCCGGCTGGACGGGCTGTCCCTCCCCCTCCGGGACCACCTGCTCCCTCACCATGGACAAGGCCAAGGCCGTCAAGGCGACCTTCATCGGCCCCTTGCCCCTGAATGTGGCCATCACCCTCAAGAACAAGGCAACGGGTGCCGTTACGTCCTCTCCCCCCGGCATCTCCTGCCCCGGGGATTGCGCGGAATTGTACCTCTACAACACCACCGTGACCTTGAACGCAGCAGCCGGCCCCGGCTCCACTTTTACCGGCTGGACGGGCTGCGACTCCGTCGCCACGAACACCTGCACTGTATCGATGACAAAGGCCAAGAGCGTCAAAGCGACGTTCGACAAGCCGAAGACGACGGCAGGAGCGGAGTAGAGGGGGGTATTCCGTTTGTCAGGTTTGTTATGTTTGTTTGGTTGACTGCCAATGAAACCGAATAAACCAGAGAAACGGGAGAAACGGGAGTGAAGGGGAGAATAGTTCGGAGTAAAGAGTTCCTCGTCTGCGACGGGGCAGGCGGAGTTCGGAGTAAAGACAAGAAGGGAAGAACGCCCCGGCGGAGGGAGCTTTTTGTGAGTCGCGCCTTGGAGCGCGTTCGAGGCGGCGACTGAAACAGGGAGCAAAGCAACTCTCCGGCGGCGGGAGGAGCTGGGGCAGGTGGCAACGACAGTAAATTCAGTAATTTAGTTTGTATCCGGCAAACAATGAACATGCTCTTAGGAATATCTGAAGAGTACAAACGGGATTCATTGATCTAAAAAACAGTTGACCTGATATTCCATAGGGGTTATATTCCTTCCATGGCATGGGACATTGAATATACTAACGAATTTGAAACATGGTGGGTCGGTCTGGATGAGGAAGAGCAGATCGATGTTGATGCGATGGTCGGTTTGTTGGAAGAAAAAGGGCCTCATCTGCCATATCCATACAGTTCGGATATCAAAGAGACCAAGTACGGGGCAATAAGAGAGTTAAGAATCCAACATAAAGGGAGACCGCATAGAATCCTTTATGCATTTGATCCCCGCAGAGCGGCTATCCTGCTTATTGGTGGCAGAAAGACCGGCGGTAAACGTTGGTACGAAAAATATGTGCCATTGGGCGAAAGCATTTACGAGGAACATTTGAAGTCTCTGCAAGAAGAAGAGGACACAGTATGAGCAAACCTTACGGTATGTTGAGAAAAAAAATGAAACCCGCGGCAAGGAAAAAAGCGGCGGAGAAAACAAAGACTTTGCTTGATGCAATGCCTTTACAGGAATTGCGTCAAGCAAGGAATCTAAGCCAGGAGCAGTTGGCAGAAATGTTGTCTGTCAGGCAGGCTGCCGTATCAAAGCTTGAGAGGCGGACAGACATGTACATCAGCACATTGAGAAATGTTATCAAAGCAATGGGAGGCGACTTGGAAATCATCGCCAGGTTTCCTGATGGGTCTGTCCAGATCAGTCAATTTGAAGACATTGCTGCGAAGATAGAAAGCGCAAGTTCTCCGAGTTCCGGTTGAAACACGCGCAGGCCGGCTTAGGGTGATTACCTGGGACCGAGAAGGGCAGGAGTCTCCGAAGGGTAGGCAAATCACTTTCCAGCCTTTATGGAGATGGCTGTTGCGATCGCCCTGAGAGGCCCTCGCTTTGGCGCCGACACGCTAAGGGAGCATTATACCGGGGGAGCAAAGGATAGGCGCCGACATAGGAACGGCACAATTGGACGAAATGCAGGACGGCTCCGCCAAGAACCGTGCCGATGAATTCTGCCTGTGGCGGTCACCTTCGCATGAGACCTGTCCCCTGGTGCCGACCCGACCCCGGTTGATATATTGTCCATCCTGACTTATGATACTGATTGATCCTGCCGGGATTTTTCCTCTCTCAGTTGCGATCAGAATACACACACAGGAGAACAATATGGAGATAACGAAAGATAAGGCGGTAACGGTGGAGTACACGCTTCACGACGCTGAGGGGACGATGCTCGATACGTCGGCGGGTCGAGGGCCCATGACCTACATCCAGGGGATGGGGAGCATGATCGCAGGCTTTGAGGCGGCGCTCGAAGGAAAGAGCGCCCAAGAGAAGTTTAGCTTTGTCGTCGAGCCCGCCGAGGGTTACGGAGAGTGGGATCAGGCGCTCCTCTTCCCCATTCCCCGGCAGCACTTCGGTGAAATAGAGGGCCTGCAGCCGGGCATGCGTCTGACGGTCCAGACACCGGACGGGATCTCCCTGGTTCTGGTAAGGGAAATGAACGATGAGACGGTAACGCTCGATGCCAACCACCCGCTGGCAGGCAAGCAGCTCCATTTTGATGTGGAAGTGTTGGGCGTAAGGGATGCCACGGAAGAGGAGTTGCGCGGTGCAGCAGGTTGCCAGGGGAGCTGCAGCCCCTCGTGCTGCAGCAGTTGCGAGAGCTCCTGCGGCGAGGAGTAGGGGGCCGCGTTCCCCCCCCTTCACCGGTTCATGGATTCGTCTGCAAACAGGTCTATGGTGTGTTGTAACGGGTAAGGACGAGAGGCTTGCGAGACATAATCATCGAAATAACGGTACCCGTTGTCGTGCGTAAGAAAGCGCGGGCCTGCGTTGCCCTCTGTCCGTGCCTGGACGTGTGCTCCCAGGGGGGCACGGAAGAGGAGGCGCGGTCGAACATCGGCGAGGCCCTCAAGGCGTTCCTAACGACATGCTATGAGCGCGGCACCCTCGACGAGGCCTTCAAACAATGCGGATTCGAGGTCGCCGGTCCGCGGCGGCCCGGAAGGCCCCTAAAGAATGCTGTCACCGTAACGCTTCGCCTGTCTTCGGCGATGACCGGAACGGACCGGTGCCGCATTTAGCCCCCCAGCACTGGAAGATACTGGAGAAGATCTTCCTCAAAGACGGCTTCACCTTTTACCGGCAGGACGGATCCCACCGCGTTTATGTGAAGGGGGGCCTGGCAAGGCCCGTGATTATACCCGCCCACCACACCGTTGACGTGGAGGTGATCAAGAGCAACATGAGAACGGCCGGCATGGTGCGCGACCGCTACTTTAAGCTCCTGAAGGAGGCCTCATGAACCCGAAGATCGCCTTTCGCATGCATGAATCGGAGAGCAGGTTTTTCCATCCCGGCAGGGGTTTCGAGGAAACGGCGGTGCGGTTCCAGGTGCGCGTCGACCCATTGACGGAAAGGATGGGCCATTTTTCCCACTTTGGCGCTGTGAGGCCCGTCAAGCTCCCCATCGAAAGCTACTCTTCGGCGGCCGTCAAGGGTTTCTGCCCCTTTTGCCTTGAAAACAGAGAGAGGACAACGCCGAAGTTCCTCCCGGAGATTGCCCCCGGGGGCAGGCTCGCACGCAACGAGGCCGTCCTCATCCCCAACCTTTTTCCCTACGACATCTACAGCAGCGTCGTCATCATGACGGACGACCATGTTGTTCCTCTGCCGGCGTTGAGCGGCCGGAGGCTCACAGATGCCCTTTCCCTGGGCATCGACTTTCTGAAGAAGGTGCGCGGCCTGAACAGTGACCTGCCCTATCACCTCATGTGCTGGAACTACATGCCGCCGTCGGGCGGCGGCCTCGTTCATCCCCACCAGCAGTATTTCGCAACGGCCTTCCCCGGTAACCAGTTCATGGACGAGCTCAAGGCCTCGGGCGATTTCTTCCGGCGGTACGGGGTGAGCTATTGGGATGAGCTTACAGCGGAAGAAGAGCGGCTGGGCGAACGATACATCGGTGCGGTGGGCCGGTCGCGGTGGATATCCTCTTTTGTGTCCATGGGTATCCTCGGGGAGATCCTCTGTATTTTTCCGGACGTTTTTTCGGTGGAAGAGTTCAGCGACGGCCACATCGGGGAGCTCACTGCCGGTATGTGCAATATCTTCGCCTACTTTCAGTCTGCCGGCATGGAGAGCTTCAACGCATCGCTCTTCTTCGGCCCTGAAGGACAGCGGCATTTTCCCTGCCACTTCCGGATTGCGGCCCGAACGTTCCTCAATGCCCGCGATTGTGCGCCAGATCTGAACTTCTTTCAGGCCCTCCTCGGCGAGCCCGTCAGCGTTGTCCTGCCCGAGGACCTCTGTCGGGACCTGAAGCACTATTTTCTCTGATCCGGCCGCCCCTTCTTGAGGCGTGGCGGGACGAGGGCCAGGGTCATGAGGACAAGGACGCAGAAGGCGACGTAGGCGACAGTAAAAACCCATGCCGGCAGATCGTAGAAGATAACGGCCCTCGACACCCTTGCCATAAAGGAAATGTCCTGCTCCACGGCCTGGCCGGCAAGCTGCCGCAGCCTCTGCTCCCAGACCGTGAGCGGGCAAAGAAGGCCCGCCAGGGTTTCGGCGGTTACAAAAAGGATGACGGCGAGGTGGGTGATGCGAAAGGCGCCATTGCGGACAAAGGGCCATTTCAGCAGGCCGCCGGCAAGGATGGCCGCCTCTCCGCCGACCACGAACAGAACGATGCCAAGGTGAAGGGCCACGATGGCATCGGCAAGGGCTACTTCCACTCCTTCCAGACCTCTGGCTTATAGCCTATCGTCGCCTTGCTGCCGTTTCGAACGATCGGGGTCTTGAGGAGGAGGGGGTCGGCGAGCAGTTCTTCCTCCGGGTTGTGCGTTAGGTACGTGAGGTTGCGCTGTGCGTAGCGCTTCCCCTCCCGGTCCATGAGGTTGTCGAGGCCCACTGCGGCCTTGACCCTGGTGAGCTCTCCCTTGCTCAGGCCCTTCTCGGCGAGGTTGATAAACTGAAAGGGTATCCTTCTCTCCTTGAAATACCGCTCTGCCTTCCTCGTTTCCTGACACTTGAGCGTGCCGAATATCTGTATGTTCATGGTCCCTGCAATAGCATAACAGATTGGGCGAAGGCCCTTCACGATGTTCCGCCGCCCAATCGTCGAACGTGGTCAGTTCCAGGTCTTACGGAATTCTTCTTCTGCCACCTGGCGAGGGGCGGGAGTCGGGCGGAGATACCCTCTTCTTGCCTGCCAATTCCTGCGCCGCCGTGCAGGCTTGGTTGGGGTCGTTTTTCACCAGCTTCAGCAATAAGGATATCCTCGCTTCGTCGGGTTTATTGCCCTCATCAAGGGATTGAAGCCACTTCGCCTCCAGCTCTGCCAGTGACAATCCGAAGACCTGCTGCCACGGTCTCCCTGCTTCAAGAGAAAGATTGTAGAACCTTTTCACCTTTTCCGGCCCGTACGTGCTGAGAAGGAAGGAGCCGAACGATCCCGATTCGGCATACATGATGTGTTGTTTGGCCTTGTCGACAACGATAGGCACCCCATCGCGAGTGGTCATGCCCCATTGTTCGTGGTCGGGCCCCAACGCCGCAAGGGGGACATATGCATTGCTCTTGCGAAAGGCGAGCACCCATTCGTCGTGCGTGAACCCGCACATAGGAAAGGTTATGGGGTTGCCGAAGCGGACCTCCATGGGGATGCCCATCATGTTGCGCACCAGCTTGTCTCCGGTAGGAAAAACGGCGTGCGTCAGCTTGTGGGCCACCATTTCCGGCTCGCCCTTCACACCATAGACGCGAACGATGCGAACCCGATTGTTCCCCTCTTTCACCATCAGGAAGACGGTCGAGTAGGTCGCTCCGCCCCGGGGGTTGTCGAACTGAAGCCTCATCTTCCCCATGCGATGCACGCCGGAGTCGGTGCCGTAGTAAGCGACAACCCTTCCGAGCTTCTCCTCGGCGCCGGCCGTCAGCCGACCGACCTGTTCGTCGGTGAGCTGACCCGTCAGATCGCGAACGATGAAATCTGCAGTCTCGAGGGCAGGCGCTTTCTGAGGGGTCGATAGACTCATAGTGATAAGGGCGAGAAACAGAAGAACCATCTTCAATGTCCTACACATGGCTACACCTCCCGGCGCTTGCCGAACGTGCGACCCTTGTCGTATGGCCGAAGCTATCTCCGCGGCCCACGCGGCAGATAGGGTCACCCTATAGACAATTGTATGTCCGTTTGGGAAAAAAGAGAAGCAAAACCGGCCGCCCTACGGAAGGAATCCTCCACATGCGGTCGGAAGCCATCGAGTTTGACCAATGCGACAGAAGCTCTGAGAGTGATCGACAGAAACAGGTTAAAAGCCTGTTTATAGGGTAGTTTATCAAATGATGTATATGAGGTATATGGTGCCGACGGCGGGATTTGAACCCCCCATTCGGCAATCAACACCTTAAAATAGGCGGACCGCTTCGTTCCTTTCCTCTGTTTTCTGCTTGCGAGTAAGAAGAAAGAAACGGATAATATATTGAGAGCCTGTGGCTGGAGGGAATAGCAATGGGGAAATGATCAAAAATGTTGTTTTACAAGAGAGCTCCGGAGGGCTCCGGCATGAGAGACGCTAACAAGCAGAAGGATCAGCGGATAGCTGAGCTGGAAAGAGTAGAATCCCAGAGCAAGCGGAGAGAGCAGAAGGTCCAGGAGGCGCTCAGATACGCCGAAAGCATCGTTGAAACGGTACGCGGACCCCTTGTTGTGCTCGATGCCAACCTGACAGTGCTCTCAGCCAACAGCAATTTCTATGCCACGTTTCAGGCAACGCCTGCGGAAACGCTACGACACAAAATTTACGAACTTGGCGACGGACAATGGAATATCCCTGAACTCCGGGCGCTCCTCGAGGGACTCCTTTCGGAAAACGTAGCCGTGGACGACTTCGAGGTTGTCCATGATTTCAAAGACATCGGCCGCAAGGTGATGCTGCTCAATGCCCGCCGCATATATCGGAAAACCTTCGGCACACAAACGATCCTTGTTTCTATCGAGGACATCACCGAGCGCAGACGTTTAGAAAACGCATTAAGGGAGGCTGAAGCGACCTACAGGCGTGCTTACGAGACAGCAAGCGACGGGATTCTACTTCTCGAAAGATCACAAGGGAGTATTGTCAATGCCAATCCGGCCTTTAGAGAGCTGTCGGGCTATTCCATCGAGGAGACCATAGGGAAAAAGCTCCAGGATGTCGGTGTGCTGCTCCATATGGATGATTTCCAAGGGATGTTGCAAACCTTGGACGAAATCGGGATTATTCAGTATGGGGATGTTCCGGTAAGAACCAAGGCCGGAAAAGATGTTAATGCTGATATATATCTCGTCGACAAGGCAAAGTTGGTGCAGTGCAATATTCGCGACATTTCCGAGCGTAAGCAGGCTGCGGATAAGGAACGTGTTAATGATCAGAAATACCGTATCGTTGCAGAGAACACCTATGACTGGGAGTATTGGCTTGACCCCCAGGATGGCTTTGTCTACTGTTCTCCTTCCTGTGAACGGATTACAGGGTATAAGGCTGAAGAGTTTCTGGTTGATCCGGATTTGCTTGACCGGATCATTCATCCGGATCATCGACCCGCTTTTATCCGTCACAAGACCAATGAGCGCCGTAAAGGCCATACTGACGAAATGGAGTTTTCTATCATCCGGTCCGACGGGACAAGACGGTGGATCGGCCACACCTGCCAGACGGTATATGATGAAAAGGGGGTTTTTATGGGAATGCGCGCAAGTAACCGCGATATTACCAAACGCAAGCTGGCCGAGGCGGAACTGAAGGAGTCGAAAGCGCTCATCGAGGCAGTCGTTGAAAATGTCCCCCTCATGATTTTCCTCAAAGAGGCAGAAGACCTGCGTTTTATCATATTCAATCGTGCCGGAGAGGAGCTCCTAGGATATGACCGCAGGACTTTGATCGGGAAGAACAACCTGGACCTATTCCCTCCCAAACAGGCAGTCCACTTCATGGCCAAGGACCGGGAAGTACTCGATGGAGATGTTGGTTTCCTGGATATCCCGGAAGAACCTATCCTGACGGCCAGGAAAGGACAGCGGCTTCTCCATACCCGGAAGGTCTGCATTCGGGGTTCCGATGGATCCACGAAGTACCTCCTGGGCGTCTCCGAGGACATCACTGAGCGAAAGGTTGCTGAGGAAAGATTGAAGGAGACCCTGGAAGGGCTTCGCCGCGCCGTCAGTACCACCATCCAGGTCTTGACAATAGCGGTGGAGACTAGGGACCCCTATACGGCAGGGCACCAGAGGAGAGTAACGGACCTTGCCCGAACTATTGCTGCAGAGATGAACCTTCCCCCGGAGAAGAGAGAAGGTATCCGCCTGGCGGGCTCTATCCATGACATCGGAAAGATATCAATCCCTGCGGAGATCTTAAGTAAGCCGACAAAGCTTACTCCCACTGAGATGTCCCTCATACGGCTCCACGCTGAGCATGGCTATGCGATATTAAAGGACGTCGGCTCTCCCTGGCCCTTAGCCGAAATCGTCTACGGGCACCACGAGCGGATGGATGGATCGGGGTATCCCCGGGGGTTGAAAGGTGACGAGATCATTATGGAAGCCCGCATCCTTGCCGTTGCCGATGTCGTGGAATCCATGGCTTCCCACCGTCCCTATAGACCTGCCCTTGGAATAGATGCGGCACTTGACGAGATAGAAAAGAACAAAGGCATTTTATACGATCCGCAGGTATCAGAGGTGTGTATAAAGCTCTTCAGGGAGAAGGGGTTTAGGTTTGAACCAACGCAATCGTAATTTGCTCCATTTCTTTCCGTAATCCACGATCACAGACAGCATGCCATATGCTCGATTGGCAGGTAATATGGGTCAAG
>CAZYVU010000039.1:0-27887 GCA_964651435.1 uncultured Pseudomonadota bacterium
CCGGCTTCTATGATAAGTTCAGTAGGCATAGTGAAAACCCGTTTGTCTGGTTTGTCTGGTTTGTTTGGTTTGTCTGGTTTGTCTGGTTTGTCTGGTTTGTTTGGTTTGTTTGGTTTGTTTGGTTTGTCTGGTTCTCAATCTAACAGGCCGTTTTACTGCCTTTTCTTGGTCGTGCGTTCCATGTTCTTGAGAAGGTAGGTAATCAGGCCTGAAATTAGCTTGGCGGTCTTGCCTGCCTGCTCATACAACTGCTCAAAGGATGGATCGTCCAGGTATCCTTGGTCCCTGGCCAAGTAAAGATGCGACTGAAGCTCGGCTGCGGACGAGACCCCTATAAAAAGAAACTGTGTGAACTCCCGGTTCGATCTCCTGACAAATCCTTCCGCTATATTGCCCGACACGGATACTGCCGCACCGATGCATTGGTCTCTTAGCCTTGCATCCCGACTAAAGCCCGCGTTGTTTCTTATGGCCCTATAGGTGAGGTTCGCCAGCTTCCTTGCCTCCTGCCAACAATCCAGATCTTCAAAACGCAGTACCTTCATGGGCGCAGCCGCATTTAACCTAATAAACCTAATAAACTAAACAAACTAAACAAACTAAACAAACTAAACAAACTAAACAAACTAAACAAACTATATAACTGCCTCTATTCTTCATTCAGCCGGCTGAGGGACACGGAGAGGCCGGCGAGGAGGGCCAGGAGGATGGCGTTCGACGGAATGTGGAGGTTGAAGTCCATGATGCTGTGAAAGGCGATGGTGGTGAAGGAGGCGAAGAACGCGCCCTTCAGGTATGTCTCGCGCTCCGTCCATTCCGAGGAGACGAAGATTTTCAGGACGAGAATGATGAAGGCCGTGACGAGGGCCGTGCCGACGACGCCTGCCTCCATGAGGAGCTGAACGTAGTCGTTGTGGGCCATATCGTAGAAATACCACGTCGCCGGGTGGTAGAGCTTGAAGGCGTGCCCGTAGGTGCCGATGCCGCTGCCGAAGACGGGAAAGTCAAGAAAGGCGCCGAGCGTGGCCTTCCAGACCGTTACCCGCTCGTGGTGCGGGATGTCGAGCTGCGAAAAACGCTCCAGCAGGGGCGAAACGCCCAGGTAGGCCAGAAAGGCGATGAGGACGGCCACGAAGAGCAGGATGGGGATGAAGCGCCTGCGGGAGGTCTTTGCGCTGAGCACGAAGAGGCAGAAGACGAAGACACCGGCAAAGAAGGCCATGACGCCGCCGCGTGAGAGGCTGAAAAAGACCGTCACGGCCATGGCCAGCCCGTAGAGGAGGTAGCGGATCTTGCGGTCCAGCGTGGCCGCCGTGAAGCCGGCGGCAAGGGCGAAGGGGAAGATCATGTTTATCCATCCCGCGTAGTGGTTCTTGTTCACGAAGGGTCCGAAGGGCTGGGCACGAGGGTTCGAAATGGCGGAAAACCAGTAGATCTTTTCGTTCCACGTGGCCCTCTGGACGATGGCGAAGATGGCGAGAATGAAGCCGAAGAAGACGAGCATGCGGATGAGAATTCTCACGTCTTCCTTGTCGTGGAAGCCGAAGGCGGCCATGAGAAAGACCATGAGGTAGATGGCGACGTGGGCCAGCTCCAGCTCCGTGGCAAAGGGATAGACGGAGATGGAGTGGAACATGGGCAGGCTCGCGATGGGCTGGGCGGATGCGGCGTCGGGCGCGACGGCGGCCGCCGGCAGGGTCGGAAGGGCCAGGAGGGTCTTGAGGGCCGGATGGATCGCCTTCAGGAGCACCGTGGGCAGGGGAACGAGCTGAAAGAGACCGTAGGCAAAGAGGGCCGCCGTGAGGATCAAGAGCCGCTTTGGATCGGGGTTTACATAGGAATCCGCATCGGGGTCCCTATCGGCGCCCGGGGGGAGCGTGGGCGAGAGGGGGAAACGGTCCCACTTTCTGACGAAGGCGATAAAGGCCACCGCCGTCACGATGCCCACAATGGCGATGGCCCACTCCTCGACGGCACCAAAGAGCAGCGTGGAGACTACGACGATTGCGACGAGGAAGAGACCGGTCATAGGGGTTAGGGTTGCGGTGAACGGGTGGTTGAGGGTGCCGGGTGCTGAGAGGGGGTGCCGGGTACGGGCTGCGGGGGACAGTTAAAAGGTACGGGGCATCCCTTCGCGGTTATTGACGGGATGGCGGTATGGCGTCGAGGATCTTTCGCGGATTTTGATAGAAGAGCCTGTCGGCCGTGGCCCTGTCGAACTGGCGCAGGACCTCGCGGTAGGCCTTGGACAGCACCGGCGGGCGGCGCGACACACCGTGGGAGTCGGTAGCAACGAACTCGACCTGACCCTTGTCGATGAGGGAAAGGGTGAACTTCTTTATCTCCCGGCCGAACCCACCGGTAATGCTGAGCGCCGTCACCTGACAGAGGACGCCCTCGCCGCGCAGGCCTTTAAGAAGCTTGGGCTTGTCGAGCAAGTAGGGGCAGCGCTCCGGGTGCGTCAGGATGGGGATGAGGCCCCGCTGCCTCAACTGAAAGATGAGGTGCTCAACGTTGGGCGGCATGGCGTACTCGGGAAACTCGATGAGCAGGTAGGGAGACCCGGCCAGTGTGGCCACCTCGTCGGTGCCGACGAGCTCCGGCAGATCCGGCATGATGCGCACATCGGAGCCGGGCAGGAGCTCGATGTCCTTGGGCACCTGCTCCCGAAGCCGCGTCAAGGCCTCGCGAATGGCGCCCGCCTTGTTCTCGTAGGATCCGGGCATGTAGTGCGGCGTGGCGAAGATGTGGGTGATGCCGTCTTCCCGGGCCGTCGTCGCCATGGCCACCGACTCCTCTGCGGTGTCGGGCCCGTCGTCGAGGCCGGGCAGCAGGTGGCAGTGAATATCGATGAAGCCTGAGGAGGAATCGTCAGAAGTCACAGGTGAAGTGGGAACCGTTTGTCTGGTTTGTCTGGTTTATATGGTTTGTCTGGTTCGTTTAGGGTCAGGGCTCTTTTCCTGCGCCCCCGCCTCAACCCTCCCACGCCTCTCTTCTAACCCAAAACCTATAACTCAAAACTCAAAACGGTCTTCAAAAAGTGGCGAAGCAAGACCTGACCCCAGAGTTTTTTATGACCCCAGAGTTTGTGAGGTGGAGGATTGGGGGTAGAGGGTGACGGAGTCGACCCACACGTCGCCGGAGATCTTGTTGTCGAAGCGGTCGGAGCGCTCGCGCTTGATGCCGACCTTGATGGCCTTGCACTCCGGCGGCACGGTGAAGTCGAGCTCCAGGTCCTTCCAGGGCGTGGAGCCGGTGACGGGCTCCGTCTTTTTGGCAAGCCCCCGACAGCCCTGGCCCGCCACCTCGAGGATAATGCCGTTGCGCGTCGTCAGGGCCTCTGTGGAGACGCGGGCCATGAGCAGGTACTGGCCGCCCCCGGTGACGGGAACGATCTGAGAGGCGAGATACACCTCGGGGTTCGAGGTTCCGTCGAACTGGGCGCTTAGGGAGGCGCGGCCGGAGCGGCGGACATCCTGGTCGATGAAGACGTCTGTGCCGTCTGCCTTGCCCAGGCGCCAGTCGAAGCCGCCGTCCTGGACGGGCAGCTCGAAGCTGCCGTTCCAGATGAGGCTCGCCACCGAGTCCGGGTCACCGAGGAGGCCGAATGATCTGCGGTACTCGCCCCAGACGGTGAGTGCCTGGTCTATCTTGTTGGCGTTAATGAGGAAGTCCACGTAGGTGAGGTAGTCCGTTCTCGACCTATCCCATGAGCCCATGCGCTGCCACACGGCCTCCGCTTCGGAGAGAAGCCTGTGGGCCATGAGGAAGTCCAGGTAGGCCCGATACTCGCCGTATTCGTTCGCCACCAGCGTGTCGAGGATGTAGGCCGGAGGGAACCCCATGGCGAAAAAGAGGCCGTAGATTTCCGGGCGTGCCGACGGGTTGAGGGCCACATACTGGCGGAAAAAGGGCACAGCGTCCTTTGTCTGCCCCTGCGTGAGCAGCAGCACCCCCGTCTCCCACTGGACGCCCTTGTCGCTCCGCTCCAGGAGGCCCGCCCGCTTGAAGGCATAGGTGGCAGGCGGTGAGAGGCCGAGGTCTTCGTAGCTTCGGGCAAGGAGCAGCCATGCCCGGCCCTCGGCAGGGTTTTTCGCCAAGGCCTTGCGCAGGTATGTTACCGCCCGCTCCAACGCCTCCCGGTCGTGGGTCACGTAGTCGACCAGGGCAAGGCGCATGGCGTACCCCGCGTCCTCAGGCACCACCGCCCGCGCCAGGCGGAGCCTCGTCGCGCTCGCCTGGGGGCTTGCGGTAATGACCTGGGCTACAAGGGGCCTGAGAAGCACCACGACCATGATGACGGAGACGGCCACGGCGGTCCGCCTGAAGGCGACTGTCATGCCTCGGCCTGCGAATCGGGCTTTGGTTTCGCCCTTCTCGACTTTCGCACCTTCTTGCCCGGCTCTTCCTCGGCGTAGTAGTAGGAGTAGTAATAGTTGTAGGAGCTGTACCGGAGGTCCGATTCTCTGATACCGTTGAGCACCACGCCGAGGATGCGGGTGTTGACGCCGCGGAGCAGCTTCTTGGCCTGGATCACCGATTCTTTCGGCGTCAGGCCGGCGCGCACGACGAGAACGACGCCGTCGATGGAGGTGCTCAGAATGAGGCTGTCAGAGAGCCCCAGCACAGGCGGTGAATCGAGGAGGACGAAGGCATACCTGCCGAAGAGCTCTGTAATGAGGTCTTTCATGCGGTATGAGCTCAAGAGCTCCGACGGGTTCGGAGGGATGATGCCGGCGACGATGACATCGAGGTTGGGGACGTGCGACTGGTGGATGAACCCTTCCGTATCGATCTCCACGTGGCCCGTCAGGTAGGAGCTCAGGCCGTTGCTGTTGTCCATGTTAAAGACCTTGTGGAGCTGGGGCTTCCGCAGGTCGCAGTCGACGACGATGCCTCTGCCTATGGAGTTGCCGAGCGTCACACCCAGGTTGATGCACGTCGTCGTCTTGCCCTCGCCGCTCCTGGCCGAGGTGATCAGGATGATCCTCGGGGCCCTGACGGGCGATGCAAACTGGATGTAGGTGCCGATGGAGCGGTAGGCCTCGACGAGCGTCGACTTTTTGTCTGTGGCGGTGACACCGCTCACCATGGGCTTTACCTCGCCCTCGACGAGGAGCGACTGGTGGGGGACGATACCGAGCGACGGCAGCAGGATGGTCTTCTCCACGTCGTCGGGCGTCTTCACCGTGTTGTCCAGATATTCGACGAAAAAGGCCAGGCCGATGCCGCCGCAGGCGCCGATGACAAGGGCGAAGAGGATGTTCTTGAGCCTGTCGGGCTTGTGCGGCTTCCGGGGCGGGTCTGCCTTGTCCAGCACGACGATGTTGCTCGTCGTCAGGCTCGCCGAAATGCCCGTCTCCTTGAGCCGCTGTAGGATGCCGTTGTAGAGCTCCCGGTTCGTGTCGGCGTCGCGCTTCAGGATCTGGTACTGAACGGTCTTGTCGTTCATGGCCAGCGCTTCCTGCTTGTACTTCTCGATCTCCGACTGGAGGAAATTCTCCCTGGCCACAGCAAACTGGTAGTCCTTCCGCAGCGTCGAGATGGTGCGCCCCGCCTCCCGGGCGATCTGGGCCTTCAGTGCCTTGATCTCCTCGTTCAGCTTGGCCATCTTGGGGTACTCGGGCTTATAGATGACGGAGAGCTTGCTGTACTCCGTTTCCTTTGCCACAAGCTCCTTGCGAATGGCCTCCACGCCCGGCGTCGTTGCGATGCTGGAGAGGAGTGTTTCGTCGTCCTCCCTGGCCTCCTTGAGGAGCATCTCCTTGTTGATGCGCTCCGACGTCGCCTTGGAGAGCTCGGCCGTCAGCTCGTCGAGGCGGTCGAAATTGACCGTTTTGCCGCGCTTTTCGTCTCCCTGGCCACCGGCGGGCGAATCGATGGCCGAGACCAGGGGCCTCACGATCCTGTTGGCCGAGACGAAACGGTTCAGGGCCTCTTCCGACCGCTCCACCTTCGCCTTCATCTCGATGAGCTGCTTTTCCAGCCAGTCGCGGGCCTGTATGGTCGATTCGAAGGCGCTCTCCATGTTGAGGCCGATATAGGAGTTGGCGACCTCGTTGACGGCCCGGGCCGCAAGCTCCGGATCGGCGTCATCGACACTCACGTTGACGAGCTTCGTCTTCGGGACGACCATGACGGTCAGGTTCGAGAGCAGGTCGTTTACGGCCGAAGACTCGACATGGTCGGCCGACTCCTCGTCCTGCTGCTTCGCGCCTGCCCCTCGTCCCACCGAACGGCGCGCCGGCCTTTCCACCTTTGCCCTTTCAGCCGTCCGGCCGGTGCGGCTGATGCCCATGGCCCGTATGGTGCGCCGCGCCAGCTTTTTGCTCTGCAGCACCTTGAGCTGCGTTTCCATGAACTCGGGGCTGGCATAGCCGTAATACATCTGCTGCTGCTGTCCGAAGACGATGGGCGGGGCCTGCGGCTCGATCTTGAGCGTAACGGTGGCCCGGTAGATGGGCGTGATAAGGTAGGTACCGATGACGACGGTGGTGACGGTGACGAGGAAAAAGGTGAGGACGATCCATTTCCGCCTCAGTATGAGGTGGACGTAGTCCCACAGGTGGCGGCCCCCCTCTTCCTGCTCGTACTCGGGCCCCACATCCCTGTCCCCGAAGAGGGGCTCAACGGGCAACTTTTCCGTCGGCGACTCGCTGCTCACCCTTTTTCACCTCTTCGCGGCGGCTTCGGCCAAAGCCCTGCCCCCGCCGGTCGCTGTAATGAATGATGGCTCATCTCTGAAGGTCTCATGGCCGCTACCACGTCTCAATAATGGTGGGCGGCGTCACCGTAACCGATGCGTTCGCCTCACCGAAGGTAAAGGACGGCCTGATCCAGAGCACGACGGTGCTCAACAGGCTCCGTACGACGCTGCTCCCCACGATGACGATGTCGTTGTCCCGGAGCTCCACGTCATGCACCGTTTCCATCAGGGCCTTGCTGTAGTCTACCTCGATGATCTCGCGCACCCCCGTCCCCGTGTCCCGGAGGATCTTCACGTCCGAGCTGTCTGCGGTAAACCTCATGCCCTCGGACATGGCAATGGCCCGGACCACCGTCATCCGGCCCGTCATCTTGTGGAGCCCACGCTTTCGCACAGAGCCGTCCACGTAAACGACACCGATGGGCGGCACGTGTATCACGTCGCCGCTGAACACGGGGATGTTGAGGCGCCGGTCGCCCTTGGTGACGAGCTCGTAAAGGTCGATAACCAGCGTCTCCGTACCCGCCCCCTCATCACCTTCGGCGCGGCCCGTGGGACGGAAGATGTAGCACGTCTTTCCCTCCTCCTTGAGCCCCTGGGCAAGAAAGAGCATATCGACAAGATACTTCTGCCCCAGGACACTGTAGATGCCCGGCTTCCCGACGGCACCCGTAACGAGGATGTTCTGGGACCTATACTCCTTGATGGAGACGGACACGACGGGATCGTGTATGTATTTTCCCAAGGCCGCCGTCAGGTCCTGCTCCAGCTCAGCGGCCGTCCGGCCCTTGGCCATGACCTGACCGACAACGGGCAGCCCAATGTACCCCGCATAGTTGACCCGCACCTCCCGCTTCAGCTCCTCCACCTGGAACACCTCGATCTGCAGCAGGTCCTCCGGTCCTATGACGTAGTCCATGCTCTCCGTGGCCGTGCGCATGGCCGCCGAACGGAGCACCAGCTCGTTCAGGTTTTGCAGCCTCCTGGCCTCCTCCTGCTCCTTCAGGGCCACAGGGTTAATGACAGGATGGTTCCAGGGAATGGAGTAGGGGCTGCAGCACGCAAAGGCAAGGGGAAGAAGACAGAGGATTAGTGCGAATTTAAGAGCTGATCGCATGAATGTGAACCGGATTAAGGGGGAAGAACTGCTTGAGGGCGGGGGCACGCGGCCCCGGCCCTCTCGATTTCAACTAACCGGCCTTTCTTTTGTTAGAACGGCCTTGGTTTCAGACGCCTGGGGCTCACCATGTGGGCGCCCACGTCGTCGCTGATGCTGCTTCCGGCAGGAACCAGATAGCTGGACGAGGATGCGGCCTGGGCAGCCGTGACGGCTACACCCGCACCAACACCGGCAACGGCAGCACCTGCGGCCGGCAGAGCAGCCGTAACGCTTTTGCCTACACCGCCCTGGGCCAGCTCGATCTTGGCGCCGCCGGCGCCGCTGACGACGGCGCTAACGCCCCGCGCCAGTACCTGCCTCTCGGAGCCCGATGCATTCGCTACCGAGAACTCACCGTTCGAGCAGAAGACCTTGCTCCGGTCGCCGTCAAAGGACACGGTGCCTATTCTGTCGGTGGTAGAGCTGGTGATGGCTTTGCCGGCCTGCTTGTCGACGGCAGGCACAACCACCCTCGCCGTCGGCGTCACCACGACAGCCGACACGCCCTGTGGCACCCTGAACAGCACGCTGCCCTTCTCAAGCCGGATCTCGTATGCGCCCCTGGCGCCCTTGAGGGCCAGCTCGGTCTGCGGACTTGCCTCTACTTTCGTGCTGTCCTTGAGCTGCAGGGAAAAGATGCCCTCTCCCGACCTGAGGCTTGTGCCGTCAACGGCCGGATAGAGACGCTCTCCGACAGGAACCCATGAGCCGAATGGGGTGAGCACCGACGCACCTTTGGTGCCGGCAACGGTGCCGAGGACCTTACCCTCAACGTCGGCAGAAACGAGAGTGGACGTGGCGAAGAGAAGAAGAACAGATAAGAAAATGACGAAACCAACCAGCCTATGTTGAGAAACTTTCATGCGGCCCCCCTTTGAGCCAAAAATATTAGCGGTTTGTAAACTATATGCTGAATTATAGAGACAGGAAATCATTTTTGTCAAGAAAAATTTTGCGGTTTAATTTTCCCGGATCTGCTCGTGGGCGGAGAAGGCGTGGTTCGTGTAGGAGAAACACTTGGCGTTGCAGGCCTCCAGACCCTCGCCCGGCCCCTCGATGCCCGATGCCCTGAGGTCGCAGTCGACCATGATCTTGACGAGCTCGTCGAAGGTAACACGGGGCCCCCAGTTCAGGAGCCTGCGCGCCTTACTGATATCGGCCTGGAGATGCACCACCTCGGTGGGCCGGAAATAGCGGGGATCGACCTCAACGATGGTGTCGCCGGGACGGAGAGCTGGTGAGAGTTCGGAGTTGGGAGTTCGGAGTTGGGGGTTCGGAGTTCGGAGTTCGGAGTTCGGAGTTCGGAGTTGGGAGTTCGGAGTTCGGAGTTCGGAGTTGGGAGGAACGGAGGCTGGGGGCCGCGTGCCCGATGCCGAGCTTTGCACTTTTAACTTTGCACTTTGAACTTCGGATACTGCGACCGACTTCACGATGCCGCGTTCCGATGCACCCGATCCCGTCCATTCGAGCTCGACGCCGGCGTAGCCGAAGGCCTTGTCCACAAATTCCCGCACCGTGTGGCTCTCGCCGGTGCCCACAACGTAGTCGTCGGGGCCGTCCTGCTGGAGCATGAGCCACATCATCTCCACGTATTCGGGCGCAAAGCCCCAGTCGCGCTTGGCATCGAGGTTGCCCAGGTAAAGCTTCTTCTGGTTGCCCGAAAGGATGTTGGCAACGGCCCTGGTGATCTTGCGCGTGACAAAGGTCTCGCCGCGCCGCGGGGATTCGTGGTTGAAGAGGATGCCGTTGCAGGCGAAGAGGTTGTATCCCTCGCGATAGTTGACGACCATCCAGTAGGCGTAGATCTTGGCGGCCGCATAGGGGCTCCGGGGGTAGAACGGAGTGGCCTCGCTCTGGGGCGGCGGCGATGCGCCGAAAAGCTCCGACGACGATGCCTGGTAGAACCGCGTCTCGATGCCGCTCCTCCTGATGGCTTCGAGGAGCCTCGTCGTTCCCAGGCCCGTGATGTCGCCCGTGAACTCAGGTGCGTCGAAACTTACCCTCACGTGGCTCTGTGCGCCCAGGTGGTATATCTCGTGCGGCTTCACGTTATATATAAGGTTAACGAGCTGGCCGCCGTCGGACAGGTCGCCGTGGTGCAGAAAGAGGCGGGCGCCTTCCAGGTGCGGGTCTGCGTAAATATGGTCGATACGTCCCGTGTTGAACGTGCTGGCCCGCCGGATAAGCCCGTGGACCTCGTACCCTTTGTCGATGAGAAATTCGGCAAGATAGGAGCCATCCTGGCCCGTAATGCCCGTAATGAGCGCTCTTCGGTTCATCTCTTCTCCTTCGGCTATCTATGAACGATTGGAGTATTCCGCACTATGTGGATGGGAAAATTGACAATTGAAGATGTGACCCCGGACGGGCTTCGACAAGCTACCGCCATGCCGGCCTTCCCCTGCCGACTCCCCACACGAGACATGTTGTGATAATACTTCCGTTTAGCAGCCCCTTCTTTAGCTCCAACCAATGCGGGACAGTAACGTATTTATTTACAACTGAATGGGCGTCGAGGCAAGAGAAAATTGCTTGTTGTCACGTCAATTGACTCATAGGGACTCTTCGGGGTACACTATTCGCCGCCATGATCGAGACAC
Source organism: uncultured Pseudomonadota bacterium (assembly GCA_964651435.1). GTDB lineage: Bacteria > Desulfobacterota > Syntrophorhabdia > Syntrophorhabdales > CAYQXL01 > CAZYVU01. The sequence continues at coordinate 10,466 of CAZYVU010000039.1, forward strand.
CGGGATGGAAGCTGAAAACGAAGCCCGAAATCAAGGAGATCTTTGATTTCGCTGAGGCCTACAAACGATTTCTTGACGGGGCCAAGACGGAGCGCGAGGCGGCAGCCTTTGTCGTGGGCAGGCTGAGCGAGCGAGGCTTCTCCGCCGACGGCTCCCTCAGATGCTTCGGCGTCAACCGCGCCAAGGAGCTCATCGCCTTCGTGGCAGGGAGCGCCCCCTTTGACGAGGGCCTCAACATCGTCGCCGCCCACACGGACGCGCCGCGCCTGGACCTGAAGCAGAACCCGCTCTACGAGGACGTGGACCTTGCCCTGCTCAGGACCCACTACTACGGCGGCATCAAGAAGTACCAGTGGGTCTCTATTCCCCTCGCCATCCACGGCGTCGTTGTGAGGGCCGACGGCAGCACCGTCGACATCTCCCTCGGCGACGGGCCCGACGACCCCGTCTTTGCCATCGACGACCTGCTACCCCACCTGTCGCGGTCGACGCAGGAGCAAAAGAAGCTCTCCGAGGCCATCGAGGGCGAGAAGCTGACGCTCCTCTTCGGTAGCCTGCCCATGGCGGGCGTGGACAAGGAGCCCGTGAAGCACGCCGTTCTGTCCATCCTTGCCGACCGCTACGGCATCTGCGAGGAGGACTTCATCAGCGCCGAGCTGGAGGTGGTGCCCGCCTTCCCCGCCCGGGACGTGGGCCTCGACCGGAGCATGATCGGCGCCTACGGCCAGGATGACCGCGCCAGCGCCTTCGCCATGCTGGAGGCCATCGCGGGGTGCGAAAAGCCCCGGCGCTCATGCCTCGCCATCTTTGCCGACAAGGAGGAGATCGGGTCGGAGGGGAACACGGCCCTGCAGTCATCCTTCCTCACCGTCTTCCTGTACGGCGTTCTCAAGAAGATAGACCCGTCCCTCGATTACGGCCGCCTGAAGGAGATCCTCTTCCGCTCCAGGGCGCTCTCGGCCGACGTGAACGCCGCCGTCAACCCGGATTACCAGGAGGTTCACGAGCGGCAGAACGCGTCGATGCTCGGCAGGGGCATCTGCATCTCCAAGTTCACCGGCCATGGCGGAAAGGGCGGCGCCAGCGACGCCAACGCTGAGTACGTGGGCGAGATCAGGAGGCTCTTCAACGAGCACGGCATCCTCTGGCACGCCGCCGAACTGGGCAAGGTGGACCAGGGGGGAGGCGGAACGGTGGCAAAATTCCTCGCCCAACACGGGATGGACGTCCTGGACTGCGGCCCGTCCCTTCTCACCATGCACTCTCCTTTCGAGATTTCCAGCAAGCTCGACATATACGAAACCTACAGGGCATTCAAGGCCTTTTTCCGCTCCTGAACAGCCTATTCCAATAGGGAGGCAATAATAAGGGTATGATTGATAAAGAAATGTTTGACGTCCCCGAAGTACTTCCGCTTCTGCCCGTTCGGGACATGGTCATGTATCCGTCCGTTACGCTGCCGCTTTTCGTGGGCCGCGACATGTCGATCAACGCCGTGGAAAAATCCCTTTCAAAGGACAGGCTCATCGTCGTGGCGGCCCAGAAGGACCTGACGGACGAGGACCCGCTGCCCGACCGCATCTACACCGTCGGGGTCGTGTCGCAGATCATGCGCATGCTCAGGCTTCCCGACGGCAGGGTGAAGGTGCTTATCCAGGGTATGAAAAAGGCACGGATCATCCGGTACGTGCAGGAGGCGCCCAGCTTCCTGGTCAAGATCGAGGTCATGGAGGAGCCCGTGATCACGGAGATCACGCTGGAGATCGAGGCCCTCATGCGGTACGTGAAGGAGGAGATGGAGAAGGTCGTGACCATGGGGCGCATGGTCCCGCCGGACATCCTCATGGTCCTGGACACCATCGACGAGCCCGGCCGGCTTGCCGACATTGCGGCGGCGAACATGGGCCTGAGCGTCGAGAAGTCGCAAGAAATACTGGAGATCGTCGATCCCGTGAAGCGGCTGAAAAAGCTTTCCGAGATCATGGGCAAAGAGATCGAGCTCCTGAACATGCAGGCAAAGATCCTCTCGCAGGCCAAGGAGGAGATGTCGAAGAGCCAGCGAGAGTACTTCCTGCGGGAACAGATGAAGGCCATTAAGAACGAGCTCGGCGAGCCGGACGACCGCATGGAGGAGATCGACGAGCTGAGAAAGCGCATCAAGCGGGCCAAGATGCCCAAGGATGTGGACAAGGAGGCGCGCAAGCAGCTCGAACGGCTTGACATGATGCACCCCGACGCCATGGAGTCGAGCATGGTGCGCAACTACATCGAGTGGCTCGTCGACATCCCCTGGAACAAGTCGTCGAAGGACAACATCGACATAGGGCAGGCCAAGACGATCCTGGACGAGGACCATTACGACCTGGAGAAGGTGAAGGAGCGCATCCTCGAATTCCTTGCCGTCATTAAGCTGAAGGGCGAGATGCGGGGCCCCATCCTCTGCTTCGTGGGCCCCCCCGGCGTGGGCAAGACGTCGCTGGGCAAGTCCATCGCACGGGCCATCGGACGGCAGTTTACCCGCATATCCCTGGGCGGCATGAAGGACGAGGCGGAGATACGGGGCCACCGGAGGACCTACGTGGGCTCCATGCCCGGCAGGATCATCCAGTGCATCAAGCAGGCGGGCACGAACAACCCCGTTTTCATGATGGACGAGATCGACAAGATCGGTACGGACTTTCGCGGCGATCCCGCAAGCGCCCTTTTGGAGGTGCTGGACCCGGAGCAGAACAACTCCTTCAGCGACCACTACCTCAACGTGCCCTTCGACCTGTCGAAAGTCATGTTCATCACCACGGCCAACCAGGTGGACACGATCCCTTCGGCCCTCCAGGACCGCATGGAGACGATCTACATTCCGGGGTATACGGAGCAGGAGAAGCTGGCCATCGCCCGGCAGTACCTGGTGCCGAAGCAGCTTTCCGAGACGGGGCTGAAGCCCAAACAGCTCACCATCGCCGACAGCGCCCTCACAAAAATCATCCAGGACTACACGAGGGAAGCGGGCTTAAGGAACCTGGACCGCGAGCTGGCGGCCGTGGCCCGGAAGGTGGCCCGGAAGGTGGCCGAGGGAGAGACGAAAGAGATCGTCATTACGGCGAAGAACCTGCCCCGGTTCGCCGGGCCTCCCAAGTTCCTGCCCGAGCGGGAGGTGGACAGGGATTCCATCGGCGTCGTCTCCGGCCTTGCGTGGACGGAGTTCGGCGGCGACGTGCTCTACATCGAGGCGTCGTGCCGCAGCGGCAAGAGAGAGCTGACGCTGACGGGCAACATGGGCGACGTGATGAAGGAGTCGGCCCAGGCGGCCCTCACCTACATCAAGTCAAAGGCGCAGGACCTGGACATCAACCCCGCCGTATTTGACGACCTGGAGATCCACGTCCACATACCGCAGGGGGCCATCCCCAAGGACGGGCCCTCGGCAGGCATCACCATGGCCATCGCCCTGCTCAGCGCCATCAGCAAGAAGCCCGTGAACCGCAGCATCGCCATGACGGGCGAGATCACCCTGACGGGCCGCGTCCTTCCTGTCGGCGGCCTGAAGGAAAAGACGCTGGCGGCGCTCCGGGCAAAGATGAAGAAGGTCATCATTCCCGAGGAAAACATGCGGGAGCTCGAGGACATCCCAAAATACGTCAGAAGGCGCCTCGTCTTCGCCCCGGCCCGGACCATGGACGACGTCATCCGCCTCGTCTTCACCGCAAACTCTGGGGTCAGGTCTTGAAATATAACTTTTTAGAGAACCGTTATAAGTTTTGGGTTTTGGGTTTTGGGTTTTGGGTTTTGGGTTTTGGGTTTTGGGTTTTGGGTCGAGAAGATAAGGACGAGGGGATGGGGAAGGGGATAGGCTTGACAAACTAAACAAACCTAATGACTATGTGAGGGATAGCGATGAAAGAGGCCCTGTTCTATAGGGTACAGGAAGAAATGACGGTGGAGTGCGGCCTCTGCCGGCACCGGTGTGTTATCGCCGAGGGCAAACGGGGGCTCTGCGGCGTACGCGAAAACCGGCAGGGCACGCTGTACAGCCTCGTCTACGGCCTTCCCTGCGCATACCACGTGGACCCCATCGAGAAGAAACCGCTGTACCATTTCATGCCCGGCTCACGGGCCTTTTCCATAGCCACAGCGGGCTGCAACTTTCAGTGCCTCCATTGCCAGAATCACGAGATCTCCCAGCTTCCCCAGGCCGGGGGCTTCATCGACGGCCAGGCCATGGAGCCGCAGGAGGCCCTGTCCCTGGCCACGAAGTCGGGGTGCAAGAGCATCTCCTTCACCTACACGGAGCCGACGGTCTTCTACGAATATGCCTTTGACATTGCCGTGCTTGCCAAGAAACAAGGCCTGCTGACGAACTTCGTGACGAACGGATACATCGAGGACGAGCCCCTCGCCTCCATACGCCCCTTTCTGGACGGGGCCAACATCGACCTGAAGGGCTTTTCCGACACGTTTTACCGCCGCGTCTGCAAGGCGGACTTACACAAGGTGCTCTCCACCATACGGTCATACAAGGCGCTCGGCATCTGGATCGAAATCACCACCCTCGTCATCCCGGACCACAACGACGGCGACGGGGAGCTCGGGGCCGTGGCCCGCTTCATCAGGGACGAGTTGGGGCCCGAGGCACCGTGGCACGTCAGCGCCTTCTATCCCACCTATAGACTTCTCGACGCCGGGCGCACCCCTCCGGAGACCCTGCTCAGGGCACGGGACATAGGGCTGGCCGAGGGTCTGCGGTATGTTTACGTGGGCAACGTCCCCGGTGCCGGCGGCGAAGACACGGTGTGCCACGGCTGCGGAAAAACGGTTATCAAGCGCTACGGGTTCTCCATCCTTTCTTACAGCCTGGAAAACGGCCGCTGCGTCTTCTGCGGCACGACCATCGACGGCCTCGGAATGTGACCATAACCGGCATCTGTATGTGACCACATTCGGGACCCTCCGCGCTGCCCCTGTGGCCCCGCCGAGCCGTCGGCGCCAACCTTCCGCACCCCCGGCAACGACGGCCTATCGGACCGCTTTCCTATTGTGAATTTTTTCATAAGTTCGTTGACTTTGCGGGACAATCATTTTACAATATGCCGAGTGCCGGGGTGGCACATCTTTACACTTATATTATGGATACAGCTCCGCAAAACACAGTTCTGTGTCAACAAAAATTCCGTTGCAAGGAGGTTATCTTTATGAGCGCACGTAGGTTGTTTATTGCCCTTTGCGTCCTGGCGGGTTCGGTTCTGCTCATGAGCCCTCTCGCCTTCGCAAGCGAGGCAGACATCGTTCTGCCGGACCTCAGCAAGACATCGTTTACGATTCTTGGAAGCCAGATGGCCGGTACTTCCATCATGTATTTCGGTTTGCTTGTCTGTATCATCGGCTTGATTTTTGCCGCCATGCAGTATAGCCAGACCAAGAATCTTCCTGCTCACAAATCGATGCTTGAGGTGTCAGGGATTATTTGGGAAACCTGTAAATCCTACCTCGCTCAGCAGGGTAAATTCCTCATCATTCTCTGGGTATTGATCGCCGTCTGTATGGTCTACTACTTCATGGGCCTTTCCCATGCACCAGTGGGAAATATGATTATTATTCTCGTCTGCTCCATCCTCGGCATCCTCGGCTCCTACGGCGTTGCCTGGTTCGGCATGAGAATCAATACGATGGCCAACTCCCGCACGGCCTTCGCCTCGCTGTCCAGCAAGCCGGTCAACGTCGTCAACATTCCGCTGACCTCCGGTATGAGCGTGGGCCTACTCCTTGTGAGCGTCGAACTCTTTTTTATGATCTGTATCCTTGTGTTCCTGCCGAAAGAACTGGTGGGACCGAGCTTCATCGGCTTCGCCATCGGTGAGTCCCTGGGCGCAAGCGCACTGAGAATCGCCGGCGGTATCTTTACGAAGATCGCCGACATCGGCAGCGACCTCATGAAGATCGTCTTCCATCTTCCCGAAGACGACCCGAAGAACCCCGGTGTCATCGCCGACTGTACGGGCGACAATGCCGGCGACAGCGTCGGACCTACCGCTGACGGTTTCGAGACTTACGGCGTCACCGGCGTTGCCCTCGTCACCTTCCTGGCCCTCGCCCTGGCGGCCAACCCCATCATGTCGGGCATCCTGATCATCTGGATATTCGCAATGCGTATCTTCATGATCCTTACTTCACTTGTTTCCTACTTCATCAACCGCGCCATCACGGCCTCCGTCTACGGCGACAAGAAGAAGTTCGACTTTGAGCAGCCTTTGACGAACCTCGTGTGGATCACCTCGGCAATCTCCATCATCGTCACCTTCTGGGCAAGCTACGTGCTGCTCGGAAACCTCAGTGACTATCCCGGCCTCTGGTGGGCCCTGGCAATCATCATCTCCTGCGGCACCATCGCAGGCGCGCTGATTCCCGAGTTTACCAAGGTATTCACCAGCACAAAATCCCGCCACGTGCAGGAGTGCGTCAGCGCTGCCCGCCACGGCGGTGCATCCCTCGACATCCTCTCCGGTTTTGTAGCCGGTAACTTCTCCGCTTTTTGGGAAGGGCTTGTTATCCTGGTCCTCATGTTCGTCGCCTACCTCGTATCGCAGCATGCATCCATCATCGCCATCATGCCCAAGGAGTTCGCCTTCGCCGCGCCGGTCTTTGCATTCGGTCTTGTGGCATTCGGCTTCCTCGGCATGGGCCCCGTAACGATCGCCGTCGATTCCTACGGCCCTGTCTCCGACAACGCACAGTCGGTCTATGAGCTTTCGAGGATTGAATCCATTCCGAACATTGCCCAGGAGATTAAGAAGGACTTCGGCTTCAACCCTGATTTCGACAACGGCAAGGACCTCCTCGAAGAGGCGGACGGTGCCGGCAATACCTTCAAGGCAACGGCAAAGCCAGTACTTATCGGTACGGCCGTCGTCGGCGCCACCACTATGGTCTTCGGCATCATCATCCTGCTGGAGAATATGTATAAGAACGTTATCGCCAAGCTGAGCCTGGTGCAGCCCGAGATCATTTTGGGCCTCCTCATGGGCGGCGCCGTCATTTACTGGTTCACCGGCGCAGCAACCCAGGCCGTTACCACGGGTGCCTACCGGGCAGTTGTTTTTATCAAGAAGAACATCAATCTCGATAAGGCAGAGGCTTCCATCGAAGACTCCAAGGAAGTTGTGAAGATTTGCACCCAGTATGCCCAGAAGGGTATGATCAACATCTTCATCGTCGTCTTCTTCCTGGCCTTGGCTCTGTCCTTTTTCAACCCCTATTTCTTCATCGGCTACCTCGTCGGCATCGCCTTCTTCGGTCTCTTCCAGGCCATCTTCATGGCCAACGCCGGTGGTGCTTGGGACAATGCGAAGAAGATCGTCGAGGTCGACCTGAAAGAGAAGGGCACGCCCCTCCACGAGGCGACCGTTGTCGGCGATACCGTCGGCGACCCCTTCAAGGATACATCTTCCGTCTCCATGAACCCCGTTATTAAGTTCACCACCCTCTTTGGCCTGCTGGCCACAGAGATCGCCGTGACCATGCAGTCACAGAGCCTGAAAACCGGCCTCGGCATTGTGTTCCTCGTCGTGGCACTGGTCTTCATTTATCGTTCATTCTACAGCATGCGGATCGGCGACGAGAAGCTCGAGTAGAACAGCGACATTGACCCTGCAAACCAAAAGCGCCCCGGAGACGGGGCGCTTTTTTTCGCGCCGGCCGGGGGCACTCCTCAATCCGGGCAGAACTCATCGCCCTCCCAGCGTCGGGGTCGGATAGCCGGCTAATCCGCTTGTACAGCCTTCCTGGATGGGAATATTGACAATTGAAGATGTGACCCCGGTTAGGGTGGGGTGAATTCCGTTGACCTGTGCCCGGCCGCGAGCATGTCCCGATGGGTGATGCGGCCGTAGCCGTTGCGCGTCAGGGCAACCTCAAAGTCGGCCATAAGGGCCTCACAGAGCCCCGGCTTAAGGCCACCCATGACGTCGATGGGGATGAAAAGGGATGTGGTGTGGGCCGTCACCTTGTCTTTGTCGCATTGGCGCCAGACCCACCGCCGCGTCAGCACTTCTTCTCCGTCCCTGTAGATCACCTCGTCCCTGTCGGCCACCTCGCTCCCCCCTCCGTCCATGGGGGCGAAAGGCTCCGTGCCCTGGGCGAAGCAGAGGGCCAGATCACCCTCCAGGGGGGCCAGGGCGTGCCCTCCCATGGGCACCAGGTGCCTGAGCGATAGGGCGTTGTACAGGTCCACCAGGGGGTTGATGCGGGGAAATCCGCCGCCCTTCAGCGCCCTCCTCAGCAGGGCCTCTATGGAGCTGTAGTACTTCGATGCCGATACCCCCAGCTTTGTGAAAGCCTCGCGCCAGACACGAACGTGCGGGTGGTCCTGTGGCTTTTCATAAGGGAAGGAGGACCTAAGGCCCTCCAGGACGGCCTCAAGCTCGTCCTCCCCGTATCGCGTGTTGTCGACGGCGCAGATGAGGACGCCGATGGTCAGTCCCGGAAACATGTCGAAGAGTCTCTCCTCCACGGCAAATTGCATCCTACCCCTCCAATCCCAACGGTATTCGACGCCCCGGAACCACCGCTGCGGAACCCCTCCTCCCACCACCGGCGGCGCCCATGAGCGGCCGCCTATGTTTTTACCCGGTTCCTATCGGTAAGGCAAGTATTTTATGCGAGGACGTTCTTCTTTGTCTCTGCCTTCCTGCACTCCAGTTGGGGAACCTGATCAAAGCCGTTGAACTTCAGCGAGGCCCGCACCCGCTTGAGGAGCTCGCCCCGTGCCACACTGCCGTTCGCATCCCTGAGATGCTTACAGAAATAGTAGGTGAAGGCGCCGTTGTAGCTGCCCCCGATCTTGGCGTCCGCCGACGTCTGGTTGGCCCGGCAGCCCGTGAAGAGCACATGGTTGATGGCGTCCTCCTTCACCTTGCCCGGGTTGGACCCCTCAAGCAGGCGCCGCACAGGCAGGTCCTCCTCGTTTCGGCAGAGGATGTCCATGGGCGGCTCGAGAAAGCGGGACGACATGGCCATCTCCTGCGGTAAGCTCCCCATGCCGAATGCCTGCCGGGTACCTGTGCCCGAGTGGCAACTGTCCAGAATGACCTCGCAGTTGGCCTCCGCCGGCACCTTTGCAAGGACCTCCCGCAGCTCGTCGTCGGTGATGTAGGGGCCGTCCCAGTCCATGTCGTAGGGGCACAGGATCTCGTCAAGGCGATCCTTCAGCTCGTCTCCGTCCCGGTCACGTACCTGTGATCCGTGTCCCGAAAAATGGAACAGCAACTGGTCCCCTGCCCCAGCACCCTTCACGAGCCACCTGAGCCGCTCAAGTATGGCAGCCTTCGTGGCCCGCTGGTCGATAACCATGCGGATATTCGGCACGGTGAAGCCGAAGTACTTGAGGAGAACGTCCCGCACGTTCGTCACGTCGTTGACGCACCCCTGCAGGTCCGCGCCCGCCATCCTGTATCTGTTGATCCCCACCAGTAAAGCCCGTCGCTTCATGTTCCAGCCTCCCTGTCTTTTTGGATATTGTATACAGGAACGGGCAGGCGGCGCTGTGACGGAGGTCACGGAGGGAAATGGGAGAAGATGAGAAGCACAGTAATTGGGTAATTGAGTGATTGAGTAAATGGAAAATAGTAAATGGGAGAAAACGAGTAATTGGCTGTTAACCAAACAAACTTTTAAAGAAAAGAGGCTCCTGGTCTGGAGCCTCTTGCGCTCAATCTAAAAAATCGCTGCCTCTATTGGGCCTATAGACGGGCCTTTGCTGCCACGCCGATCTTGGCGATGGCCCTCAGAAGCGCCAGCTCCATGAGCCGGTATGCCATCGAATCCATCTCCAGCGTCTTCAGGGCCTCCTCCGCCTCTGCGGCCTCGGCCTTCGCCCTCTCCAGGTCGATCTCTGCTGCGAAATCACCACTGCTTACGAGGAAAAGCACCTTGTCCTCCGCCACCTCCATGTACCCGCCGCCGGTGGCGATGAGCTTCGTCTCGTTGTCCTTCGTGTACCGGATCTCCCCGATACCGATGGTCGTGAGAAACTGGGTATGGCCCGGAAGAATGCCAAACTCTCCGTAGGTGCCCCGCGCCTCGACCATGTCCACATCATCATGAACCATGACCCGGGTCGGGGTGATTATTTCGAGGCTCAGCCTGTCCACGGTTATTCTCCTGTCAGTCTACGGGCGTTCTCTACTGCCTCTTCTATGGTGCCGACCATGTAGAATGCCTGTTCCGGCAGTTCGTCATGCTTGCCTTCGCAAATCTCTTTAAAGCCCCTGATCGTATCCTTCAGGGCAACATACCGTCCCTCCTGGCCCGTAAAGGCCTCGGCGACGAAGAAGGGCTGGGACAGGAATCTCTGGATCCTTCTCGCCCTGGCGACGACCATCTTGTCCTCTTCCGAAAGCTCGTCCATACCGAGGATGGCGATGATATCCTGGAGGTCTTTGTACTTCTGCAGAATCCTCTGCACCTCACGGGCTACGGCGTAATGCTCTTCACCGACTATATGCGGGTCGAGGATACGGCTTGTGGAGTCCAGAGGGTCGACGGCCGGGTAGATGCCAAGCTCGGAGATCTGCCGTGAAAGAACCGTTGTCGCATCGAGGTGCGCAAACGTCGTCGCAGGCGCCGGGTCCGTAAGGTCGTCTGCAGGTACGTAAACGGCCTGAACCGATGTGATGGAGCCCCGCAGCGTCGATGTGATCCGCTCTTCGAGCTCCCCAAGGTCTGTTGCAAGGGTGGGCTGATAACCGACTGCCGACGGCATACGTCCGAGAAGTGCCGACACCTCGGAGTTGGCCTGCGTGAACCGGTAGATGTTATCGATGAAGAGCAGCACGTCCTGGCCTTCCTCGTCCCGGAAGTATTCGGCCGCCGTCAGAGCCGTAAGGCCGATACGGGCGCGAGCGCCCGGGACCTCCGTCATCTGGCCGTAGATAAGGGCGCATTTGTCGAGAACGCCCGACTCTTTCATTTCGAGCCAGAGGTCGTTTCCCTCCCTCGTACGCTCACCCACGCCGCCGAAGACTGAGATACCGCCGTGGTGCATGGCGATGTTGTGGATCATCTCCATGATGACAACCGTCTTACCGACGCCTGCGCCACCGAAGAGGCCGACCTTGCCGCCCTTTGAGTACGGCTCCAGCAGGTCGATGACCTTAACGCCCGTTTCGAGCAGCTCAACCTTCGTGTTCTGCATGGTCAGACTCGGCGCCGGCCGGTGGATCGGATAGACCTTTTCCATGCTCAGCGTCGGACCGTTGTCGACAGGTGCGCCGATAACGTTGAGCACCCGGCCCAGGATCTCGTTACCCACGGGGATGGTGATCTGCGTCCCCTTGTAGATTCCCTCCTGGCCGCGGAGAAGTCCGTCCGTGGTCTCCATGGCCACGCACCGAACCGTGCTGTCACCGATATGCTGTGCCACCTCCAGAATGAGGTTCTGCGGCTTATCGTTAATTGTGGGGTTGGTTACGTATATGGCGCCATAGATCGGCGGAAGGCTATCGGCGGGGAACCGCACGTCCACAACGGTGCCGATGACCTGTACAATCTTTCCTGAAACCTCCACGTTCATGGGAATCCTCCTTTATCGCATAGCGCTCTGCCGAAATTACAGAGCGTTTGTATCCATTGTTGGCCCTCGGCGCCCCGATATTAGCTGCGCACCGAGCGCCCTGTTCTCCGGACGACGGCCTACGAGCCCCTCAAGGCCTCGGCGCCACCGACGATGTCCATCATATCGTTCGTGATCGTCTCCTGCCTTCTCTTGTTGTACACCAGCGTAAGGTACCGCATCATCTCGCCGCAGTTGCTCGTGGCATTCTCCATGGTGCTCATCCGCGCCGCGTGCTCCGACGTCTGCGATTCCACCAAGGCCAAATATATCTTTACACCGATGTACCGCGGCAGAAGCCGCTCTATTATCTTCTCCCGCTCCGGCTCACAGAGGTAGTCGATATACTCCCCCTCCTCCGGCTCCGCCACGGGTATGAATTCCTCAAATATGACTTCCTGTTTGATGGGGGATTTGTAATGCGTGTAGACGAGGTATATCTTGTCGTACTCGCCTTCCAGATAGTCCTTTATGAGCATCGTCGCCATGTCGCGCACCAAGGGCTCATCGACGGTCCTGACATCGACCCAATCATTGACGATCTCGACGCGCCGGCGGCTCAGGTAATCCTTCAGCTTCCTGCCGAAAACCGACACGCTTATGCGCTCGTACTTATCCCTGTTCTGCATGACGAAGTTCTCTGCATGAAGGGCCACGTTCGTATTGAAGGCCCCGCAGAGGCCCCTGTCGGAGGCGACGGCAAAGATGTGAACTTTTTTCACGTCCTCCCTGGGCTGCAGCAGGGGATGCGCGTCCACGGGCACGCCCTTGATAACACGGCGCACAAGATCCTCCGTGCCCAGGGCGTAGCTCCGAAACCTCTCGAGCTCTTCCTGTGCCCGCCGCAGCTTCGACGCCGACACCATCTTCATGGTCCGCGTAATCGTCTGCGTACTATTTATGCTGCCGATTTTTCTCTTAATATCCCGTAAGGTTGCCATCTCTCGTCCTGGCTCGTCTTATTGATTGAACTGGTCCCTGAACGCACTCAGCACCTTGCGCAGCGTGTCGTCCATGGCCGGCGTGATTTCCTTTTTCTCCAGAATCTCTTTCAGAAGGCCTGCGTGGTTACTCTCCACATAGGCGAGCATCTCCGTCTCGTACTTTTTCAGCATGTTTTCCGGATAGGTGTCGATAAATCCGTTGGCGGCAGCAAAAAGGAGGACAACCTGCTTATCGACGGGCATGGGGACGTACTGTCCCTGCTTGAGCAGCTCCGTAAGCCTCGATCCCCTGGCCAGCAAGGCCTGCGTGGACTTGTCGAGGTCGCTTCCGAACTGGGCGAAGGCCGCCATTTCCCTGTACTGCGCGAGGTCCAGCCTCAACCGGCCCGCGACCTGCTTCATGGCCTTGATCTGCGCCTTGCCGCCGACCCTCGATACGGAGATACCGACGTTGATGGCAGGACGGTTACCGGCGTAGAAGAGCTCCGGCTCCAGGTATATCTGGCCGTCGGTGATGGAGATGACGTTCGTGGGAATGTATGCCGAAACGTCGCCTGCCTGCGTTTCGATGATGGGCAGGGCCGTGAGTGATCCTGCGCCGTGCGCGTCGTCCCACTTTGCCGCCCTTTCAAGAAGCCGTGAATGAAGGAAGAAGATGTCGCCGGGGAAGGCCTCGCGTCCAGGCGGCCGGCGAAGCAGCAGCGACAACTGCCTGTATGCGACGGCGTGCTTTGACAGATCGTCGTACACAACGAGGGCGTGCCGGCCCGTATCGCGGAAGTACTCGCCCATGGAGCAGCCCGCGAAGGGTGCGAGGTACTGAAGCGGAGCGGCGTCGGAAGCCGTAGCCGCCACGACCGTCGTGTACTCCATGGCCCCGTACTGCGTGAGTAGGTCAACGATCCGCGCCACCGACGAGCGTTTCTGCCCGATGGCCACGTAGATGCAGTAGACGTCCGTGTTCTTCTGGTTGATGATCGTATCTATGGCAATAACCGTCTTGCCCGTACCACGGTCGCCGATGATGAGCTCTCTCTGGCCCCTGCCGATGGGAATCATGGCATCGATAGCCTTGATGCCCGTCTGGATGGGCTGGTTCACGGGCTGCCTCACGACGACGCCCGGTGCAATCTGCTCAACGTTCCGGAACTCCGTCGTCTCGATGGGACCCTTTCCGTCGATGGGGATGCCGAGGCCGTCGACAACGCGACCGACCAGCGCCTCACCCACGGGCACCTGGGCGATCCTTCCCGTTCTCCGGGCAAGGTCGCCTTCCTTGATCTTGTAGTCCTCGCCGAAGACAACAGCACCGATGTTGTCCTCTTCCAGGTTGAGCACCATACCCATGATGCCCTGAGGGAACTCGAGGAGTTCGCCGGCCATAGCATTCTCCAGGCCGTAGATCCTTGCGATACCGTCGCCGACAGAGATGATCACCCCCGTCTCCTGCAGGTTCACCTCTTTTTCGAAACCGGCTATTTTCTGCTCTATGATCCTGCTAATCTCGTCTGCCCTGATCTCCATATGGCCTACTCCTTCAAAATGTTTTCACGAAGGTTTTCAAGCTGTCGCTTTACGCTCCCGTCGATGATCGTTCCTCTTACCTGAATCTTGAGACCACCAATCAAGGATTTATCCTCAACGGTCTGCAACACAACGTCCTTGCGTATCTTCTGTTTGAGTGCTTGCTCTATGCGCGCCTTGACCTGTCCGTCGACAGGAAAGGCCGACCAGAGGGTACCCTTGACGCGCCCCTCTTTTTCGTCGAGGAGATCGCCGTACTGCTGTCTAATGTACGGAAGGTATCCCATCCGGTTGTTTTCGAGAAGAAGCCGCAGCATGTTGGCCAGCGGGATCGACGTTCCCAGGATGCGAAGGACTTCGCCCAGGAGGTCTTTACGCTTGTCCATCTCCAGGAGAGGGAGCATGAGCGCCCGTCCGAGCTGCTTCTCTCGCTCGAAGAGATCGACAATCTTCCCGAGCTCAGCGAGATACTCACTATATTTGCCGTCCTTCTCTCCAACGGAGAAAAGGCCCTTTGCATACCGCCGCGCTATAGCATGCTGGATCAATTTAGACTCCCAAGTTTATCAATGAACTCTTCGACCATCTTGTCATGGTCTGCTTTTGTCATTTTCTGCGTCAGGAGATCGCGCGCCTTTTGCATCGTAAGTCTGGAGATTTCGCCCCTTATGCGGCTTTGAACCTCGCGGAGCTCCTGCTCGTACATGAGGCGGGCCTGCTCGCGGATTCGCTCCGCCATGGCAGTAGCCTCATCAATGATCCTCTTCTTCTCGAACTCGGCCTGGGCCATGGAGGTCCGCTTATACTCCTCGAGCTCGCCCTCGAGGCGCGCCAGCTTCTCCTCATACTTGGCCTTCAACTGCTCGGCTTCCTGAAGCAGCCGGTCCGATTCTTCTATCTTGTCCCTTACCGACTTGCTGCGCTTCACCAGGAACTCGTGCAGCGGCTTTCCGGCAAACTTGACGAGGACCGCCACGAGGACGCCGAAATTGACGATTTTGAAGACCCAGCTCAGCCATGTTTCGTGTCCGCCGCTCATGAGAGGCTCCTTCCGACAATCTTCTCGGCAGCCTCCAGCGACAGCCGGTCTACGTCCTGCTTCAGGTTCTCGAAGGCCTGCCTGCTGTCCTTGGCGATCTCGCTTCTGATCCTCGTAAGCTCACCGGCGAGCTCGTTGCGGGCCTCTTCTATGGCCTTCATCGATTTGCCCTGGGCCTCGGCAATGATGGCATCGCGGGCCTCGGCAATGGGCTTTCTTTTCTCTCTCGATGTCTCCTCGTAGGATGTTTCGAGCTGCTTCGTCACATCCCCGATCGACTTTGCTTTGTCCGACGACGCCGTCATGGCCTCCTGGCGCCGGTCAAGGGCCCGCAGCATGGGCTTGAAAAGCATAAAGTTAAGGATGATGAGAAGGATGAGAAAATTAGCAAACTGGATAAGTAGTGTATAGTTAAAATCTAGCATATAGGTGCTCCCTTTGTTGGACGAAAAAGAATTTTTTCACAAAAGAGCTGCGTTTTTGTATCACAAAACAAATTTTTTTGCAACGAAATCTTCGCGGGAAGGCTCGAAAAACATTCACCGCCCCGAGGGGGCCCACAAACCCTTGCGGGACAATGGCCCGGACCCACCGGCAAAGGTCAGAAGCGGCCACCCGAAAGGTGCTCGACAATACGAGCGAGGTCCTCCTGGGAGTAGAATTCGATGACGATCTTCCCTTTTCTGCCCCGGAAGGCCACGCTCACCCGGGTCTGCAGGATGTCGCGAAGGCTTTTCTCTATGGTAGGAAAGGGGGATTTCGCCTTCTTCGCCCGGGATTGCCGGCGGGACTGCTCCCGGGCCTCACCCTCCAGCTCCCGCACCGTCATGCCCTCCCGCAGGAGCCGTTCGACGAAGCGGCGCTGATCCTTCTCGCCGTCAACGGACAAAAGTGCCCTGGCGTGACCCTGGGTGAGCTTTCCCCCGGCCAGAAGCTCCTTGATCCAGTCCGGCAGCTTGAGGAGCCTCACCATGTTGGCCACCGTGCTGCGGTCCACACCGAGCCTTACGGCAAGCTCTTCCTGGGTGTAGGCAAACTCGTCCAGAAAACGCTGGTAGGTTGTTGCCACCTCGAGCGGCGCCAGGTCGTCCCGCTGGAGATTCTCCATCAGGGATATCTCCAGCGCCTCTCTCTCATCAACGTCTTTGATGATGGCCGGGATGTCGGGGAGTCCTGCCATTTCCGCCGCCCGAAAGCGCCGCTCGCCGGCTATGACCTCATACTTCCGGCCCTTTCTCCGCAGCAGGATCGGCTGGAGCACGCCTTTGGCCTTAATCGAGGCGGCGAGTTCGGCCAGGCTCTCTTCCTTGAAGCTGGTCCGGGGCTGGCCGGGGTTCCGTTCGATCTGGTCCAGGGGGATGAGGCTCACGGCGCTCTTCTCCTCCAGGTCCTGAAGAATGGCAGACAATCCCCTGCCTAAGGGGTCTTTTTTCACCGCCTACCTCCCCGCTCTATGATTTCCCACGCAAGCTGCAGGTAACTCTCGGCGCCCTTTGAACTTATATCATAGAGCAGCGCAGGCTTTCCATAGCTGGGCGCCTCGCTCAGCTTGACGTTACGGGGGATGACGGTCTTGAAGACACCGTTGCTGAAACACTTGTTCACCTCTTCCCAGACGCGGAAAGAGAGATTGTTCCGCTTGTCGAACATGGTGAGCAGGATGCCCATGACGTCGAGGCGGGGGTTGAGCCGCCGCTTGATGATGTTCACGGACCGAAGCAGCAGGGCCAGGCCTTCGAGGGCGAAGTATTCGCACTGCAGCGGCACGATGACGGCGTCGGAGGCGGCGAGCGCATTTACCGTAAGGAGCCCAAGCGAGGGGGGGCAGTCGATGAGTATGTACTCATATGTGGTGCGCAGGGAATCGACGATGCGCCTGAGGACCCTTTCGCGCTCGTCCACTTCCAAGAGTTCGATCTCGGCGCCGATGAGGTCGGGGTGCGCCGGCAGCATGTCGAGAAAGGGCACCTCCGTCTTGCGGATTGCCTCCTGGAGCGACCCGTTTCCGATGAGCACCTGGTAGACGTGACTGTAAAGACCATTATATGACACACCGAGACCGGAGGTAGTGTTGCACTGCGGGTCCAGGTCGACGATGAGCGTCTTGCGCTCCGACACGGCGATGGACGCCGAGAGGTTCACTGCCGTCGTGGTTTTCCCTACCCCACCCTTTTGGTTAGCTATGGAGATGACCATAACGCCTCTAAAGTACCACAGATTTTCAGCGCTCGTCCAGAAAGGAAACGGTGTGTTCATGTTTGTTTGGTTTGTCTGGTTTGTTTGGTTTGTCTGGTTTGTTTGGTTTGTCTGGTTTGT
>CAZYVU010000040.1:0-27267 GCA_964651435.1 uncultured Pseudomonadota bacterium
GAGCAGACCCAGGGCGCAGACCCTGAAGACCCCGACGAATACCGCGCCGTCAATATCTTCTGGGTACCGCCCGAAGCCCGATGGCCTTACCTCAAATCGAGGGCGAAACAGCCGACCATCGGTACCCTCGTCGATGATGCGATGGTGGGGATCGAACGGGACAACGTCCCGCTGCAATGCATTTCAAGCGGGCGGCTTCACAGACCAGTCGCAGGATAGCAGACAACCCGGCGTTGCCCCGCCTCATCACGGATCGATGCCGAAGTCGTAGAAGCGCTCGCCGTAGAGGAGGGCGTACTCGCCGGGGGCAAGGGGGGCCGTGGGGATGCCGCGGTAGATGGTCAGCGTCTCGCCCTTGAAGGTGCAGTTCTCCTGGACCTTCTCCAGCTTCAGGGGCACCTGGGTCCCGTCCTTGAACTTGGCCTTGTCCCTGTACCCCCCGAAGAGCGACGCCGACGTCTCGCCGATGACGAGGATGCGGTCGCTCCCCTTCACCTCCAGCCTCACAAGGGCAAAGGCGTCCTCGGGCGACTGGCCCTCAAGGGTGCCGAGATCGAGGAAGATAGGGGTCTTCGACCTGATGCGATGGCGGGAACTTTTTCCGGAGACGCGGGCCGAGAGGGTGCCCTTGGCCGGAGCAACCCCGAGGGTGAAGACGTTGGCGATGGTGCTGCCGGCGCTTATGTCCTCGTCGATATCCGCCTCCCGGTACCCGAGGTTGACCTGCCGGGTCCCGTCCATGACCGGCTGGAGCTCTTCCGATGCGGCGAGCTTGCAGGGCCCGTGTTTGCCTGCCTGCTGCGGCCCTGCGGCATGGCCTGACTTCCGCGCGATCATACGCTCGATTACGGCCTCCGACACCCCTGCCTTCTTCAGGTCGACGAGGGCCTGCGCCGATGTGTCGAAGTGGGGCTCCGACACATCGATGGCCGACAGAATGACGGCCCCGGACATCCCAGCCTTGGCGAGATTGATCACGTCGCCGTTCGTCATCGGCGCCGCGCCGGCGAATGGGGCAGCGGCCACGGCAAACAGCAAAAAGGCAAACCCCGCCGTAATGACGAGAATCTTCATGAGAACCTCCGGTTTATTCGCCCCCTTTCGCGGGGCCTGTTTTATTGATGCCATCCATTGTGCGGCAACGGGGCCTGTTTTGCAAGGTTGGATGCTGCCGGCAGGCCGTGTTGTGACTCCTATTCGAGCTCCCTGAGATCAAAGACCAACCGGCTTGAGAGGCTGACGAAGATGCCGAGAACGAGAAGGCCGATTCGAAAGCTGTGGAGATCGCCCATGAGGCCGAGAAGGTACGGAATAACCCCGCCTCCGTTGACGATGCTCATGGCTATGATCACGCCCGTTGCCAGGCTTCGCGTCTCTCTGCCAAAGGTCTTCGCTATGGCCACGAGCCCGGCGGGGAAAAAGCCTGCCACGCAAAAGGCCTGGAGAAAAAGGACGACCCCCATGTGCCTGGTGGAAACCACCGCCATGAGAACGGTAAGGATGCCTGTTAGCATGAGCACGATAAACATGACCCTTCTCAGGTTGAATCTGTCGATGAGAAATCCGCAGGCAACGGCAACGCCGATGGCCCCGAGTCGCGATATGCCCAATATGCTGTTTGCGTAGCCGACGGGCAACCCCAGCTCCTTCGAAAGATAAAGCGGCACGATGGAGTATACTCCCAGGTTTGCCCCGACGGCGAGCATCCAGAGGATTGACAGCCGCCACAGCGATGCCCTCTTCATGAGGTCCCGGAACACTGTCCGGGGGGGACTCAGGACCTTCACCTCGCGGCAGGCAAAGGAAAAGATGAGGGCCGAGGCAAGGAAGACGAGCCCATAGACAACGAACATGCCTCGCCACGAAGAAAGAAACCGGAGGAGAAAGAGGACAATGAACGGCGTTGCGAAGACGGCGATAGAGGCGCCCGTATCATGGATGGCAAGGACCTTTCCCCAGTCTTTCTCGGCATAGTGCTCGGTAATGAGGGGAATGGCCGCCGGCACATAAAAACCTACGAGGAATCCGAGCGCGGCCGCAAAGGCGTAGAGGAGCCAAAACTGCAAAAGAAAGGGGATCAGGAGACAGATCAGTCCCAGGAGCAGCAGCGAAAAGAGAATTGTTTTCTTGTATCCGAAGCCCCCGGAGAAAAGCCCCGCGATCATAACCGAGACGCCGTAGCCGGCGGAAAGAAAGACGAATATCCCGCTGGCCTGGGCGTGGGTCACAAGGTATTCGTCCTCCAGGAGGGGAAGAATGGGCGAGAAGAGCATGCGAAGGCTAAAGCTGATGAACCAGAGGGACCAGAGACACAGGAGAAAGAGAAGGGCCCTGCCCCGCAGGTCGTTGTATTTTGCCATCTCCTCAATCTTACCGGATGTGCTCCCGTTTTTCCACAAGAGATCGCGATAAAACGAAGGAAGGTTCGGGGCCCCCTTTGGCTAAGGCGAAGGGGATGAGCCCCCCGGCGGCCGCCTTTTCGCCAGGAAGCCCCTGCCCACCAACCACAGAATGAGGACGGCCATGGCAGCGACTACCACAATGGCAAGAACAGGCAGAAAAACGGCCAGAACGGCTGTAACGAGCGAGCCGATAAGCTCGAAGGTGGAAACGACGGCGTTGGAAAGCCCGCCCGTAAAGAGCGACGACTTGACCCGAAGTCCCGCTGTGGCCCCCTGCACGAGGCCCGCAATGCCGCCTCCCGCAATGACGGCCGTTGTCCACTTGATGAGCGGCGGCACGTCGGAGATGACGGCCGCACTGGCCGCAATCCCCGCCATAATGGCCGCCGGTGTCGCAACCGCATCCAGCGCATTGTCGAGCCAGGGGATATAGTAGGCCGCAATCTCCAGGAGCGCCGCCACACCAAAGACGACGGTGGCCTGATACGTACCGGCCCATTCGAAGCCGGCTGCAGGGCTGACGTAGCCGGACAGGGCCCCCAGATTGATGAGCAGCAGGGGCGCAAAAACCCTGAAGCCGCAGGCGGCGCTCAGGCCAATTCCCGTTATGACGGCAAGTATCGTTTCCACATCGGCCCCCGGCCTTCAGAATGGGTCCCCGGCCCGCCTTTCCTGTGCGTTGACACCGCCCTTACGTCAACGGGCTGCGCCCCTCCTTTTTATCCATTTTTCCACCTCTACGGCAAAAAAGACAAGGGACGATACGGCAATGCAAATGCCCAACTGACCCGCGCTCAACGGGTGCGTCCTGAAGAGCACGTTCATGAAGGGCACATAGATGGTGGCCATCTGAAGAGCAAAAGAGATGACCACAGCCCCCAGCAACGCCTTGTTCGTCGTGATGCCCTGCGTGAACAGGGATCTGGTCTCTGAACGGATGGCAAGCACATGGCCAAGCTGGGTAAGGCAGAGGACCGTAAAGACCATGGTCTGCCATGAAGGATCGTTGACGCCGAGAGCCCATGCCTGAGTCCCAAGGACGGTGGCGGCCATGAAGAGCCCGACCCACATGACGTGCAGTCCCAGCCCGTGGGCAAAAATGCTCTCCCGGGGGTTTCTCGGGAACTTCTTCATGATGTCTGCCTCGCCCGGCTCCACGGAGAGGGCAAGGGCGGGCAGTCCGTCGGACACCAAATTTACCCAAAGGATGTGGATGGGAAGGAGCGGAACGGGCAGGCCGATGACCTGGGCGAGAAAAAGCGTCCAGATCTCTCCTGAGTTGGTCGTCAGGAGGTACTTGATGAATTTTCTGATGTTATCGTAGATCTTTCTCCCCTCGCGGACGGCCTTCACGATGGTGGCGAAGTTGTCGTCCAGGAGGATCATGTGGGCGGCCTCTTTGGAAACATCGGTACCCGTGATGCCCATGGCGACACCGATGTCGGCCCGCTTAAGCGCAGGGGCATCGTTCACTCCGTCACCCGTCATGGCCACAAACTGGCCCCTGTCCTGCAGTGCCTTGACGATCTTCAGCTTCTGCTCGGGGGCCACGCGGGCATAGACCCTGACGGACTCGACGGTCTCTTCGAATTCCTCCAGCGACAGCTTTCCCAGCTCCTGGCCCGTCAGGACCTTGCCCGTCCCGTTGCCGTCCAGTATGCCCACCCTTTCGGCGATGGCCTTCGCCGTTACAGGATGGTCGCCCGTAATCATGACGGGTATTATGCCCGCCGTCCTGCAGAGCGATACCGCCTCCCGCGCCTCATCCCGGGGGGGATCCATCATGCCCACAAGGCCGAGGATGGTCAGCCCCGTCTCCACCGCGTCGGAGACGACCTCCGCGGGCAGGGCGTCCCACTCCCTCTGCGCAAAGCAGAGCACGCGCAGGCCCCTGGCGGCCATCTCATCATTTGCCTCCAGAATTTTTCCCCCGTCCAGCGGCCTTTCCCCGTCCTTCGTCCAGAGGCTTGCACCGCGCCGGAGCAGCACGTCCACGGCGCCCTTCGTATAGGAGACGAACCTGCCATCGTCCAGGCGGTGGACTGTCGTCATGCACTTGCGGTCCGAGTCGAAGGGTATCTCGGCGACACGCGGGTACAAGGTCTGCAGGCGCCCCTTCTCAAAGCCCTGCTTCTCTGCCGCCTCATACAGCGCCGTCTCTGTGGGGTCGCCAATGAGCCCGTCGGCGCCTTCCTGGGCGTCGTTGCTCAGGGCAAGCCCGTTCATGAGGCCGGCAAAGCCTTTTACCCCTTCTTCGCCGGCACCCCACTTTCCTCCGTCCGCCCACACCTCCTCGACGGTCATGCGGTTCAGCGTCAGCGTACCTGTCTTGTCGGAGCAGACATAGGTCACAGAACCGAGGGTCTCGACGGCAGGCAGCTTCCTTACCAGCGCGTTCGTTTTCACCATCTTCTTGGCGCCCAGGGCAAGCGAGATGGTAATGACTGCGGGAAGGGCCTCCGGTATGGCGGCCACGGCCAGCGAGATGGCTGTAAGGAGCATGAGGAGCACCGCCTCCCCCCTCACGATGCCGATGCCGAAAACAATGGCGCATATGGCAAGGACCGCTATGGCAAGCTTCCGGCTGAAGACGGCAAGGCGCTTTTGGAGGGGCGTCCGCACCTCCTCTTCGTCCTGGAGCATGGTGGCTATTTTGCCAAGCTCCGTTTTCATGCCCGTAGCCACGACTATGCCCCTTCCGCGGCCGAAGGTGACCGTCGTGCCCTTGTAGGCCATGTTTGTCCGGTCCCCCAGGGTGGCGTCCTCGCCCTCGATGACCTTTGCCTCTTTCTCTACGGGAATGGACTCGCCGGTGAGCGCCGCCTCCTCGACGCGGAGCTGGGCCGCCTCGACAATGCGCATATCGGCGGGCACGATGTTCCCCGCCTCAAGGATGACCATGTCTCCCGGCACGAGCTGAGAGGAAGGTACCCGGGTGGGAACGCCTGCCCGCACCACCATAGCCGTTGCCGCCGCCATGTCTTTGAGGGCCTCCATGGCCTTTTCCGCACGGTACTCCTGGATGAACCCCACAATCGCGTTGGCAATGACGATGACAATGATAACGAGGGTGTCGACGAGCTCCCCGATGGCTCCCGCTATAACTGCGGCACCCAGGAGGATGAGGATCATGAAGTCCTTGAACTGGTCAAGGAGCATCATGAAGGGGGTCTTTTTCTTTTTTTCGTCGAGGGAGTTGGGCCCGAATTCGGCGAGCTTTTTTGCCGCCTGCTCCTGCGTCAGGCCCTCGTAACAGGATTGAAGCTTCTCAAAAACAGCATCGGGGTGCAGCTTACACCAAAGGGTCTCCATGAACGGGCTCCTTGTGCCGGCACACAAAAACCTTCACCGGCTTATATTCCCGGTAAAGGTCTCGCTCGTTAGACTTACCTAACCAACAGGGCCGGTACCGCAAGCGGACGTATTGACGACCTTGTTGCCGGAGCTACTCCCCTTTGAGGGTATAATAGTGTAATACGTCACCGTCCTCTGGTCAACAGGTGACCCCCATTTGCGTCTTTCGCCTGCCCATGAACGCCGCCCCTCCCCGCCGCCAATGCTTCCTTATTTTGCGGTGCCGGAACCCGAATTGCCCTGGACTGGGGCCCCAGGCATGGTACAATTAGGCAGCAACGGGCTGCCGATGAGAAAGATTATTGCCTTGTCCACCCTCATTGCCACGACCATGTGCCTCTCCATGGCTGCCCTCATTCTGCGGCCTTTCGACCCCAGGGGAGAAAAGGTCAACAGGCTCGGCAGGCTCTGGGCGACGATTCACCTCAGGGCGTGCGGTATCACGGTGTCCGTCGAGGGGTTGGAGCACATGGTTGAGACCCCGGCCATTCTCATGTGCAACCATCAGAGCACCCTTGACATTTTTGCCCTTCTCTCGTCCCTTCGGCTGCCGTTTAAGTGGGTGGCAAAGAAGGAGCTCTTTTCCGTGCCATTTTTGGGCCTGGCCCTTCGGGCCGGGAGAAACATCGCCATTGACAGGGAACATCCGCGCAGGGCGCTCAAGGCGATGGGAGAGGCGGCCTTGCGCATTCGCGAGGGAGACAACGTGCTCATATTTCCGGAGGGAACGTGGAGCAAGACCGACACCCTTCTGCCCTTTAAGAGGGGAGGGTTTTCGCTTGCCCTGCGAACAGGGGCACCCATCGTCCCGGTGGGGATCAGGGGGACGAGGCGCCTCCAGCCTGAAGGGTGCCTTGTTCCGCAGGCCAAGGGGCTCATCGAGGTGCGGGTGGGCAGGCCCATACCGGTAAAGGCCGGGGGCCAAAGCGCCAAGGCCGCCCTGATGCTCGAGGTGAGATCGCACATTGAACGGCTCGCCTCCCCGGAGCCCGCGGGATAATGGTCACCCTATTATCTTAGGGCCCAAACTGTATTTCCAACGGTGGTTTAGGCGCGAAGGGCCTGTCCGGCAACGGGTGCGGCCTTTGCCGGCCTTTCATGTGCATGCCCCCTTATATGTGCTATATTAAAAGGGTATGCGGGATTTCTTTCTGTCGGACCGCAAAGGCCCATACCTTCTTTTCCTTGCCCTCTGCCTCATCCTGCCCGCCGGTGCGGGGCACTGCGGCGCCGAAGAGCCTATCATTCTGGGCGACGTTGAGGACGTGATGATCCTTCCCTGGCGGATCACGCTTCCCGCACGCATCGATACGGGGGCCCAGACGTCCTCCCTTGACGCAAGAGACCTGGTAGTGAAAGACGGCGAGGCGGAGTTTTGCCTGCCCGAGGCCTTCGGCGGGAAACGCTTGCGGCTTTTGGTGGTCCGTGACGCCAAGGTCAAGGGCGCCGTGGGGCGGCAGGAGAGACCGGTGGTAATGATGGAGGTTTGCATTGGGAGGAAGAGGATGACCATTGAGGTGACCCTTGCGGACCGCTCCGCCATGAAGCACCCCCTCCTGATAGGAAGAAATGTCCTCGAAAAGGGCTTTCTCGTCGATGTAGCCCGCACGAGGACGGCAAAACCGTGCTGTAATTGACTGCGCCGATGAAGAATAAGACAGCCTTGGTCGCTCTCATTCTTTTTGCCGTATCGGCGGCCCTTTACTCTTACCGCGTCTTTGTCCTTGGCTACCCGCCCCTGCCGGCGCCGCAGGTTAAGGCCTGGGACATCGGCTTTGTCCTCTATGTGAAGCCCGATAGGGCAAATGCTCCCCTCACCGTTCGTGCCTTCGTTCCCCGAAGCGGTGGCGACAAGGCCGTGGTGGACGAGCGTATAATCTCCGCCCCCCTGTCCATGGCCGTTTCGGACGGCCGTGAGGGGAGAACGGCCGCATGGACAGGGCTTGCCGACAGCCCGGAAGAGCACATCAGCTACCGGGCCACCGTGGTCATTCGTCAGCGGCCGGCTGAGACAAAGGACAACCCTGTGGCAGATCCGGCCCTCTCTGCCTCGCCGGCGCCCGAAATCGCAGAAAAGCTCGAGGCCATGGCAGCGCCGCTGAAGAGACTTGCACCGGCAGCGAGATTGCCTGCTGCGCTGCAGACCTTTAAGTCCCAGTGGCCGCCCTCGCCGGCCCCCGTATCCGGTGCCGGTCCGCACCCTGAGAGCATGGCGAAAGGACGCAGCGACACGCTGGCCCTTGCGGCTTTTCTGCAATTGGTGGGCCTTCCCGCCAGGCCGGTGGAAGGGCTTCCGCTGCGCGAAGGGGTGACGGCGACGACGACACGGTGGGTGGAGGTGTGGACAGGCAAGGCCTGGGAGGCCATCGACCCCGGTACGGCGGCAGCCTACCCCCCGGAGGAAGAACTTCTCGCCCTGGCCACGGGAGACGCACCGCTGCTCACGGTGACGGGCGGCAGCCCGACAGAGGCGCAATGGAGCCTTGGCCGGCAGGTCGTATCCCCCTGGCGGCTACACCTTGAGCCCATTCTACACCAGGGGGGGCTCCTGGCCCGATGGTCCCTTTTCAGCCTCCCGGCGGAGTTTCAGGGCACCTTCCGTGTCCTGCTTCTCATCCCCATCGGCGCCCTCATGATCTCCATCCTGCGAAACATCGTCGGCTTTCCAACCTTCGGCATCTTCATGCCCGTACTCATGGCGCTCGCCTTCCGGGCTACCGGGGTCTTTTACGGTATTGCGATCTTTGCGGGCGTCGTGTTCGTAGGGTATGCAATTCGTCGCTCCATGAACCGTCTGCGGCTGCTGCTGGTTCCGCGCCTCGCCACCCTCCTTACCCTTGTGGTCTTCTGCTTTGCCCTGCTGGCCGTTATCGGCAGCAAGCTCGGGCTGAGAAGCATGATGGCCGTGGGGCTTCTGCCCTTCGTAATTTTGACGATGACCGTCGAGAGATTCTACGTCCTTATCGAAGAGTCGGGTGTCAAGCAGGCCCTTCTGACAGCGGCGGGCAGTGCGGCTGTGGCCATTCTCACCTACAAGGTATTGGAGATTGAACGTCTGCAGCTCCTTTTCTTCGTCTTTCCGGAGCTGCTTTTTGCCGTCGGTGCGTGCCAAATGCTTCTCGGAAGATATACGGGCTACCGGCTCTCCGAGTACATCCGGTTCCGCGCCTTGAGAAAGCCTTCCTGATCATGCATGAATCGTGGCTCAGCCGATGGGGCATCATGGGCATCAACCGGCGAAACGCCGAGTACATCATGCGGCTCAACCCCCGGTCGCGGTTTCCCCTGGTAGACGACAAGGTGCTCACAAAGAACCTTGCGGCAACACAGGCGATAGCGACGCCACCCCTCTTTAATATAATGCACCACCACGGCGAGGTCGCCACATTCCAGAGCATCGTTGAGGGACGGGAAGAGTTTGCCGTCAAGCCGGCAAGAGGGTCGGGCGGGGGCGGCATCATGCTCGTCTTCGGCCGCAAAGGGGACGGGTTTCTCAAGCAGAACGGCGAATTCATCTCCCGTGACGAGATGGCATATCACCTATACAGCATCCTGTCGGGCATTTATTCGCTCGAGGCCCTTGAAGACAAGGTCATTATCGAGGGGCTCATCCACCCTGATCCCGTCTTCGGCAAGATTACCTATCACGGCGTGCCCGACATCCGTGTCATTGTCTACCGGGGCGTCCCTGCCATGGCCATGGTGCGTCTGCCCACAAAGGCGTCTGACGGAAAGGCCAACCTGCACCAGGGCGCCATCGGCGCCGGCCTCGACATAGCGTCGGGCGAGCTGGGCACGGCCGTCCACGGCAAGGCCATTGTAACCCACCATCCCGACACGGGAAACGTCATTTCAGGGATCCGCGTTCCCCGATGGCGGGAGATTCTCGTCATTGCCGCGAAGGGATACGACATGACCGGCATGGGCTACATCGGCGTCGACCTCGTTATGGACAAGGAGAAGGGGCCTCTCCTCCTTGAGCTCAACGCGAGGCCGGGCATACAGATCCAACTGGCTAACAGGGCCGGCCTCTGGGCCAGGGCGAAAAGGATCGACGAGGCCCCCACAGAAGCCTTTGAAACTGCCGAGAAGCGGGCAGATTGGTCAATGGCGTCCTTCGGCACCGGCAGCGCGGCCTAAACGTACCGGACGGACGCCCATCAGCGGCCCGGCCAGAGGCTTTCAAACTCTCTCCGACTGAGGTATCCGTCCCCGTCACCATCGTGGTCCTTGAATTTTTGCAAGGTAAGATCGGGAACCACCGTGCTCAGCTCCACGGGGCTTATGCGGCCGTCGTTGTTCTCGTCGGCGTCGTCAAAGCTGTTTCCCTTCTGCCCCGACACAAGCCTGCGGACGCTGCCGCGGGCCGCCCTTGCCTGTGCTGCGGTGCCTCCGGTGGCCGCCTTGATCTTTGTTATCCGCAACCCACTGGCGGCGTAAGCCGCTGCCACCGTGTCACCCCGCGACACCTCTCCGAGCGTCTTGTATCCCTTGAGCTGAACGATCTTTGCGTCAAAAGTGATGACCTGCTTGCCGCTCCTGACACCGACGGTCCTCGAAGCCAGGCTGACCGCCTGAACAACGCCGGTCACGCCCGCCGCCCCCGCCGGTCCCGATCCGAGAAAAGCGATGGCGCAAAGCATCACCGCAACAGCTGACCATTTCATATATCCTCTCCTTCCGTGTATGCTCCGTTTTGGAGGTTGAGGGCCCGCACGCGGGCCTTGATGCTGCTCAGGTGCTCCTCCGTAAACCCTTTCCAGGCAAAGGGAAAAAGCGCGTTGTTCTGATAGAGCGGTTCGTCCTCAATAGGGTAACGGGCGGCACCCTTAAACCGCTCAAAAAACTCCGTATGGGGAATGGGGGTATACTCTGCCAGGCCGACCATAACCCCCAGGTCGGCGGCGTAGTCTACGGCCGAGCGCACATCCTGCCATCGCTGAAACGGAAGGCCCGAAAGGATGTAGGCATGGACGGCCGAGCCTGGGAACCCGGCTGCGGCAAGCCAGGAAAGGGCCTTTTCGAAATCCCTTGTCGTCACCTTGCCGCCCAGGGCCCGCTGAAGCTCCTCGTCGGCTGTTTCGAGGCCGAAGCGCACTTCTTGAAAGCCTGCCTCCATGAGGAGGGAAGCCAGCTCTTCATCCATGAGGGCGGCGTTGACGGCATTGGGGTTATAGATCTCGAGGGGAATGTCGAGGGCGGCCACCTCCCGGAGCAGAGGCTTGGCAAACCTATCCTTGCCGGCCAGAAAGCTGTCGTCGTAGAGGACGAATCTGGAGACACCTTGGCCGTGCCAGTAGAGGATTTCATCGATCACCCTTGACGGGGACTTCCTCGCCATCCGGGGGTGCATGTAGGAGGTGGCGCAGTAGGGGCACCGAAAGGGGCACCCAAAGGACGTGAGGAGCGGGATAAACGGGATGTCCCTTGAAAGATCGAAGCAGGGATAGGGCGTCGCGTCCATATCGTAGATTAGCGGCCTGCAGGAGATGGAGCGGCCGGAAAAGGCCTCGACAAAGCGGTAGAAGCGCTCCATGTCGCGATGCGCAACGATCAGGTCGGCCCGGCGGAGGGCCCGGGAGGCATGTTCGGGGCAAAGTGATGGGTAGAGCCCGCCGACAACGATCCTTGCCGCAGGGAAAAGGCGCCTTGCCGTGCCCACCGCCTCTTGTGCGCCGTTATACCAATAGGTCATGCCCGTGCCGACGAGGACGAGGTCGGGTTCCGGTGCGCCCAGAAGCCTCTCCTCCAGGTCCCCCTGCGGCAGTCCGTATCGGCGGTAGGGCTTCCCGACGTCCTTCAGGGCCTCGGGCTTCTCCACCTTCTTCTTTGCGAACGGACCCCTGCCGTCGCGGCGGCGCCTTGCTGCCGGCACCTCCATGCAATCGACAAGGTGCACCTCGAACCCGTTCTCCCTCAGTATGGCCCCCATCGTAAGGAGGCCCAACGGGGCTGACCAGAAATTGTAGGCAGCGAAATCGTAGATGTGGGGATTGATAAGGAGGGCCCGCAATTGTTTCACGTGAAACAACGGCCCCCGGCTGCCCGCATTGCCCCGCAATCAGTCTGCCCTGGCCGGTGCGACGCGGCGACGGGCCTTGCGGCGAAAAAGCTTGATCGTAACAAGGCCGAAGACAAACCCGCCGATGTGGGCATACCATGCAACGCCGTCCGTCTGCGAGTAAAGCACCTGCATAAGGAACCAGATGGTCAGCAGGACCATCGCAGGAAGCTGGACGACTTTCACAAAAATGATGATGAATATGAGCGTCGACACGCGGGCATAGGGAAAAAGAACGAGATAGGCCCCCAGCACGGCGGACACGGCCCCGCTTGCCCCGATCATGGGGATCTCCGATGACGGGTCATAGAGAAGCTGGAATGCGGCCGCAACGACGCCGCCCAGGAGGTAGAAGAGGAGGAACCGGCCGTGCCCCATGGCATCTTCGATGTTGTTACCGAATATCCAAAGATAGAGCATATTCCCGCCGAGATGGAGAAATCCGCCGTGCAGAAACATGGACGTGATAACCGTCATGGCATTATAGGGCAGGAGGTCCGGGCGCGCGGCCAGGGCAACGGCAAACTCCTTCGGCACGAGGCCGAAGGTCCTGTATATCATCTCCGCCTCGGCCGCAGGCATGAGAAGCCGCTGCCAGAGAAAGAGGAGTATGTTTACAACCATAAGGCATACTGTTATAATGGGGAACGTTCGCGTTGGTACATTATCTTTGAGCGGTATCATGCGTTTAATTCTTACCACGCGTTCTAAACCATGTCAAAACCTTGACGTACGGAGCTTCACATGCCTGAGCTAAGAAAAGATCCCATTATAGACCGCTGGGTGATCATATCTACGGAGAGGGGCAAGCGACCGGTCTTCATCTCGGAAGAAAAGGGTCCATCAAAGGCTTCGGTTTGCCCCCTCTGCCCGGGCAACGAAGCGATGACGCCTTCCGAGGTCTACGCCCTTCGGCCCCACGGGTCACCGGCCAACAGCAGAAACTGGACCCTTCGGGTCGTGCCCAACAAGTTCCCGGCCCTGAGGATTGAGGGTTCCTTGGATAAACAGGGCCTCGGCCTCTACGACAGGATGAACGGCGTCGGGGCCCACGAGGTCATTATCGAGACCCCCCATCACGACGAGGCCCTTTCCACCATGAGCGTTCACGGCATCCAGGCGGTGCTCCAGGCGTACCGGGAGCGGATCCTCGATCTCGAGAAAGACAAGCGCTTCCGGTTTGTCATGGTTTTCAAGAACCAGGGTTCCGTGGCGGGGGCGTCTATCGACCACTCGCACTCGCAGCTCATCGCCCTTCCCATCGTTCCCCGCAGGGTGTCGGAGGAGATCAACGGCGGCCTGGCCTTCTACAAATACAAGGAGCGCTGCATTTTTTGCGACATCATCGCCCAGGAGAAGTATGAAAACGTGAGGGTTGTCTTCGAAAACGATGCCTGCATCGTCCTTTCCCCCTACGCCTCACGGTTCCCCTTCGAGACCTGGCTCCTGCCGAAAACGCATGAGTCTTCCTTTGCCTCCGAAAGACGGGCGGATCAGTACTGGTCGGTGGCGGAGGCCCTTTCGGTGGTGCTCAAGCGCTACAACTCGGTGTTGAACTCTCCTCCTTACAACTACATGGTTCACACCGCACCGTTCGGCAACGGGGAAATCCCTCATTACCACTGGCATATCGAGATTATTCCAAGGTTGACGAAGATGGCAGGATTTGAGTGGGGAACAGGCTTTTACATCAACCCTACGCCCCCCGAGGAGGCCACGACCTTTCTTCGGGAAGCGGGGATTTAGAGGAGCGGACCCGTGAAAGTTCTCATTGCATCGCCGGAAGTTTTTCCTTTCGTAAAGACGGGCGGCCTTGCCGACGTGTCGGGGTCTTTGCCGAAGGCCCTCAACAAGCTTGGCGTGGAAACCAGGATCATCCTTCCCAAGCACAAGATGATCGATGAGGCGGTTTTCCCGATGAAGTATCGGAACCTCAAGTTTTCCGCGCAGGTGTCGCAGTCCATCGTGGAGGCGGAAATCGTCGAGAGCGGGTACGACGGCGTGACGGCCTACCTGGTCGAGAAAGACGACTACTTCTACCGCGACTACCTCTACAGCACCCCGGACGGCGACTACCTCGACAACGCGGAGCGGTTCAGCTTTTTCGCCAAGGCCATCATCGAGGCCATCAAAACGACGGGGTTCGTGCCTGACGTGCTCCACTGCAACGACTGGGAGACGGCCCTTGCGCCGGTCTTCCTGCGCACCCTATACAAGGACGACCCGGTGGTGGGCGATATGGCCACGGCCCTCACCATTCACAACCTGGGCTACCAGGGCATCTTCTGGCATCTGGACATGCATCTCCTCAACATCGGATGGGAGTTTTTTACCCCCGACTTCCTGGAGTTCTTTGGAAAGATCAATTTTCTCAAGGGCGGAATCGTCTTCTCCGACGTCATAAACACCGTGAGCAGGAAGTACAGCGAAGAGATACAGACCCCCGAGTTCGGCCACGGACTTGACGGGGTCTTGCGGTCACGGAAGGCCGACCTGTATGGCATTGTCAACGGCATAGATTACGACGATTGGGATCCGGCCAAGGATACCCTGTTGCCGGCCAACTATGGCCCAACAAGCCTGGACGGAAAGAAGGCGTGCAAAGTCGCCCTGCAACAGGCCTTCGGTCTTCCGGCCGACCCCGGCGCCCCGCTTATGGGCACCATATCCCGGCTGGCCGACCAGAAGGGCTTTGACCTCATCGCCGAAGGCCTCGAGGCAATGGTCGCCACGGGGGCACAGTACGTCGTCCTGGGCACGGGGGAGCGAAGGTATCACGACATCCTGACGAGCTTATCCAAGAAGTTTCCCAAATCTTTCTCCTGCAAGATCGCCTTCGACAACCGGCTCGCGCACCTCATCGAGGCCGGCGCCGACATCTTTCTTATGCCCTCTCAGTACGAGCCCTGCGGGCTGAACCAGCTTTACAGCCTCAAGTATGGCACTGTCCCCGTCGTTCGCGCCGTGGGCGGCCTCGACGACACCATCGTCGACTACGGCGAAGACGGGGCTTCGGGAACGGGCTTCAAGTTCGACGAGTACACGGTGGAGGCCTTTCTGGAAGCCATCGGCCGGGCCCTCGACGCCTATAAGGATACCCCTTCCTGGCAGGCCCTCATGCGTCGGTGCATGGCAGCCGATTTTTCCTGGGAGCGCTCCGCACTGCAGTACATAGACCTTTACGAAAACGCACTGCGCAAACATGAACGCCGTTGAGATCCTCGGCAAGATAATCGAGGTTGCCCAGTCGAACCTCGAAATCCCTGCGCGGGTCGGATCGATCCTGAGCCTTCTGTCCCGGGATCTCTATTTTGATGAGGTCATTCTCTTCTCCTTCGACAAGGACAAGAAGCTCACCTGCCGATACGCCTCCCAGGACAGCGTTCTTTGGCACCGCCTTAAGGAGTATCGCTGTCTCATCGGGGAGGGTATCGTGGGAACGGTGGGGCAAAAGCGCATGCCTCATTACTTCACGGCCCGCGACATTCCGCCCCGCTTCGGCTGCCTCTTCTACGGGGGGCTTGACGGCGTCATTGACAACTACCGCTCCTTCGCCTTCCTTCCCGTAAACGATGACAGCCACCTTTACGGCGTTCTCCTGGCCGCTTCGGCCTCGCGCGAGTCCGTGAGCAGTGCCGAAAAGATACTCCTTTCCATGGTATGCCGGGAGATCGGCGGTGTCCTGCGCACCAACGAGCTCCTCGTGTCCACAAAGCGGCGCATAACGGAGCTGGCAACCCTCTCGGAGCTCGGCAGAACCATCACCTCCTTTCCGGACCCCGCCCAGACGCTCAACACCATCGCCCTGATCATAACAAGGTCCTTGAACGCCGCCTTCACAACCATACGGTTCGGCAAGGACCTCCTCAAGACGAGCCGGGAACGCTTTGTCTACGGCTCCGTTCCCGATTTTGTAGAGGTCAGGCTGGCAGAGCTGGAAAAGGCGGCACAAGAGGGGAAGCGACAGGCCTTCGACTCCGTCGAGGGGCCACAGTCACGCAAGGGCACCTCGACGGTCACCCTTTATTCCGCCCCCATCCTGGCCCGCAAGAGCCCCCTCGGGGTGCTCACCGTGGGTGTCGAACAGAGGGACGAGGACTCCGAGTCCAACGGAGACTATCGGCGCCTTGTCCAGGACATAGCCGCCTACCTGTCCAGCGGTTTCGAGAACATGGTGCTGAACGTGCAACTGAAAAGCGCCCTCAAGGAGCTGAGCGAGGCCCAACGCAGGATCATCGAACAGGAGAAGCTGCGCAGCCTGGGCGAGATGACGGCGAACATCGCCCACGAGATCAAGAACCCCCTTGTCGTCATCGGCGGATTCACCAAGAGGCTTGCCAAGAGGCTCCACCTGGAGCCGGCCGAAAACCGTTATGTGGAGATTATCGTCAACGAAGTGGACAGGCTGGAAAAGATCCTCGGCGAGGTCCTGGATTACGTCAAGGAAGGGCCGGCACTCAAGGACACGTGCAACATCAACGAATGTCTGGAGGAGACCATTGCGCTCTTTGTGGCCGACTCATCGTGGGACGAGGCAAGGGTGGAGCGGGAATACGCCGAGGGGCTCCCGCCCATTGCCTGCGACCGGCTGCAACTGCGGCAGGTCTTCATCAACATTCTCATGAACTCATATGAGGCCATGGATGGCCGCGGGATCATACAAGTCGCAACGCGGTTCCAGGAGTTTCAGGGCAAACCCTATGTGACGGCGGCCTTCAGCGATACGGGCGGAGGAATGAACCCTGCCATTCTGGAGAATATATTCAACCCCTTCTTCACCACCAAGGAGAAAGGGACGGGACTCGGCTTGGCCATATCGAACAAGATTATTCTCAGCCATATGGGACACATCGAGGTTCACAACATGCCCGGAATGGGGGTGACGTTTTGCCTCTTCTTTCCGGCAAAAATAAGCGTTACAGCAGAGGGGACTTATGGCAACCATTAGATTGCTCGTCGTGGACGACGAAGAGAGCCTTCGGCTCCTTTTCAAGGAGGAGCTGGAGGATGAGGGCTACGAGGTGGAGCTCGCATCGAACGGCCAGGAGGCCGTGGAGAAGGTGAGGGCTTCCGCCTTCGACGCCGTCATCATGGACATCAAGATGCCCGTTATGGACGGCATCCAGGCCCTGGGGGAAATAAAGAAGCTCCGGCAGGACCAACCGGTCATTTTGTGCTCCGCCTACGGGGAATACCGCCAGGATTTCAGTAGCTGGATTTCCGACGGCTATGTGGTAAAATCGGCGGACACCTCGGAGCTCAAGGAAACGATCGGCAAGATATTGAAGTCGGCGTGAGGTGCGGGGATCGAAACATCTTGATTCGGTGCCCTGACTTGCCATATGATTATGATTATCTGTGGGGGTGTAGCTCAGCGGGAGAGCATCTCGTTCGCAACGAGGGGGCCGCGGGTTCGATTCCCGCCACCTCCACCATAGCATAATGCGGCTCACCACCAAGGTTTTTCTCTTCTTTGTCGGACTCATTCTCTTTGTCTCAGCCATTTGCACCCTTTCGGCGTTTATCCTCATAGACAGAACGGTCCTTGGCGAGCTCCACAAACGACTGTCGTCGGACGTCAACCTCCTCACCTTTTCCATCGAGAGGGAGCTCTTGCATATGGAGCAGGATCTCTTGGCGGCCGCCAAAGAGACGGGCTACTTAAAGGCTTCTCCCGGCGGGCACAAGGCATCGCTGGAGGCGCTCATGGACGAAGCCCTCTCGGGGAGCGATATAGGGGGTGTCACAGTCACGGACGAAGAGGGGCGCGTCTTGGCCGAACGCCATTCCGGCCCCAGGCAGTATGTGATTTCCCCAAGGCCTGCGGGAAACCGTGTGGCCGCGGGCTTCTCCACGGCATCTTCCGACGCCGGGGACCGGCCCGCCCTCGCTGTGTCGCTCCCCCTCGTTCTTCGCAACGGACGGCCGGGGCGGATCAACGCCGCCACGGTCCTTGAAAACAACAACCCTTTTCTCGCAAAGGCGAACGAAATTCTTGCCCGCACCATCGAAGAGCCCGTCTTTGTGTCCATCTTCTTCAGGGAGCAACGCCTCTTGAGCTCCCTCGTGCCCTCGGGCGAGCTGCAAAGGAACCCCCTTCCCCCCGAAATCGCGGGGGACCTTTTTGAACGGGGCAAGGAGTTCTTTGGCCCCAGCACCATCAAGGGCAAACCCTACCTCGTCATGTACAAACCGGCCATGGACATAAGCGGCCACCCCGTCTGGGCTTATGGCATCGCCGTGAGCGAGAAGGTGCTGTCGGCAGGCCGGCGGAGCCTTCTCCACGCCTTTCTCCTCATCTCCCTCTTTGCGACGGCCGCAGCCATCGCGCTGGCCTTCGTCCTTACCCGAGGCATAAACCCGTCCCTCAAAGAGGTTGTGGAGCGGTGCAGCGACATCGAAGCGGGGAGTTTAACAGCCCGCGTCGATACAACGCGACTGAGGGTCGAAGAGTTTCGCATCATCGGTTCGGCCTTCAACAAGCTCGCCTCATACATAGCCGACCGGGAAGCGACGATAGGCGGGAACATCGAGGCCATCGAAAAGATAAACGCCGACCTCAAAGAGACGTCAAAGCAGGTTCGCGCCGAAAGAAAGAAGTACCTCATCATTCTGGAGACGATGGAAGACGGGGTTGCCACGTTGGACGAAAAGGGGGTCGTTACCTATTTTAACAGGGCTGCCGAGTCCATAACGGGCATCGACCGCCATCTCGTCATCGGACGCCACCACCACCGCTTCCTGCCCGGCCTGACCGTCGTCGACTCCGGGTCGCCCCGGACCGAGGAGCTTGCCATCGACGACCCGGCCCTATCGCTCTACCTCAACATGTACATCTCCCCCTATGCGTCGGAAACGGGCGAAAAAGGGCATGTTTTGCTCTTTCGGGATATTTCGAAGCAGAAGAAGATCGAAGAGTTCAAGGCCGATTTCATTTCAGCCATCGCCCACGACATCAAGTCCCTCCTCGTTCCCGTCAAGGGCTTTTTGAAAAGGATCCTGGAGCAGAAGTACGGTCCCGTCCCCGGCCCCGTCAGTGAAAGGATTTCCGCCGTATCGGACAATACCGCCAAGATATTCGAACTTGTCGAGAATTACCTGAACGTCTCCCGAATCGAGTCGGGCCGTATGGAGCTCGCCCTTTCGCCCTGCGATATAACGGAAGTGGTTGTCGAGGCAGCCCAGCTTTACGGGCCCCGGGTCCTGACGCGCACAGAAAAGGATATTCCCCTCGCCCTCGTCGATCGCGGCTACATAGAGCGCGTTCTCGCCAACCTCATCGCAAATGCCCTCAAGTTCAGCCCCGAAGAGGCACCGGTCGTTGTTGCGGCAAGGAAGGAAGGGGCTGTCGCCTTAATCTCCGTCGAGGATAAGGGCGTCGGCATTCCCCCGGACGAGCTTCAGTACATATTCGAGCGGTATCGCATGGGCACCTTCAGCCGCCAGGCGGGCGGGTCGGGGCTGGGGCTTTTCATAGCGAAGTCCATCGTAAAGGCACACGGAGGCAACATCTGGGTCGAGAGCACCGTGGGCAAGGGAAGCACCTTTTTCTTTACGCTCCCCCTTTTCGTGGGAGAGCCTTGACGGGTAGGCCGCAGCAGCCCCCTTGCATCGCCCCGGGCAGGCGTGCCGGCGCGCACAGGGGCAAAGATTTTGACATTTCCCCCTACTTACCTTATAATCGAGGCACACTTTCAGGGTGCCGAAAGGCCAAGGAGCGACGAATGAAGGAATGCGATCAGCAACATTTTGTAAAGTTGTGGCCGGGATGCGTGGCGCTTATCCTGGTCTTCCTTCTGGCTTCCTGCAGTTACATGCCCTTTTCGAAGAAGAAGGATGCCGACACGGGAAAGCAGCCCGCAAAGACCGCGCAACCGGCGCCCAAGGGCACGGAGAAGATGGAGCGCATCGACGAAAAGGCTGCAAAGCCCGGCGACATTAAGCTCATCGACGGCGTCGAGTACATCTACGCCCGCAATAAACGGTACATGCTGACCCCCGAAGAGCCTGAATACGTCTGGATCAGAAAAGACCAGTACTCCCCCGGCATCGGCGAATCGCTTCTCGCTGGCAACCGAAAGGAACGCGAGGAAATGGATAAACGCATCGCAAGGCTGGAGGAAGAGCTGAAAAAGAAAGGTCTCAGCCCCCAGATGGTCTATCCGGCACAGATGATGTATCTTCCGCAAGGCATGGGATACATGGGCATGGTGCCGGGCGTAAACTTCAATTACCCCTCACCGAAGATGAAGCGCCGCGTCCTCATTTACCCCCTGACGGACCAGACCAACTACAAAGGCGAGCAGATGGGCGAACTTGCGACCCGCAGGCTTGCCTCCCGCCTTGAAAATTCCGGGACGGTCATCGTCGTCGATCCCCTGACCCTTAACCTCCCCTCATCCCCCGATCAAGCAAACATGCGTCAACTCAACGAACTATACGGCATTCAGGCCGTCATAAAAGGGTCTCTTTCCGATGTCTACACCAGCACGTCAAAGGTGGAGGGCAAAGACGACAAAGAGACCTCCTTCGCCATGTCGAAGATTGCGCTTGAGGTCTACAACACGGAGACAGGCAAGGTCATCAAACAGCTTTCGGGAAGAAACCCCGTTTCCCTCTCCAGGGAAAGGGGCGATCTCAGCTCGGAAAAGGCCAAGATGAAGGCTATCGACCTTACCATAGAGGTGACGTCGGAGGACCTCCTGCGGGCCATTCTTTCCATTGACTGGCACGCCCGCATAGCGTCCATCGAGCAGGCAAAGGTATACATTAATGCCGGTCGGCTCTCCAACCTTGCGAAGGGGGACATTCTCGAGGCGTACACCCTGGGCGAGGAAAAGATCGATTCGAAAACAAGCGCCCCGCTGGGTCGCGTCAAGGGCGCCTACAAAGGCGAGCTGGAGATTGTGGAGCTCTTCGGCGTCGATGCCTCCTGGGCCAAGGTGCGGAAGGGAACGAACTTTGCTCCCAGTGATTTCGTCTATCTAAAGAAAGACTGAGAACAGGAGCACCTAATGTTTCACGTGAAACATTAGGTGCTATTTGACCAGCTTCAGGGCCTCCTTAAACTCATCTGTGCCCGCTCGCTGCAACAGCTCGTATATCACCATTTCCGTGGACGTAATAACGGCGCCGGCCTGCCTCATCCGTTCCAGGGCAACGGCCTTGTTTGAAGGGGCCCTTGATGACACCGCATCGGCCACAACGTGAACCCTGTAACCCGGAACGGCAAAAATAGCCGTTTGGGCGATGCATATG
Organism: uncultured Pseudomonadota bacterium; assembly: GCA_964651435.1. Lineage (GTDB taxonomy): Bacteria > Desulfobacterota > Syntrophorhabdia > Syntrophorhabdales > CAYQXL01 > CAZYVU01. The sequence continues at coordinate 21,076 of CAZYVU010000040.1, forward strand.
TGGGCCTCGACGCCGCAGAGAATAATTGTTTTTCTATTCGTGGCCTCCACCGCCTCCCGGAACCCCTCGGCAAGAAAGCAGTTGAAGTGCACCTTGGGCAACGGCTTGTAGGGTCCCAGCGCCTCGGCCACAACGGCTACAGTGGCCCCAAGCTTTTCCTGCTCCGTCACCACCCTGGGAATGCCCGCTATGCGCGCGAAGGCCGCCAGCTTCACGGCGTTGTCCGTCACCGGCCCGCTCTCCGCAACAGCGGGCATAAGCCTATCCTGCACATCCACGAATACGAACAGGGCGTCCTCCCTCGTTATAAGGCGGCCCTTGGCTGTCCCTTCCATGATTGCCCCCCCATCCGGTCCCTTTTAAACCCCTGAATTATTCACCCGTGCCCGAGCCGGCCCCCTTGGCCTCACCCTTGGGCCTGCCAAAGATCTTTTTTGCGATGACAGCCACCCTTCGCCCCAGCTTTCTTCCGTTCTCCAGGGTGCCCTCGTCAGGAGCTCCGGCACAGGCCACGCCGTAATGCCCCGTCGCGTCCAGCGGATCGCCGACGACGATCATCCCGTAAATAAGCAGGGCCTGAATGATGGACATCATGGTGGTCTCCTTGCCTCCCGTCGCGTCGCCCGACGTGGCAAAGGCAGCGCCTACCTTGTCACCCATCTTCCTCCGTATGGACACGAACTTATCGAAAAGCTGCTTCAGCTCGGCGGCCATGGTACCGAAGTAGACGGGAGAGCCCGCTATGATGCCCGCCGACGAAAGGAAGTCTTCCCGCGTCACCTCGGAAACGGACTTCAGCAGGCACGTTACGCCCTTTTCCTCCTCAACCCCCTTGGCAATTGCTTCCGCAAGCCTCTTTGTGTTCCCGGATCTGGAAAAATAGACGACCAGTACCTGCATGGCTACCTCCTCTTTTCGTTTTCGTACTCCTTTGCAAGCTCCATCGACTCAAGGGCGAGGACACCGTCCCCGAAGGCCTCATCTCAGGAGATGTCAAAATTGGACAGGAGCGTCATTCTCGTGGTCCGGCCCTCCCAGACATAGCGCTCCGCTTGCGGGGAAATCTCGCGCCCTTTTCCGTAACGGCTGAACACCAAGTCCCGAAGAAGAATGAAGTTGTAAAGATCCTTCACCCGAAGGGCCACCCGTGCGAGGCGGCCCTTCCAAAACTCGTATTCCACCGCCTCCAGAGTAGCTCCGCCGTACTGCAGCACCTCCGGAAGGCGCCGATAGACCGCCATCTCCCCCCGCTCCATTGACGGCCGGGCCAAAACCATCCCCTCTACCTCCGCAACCCTGGTGCCCCAGGCAATCCCGCCGTAGCCATCCGGCTCCTTGTCAAGGCAGCAGGCCCCGGAAGCTGCGACCACGATGACGAGGAAGGCTGCCGCCCCTGTCCAAAAAGGGAGCGCGAAGCCCCCGTGGCACCTATCCTTCCTTCTCAACGACATAAATCTCCGGCAGGTTCCGATACTGCTCTGCATAGTCGATCCCATAGCCCACCACAAAACCATCGTCGATCCGAAACCCCACGTAGTCGGGCTCTATCTCGGCAACCCTTCTCTCCTTTTTGTCGAGGAGCGTGCAGATTTTCAACTGCTTCGGCCCCCGCGACCCCAACAGGGCGGCCACACGGGTCAGCGTTAGGCCCGAATCGACGATGTCCTCGACGATGACCACGTTTTGCCCCTCAATGTCCTCTTCGAGGTCCTTGGTCACCGTCACCTCGCCTTTCGATGTCATTCCGGCGCCATAAGATGACACCCGCATGAAGTCAACCCGCGATGCGTTTTTTACGTCGCGGACAAGGTCGGAGGTGAACATAAAAGACCCCTTCAGGAGGCAGACGAAGATGATCGTCTCCTCGTCAAAATCGGCTTCAATCTCTGCCGCGAGGCGCCGGACGGCCACCTCGATCTCCTCTCTTGAAAAAAGCAGCTTCAACATGGCCGTTACAGCGCATGCCGGAGCACAATAATCTCCGGCGTCTTGGGCAACCCTTCTTTCGTGACCTCGATCTCCGCACCCTCGGCAACCCTCACCTGCGATTTCCCCTTCACGAATTCCTCCACCCCGGCGATCGGGAAGTCGCATTTCTCTGTCTTGAAGTGCATGGGCACCGTCACCGCAGGCCCCAACGCCCCCATAATCAGCGCCGCTTCTTTCGCGTCTATGGTATAGAAACCGCCTACGGGGATGAGGAGCACATCGGCCCGCCCTATCCTCCTCAGCGTCTCGGTGCTTAGCGCGTGCCCCAAGTCTCCCAAGTGCACCACCCGCAGTCCGTCCGCCTCCACAACAAAGACAAGGTTCTCTCCCCGCTCCTTTCCTTCCGACGCGTCGTGAAAGGTCTCTACAGCCCGGACCGTCAGGCCCTCAAGCTCGTATGTGCCCGCGGCCGCCAGCCGCTGGAACTTTCCCCCTATGTCATCTGTGTAGTTATGGTCGTCGTGATCGTGGCTCGTCAGAACCACGTCGGCTTCGTCCGTAATCTTCCCGTAGCTCAGCGCGCCCCCAAAGGCACCGGACCGGTAAGGATCGATAATGATCCTCGTGCCCGTCGCCGTCGTCAGCAGGAATGCCGCATGGCCGTACCACTTGATTTTCATGGCGTCCTCACCTCAAATTTTTGCTCCAATCATACACTTGGCCGTTATGGCTGTCAAGCGCCTACCGGGCCTTGCCTCCGCAACCATCGTGGTACCTGGGCAATGCATCCCGCCCCCCCTCCCCTCTTCCGCCAGGGAAGAGGGGAGGGGGGTTCTTTCCTGCAGGGAATCATTCAGATTGACTTAAGCCGGCAAAACCGGTAAAACATGCCATTCCTGCAGAGTTGGGGGCTCTGCGGAGAAAAGGGGGCGGCACCCTGTGGCGGCGCCCCGCAGCAAGGGGAGTGATATGAAGCCCAGAAAGATCACTGAACACGTCTACCTCGTGGGGGATTCCGACCTGACGGACCCCAAGGATTGTTCCGTTTACCTCCTGGACCTCGGGGAGCTGGTCCTGATCGACAGCGGTGCAGGCACAAGCGTCGGGAAGATCGCCTCCAACATTGAGACGCTGGGGCTCGACCCCGGCAGGCTTTCCTCCATCGTCCTCACCCATTGCCACATCGACCACGTGGGCGGCGCCGCGCAGTTGAGGCATCTTTATGGGGCCAAGATCATCATGCACACAATAGACGCTGAGATCGTGGAGCGCGGCGATTCCCGCATGACGGCTGCCTTCTGGTATGGCCTTCAGTTCCCCCCTCTTCCCGTCGACCTGAAGCTCATGCAAGCCGAGGAGCGCTTGACCTTCGGCGACCACGAACTGGTGTGCCTCCACACGCCCGGCCATTCACCTGGCTCAATCTCTGCTTATATAGACGCGGGCGGCAAACGCATCCTCTTCGGTCAGGACATCCACGGCCCCTTCCTCAAGGAGTTCGGCGCCGATATGAAGCAGTGGACGCAATCCATGGAGACCCTTCTTGCCCTTGAAGCCGACATCCTTTGCGAAGGCCACTTTGGTGTCTACGAGCCGGCGGGCAGGGTCAGGGAGTACATCGAGAGATACCTCGACGAATACGGCGAATGAAGCCCGGCCACAGGGGGGGAGAAACAATTGAAGAAGCAGCCGGTCGACGCAGAACACCTCATTTCATCCTACGGCAGGTACTCCCCCGCCATTAACAGCCGGGCATTTGTCGATCTCTCCGCCCGTATCATCGGTAATGTGGTTATTGATGAAGGGGCAAGCGTCTGGCCCATGTCGGTTCTTCGAGCCGACGCCGAAAGGATTTCCCTCGGCAGGCGCTCCGCCGTCCTTGATCTCTGCCTTGTAGAGGCGCCGGAAGGCAATCCCGTCATCATAGAGGAGGACTCTCTCATCAGCCACGGCGCCACCATTCACGGAGCCCATGTGGGGCCCGGCGTTCTTGTGGGCATTCGCGCCGTCGTTCTGGACGGGGCCACCGTCGGGCCGGGCTCAATCATTGGCGCCGCAAGCCTCGTTACGGCCGGCACCGTCATTCCCCCCAACTCGCTGGCCATGGGGACGCCCGCGCGAATCCTTCGGCAGACGACGCAGGAAGAGCGCACCGGCATCCTTCGCCAGATAGAAGAGTTGGCCGCAAAGGCGGCCCTGTACGGGGCCGCACAGAAATCAGGTTTTTGACGAAAGCCTTCGGCCCGCCTATTTCGGATAGGCAGCCACAACGACGATGATTGTCTCCTCATCCGTGTTGTTTATGAGCCGGTGGGGCGAGCCTGCCGGAATCCACGTGGCATCCCACTCGCCCACCTTACGCTCCTCGTCTCCCACCTTCATGAGCCCACCGCCTTTCACAACGAGGTAAATCTCTTCGACGGGGTCCACGTGCTCTTCGATTGTGTTTCCGGGGGGAAGAATTGCGTAGGCAAGAAACTCGATGGCCTCCATGAAGCGGCTTGTGAGCACCATGCGAGCGACGGCGCCCCTATGGGCGATATAGGTTGTCTGCAGGACCTCAGGGTCATTAAAATTGTGCACGATCATCAGCTTTTGTCCCTCCCCGTCTCGCCTTTCCTCTGCATACTACAAGACCGGAAGGTAGGTGTCGACCTCATAGTCCGACACGTGGACCCTGAATTTGTCCCACTCTATCTTCTTGTTTTCAATCAGTTTTTCAAAGACATGGTCCCCAAGGGTGTCCTTGATCAGCTTGCTCTTCTCGGCCTCCTCTATAGCCTCGAAAAGGCTGCCGGGCAACGACGAGATCTTCAGCTCTTTCCTGCGCTGGTTCGTCATTTCGTACACATCCTCCTCCACCGGTGCGGGCAAGGGATATTTATTCTTTATCCCTTCAATGCCCGCCCGCAACATACAGGCGAAGGCAAGGTAGGGGTTGCAGGCAGGGTCGGGGCTTCGGTACTCGGCCCTTGTCGCCTTTTCCTTGCCCGGTTTGTAGAGGGGCACCCGGACCAGTGTGGAGCGGTTTCTCCTGGCCCAGGAGATATAGACCGGGGCCTCGTAGCCCGGAACGAGACGCTTGTATGAGTTCACCCACTGGCTCGTCGTAAGGGTGATCTCCTTTGCGTGCTTGAGAAGACCCGCAATATACCACTTGGCCACGTCGGAGAGAAAGAACTTGTCCTTTTCGTCGAAAAAGGCATTCCGCTCTCCCTTAAAAAGCGACTGATGGACATGCATGCCGCTCCCGTTAACACCCGCCATAGGCTTGGGCATAAAGGTGGCGTAGACCCCGTAATTTCGCGCCACCTCTTTCACGATAATGCGGTAAGTGATGGTGTTGTCGGCCATCCGGAGCGCTTCCGTGTATTTCAAATCGATCTCGTGCTGCGACGGGGCAACCTCGTGGTGGCTGTATTCCACCTTAATGCCCATGGCATCCAGCATGAGCACCGTGTCCCGCCTCAGGTCCATGGCCTCGTCCAGCGTCGTCAGGTCAAAATAGCCGCCCTGGTCAAGGATCTCCGTTCCCCTGTCGGTCTTGAAGTAGAAATACTCCAGTTCGGGCCCCACAAAGAAGCTGTACCCCATGTCCTTGGCTATCTGCAGGTTTCTCTTGAGCACGTATCTCGGATCACCCTTGTACGGCGTGCCGTCAGGCTCCTGAATATCGCAGATCATCCTCGCGACCCCCGCTTCATCCTGCGGCCTGTAGGGCAGAATGGCGAACGTCTCCGGGTCGGGAATGGCGATCATATCACTCTCGTCTATCCGCGCAAAGCCCTGTATCGACGAGCCGTCAAAACCCATCCCCTCCGAGAGGGCCGCCTCCAGCTCGTCGGCCGTTATGGTAAAGCTCTTGGCAACCCCGAGGATATCGGTAAACCAAAGCTTGATAAACTTAACGTTTTTGTCACGGACTGTCTTGACCACCTCGGCTTGCGTCATCTCTCTCGGCCCTCCTTTTTGACCCGCAGACCCTGTTTCCGCCACAATAGTTTCGTGGGGTTGCATATTTTCGCCTATCAGCCGCTCCGCTGTCAACAAACAGGGGTCGCCAAACAGCGAGGGGGCGGCCACCCGTTCAACGAACCCGTCTTTATCCATGTCATCGCGAAAGATCAACCGCCGTTCAATGCCGCGCACGATGATGTGGTGCAGAACTCCTTCCGCATCGAGACGGGCATGACGAGGCATAGCTCATCCTATCAGAGCAGGGGGGAGATTATCAAGAGCTATTTAGTTATTTATGGTCGTCCC
>CAZYVU010000041.1:0-2610 GCA_964651435.1 uncultured Pseudomonadota bacterium
CGCCCACCTCCAGCTTGAGCGAATCGAAGGCGTCCTTGGGGATGGTGATCTGGTGCTTAGGGCCGATTCTCACCGTTCGCATCGGCGTACCTCCTTACTTTCTTACTTCAGGGAAAAGTATATCCGGGTATTCCGAATATTTCAAGATAGAAAGCAACAGGTCGGTCGCGACCTATTACTTCGAAGCGACGTATGAGGGCGCCCCGGGCAAAACGGGGGATTCGCCAAGAATATGCAAAACAGAACCGAAAGGAGTCGGTGAGATATGAAGAAGAAGGCGTGTATGAATTGTTTATTGCTGTTTCTGGGGGTGGCGACCGCGGTGCCTCTGCCAGCATTACCATGACGCCGGAAACGAAATATCACATTGCACAGATTACGGATAACGGCGTTGTTCAGTCGACCCGCACATCACCACATTATCGCCGGCGTACAAACGGCACCCTCTCTGCTGAAAAGGAAAATATATATGCTACACTTTACTGTGAGTGTATGAGAGGTTTCTGATCTATGGACCTTTGCAGTAGAGAATTGCGCGCGACAACGAAAAAGGGAGGTGTACAGTGGACAAGATTTTGAGGATCAACATGGAAGCTGAAGGAGGACCGAAGGTGTCACTTGAGCCTTTGGGGGAGTATGCCGGCCTTGGCGGCCGGGCCCTCACATCGACGGTGGTGGCCAAGGAGGTGTCACCGACCTGCCATCCCCTGGGGAGGGAGAATAAGCTCGTCATAGCGCCGGGCATGCTGAGCGGAACGGTGGCGGCCATGTCGGGGCGCATGTCCGTGGGGTGCAAGAGCCCGCTGACGGGAGGCATCAAGGAGGCCAACTCGGGAGGTCAGCCCGCCCAGGTGCTGGCCCGGCTGGGCTGTGCGGCCATCATCATCGAGGGTAAGCCCAGAACGGATGATCTTTACAAAATCTTCATCAACAAGGATAACGTGACGGTTGCCATCGACAACAGCCTTCGGGGGCTGGGCAACTATGCCGTTGTTGAGAAGATGAAGCAGGAATTCGGCGACAAGATTGCCTGCATATCCATTGGTCAGGCGGGCGAGATGAAGCTTGGGGCCGCTTCGATAGCCTTTACGGACATGGAGCTGAGGCCGAGCCGCCATGCCGGCCGGGGTGGCGTGGGTGCCGTCATGGGCGCCAAGGGAATCAAGGTTATCGTGCTTGACGACAGCGGCCTGTCCATGAGGCAGCCCAAGGAGCCGGAGAAATTCCGGGAGGCCAACAGGGCCTTCACGGAGGGCCTGCGCAAGCACGGCGTCACGGGGCAGGCGCTTCCCGCTTACGGGACCAACGTTCTCACCAACATCCTCAACGAGGCTGGGGGATACCCCACCTACAACTTCAAGGAGGGAAGGTTTGCCGGCGCTCAGAAGATAAGCGGCGAGACGGAGGCCGCCCTGGAGGCCGAGCGGGGGGGCGTTGTGACCCATGGCTGTCACAGGGGCTGTGTGATACGGTGCAGCGGCATCTACAACGACAAGGACGGACACTATCTGTCCAAGCAGCCTGAGTACGAGACGGTCTGGGCCCACGGTGGAAACTGCGGCATCGACGATATGGACAAGATCGCCCTCATGGATTTTCTGGACGACGATACGGGCCTTGACACCATCGAGATGGGGGTCGCCGTAGGCGTTGCAATGGAGGCGGGCATCATTCCTTTCGGCGATGCCGACGGGGCGATCAACCTTATCAGGGAGGTGGCCAAGGGAACGCCGCTGGGGCGCATCATCGGGAGCGGCGCGGCCGTCACGGGCAAGGCCTTCGGCGTCGAGAGGGTGCCGGTGGTGAAGGGCCAGGCAATTCCCGCATACGATCCCCGTGCCGTCAAGGGGCTCGGCGTCACGTACGCCACAAGCCCTATGGGTGCAGACCACACGGCGGGCTACGCGACGGCGACGAACATCCTCCAGGTGGGCGGCTTTGTCCACCCGCTTTCGCCGGAGGGGCAGGTGGAGCTCTCAAGAAACCTGCAGATAGCCACAGCAGCCGTTGATTCCACGGGCATGTGCGTTTTTATTGCCTTTGCCCTATTGGACCAGCCGGAAACGAACCAGGCCCTTCTGGACCTCCTGAGCTCCTTCTATGGGGCTGAGTTTACCAATGAGGGCGTGGCCGAGTTTGGGAAGAAGATTCTGTCGATCGAGAGGGATTTTAACGAGCGGGCCGGTTTCACGAGGGCGCAGGACCGGTTGCCTGAGTTCTTCAAGACCCAGGTCGTGCCCCCGCACAACGTCGTTTTTGACGTGCCGGACGAGGAGCTCGATACGGTCTTTAACTGGTAGCGGAGGACGCCCTGCAGGCCACGGTAAAGCTGTTTGCAACGCTTCGGGAGGGGCGTTTTGAGGCAGTCGACATGGAGGTTCCGGAAGGGACTACGGTGGAGGGGCTTGTCGGCATGTTAGGTCTCCCACGCAACGAAGTAACCCTTATCTTCATCAACGGTAAACACGGGGATTTCAGCTACACGGTGAAAGAGGGCGACACGGTCGCCCTCTTTCCGCCTGTGGGGGGAGGGTGAGGGGAGATAAGTTCGGAGTTCGGAGTTCGGAGTTCGGAGTTGGGAGTTCGGAGTTCGGAGTTGGGAGTTCGGAG
>CAZYVU010000041.1:2710-23201 GCA_964651435.1 uncultured Pseudomonadota bacterium
TCGGAGTTCGGAGTTCGGAGTTGGGAGTTCGGAGTTCGGAGTTGGGAGTTCGGAGTAGATAGTTCGGAGGGGGTGAGTTCGGAGTTGGGAGTTCGGAGTTCGGAGTAGAGAGTTCGGAGTTGGGAGTTGGGAGCCGGTGAGTTCGGAGTTCGGAGTTGGGAGTTCGGAGGGAAGAGGGAAGCGAAGAAACGGGGAATGGAGAAGCGGAGAAGCGGAGAAACGGAGAAGCGAAGAAACGGGGAATGGGGAAGAGGAGAAGCGGAGAAACGGAGAAGCGAAGAAACGGGGAATGGGGAAGAGGGAAGCGAAGAAACGGGGAATGGAGAAGCGGAGAAACGGAGAAACGGAGAAAGGGCGTCGGATGCTGGAAACCAAACAAACCAGACAAACCAGACAAACCAAACAAACCGGATTCTTGGAGGGATGAGTGGATGTCAATGAGAGGGCGGTGACGGACTTTCTTATAGCGGCGGCGCGGGATGGTTTTATCCTCCTCAGAGATGAGGCGGCTGCTGCGGAGCGCTTCGGCTGGTCCCTGAGGGACGTGGAGGCGGCAGCGCTCGAAGGGGGTCTCATGCCCGAGCGGTACCGGCGTAACGGGAGCACCATCTCGCCTGCGCAACAGAGAAGACTGCTCAGCAGTTGCGTCGCCGTTGTCGGCTGCGGCGGCCTTGGGGGGTATGTGATCGAGGAGCTGGCGAGGCTGGGCGTTGGCGCCATCAGGGCCATCGACCCCGATGTCTTTGAAGAGCACAACCTCAACCGGCAGATACTCTGCACAACGGTCACCCTGGGCCTGCCGAAGGCTCAGGCGGCGGCGCGGAGGGTGGTCGAGATCAATCCTCTTTCCGAAGTAACGGTCTTCCAGACAGCCCTCTCGGCATCGAATGCGCAGGAACTGCTCCGGGGTGTCGAGGTTGCCGTGGACGGTCTTGACAGCATCGGTGGCCGCATGGCCTTGGCGGCCGCCTGCGCCGAACTCGAGATTCCCCTCGTTCACGGGAGCATTGCGGGGTGGTACGGGCAAGTCGTCACCCAGTTTCCCGGCGACGGCGTCATCGAACGTTTATACGGGAACGCGAAGGAAGATCGGGGCGTAGAGGTCCGGATGGGCAACCCCGCCTTCACCCCTGCCGTCGTTGCAAGCCTCGAGAGCGCCGAGGCCTGCAAGGTTCTCCTTGGTGCAGGCAAGGCCTTGAGGGGAAGAATGCTTTTCATCAACCTCCTGGATATGAAGATCGACGAGGTCTTGATTCCTACAGAATGACGAACCTCTTGATGTAATCGACGATCTCTGCCGGTTCGTCCATGACGCGAAAGATATTCATATCTTCCTTAGAGATCATGCCGTTTCCGAGGAGCGTCTCCTTCACCCACTCCAGCATGCCGGCCCAATAGGAGGAATCGACGAGGATGACGGGGAAGGGCCGGGTCTTCTTTGTCTGGATGAGCGTGATTGCCTCAAAGCACTCATCAAGGGTTCCGAAGCCGCCCGGAAGGATGATGAAGGCCACGGCATACTTGAGAAACATGACCTTGCGCACGAAGAAATAGCGGAAATGAAGCTTCAGGTTCGAATAGGGGTTCGGGGTCTGTTCGAAGGGCAGCTCTATGTTGACGCCCACCGACTTTACCCCCTCCTCCGTGGCGGCCCTGTTGGCCGCTTCCATGCAGCCTCCGCCACCGCCTGTGATGATGTTGAACTTGTTCCTTGCCAGCAGCTTTGTGAGGTTGTAGGTCCGCGTGTAGAGGAGGTCTCCTTCCTTGCACCGTGCGCTGCCGAACATGCTGATGGCAGGGTGAACGTCGTTCAGATTCTCGAAGCCCTCAACGAACTCTGCCAGGATGTGAAAGAGCCGCCACGCGTCTTTGAGCTGTAACTCGTCCAAGAGATACTGTTTTTCCATGATTAGTCCCTTTTTGCCTTGCGATTTGGGGTACTGACATATAATATTTACTGAAATTTTTAAAGTCAAACCAAAACCATGGGCGAGATTTTTGTGGGAACAAGCGGGTTTTCTTTCGACGACTGGGTCGGCACCGTCTACCCGTCGGCGATGAAGAAGGAGGATATGCTCCCCTACTACGAGAAGGGCTTGGGCTTTAAGGCCCTGGAGGTCAATTTCACCTACTATGCCATGCCCTCGCGGAGGACCATGGATTCCTTTGCCCGCCGCACGTCCGGCGATTTTGCCTTTGTCGTTAAGGCCCACAAAGGCATGACCCATGAGCCCGGCAGCAACCTCAAAGATGAGTGCCGGCGGTTCAAGGAGGCCCTGGTGCCCCTGGGCGAATCCCTGAAGGCGCTTTTATTTCAGTTTCCCTATGCCTTCAGACCCGGTTCGTCGTCAGTGGACTATCTCAGGTCGCTCCGTGACGAGTTTGCGGGGTTTCGCACGGTCATCGAGTTTCGCAACGCCGCATGGATGTCCGGGGAAACGATGGATATGCTGCAGCGGCTTGACTGGGCCTACAGCGTTGTCGATGAGCCGAGGCTCAAGGGCCTCGTACCTTTTTATCCCGGGGTGACGTCGGGCACGGGCTATTTCAGGTTTCACGGCAGGAATCCCAAGTGGTTCGGCACGTCCGTCGACGTGCGGTACGACTACCTCTATTCCGCCCAGGAGTTGGCCGGGTTTGTGGATGCCGTATTGGACGTGTCCCGGCGCGCCGGGTCCACGTTTGTCTTTTTTAACAACTGCCACGCCGGAAAGGCGGCCATCAACGCCAGGATGTTCAAGGCCATGGTGGCAGAGGCGGCCGGCGGGCAAGGGGAGGTCAGATGAGAATCGGTGTGGACATAGGCGGCTCAAAGATCCTCCTCGTCCTGGTAAGAGAATCGGGGCATGTGGAGGCCAGGATCAGGTTCCCGACGGCTGCAACGGAGCCCTATCCGACCATTCGGGACCGGATTTTCCGGGCACTCGAAGGGCTGCTGGCCCAGGCCGAAGCGGCCGGAGAGCCCGTGCGCCGCATCGGGATCGCGTCGGCAGGCCAGATAGAGCAGGGCACGGGCGTGATCCTTTTCTCCCCGAACCTGGACTGGAGAGACGTGCCCCTGAAAGGTGACACGGAGGGGCGCTTCGGCATGCCGACGACGGTGGAGAACGATGCAAATGCGGCCGTGCTGGGCGAGTGGAAGTTTACCCTACTGGAAAGCCCGGGCGATGTCCTGGGCCTCTTCATCGGCACGGGCGTGGGAGGCGGTCTCATCATCGGCGGCCGGGTCTACCGGGGGTCGTTTAACGTGGGCGTCGAGGCGGGCCACGTCATCATGAACCCCCAAGGCTATGAATGTTACTGCGGCGGCCGCGGCTGCCTTGAGGCATACTGCGGCGGGCGCTATCTGGTGGAGCGGGTGAGGGCGCGCATCGACGAGGGTCACAGGGGCAGCATTTGGGAGATTGTCAATGGGCACGTTGATGATATCCATACGAGTCACATCGAGGAGGCGGCCCTTGCGGGGGACCCGGTCTGCTCGGTCTTGTGGGATGAGGCCGTGGAGTACCTGGGGTGCGCCCTGGCGGGCTTTGTCAATCTCCTCAACCCGGCCTTCATAATCCTCGGCGGCGGCGTTATTGAGGGATCGAGGACGCTTGTCGACAGGGCCGGGGCTGTCATGGAGAGGAGGGCAATGGCCGCGTCACTGAAGGGACTTACCGTTGTCCGGGGTGGCTTGAGGGGTGATGCGGCGGCCATAGGGGCTGCTTTTGTCGATGAGTGACGGCAGAGGGAACGCATAAGGCAGGCGATACGGAAGAATGGCCCGGCCCGGCAGGGTGACAGATGAAGAAGCCGGTGACGGGCAGGAAGAGATAATGGAGGCAGAAGGGTGAACAAGGAGATCTTCAGGGAGTACGATATCCGCGGCCGGGTGGACGTGGACTTGACCGATGACGTTGTAAAGAATATCGGCCGGGGATTTGCCGCCTACATGAAGGAGAGGGGGAAAACAAGGGCATCCATCGGCAGGGACGGGAGGCTCAGCTCGGAGCACCTCCGGGACCTTGTCGTCCAGGGAATGGTCGAGAGCGGTCTGTCGGTGACCGATGTGGGGCTCTGTCCGACGCCGCTCTTTTATTTCAGCCTTTTTCATCTTCCCGTCGATGGGGGCATCATGATTACGGGCAGCCATAATCCGCCCGAATTCAACGGGTTCAAGGTGGCCTTCGGAAAGACGACGCTCTTCGGCCCCCAAATCCAGGAGCTGCGGTCTGTCATCGAGGAAGAGAGGTTCGGCGCCGGGCAGGGGTCGGTGGTGCAGGCGCAGGGCCTTCTGGAGGAATACTACCAATTTCTTCGCGGCAACATCAATTTGAGAAAGCGGCTCAAGGTTGTGGTCGATGCAGGAAACGGCACAGCGGGCGTTGTTGCGGTCCCCATTCTCAGAGAGATGGGGCAGGACGTCATCGAGCTTTTCTGCGACATTGACGGTAACTTTCCAAACCACTTTCCTGACCCCACGGTGGAGAAGAATCTTACGGCGCTGCAGCAGAAGGTGGTGGAGACGAAGGCCGATCTGGGCATCGGTTTTGACGGCGACGGCGATCGCATCGGGGTGATCGATAATGAAGGGGGTATTATCTGGGGAGACTACCTCATGATCATCTTCGCCCGGGACATCCTGAAGGAACGGAAGAAGGGGTCCTTTGTGTCGGAGGTCAAATGTTCCCAGAACCTCTTCGATGACATTGAGCGCCACGGCGGAACGGCGCTCATGTGGAAGGCGGGCCACTCCCTCATAAAGCAGAAGATGAAGGAGATCGGGGCGCTCCTGGGGGGAGAGATGAGCGGCCACATCTTCTTCGCCGACAAGTTCTTCGGCTATGACGACGCCGTCTACGCTGCCCTGCGGCTTCTGGAAATCATGGGCAAGGACGACCGCCCCCTCTCACAGTACCTCAGGGACGTTCCAACGGTCTACTCTACCCCCGAAATCCGCACCGACTGTCCTGACGAGATAAAGTTCGACGTCGTCGGGAGGCTCACGGAGTTCTACCGTGAACGGGCGCCCATCATCGACACGGATGGAGTCCGCGTCGTTTTTGAAGACGGATGGGGCCTCGTGAGGCCCTCAAACACGCAGCCCATATTGGTCCTTCGCTTCGAGGCGGCGACGCCTGAGGCCCTCGAAAGGATACGGAAAAGGGTGAATGCCGATCTCTCGGCCGTGCTCGCCGGGTTTCCGGGAAAGCGGCCCTGACTTCGATGCGCATTCCTCGCTCCATCTCCAAACCCGCCCGATACGTGGGCATCGAGGCGCACGCTGTCGTCAAGGACCCCAGGGCAGCGACCGTCCGCCTGGCCCTTTGCTTCCCCGACCTCTACGAGATCGGCATGTCCTACCACGGGCTTTTTGCGCTCTACGGTCTCGCGAACAGCGTCGATTGGGCCTGGTGCGAGCGCGTTTTTGCCCCCTGGAACGACATGGAAGAGCATATGCGGAAAGGGGGGGTGCCCCTTGCAACCCTTGAATCGCAGACGCCGCTCGCCGCAATGGATCTTGTCGGTTTCTCCCTCACCTACGAGTTGAACGTTACAAACGTGCTGAACATGCTCGATCTGGCCGGCATCCCGCTGAGGGCTGCCGACCGGACGGGGCTTCCGCTCGTCATCGGAGGGGGCCCCCTGATGCTCAACCCCCGGCCCTTCGAGGCCTTCTTCGACGTCATCGTTGTGGGGGAAGGGGAAGAGGTGCTTCCGGCCATCCTCAGTGTCGTCAGGGAGCTGAAGGGCGCCCGCCGAGAAAGGATCCTCGGCGAAATGGCCAAGCTCGAAGGGGTTTACGTACCCTCGATAACGGAGGGTCCCGTAAAAAGGCTCTTCGTCAAGGACCTTGACGCCTCCTTTCATCCGCTCACGCCTCCCATGCCCGTTGTAAGCAGCGTTCATGACCGCTTTAACGTCGAGGTTTCGCGAGGCTGCGGCAACGGGTGCAGGTTCTGCCTCGCCGGCTTCGGGTACCGGCCTTACCGGGAGCGCTCCTTCGGGAGGGTGTGCGAGATTATCGACAAGGGGATCCGCGATACGGGCTACGAGGAGATCTCCCTTCTTTCGCTCACGTCGGGAGACTATGGACCCCTCCTTCAGGTACTTGCCTACGTGAGAGAGAAGCATCCGCAGGTCTCCGTGTCCTTGCCGTCGCTGAAGATAGGGAGCATCACCGAGGCCGAGATCGGACTCATGGGTACGATGGCCCGGACAGGGCTCACCTTTGCCCTCGAAGCGCCGAGCCTGGAGCTTCGCCGAAGGATCAACAAGAATATTGACCTCGACAGGCTGGTGAGCCAGCTCCCCTTGCTCAGACAATACGGGTGGCGCTCCATCAAGCTCTATCTGATGGTCGGCTTTCCCTGGGAAAAGGAGGAGGATTTTTCGGACCTCAAAGAGGTTATCTCCATATTCGGCAAGCACGACGTGGACGTCAACCTGTCCGTTTCCCCCTTCATACCCAAGCCCCACACCCCTTTCCAGTGGCTGGCCATGGAGGACGGCACGACGCTGGCGGAAAAGATGAGGCTTATCAAGAAGACCATTCACGGCAAGCGGGTGAGGGTCCGGTACCGTGATGCCCAGACGAGCATGATCGAGGCGCTGGTGGCCCGGGGCGATGGGCGGCTCACGGGACTCTTCGAGGCCCTGCACGGAAAAGGGGTGAAGCTGGAGGCCTGGAGGGAGTTTTTTGACCCCGGCGCCTACGCCCCCATCTGTGAGATGCTGAACATCGATATGGGGGCCTATCTGGGAAGGCGGCCCGTGGATGAAAAGCTCCCCTGGGACATGATCGACACGGGCATAGACAAGGCCTTTCTCGTCGAAGAGTTGGAGAGGGCCGAAGGCTGCGCTGCAACGGCCGATTGCTACAGCGGTTGCTCGGGCTGCGGCCTGGGGTGCGGGGAAGGCGGAAGGCGGGGGAGTGAATGTGGAATACCGGATACGGGTTATCGCCTACGGGAGCCCGGGGTGAAGGAAGGGGACGGCGAATGTCGGGCTGAGGAAGATAGCGAAGACACGGGAAAAGGCGCTTCACGACCGACGGCTGATGGCTCGCCATGCGAAGCGTCGCAGCGCGTGACCCTGCGCTATGCCAAGTGCGGCGACGCGCGGTACGTGGGACACCGCGATACGGCCAGCATCCTCGTCAGGGCCTTTCGGGCAGCAGGCCTTCGCATCAGGAGCCACGGCAAGTATCATCCCCTGCCGAAAATATCCTTTCTCGGCGCTCTTCCCGTGGGCATCGAGAGCACCTGCGAGCTTATCGAGCTGCAACTCATCGGCCGGGGACCGGCCGCTTCGGTCGCAATAAAGGGCATCAATAGGGAGCTTCCGCGTGGTTTCAAGGTCCTTGAATACAGTGAGGAAACCATGAAGGGCATGGCAAAGGCCGTTTCGTATGTGGTAATATGTGAAAAGAGGATTGACAGGCCCGGCCTCGACATAAGGCGCCGGGGTAAAAGGTATTTGGGTGTCTATAACGGGCCGGACGTAAAGGCCCTGTTTCAGGAAGACGGCGTTACGAGAATTATCAAGGTCGAGGAGAGGAAGCTTGCCGCATGGCGTCTGAGCTCATCATAAACGTAACCTTCAACGAGACGCGGATTGCCTATCTCGAAAACGGCATTCTCGTGGAGTTTTTCCTCGAAAGGAAGAACGACACGGGCATGGTGGGCAACATCTACAAGGGCAAGATCGTGCGAATCGTCCCGGGCATGGACGCGGCCTTTGTCGATATCGGGCTGGAAAAGTCGGCTTTCCTCTATATAGGGGACGTTATCCTTGACCGCATGATGTACGAGGAGTTCGATAGCCTCAGCACGCTTATCGAGTTTAACGAGAGAATTGAAAACGAGCGCATCGAAGGCGTTCTCGAAGATGGACAGGAGCTGATCGTCCAGGTGGCCAGGGAGCCCATCGGCCAGAAAGGCGCGCGGGTGACCTCAAAGATCACACTGCCGGGCCGGCTGCTGGTCCTCATGCCGGGGACGGAGCATATCGGCGTTTCCCGACGGATAGAGCAGGAGGAAGAGCGAAAAAAGCTGGCCGCCATGATGAAGGAGATCAGCCCCAAGGGCTTTGGCCTCATCGCCAGGACGGCGTCGGAAGGGAAATCCAAAGAGGAGCTCGAAGGGGACATCAACTTTCTGAAGCGGATTTGGGAAAGCATCCAGGAAAAGGGAAAGAATGCCCGGGCCCCTGCCATACTCTATCAGGACCTGGGTCTGGTGTTCAGGGTCATCAGGGATCTCCATTCGCACAACCTGAAAAGAATACACATCGACGACGTGGCGATGTTCAACAAGGTAAAGGAGTACCTCAAGGAGTACCTGCCTGAAGAAAGCTGTGAGGTGGTCCTCTTTGACGAGAAGGATCCTATCCTCGAGGCATTCGGCATCGAGATAGAGATCGCCAAGCTGGCGCAGAAGAAGATCTGGCTGAAGTCGGGAGGATACATCGTCATCGACTACACGGAGGCGCTCACCGTCATCGACGTCAACACGGGACGATACCTGGGCAGGAAGGACCTGGAGGATACCATATTGCGCACCAATATGGAGGCCGTGAAAGAGATCGCCTATCAGGTGCGGCTCCGCAACATCGGCGGCATCATCATCGTGGACTTCATCGATATGGAACGAAAGGAGTCCAGGGAGGCCGTCTTTCAGGCCCTCGTCGAGGCCTTGAAAAAAGACCGGATCAAGACGTTCGCCTATCCGATCAGCGAGCTTGGCCTCGTTCAGATTACGCGGAAAAGAACGCGGAACAACATCGTCAATGTGCTTACGGAGACGTGCCCGCACTGCGAGGGCGCCGGATATATTACGTCCCGCTATACGGTCTGCTACGAGGTGCTGCGCGAGCTGCACCGGGCCAGCAGAAAGGGAGAGGGCAAGAAGTTCAACGTCTATCTTTCGCCGGAAGTGGCCGCCTTGCTCTACGAGGAAGAGAAGTCCTCAATCGAGTACCTCGAAAGCACCTTCAAAACAAAGGTGGACATCATCGCCGACCCCGATTTCAGCGTCGAGAGCTATCAGGTAGAGTCGGTATTTTAGGGATCAATTCGATGAAACATAACAGTTCATCGGCGGCCTTGACACTTCTGTCGCCCGCCAAGGTCAACCTCTTTCTCAAGGTGCTGTCAAGGCGGCCCGACGGGTACCATGACATCGCAAGCCTGGTGTGTCCCGTATCGCTCTTCGATGTGCTGCACATGCACGAGCGGGACGACGGGCTCATCACCGTCAAGGATGACAAGGGGCTGCTCCCCGAGGGCAGAGAGAATACCGTTTTCAGGGCTGCCACCCTTATGAAAGAGACTTTCCGCATCGATAAGGGGGTGGATGTCTTCATCGAGAAGCGCATACCCATCGGCGCGGGCCTCGGGGGGCCGAGCAGCAATGCGGCGGCGACCATGACGGGGCTCAACCGTATGTGGCGGTTATCATTGAAAGAGGACGAGCTCACGTCCTTAGGTGCCCGCATCGGCGCCGATGTCCCCCTTTTTGTCTACGGGTCATCCTGCATCATAGAGGGGATCGGCGAGAAGGTCACCCCCTTCCCGCTGCCGCCGCTGTGGCTCCTTATCGTCTACCCGAACACAGTTCTCAAGACCCGGGAGGTCTATGAGGGGCTAAAATTCGTGTTGACAAAAAGCGAAAATGAGGTTACATTAGCGACAAAAGTTGAAACAATCTACGATGTTGCACGCCTTCTCGAAAACGACCTCGAAAAAGTCGGCATTCCATCATGCCCTATCATTCGGTCAATCAAGGAGAGGCTCGTAGCGGAGGGGGCGGTGGGAGCCCTCATGAGCGGCAGCGGCTCGTCGGCCTTTGGATTGTTTGATAGCAGGGAATCGGCCGAGAAGGCGTCGGCGGCGCTCCGCCCTATGGGTAGCGTTTATGTTGTCCAGAGCGTTGGGAGCCTGCAGAAGGGGGGTTGGTGCGATGGAGATCACGAATGTGCGGATCGTACCGGTGGACGAGCCGAAGGTTAGGGCCTATGCATCGATTGTTCTTGACGACTGTCTGATTGTCAAGGACCTGAAGGTCATCGACAGCGAGACGAAAGTCTTCGTTGCCATGCCGAGCAAAAAAATGAAGGACGGCACATACAGGGATATGGTGCATCCCCTCGACCGGAACACGCGGAAGCAAATAGAGGACGCGGTGCTCAATGCCTATCGCCGGAAGATGGACAGCGCCGTCCCTTAGAAATGGATCGCTAAAGATCTTGGGGTGTCGTCAAGCGGTAAGACACAGGCCTTTGGAGCCTGCATTCGGAGGTTCGAATCCTCCCGCCCCAGATTATCATGGAGGACACTCGTTTGAATAAGCTGAAGGTTTTCTCGGGAAACGCAAACATGCCGTTGGCAACCAAGATCTGCGATTTTCTCGGCGTTGAGCTGGGCAAGGCAAAAGTGGGCCTGTTCAGCGACGGCGAGGTGCAGGTAGAGATTCAAGAAAACGTGCGGGGCATGGACACCTTTGTCGTGCAGCCGACATGCCCGCCCGTCAATCATACCCTCATGGAACTCCTTATTATGCTCGACGCACTGAAACGGGCGTCGGCTGCACGGATTACGGTGGTGGTGCCATACTACGGCTACGCCCGTCAGGACAGAAAGGTCCTGCCGAGGACGTCCATATCGGCACGCCTTGTCGCCAATCTTCTTACCGTGGCAGGTGCGTCCCGGGTTCTGTCCATGGACCTCCATGCGGGGCAGATACAGGGTTTTTTCGATATCCCGGTGGATAACCTCTATGCCTTGCCTGTACAGTTCGACTATCTGAGAAAGATCGAAGGAGACATCGTCGTCGTATCGCCCGATGCCGGCGGTGTAGAGCGGGCGCGGGAGCTGGGGAAGAGGCTGAAGGCCACCCTTGCCATCATCGACAAGCGCAGGGAGAGGGCGAACGAGTCGAAGGTGATGCATCTTATCGGCAATGTTGAGGGAAAGGTGGCCATTCTCATCGATGACATGATCGATACGGGCGGCACCATTGTAAAGGCGGCGCAATCCATTATTCACAACGGCGCAAAAGCCGTCTACGCCTGTTGCACCCACGCCGTCCTTTCAGGAAACGCAATTGATCAGATTAGAGAATCGGCGCTGAGCGAGCTTGTTGTAACGAACACCATACCGCCCTCGAAGGAGGCGCAAATGGTCGATAAAATAAAGGTCCTTGACGTATCCCCTGTCCTTGGCGAGGCCATCAGGAGGATCTACCGGGACGAATCGGTAAGTTCTTTGTTCATATAGATGATTTGAGGAGGAATTACATGGAAAGAATGTCAATCGGAGCGGAAGGAAGGAAGGTCGGCGGCAAGTCGGCGACGCGTAAGCTGAGAAGGGCAGGCCTCATTCCTGCCGTTGTCTATGGTAAGGATATGGAGCCCCTGGCGGTACAGATCTCCTCGAGGGAGTGGACAAAGCTGTCACGGCACCTGAAGCGGAATGCCATTCTGGATCTTCTGCTTGCCGGTGAGGGAGGCGGGACGAAGGTCGTCATGGTGAAGGAAATACAGAAGGCCTTCCCGAGCGATGAGCTGCTTCACATAGATTTTCTCAATGTTTCCATGGAACGGACCATTGAGGTGGAGATTCCGATCCATCTCGTCGGTGAGGCGAAAGGGCTCAAGCTCGGGGGCATCATCGAGCAGCACCTGAGAACGGTGAAGGCGGACTGTTTGCCCACACAGATACCCGAGGCCATCAGTGTCGATGTTTCGGCGCTCAGTATCGGCGACTCCTTTCACGTCAGCGACATATCCCTGCCGGGCGTCCGTCTGCTGGAAGGGGCCGAGGTGGCGATTGTGACCGTGCTTCAGCCGGCGGGCGAGGAGAGGCCGGCTGCTGAAGCCGAAGAAGGGGCCGAGAAGAAGGCGGAATAGGGGTCTTGTGTTCCTGGTCTGCGGTTTGGGAAACAGGGGCTCTTCCTATTCCTTTACGCGCCACAACGTTGGATATCTCTTCGTAGACCGTTGCTCGGAGCGCCTCGAAATCGAGATGGGAAAGAAGGTGGCCGGTTGCCGGGTAGGCATCGGGAAGGAGCTTATCCTGGCCAAGCCGGACACCTACATGAATCTTTCGGGCCCACCACTTGCGAACCTTTTGCGGCGAATGGGAATTGAGCTCAAGGATCTCGTCGTGGCCCACGATGACCTCGACATGGATTTCGGTAGGATCAAGATCAGAAGAGACGGCAGGGACGGCGGACACAAGGGCGTACGGTCCATCATCGAGGCCGTCGGCTCTCGCGACTTCTACCGGATCAAGATGGGCATAGGGAGGATTCCCGGCATGGCCGCAGAGGAGTATGTGCTTTCCCGCTTCGCCCAGGCGGAGGCGGGCGTCCTGGCCGAGATGATCGACCTTGCCGTCGACGCGCTGTCTACCTTCGTGAAAGACGGCGAGGCGAAGGCCATGAGCTTCTTTAACAGGGGATAGGTGTCCTATGAGCTTTTCGTGCGGCATAGTCGGTCTTCCCAATTCGGGGAAGTCGACCATCTTCAACGCCCTGACGGCTCTCAGTGTTCCTGCTCAGCCCTATGCCTTCTGCACCATAGACCCCAATGTGGGGATCGTTCCCGTGCCCGACGGCAGGCTTGTTAGGCTGGGGGAGATGCTCAATCCCGATAAGCTTACCCCCACGACCATCGAATTCATAGACATCGCCGGTCTCATCAAGGACGCCCACAAGGGCGAGGGGCTGGGGAACCGTTTTCTGTCGCACATCCGCAACGTCGATGCCGTGGCCCACGTGCTTCGCATGTTCGGCGCCGCCAATGTGCCTCACGTGTACGAAGGCATTGACCCCGGCCGGGACATGGAGGTCGTTGAAACGGAGATCATTATCTCGGACCTTGAGATCGTAGAGGACCGCATCGCCAAGGTGGAAAGGCTGGCCAAGATCTCCAAAGAGAAGGGCACGGCGGAGCTGGAACTTCTCGAAAGGATCAAGGCGGAGCTGGAAAAGGGCCGTTTCATCGATACGGGTGCCTTTACCGAAGACGAAGAGGAGCTTGTCCGGTCCTTTAACCTTATTTCGACGAAACCCCTTTTCTATATCGCCAACGTGGGCGAGCAAGACATAGGTGTCCCTCCTCCTGTCCCCCTGCAGGAGCTCGCAGCATCGAAGGGGAGACGGGTCGTTTCCATATGCGGGAAGCTGGAGGAGGAGCTGGTTCTTCTCCAGGAGGCTGAAAGGATCAGCTATATGGAGCTTTACGACATGCAGGAGATGTCCATCGGCCGGGTCATCGAAGCCGGTTATGGGGCCTTGCAGTTGGTCACCTTCT
Source organism: uncultured Pseudomonadota bacterium (assembly GCA_964651435.1). Classification (GTDB taxonomy): domain Bacteria; phylum Desulfobacterota; class Syntrophorhabdia; order Syntrophorhabdales; family CAYQXL01; genus CAZYVU01. The sequence continues at coordinate 16,010 of CAZYVU010000041.1, forward strand.
ATACGACCGTCGGCAAAGAGGTGCGGGCATGGACGGTGCCGGCGGGCACGCCCTGTGCGAAGGCGGCCGGAAAGATCCATACGGACATGGAAAAGGGGTTCATTAAGGCCGAGGTCATCAACTGTGCCGATTTTTTTGAATGCGGCTCCGAGCACACGGCCCGGGAGCGGGGGCTTCTCCGGCTGGAGGGCAGAGAGTACCGCGTCAGGGACGGCGACATTCTGCACATTCGATTTAACGTTTAAAAACCTGCACAAAGCTTAGCGCACATGTCCGGACCGCCCGTGGGCCGGCCCGCCCGGATTCGGGAGTTGGGCCGGTGTGACCTACACGTTGGGGCCACCCTTGCGGACGCCGTGAATTAACACCAGCCCAAGGAGAAAGAAAAGGGCCACAGCGAGGACGGCCGGCCTCTGGCTTCCCGTATGCGCCGAAACATACCCGAAAAGCAGCGGCCCCAGAATGGCCGATGACTTACCGACGAGGCTGTAGAGGCCGAAGTAGCGTGATTCCATGCCGGCGGGGATGAACTGGCTGAAGAATGCCCGCGATGCCGCCTGAATGGAGCCAAGGCCCAGGCCTGCCAGAGAGGCGACGACGAAGAAAGCAGCCTTTGTCTGAACTAAGTACGTCACGGCCGCCACTGCCGCCCAGAGGACAAGCGTCCCCTGCACGACCCGCTTCGGTCCGCGCTGGTCGATGGAGCGGGCGACGATGAAGGATCCGGCAAGGGCCGTGGCCTGGACGATCAGGTACAGGAGGATCAGTTCGCTATCGGTGCAGCCGAGCGTGGATGCCGCGAAGATGCTTGAGAAGACGATGACCGTGTTCACCCCGTCTTCGTAGAAAAGGTAGGCCAGCAGAAAGCGCCGGCAATCCCTGTCCGACAGGGCCTCCTTAAGGGTCGACAGGGTGGATGCAAGCCCCATCCGGGACGCCTGAAAAAGGCCGTTCTCTGAGGGCCTGTCCTGTGGAAGAAAGCGAAAGGCGGGGAGGGCAAAGAGGGCGAAAAAAAGGGCCACGGCGGGCCAGACGAGCGTGAGCAGGCTGAAGTGGAGCAGGGCAAGGGCCATGAAAAGGGAGAGGATGGACCCGGCATAACCGGTGCCGAAGCCCCATGCGGAGACGCGACCCTGGCGGCTGCGGGCTGCTATGATAGGAAGAAAGGCGTTATAGAAAACGTAGCCGCCCTCCATGCCGATGTTGGCAAGAACAATGAGAAAAAATCCGGACAGCACCATGCCCTTGTCGAGCGCAACCAGGGATCCCGTCGCTGCCACGCAGACCGCCGTAAAAAGGATGAGCATCCTCTTCTTGAGGCCGGAGAAATCGGCAAGGCCCCCCAGAAAAGGGGAGCTCAAGGCCACAAAGGCCATGCTCAGGGAAATGGCCCTACCCCACCAGAGATCCCCCTCGCCGTGGGCGTTTCCAACGATGTAGGACGTATAGTAGACGGGAAAAAGGACAGCGGCTATGACGGCCGAATAGCTTGAGTTGGCGAAATCGAAGAGGCACCATCCAACGACGGCGGGGGAGGCGGCGGGTCGCCCCCGGCCGGGGGAAGAGCTGTCGAGGGGTGAATCCTTTCTCACCACGCATCTTCGGCGTAGAGACGCCGGGCCGCCTTTAGCAGGCGGGTGCCTGCGAGCTTCGTTACGACGACGATATCCTCAAGGGGCAGGTATGACGCGATTGTGTCGTCGTAGAGAGCCCGAAGGGACGGCGGGAACTCATCGTCGGCCGCCCACAGGATGAAGGTGATGGGCACCCGGGGTAAGGCGAAGAGGGTCACAGCGGCGTCGCCAAAGTCTTCTGCGCGTCCGCCCATTGCTGTGCCGGCCTCGGTAAAGGCCTGGGGTTCCCTGCCGAATGCAGCACAGAGTGGCTTGACCACGCGCCGCTCGAAGGCAGGCAGATAGTGGCGAAGAACAGATATGTCCTCATAGGCTGCCTGCCGCCCGCTCAGCGGCTCGCCCGAGGCCTTGAGCAGGTAATGGAGGATAATGATTTTTGTCACGAGGGTGACGTTGGAGGCCGCGGAACTCCGAAAGCGGAGGTCCGGCAGATCCATAACGATGGTTTCATTGAAGAAGGGGATGTGGGCGTGAAGGATTGGGCCCTCTCTCTCGAACTGCACGGCAGCATTGCCCATCCGTTCCTCGGGGTTGCCGGCCAGAAGTTCCCCGCAGGCGATCCGAAAGGCTTCGAGGTAGGTCTTTTGTTTGCTTAATACCACGGCTGTCCCCCTTCCCCGATGATCTTATCCATCGGGGGCCACCAGGATGAGCACTTCGTCGTCGCCGCTGAAGATGGTCCGGGCCGGGGGCGCCGTGGCCACGACCTGACCGGGAAAGGCATACTCCCGTCTGCTATACTGCATCCTGTAGCGAATCCTCTTGGCATCGAGATCTGCGGCAATGCTCGACGGATAGGCGCCGCGAAGCTCCGGCATAACAAAGTAGCGCTTCCCCGGCGCGCCCACAACGAGGGTGATCTTGCCGTTGGCCACGATCTCACCACCGCCTTTCGGCTCCTGGGCGAGGACCATCCCTGCATTTCCGTGAGGAACAGCAATCACCTTGCCGACGCGAATGCGGAGGCCTTCGAGGTTCTCCTCGGCATCTTCAACGGTTTGCCCGACGACGGAAGGGAGCTTGACCAATTCGGGGCCCTCCGACACAAGCACGCTTACAACCCTGCTTTTTCTCATAGGCACATTGGCGTCGGGCTTCTGAACGGTAATGACATTGTAAGGAACGTCGTTGCGGCGCTCGTATCGGACCACCTTGAGGTTGATGCCCCTTTGCTGGAGAAATCGCTTTGCCTCTTCCACATCCTTGCCTCTAATGTCGGGGCAGACAACGGTCTGTTCGATCTTGAGAAGAACGGCAAGGGTCACGTAGGCGGAGAGCCCGAAGAAGAAAAAAGGGGCGATGATATAGATAAAAGCACGGGTCCACTTCATGGTTTCCGCAGCCTGGCTATAAAAAATCCGTCGACCCCTGTTTTATCCGGCAGCGACAGAAAGTACTCCATATTAAACAGGAAGGGTAACGGATTTTCAAGCACAAAGGGGATCTTCTTTCGAACGTTGTCCAAGACGGCGGTGGTTTCCTCCGGTTCAAAGGAGCAAACGCTGTAGACGAGATGTCCGCCCGGCTTCAGGGTGGGCCAAAGCGAGGAGAGAAGGTCGGCCTGCAGGCGGCCGAATCCTTCCACATCCTTGGCTGACCGGCGCCATTTGAGCTCCGGATGTTTTCGAACGATGCCGAGCGAGGAGCAAGGGGCATCGAGAAGGATGGTGTCGAAGGATTCGCCTTTAAATGGAGGCGCCAGCCCGTCGCCTTCGACGCGCTGTCCGGGGGGGTTGATGAGAAGGAGCCGCCGGCGGCTGTTGTCGAAGGAGATCAGGTTTGCCTGCGGGCAAATCTCCATGAGCTGCCTGGTCTTTGTGCCGAGGCCCGCGCAAGCGTCGAGTATCCGTTCTCCCGGTGAGGGCCGAACGGCAAGGCCCACAAGCTGGGAGGCCTCATCCTGAACGGAGAGAAGCCCTTCGGCCATGAGGTCGCTGTTGAGGATGCCGTGAAGGCTGGGAACCGTAAGCGATGACGGGGAAAGGAGGCCGGGACGGCAATCGATGCCCCGCTCCCGGAGCTCTGCGAGCACCTGGTCGCGGGACCGGCGGGAAAGATTGACGCGAAGGCAAAAATGGGGGGCTTCATTGAGGTGTGAAAGGAGCTGCCGGGTGCTTTCCTCTCCGAAGCGGCCGACCCAGCGCCTGACCAGCCAGGCCGGGAAAGAGTTGATGAGGGCCATCCGTTCCAGTGGCTTTTCGGGATAGGGAAGGTCGTCCTTCTCTCTGAGGTAGCGCCTCAGGAGGGCGTTCACGTATTTTCCCGCAGGGCCGCCCTTGGTGGCGGTAGCCACGTCGACGGTCTCCTTCACCACGTGGTGTGCCCCCTTGCGCATGGCCCACAGTTGGTAAAGGCTTATTCTCAGAAGGGCTCTTGTTTCGCCCCGCGGTGCCTTGACGCTGAGACGGCCTATGATCCAGTCAAGATAGTCCCTCCAGCGAACGACCCCCGAGACAATTTGGTAAACGAATGCCCTCTCCCGTTCGGTTAGGGTCGATGACGCCAGGTGCTTATCAAAAGCGGTATCGAGAAAGGTGCCCCTCTCGACGTCCCGCAAGATAGCGTGGGCGATAAGCCGGAATGAGGTGCCGAACCTATCGGTGATAGGCCATAGCCTCCAGTCTTTTGATTCTCTCTTCCATGGGCGGATGGGTACTGAAGAGGGCCATGACGCCGCCGCCTCTGAGCGGGCTGACGATAAACATGGGGGCTGTTGAGGGATTGGCGCCATGCATGGGAACCCGCGCCGTTCCCGCGTGTAGTTTCCGCAGGGCATCGGCCAGCCAAAGGGGATTACCCGTCAGGCGTGCCCCTCCCTCGTCGGCCATGTACTCGCGTGACCGTGAGATGGCGAGTTGAATGAGCATGGCCGCGAATGCGGCTATGATGGAAAAGAGTATAACGGTAACGATATTTCCTCCGCCCTCCTCGTCGTCGCTGCTTCCTCCTCCGAAAAAGGCGGCAAACCGTGCCCAGTTGGCCACCATGGTGATGGCGCCCGCAAGGGTGGCCGCAACCGTCTGCACAAGGATGTCCCTATGCTTGATGTGGGAAAGCTCGTGAGCCAAAACGCCCTCCAGCTCGTTCCGGTTTAAAATCCTGAGAATGCCCGTTGTTACCGCCACGACGCCGTGTGCGGGGTTTCTTCCCGTAGCAAAGGCGTTCGGGCTTTCCTCGTCTATGATGTAGACCTTCGGCATGGGGATGGAGGCCTTTTGGGACAGAGAAGAGACGATCGAATAGAGTTCCGGAGCCTGGGCCTCCGACACCTCCCGGGCACCGTACATCTTGAGGACGATTTTATCGGACCACCAGTAGCTTACCAGGTTCATGACGAGGGCAACAAAAAAGGCTATATACGCACCGCCTTTTCCGCCTATGAGGCTACCCAGGGCCACGAGAATTATGGTAAGGGCGACCATGAGGACAAAGGTCTTTGCTTGGTTCATTCAAACCCCCAAAATAGTATACTGCTGTCTCTAAAATATATAGGCTGCCCGCCTTTGTCAAGGTCATGGCCCTTCTATGGCGCAAAACCTTGACTTCCCGGAGCCAAGCCCGTAAGCTACTGCAGGATTTCCGGAGGAAACATGGAACTCATCACGTTGGTAATCGACTTCATACTCCATATCGATAAGCATCTTAGTGAAATCATACAGTCTTATGGTGTCTGGACGTATCTCATTCTTTTTCTCATCGTCTTCTGCGAGACAGGATTGGTGGCAACGCCCTTTCTTCCCGGCGACTCACTGCTCTTTGCGGCAGGTACCTTTGCGGCACTCGGCGCTCTGGATCTCGGTTTTCTCCTTCTGCTTCTCAGCGTGTCGGCTGTTCTTGGAGACACGGTCAATTATTGGATCGGCCATTATGTGGGCCCAAAGATCTTTCACAAGGAAAAGGTCAGATTTCTTAAGAGAGAGTATCTGGACCGCACGCACCAGTTTTATGAGCGGTACGGGGGCAAGACCATCATTATTGCCCGCTTCGTACCCATTATTCGAACCTTTGCGCCCTTCGTGGCCGGTATCGGCGCCATGACCTACTGGAAATTCATTGCCTACAACGTGATTGGCGGCGTTGCCTGGGTGCTTATCTGCGTCCTGGCAGGCTTTTTCTTCGGCAACCTTTCCTTTGTCAGGAACAATTTCAGCCTGGTCATTCTGGCTATCATCATCATCTCCGTCCTCCCGGGCGTGGTGGAGTTCCTTAGGCAGCGGAGGGCCGCCCTTCGCAGCTCCTGACGGCAACGCCTTTCGAAGAAATTAGCTATTCAAATCGAAAAAAATAGCACATAATAGAAAGAGACATGCGTGTGGAGCACGAGAGCCGGGAGGTAGGACCGCAGCAGGGGGCGGTGGACGAGAGCTTGACTTGCGGGGGACATGGGCCGCAGAAGATCGTCTTGGCGGCAAAGGCCTTGAGAGGGTTAACGGCAGTTGTCGTGTTTGGGCTTCCTTTGGCTGTGGGGGCCGCGGGGGTGGCCGGCTACGGGCTCTACAAGGTGTACAGGCGTTTGAAAGGTAAATAGTTTGAAATTGAACGATAGAGATGGAGCATCAGCACACCGGTTCAAAAAAAACTAACAAAAAGGAGGCACCATGAGATCACAGGGAAGGGTGGCCCGGGTTACGGAAATCATAGCCGGTTCACCGAAGAGCTTTGAAGATGCGGTCAATGTCGGTTTTTTGAGGGCTTCCAAGACGCTGCGGGGTATTACGGGAATTCGCGTGGCGGAGCAGAGGGCGAGGGTCGAAGACGGAAAGATCATTGAGTACCGTGTTACCCTCGAAGTGATCTTCATCCTGGAGAGTTAGTCTGTACAGCCCGGGGAGGGGCAGAGCGGCCGCAGTCAGGAAAGGGTAAGGAAGGAACAACGGAAAGAGGGCGCCCATGGGCGCCCTCTTTGTTCTCCATGTATGATGGTCTGTTATTACTTCTTTGCGGGCTCTGCGGGCTTCGCAGGAGCGGGCTTCTCGGGTGCAGGAGCGGGCTTCTCGGCTGCGGGCTTCTCGGCTGCCGGTTTCTCGGCCTTCTTCGCCTTCTTCGGGGCCTTCTTCGCCTTTTCTGCCTTGGCCGGCTTGTCTGTTGCGGCCTTGTCGGCTGCGGGCTTGTCAGTCGCTACTGCGGGCTTGTCGGCTGCTGCTGCTGCCGGCTTGTCGGCGGGCTTCGGCTGGGCCAAAACTGTGGTAACGAAGGCTACGCTGATGACCATAACGAGAACCAACATCAATGCTTTTTTCATACTCCTTGTTCCTCCTGTGAGTTTAATTAACTGCATGGCCGTTATGGATGCATATCCTGTGCCAAAAAGGGGATGGTTGGAATTCTTATGGAAATAAGTGGCCGGCAGGGGCGGAGGTGTTCAGCAGTCGGAACTATCCGACTGCTGCCGGAGTAGCCGTCGGATATTTCCGTTTCTGCCTTGCCGATCGTCGGAGGATGAGAGATTCAGTGGGGGCCTGGCGCCTCTACTTCGCGGTTTGACCCTCAGGGATCGTAGGCGCCGCCTTATCGGGTACCGGTGCGGGGGCCTCAGGCTTGGGAGGCACGGGCTGCGG
>CAZYVU010000041.1:23301-24628 GCA_964651435.1 uncultured Pseudomonadota bacterium
GCTTGGGAGGCACGGGCTGCGGTGGAATGGGCTTGGGTGGAATAGGTTTTGGCGGGGGTATGGTCGTTCGTGTAACCGGTCGCTTTTGCCTGGCGACAGTCTTGGCTATGGCACTTGCCATGGCCTTGCCTTCCAGGACTTTGTAAAGGATCTGTACGGAATCTCCCTCGCGTATCTGGGCAATGCTTTCATAGCCTTGGAGGTTGGCGGCCGAGAGATCAAACGTCCTTCCCCGTACCATTACCAAATTCCCGTCGACCTTTTGAACGACGCCGTCGAGCCTTTGGGGGCCCGCCTTCTGGGCGGGCGTGGACTTTATCTGCGGCAAAACCCTCTCTATGAAGTCTCTACCCCTCTCCTGCAGGTCTTTGGACGGAGGGGGCGGCGCATCGGTCTTCGGCGCCTGCGCAAGGGCCGGGCCGATGAACAGGAGACTCGCGAACAGTACGACGATTGTGCAAACACTCCTTGTCATGCTTCCTCCCTTTGGTGACGCGAGCAGGATGAGCTCCCTATGTCATAAGTTCATACAGCAAAAGATTTGGCCTGTCAACGGCGCACTCGGTCCGTCGGGGGTCATGGGGCGTTGATAGGACGGCGAAGGGAGGATATGGACGCTTTACCGTCCGCTGCGGCGTTTGATGGTGGCGCGGCCCACCTCGCCGTCCTTCTGCTGTTCGTAGACGGCTTCCACCAGTGTGGCAACACGCTCCCGCCACCGGGGGTCGTCCTTATTGAGCTCCACTTCTTCGTAGAAGTCGAGGATGCTGTGGTTCTGAAGCTTGTAGGGGTTGGTTACGGAGTCTAAATCGATGTAGGTGTGGCGCAGTTCGTGGCGCAGGATGCGAATTCGGTCGGTGTCCGAGATATTGTCCCAGCAAAGCTTGTCGAGGGCGATGATGTAGTCATACCCTTCCACGGCCTCAATATCGTCTTTTGTCAAGTGGCGCAGCAGGTCGTTAGTCTTCATGATGCGGCCCAAGACCATCTGGGCTCCGGAGCGCCTCTTCTTCGTGTCGAAGAGAAGCTTGATCTTTGCGTTTCTCAGCTCGGGAAAATATCTTTCCCGTACGGTGGACAGTAGGCCTAATGCATAATCAGGCACCTCTTCGTATCGAATGGACATCCTTGCCTCCTTGTTTGCCCGTGTGTCTGCCAGGCTTCGTCTATCCCGCGCCTGCCCCGTAAGCGCTGCCCGGTTGTTGGTGCTGTCTGTCGACCGCTCTACCCGCATGGGCGTCCGTCGGAGCCGGCGAGCCGGGGCTCACGCGTGTTTTTTGTGGAACGCCGAAGATTACCACGAAGAAGGAAGCAGGCGCAAGGGCGC
>CAZYVU010000042.1:0-22956 GCA_964651435.1 uncultured Pseudomonadota bacterium
TAGCAAAGCAGGTTGCCGTTGAAGAGCTTGCGGTTCTTTGCCGCCTTGGCGCCGAAGATGCGCTCGAAGAGCGGATGGGCCGTGAGGATGAAGAAGGACCAGCCGGGCAAACGCGATTTTACACGGCCCAGGGCCTTGTAGAGATCGTCAAGTTTTGCACCCTCGCCCATGCGCTCGCCGTAGGGTGGATTGCAGACTATGACACCCTCACGCTCTTCGGGCCCGAAGTCCTCTGCGTTCTGCCTGCTGAAGCGAATGGCATCATGGACCCCGGCCCGACGGGCGTTTTGTAGTGCCTTCTTTAGCACCGCCTCATCGTAATCCGACGCTACAATCGTCACATCCCTCTTCACTATGCTCTCCCGGGCCTGAATCCTTTCCACAGCGAACACCTTGCGCCACTCGGCACCCCACAGCTCGGCGGCGAACCGCCTTCCAAGGCCGGGCGCCAGGTTTCGTGCTGCCATGGCCGCCTCAATGGCTATGGTGCCTGAACCGCAGAACGGATCGGCGAGCACTTTGCTGCCGTTCCAGCGGCTGAGGAGCACAAGCCCCGCCGCCAGGTTCTCCCGTAGCGGCGCCTCGCCGCCGTCGCCGCGATAGCCCCTTTTGTGAAGCCCTTCTCCTGTCGTGTCGATGCCGACAAAGGCCACGTTGTCCCTCATCGCCACATCGATGTGGTAGGATAGACCAGTCTCGGGGAGCCTCCGGACATGATACCTCCGCTGAAGGACATCCACAATGGCCTTTTTGCCCATCGCCTGGACAGTGCGGGCGCTGTGCAGGCTCGACTTTACGCACCTCGCCGTTACGTCGATGCGGGCATCCCGAGGAAGGAGATCGTCCCAGGAAAAGGCCCTAACCCCCTCAAAGAGTTCGTCCCAGTCGGCGGCGGGGAACCGCGCCACCTCCCAGACCACTCTGTCTGCCGCTCTGAGCCAAAGGTTGCACCTGGCCACATCCCCTATCGTCCCTGAAAAGGCGATACGCCCATTCTCGACGGCGAGATCGGCGATTCCAAGCTTGCGCATCTCGCGGGCCACCACAGCCTCAAGCCCGAAGGTTGCGGTAACGACAATGGGAATCGCTTTTCCGGGGCCGGCAGCGGCCATCACGTCGGTATGGCGGACCACCTCTCGACTGACCGGGGAAAGAGGTGGCGGACCACCGGACCCCAAACCTCCCATACGATTAATTTCCTTCACGAACCGCCTCCACCTCAAGCCGTATCATGGCTACGTGCGTCCGGCCGCAACTATCCACAGGATGAGCCTCCAGGTATGCACCCACCACTTCGCGGACAAAAGCTTCCCTGCAATTGCCGGGGATCCTTTGCAGGTAAGGGAGCCATGTCGTTCTTATCCACGCCTCCAACCCTTCCCTGCTGTCATGCACCATGTCTTTCGGGATCAACTGGGCCCGAATGGCCCTCAGCCCCGCCTTTTCCAGCCACCTCCGGTACTCTTCGGGCCCATAAAAGCCATAGGGGAGAGTGAAGCCTTCATAGTGCGGCTTCCACGGGCCCCGGCCGGTGATGCGGTCAATAGCCTCTACAATACCTTGGGCGTTTCCCCGCCCTCCCATCTGAAGAACGACTCGCCCGCCCCGCCTCAGGCTTCTCGCTATGCCTGCAATGACGGGCTCATGGCCCGTAATCCAGTGAAGCGTGGCATTGGAAAAGACTACATCGAAGGCCTCTTCGAAGGCCATCTCTTTGGCATCCATAACCCGAAAGGAAAGATTGGGAAAGTCCTCCGCAGGGAACATCTGCTGCGCGAACAGCACCATCTCGTCGGAGCTGTCGATGCCCAGAACCGCCCCCCGGGGAACGCGAGCAGCCAGTTGAGACGTGAGCTTACCGTCCCCGCTGCCGATGTCCAGCACATGCTCGTGGCCCGACAGGCGGAGGCCCTCAATGAGCTCAAGCCCCCACCGGGCCTGAGCGGATGAGTTTGCGTGGTAATCCCGGGCATCCCAACTGTATGACCCCGTATCAACGGTCATCGTTCAATGGCTCTCCTTGCCACTCGCACCTTCAAGACGGTGCAGGTAGCATCCGTTAAGTCGCACCTCTCGGTGCAGGGCTCCACGTGTATAATCACGTCGGTCCGCGGCACCCTCTCCCTGATCGCCCGCTCCAGGTTGGTGGAGTATTCGTGGGCCTCCTCGATGGCCAGCTTTCTGCAGACAAGGAGATGGAAATCAATATACCGCCTGCTTCCCGCCAGCCTCGTCCTCAGCTTGTGAAACCCTGCGTAGGGATAGGGCATGCGGTCAATTATCTCCTCTATCTCCCTCTCCACTTCCTTTGGAACACTTCCATCGAGGAGGGCCGTAAAACCTTTACGGATGATTCTGAAGGCCGACCCGATTATGATAAGGCCCACAACGACGGCAAAGACAAAGTCATAAAAACCATGGCCCGTCCAAAACGTCAAGGCCATCGCCAGAATTGCGCCCGAATTGGAATAAAGGTCGCTCCTGTAGTGCAAGGCGTCTGCCTTAAGGACCATGGAATCAGTGCTCTGTCCCACGCGCTGCAGCACCTCGGAGATGACAACGCTAAAGCCGAGGGCCACGACCATCACCGCAACATCCAGCATCCCGTACCTGACCGGTCGCTTCTCCAGGAAGGCAACGACAGCCTGCAATATGATCGCGCCGCCCGTTGCCGCGATGACGACGGACTGGACCGTGGCCGCAAGGTCTTCGATCTTTCCGTGTCCGAATTGGTGCTGCCGGTCGGCCGGCTCACCGGCCTTCCTAATGGCGACGAGATTCATGGCCGACATAAATACGTCCAGCAGGCTGTCCAGACCCGAGGAAAGCACGGCCATGGAGCCCGACAGGGCTCCGGCCGTAAACTTCGCTGCAGCCAGAACGCCTGCACCGCAGGTGGCAAAGAGAGAGGCCTTCTGCCGAATATCCATTGTTTTACTCCAGGCCCGCCTCAACGTAATTGGCGATTTCGACCAGATTACCGTCCGGATCCCTGACATAGATCGACTCTATAGGGCCAAGGGTCCCCATCTTTCTCACCGGACCGCCCTCTATGGGTACACCCAGGCCACGCAAATGGTTCGCCACATGCCTCAGGTCTATCGTCGTGGCAAAACAGATGCCCAAGGAGCCCACCGCCGGATTGACAGCCTGCAGATCGGGCCCCCTATCGACCTCATAAACCTTTATTTTCTGCTCGCCGAACTGCAGTTCCTTCCGTCCGTCCCTCAGCTTGACCACCCTTAATCCAAGGGCCCGGGAGTAGAATTTGCACGTTCTATCCACGTTATTTACGGTAAGAACAATGTGATCGATCTTCATGCAGCCCCCTTCCCGCACATCGCACAGGAACCTTCAGTAGTAGATTCTTCTGAGAAAGAGCCCCTTGGCCGGTGCCGTGGGGCCGGCCTGCTCCCGTTGGCGCGATGAGAGAATTGCCGCCACCTGCTCCGAAGGCAGCCTCCCGGAACCCACAAGAACGAGGGTCCCTACGATATTTCTCACCATGTAACGCAGAAACCCGGTGGCCCGAATGGCGCAATAGACCAGGCTTCCCCTCCGTTGTACCGAGGCCGCAAGAACCTCTCTCACGCAGCTTCGGTAGGCTTCGTTCTTCTTCTTGAAGGCCGAGAAATCATGAAGGCCCACAATGAGCTGCATGGCCCCGTTCATGGACGACTCATCGAGCTTCCAGGGCATATGCCAGGCGTAACGCTCCATGAAGGGAGACCCGTTCCGCTGGTTGAGAATGATGTAGAGGTAGCTTTTGCTTTGTGCTGAATATCGTGCGTGAAAGTCATCGTGCACGTTCAGCGCCTCGTGAACCCGAATGTCCTTGGGCAGCAGGCTGTTTACGCCCCTGATAAGATTGTCGGAAGGTATATCTTTTTCTGTACGAAGATTCACAACCTGTTTGATGGCGTGAACCCCGGCGTCCGTTCGTCCGGCGGCATGCAGCTTGACCGGATGGTCGAGGACCCTCCCTATGGCCGTCCGGAGCGTTTCTTCGACACTCCTTGCGCTGGGTTGGCACTGCCAGCCATGATAATCGGTTCCGTCGTAGGCGACGGTGAGGCGGATATTTCTCAGACCCCGCTTACCTTCTATATCTTCTTCTTAGACGTCGTCTTCTTCTTCGCAGGCTCGACCTTGTCGGCGGGCTTCTTCTCCGTCTGTCGTACCGGTGCCGCTTGCGTCACGGCGGCGTCCACATTCTCTCTCTCCTCGAGCCTCCGGTAAAGCTCCTCGGCCTCCTTCTTCAGTCCGGCCATCTGGGCCTTCAGGAGGCTATTGTCCTCTTTCAGTATCTTAATCTCTTCCTTGAGCTGGCCGATCTCCTGGGACGAGGAACCGCAACCCGTGAAAAACAAGAGAAGCAGTGTAATGAAAGGCAAAGCTACAGCGTTCAATGATTTCATGTAGGTCTATTTTCCTCCAAGTATGTTTCGTTGTCAATCCGAATCTGTTTATGTTACAGTAGGGAAACTGAACATTCCAGGGGGCATCCTGATGCATCAATCGGTCATCACCGTTCCAATCGAAGAGGAGATGAAGCGCTCCTACCTCGACTACGCAATGAGCACCATCATCGGAAGGGCGCTGCCCGATATCCGGGATGGCCTAAAACCCGTCCATCGCCGCATCCTTTTCGCCATGTACGAACTCAACAACATGCACGACAAGCCGTACAAGAAATCGGCCAGGGTTGTCGGCGACGTCATCGGTAAATATCATCCCCATGGAGACCAGGCCGTCTATGACGCTATCACCCGCATGGTGCAGTCCTTTTCCCTTCGTTACCCCCTCGTCGACGGTCAGGGCAACTTCGGCTCTATAGACGGCGACGCGCCGGCCGCAATGAGGTACACGGAGATTCGGCTCGCCCGCATAGCCGAGGAAATACTTGCCGATTTAGAAAAAGAAACCGTTGCATTTAGGGCAAACTACGACGACTCCCTCATGGAGCCCATCGTTATGCCTTCAAGAATACCGAACCTGCTCATTAACGGCTCGTCCGGTATAGCGGTGGGCATGGCAACGAACATACCCCCACACAACCTCAACGAGGTGGTAAACGGCATTATCGCCTACATCGACAACCCGGAGATCACCCTACAGGAGCTGATGGGGCACGTGCCCGGTCCGGACTTCCCCACCCAGGGCATCATCTATGGCCGACAGGGCATCAGAGAGGCATACGAGACAGGAAAAGGCCACATCACCCTCCGCGCCCGGTCCTCCATAGAGACGCGCCGCAAAGACGGGAGGGAAGCCATTGTCATAACCGAGATTCCCTACCAGGTCAACAAGGCCCGGCTCATCGAAAACGTCGTTGACCTGATCAACGAAAAGAGGATTGAGGGCATCGCCAACATCAAAGACGAGTCCAGCCGCGAAGGCATGAGAATCGTTATGGAGCTCAAAAGAGGCGAGCTCTCCATGCCCATCCTGAATCAGCTCTACAAGCACACCCAGCTCCAGACAACCTTCGGCATCATATTTTTGACCATTGTCAACAATGAGCCCAAGGTGCTGAACCTCAAAAGCATGATCACCGAGTTCGTCAACTTCAGGCGGGAGGTGGTCACCCGCAGGTCCGTTTTCGAGTTGAGAAAGGCACGGGACCGGCTCCACATTTTGGAAGGGCTGAAAAAGGCCCTGGAGCACATCGACGAGGTCATCGCCCTCATTCGGGCCGCCAAGAACACGGCTGAGGCCCGTGCGGCCCTTATGGCACGCTTTGATTTTTCCGAAAAACAGGCAACGAGCATCCTGGAGATGAGGCTTCAGAGGCTCACGTCTTTAGAGCGGGACAAGATCATCGAGGATTACAACGCGACAGCCCAGGAGATCGACAGACTTGAGAAGATACTGTCCAGCGAGAAACTCCTCCTTGAAGTAGTGAAGGATGAGCTACGGGAAGTCAGCAGAAAGTACAGGAGCGAGAGACAGACCGAGATTGTCGATGAGCTGCCTGACATTACGATCGAGGACATGATCAAAGAGGAGGATGTGGTCGTTACTGTTACCTACAAGGGCTACATCAAACGCACATCGCTTGACCAATACAAGCACCAGCTTAGGGGAGGAAAGGGTAAAATCGGCATAGTGGTCAGGGAAGAGGATTTTGTGGACCACTTCTACATAGCATCGACCCACTCTTTTATTGTCTTCTTTACCAACACGGGCCGGGCTGTAACGATAAAGGTCCACACAATCCCGGAGACGGCCCTTACGTCCAAGGGCAAGCCCATTATGAACCTCGTGGGCCTCGGCAAGGGAGAGCGGGTTACGGCCATATCCAACGTCCGTGACTTCGGCGAGGGGCGGTATCTTCTCCTCGTCACTCACAACGGTCAAATCAAGAAGATTGGCCTCGATTCGCTCAAGAATATCCGCTCATCGGGCATGCGGGTGATCAGCATGCCGGAAGGCGACAGCCTCATCGGCGTTATCGAGACGGACGGCACCGGAGAGCTCATTGTGGCAACGAAGAAGGGCATGTCAATCCGCTTCAAAGAGCAGGAGATCCGGACCATGGGCCGCACGGCTTACGGTAACAGGGCGATCAGGTTGCGGAAGGGCGACGAGGTAGTCTCCGTGGAGACCGCGACGGAAACATCAACGGTCTTTACCGTAACGGAGAAGGGCTACGGGAAGAGCTCGCCTGCTTCCGAATACCGTATCCAATCGAGGGGCGGGTCGGGCGTCATCAACGTCCGGTGCGGCACCAAGAATGGCGATGTCGTCGCCCTGAAGCGCGTCTCGGAGACAGACGAAATTATCCTCGTTACCGACACGGGGAGGACCATAAGGTTTAACGCCAAGAGTATTCCTGTGCAGAAGCGCGGCGGCTTAGGCGTGAAGCTTATGGAACTGAACAAAGCCGAAAAGATCGGCGGCGTGGCCATCATTAACGAAGAATAGCATAGGGCGCAACATCCATGGATCTCTCCGTCATAGGGGCCGGTGCTTGGGGAACGGCCTTTGCCGTTCATCTGGCCCGCAAAGGCCACAGCGTTCTTCTCTGGGCCTACGAGAAGGAGCTGCATGAGATTCTCGTTCACAAGAGGGAAAATCTCTTGTATCTCCCCGGCGCCGAGATCCCCGAACTCGTTAGATTTACGACAAGCCTCGGTGCTGCCGCCGACTTCGCCGAAGACATCATACTCGCGCCCCCATCATTTGCCCTGCGGACCATACTGACAAGAATGGCCCAGCGCTTGGTTCGCAAGAATCTTCTTATACTCACGAAGGGACTGGAAAGAGAGACACTCCTGCGCATGAGTCAGGTGGCCGCCGAAGCGTCAACGAACAATGGTGCCACAGCGGTCCTCTCCGGCCCTTCCTTCGCGAAAGAAGTAGCAGAAGGAGCCTTTACCTCCGTTGTTGTCGCCTCCGAAGAGCGGGATGTGGGCACCTATTTTCAAAGTATGTGCCACAGTGACGACTTTCGCGTCTACACCACAGATGACGTCATCGGTGTGGAATTGGGCGGCGCACTGAAGAATGTTATGGCCATAGGTGCCGGGATCCTCGAGGGGCTCGGGCTGGGAACAAATTCTCAGGCCGCCTTTCTCACGCGGGCCCTCGCTGAAATCAAGAGGCTCGGAAAGGCTGCCGGAGCCCGGGAGACAACCTTTATGGGCCTCTCGGGTGTTGGCGATCTCATACTCACGTGCTACGGGGCTTTGAGCCGGAACCGCCGGTTTGGCCTCGATCTTTCACAAGGAGCCGCGGCCGCCGGCATTATCGCATCACAAAAAACGGTTGTCGAAGGCTTCTACACCATTGACGCAGCCCGAAAGCTTGCCCAAAAGTTCGGGGTCGAGATGCCCATCACCGAGGAGCTATACAGGGTCATTTACGGTGATAAGCCTCTTGCCGCCTCGATCAGCGATCTCAAGCAAAGGGCCTTTAAGGCAGAAGACGACTAATGCCACATCGACCGCCCACCCCGTTGCTTACTACCAAACGAAAAGGAGCCCTGCAATGAAAAAATTACTATTACTCTTCGTCCTGCTTTGTGCCGTCTGTCTGACCGGAACTGCCTGGGCCGGCCCGATTATGGATCTCGTGGCGAAACGCGGCGAGCTTATCGTGGGAACGTCGGGCGATTATCCGCCCCTTACAGCAAAGAAGAAGGACGGCAAACCGATGGGCCTCGACGTGGACTTGGCTAATCTGATCGCCGATGCCATGGGCGTCAAGGCAAAGATAGTCTTCATTCCCTTTGCGGAACTGTTGGGCAGCCTTCAGGCCGGCAAGATCGACATGATCATTTCCAACATGACGATGACCCCCAAAAGAAACCTGCAGGTTGTCTTCGTGGGCCCCTACTTCATGTCCGGCCAAGCCGTGCTCACCACCAAATCCGCTTCTGCCTCCTTCCAGAGCCTCGCCAGCCTGAACAAACCCGACGTCCCTCTTGCCGTACCGGCGGGAACAACGAGCGCCATGATTGCAAAAGAGAGGCTTTCGAAGGCTTCTGTTACGGTGACGAAGAACATGGATGACGCCGTCAACCTTCTCGTCGCAGGCAAAGTGAAAGTAGTCCTTTCCGATGCAGTGACAAGTGCGCTTGCGACGGGGCGTTATAAAGACAAGAACCTCATTTCTTCAGACCCCCTGACCTTTGAACCTATAGGCATTGCCATTGCCGGAAACGATCCGCACCTGACAAACTGGCTCGAGAATTTTCTGATGCTCCTCAAGGGAACGGGCGGCCTTAAAGACATGACCGACAGATGGGTCAACGACACCTCGTGGGTGGCCGACCTGCCGTAACCGAAGGTGCCGGAAGGTTTCCGGCCTGTTGTCTTGTGCTAAGCCCCACCGCCTCAGCCTCCTCCTGACGCCAGCGCGTCATGGACAGCACTCGTCAGGGGGCGCTAAGACGGTGGGGCGATACAAAATCCAGCCGGCCTCTGCCCAGATCACGTCCGGCCGAATGCGCTCACAATATTGCTATCCAATCCGGGGCCGACGCTTTCTATGGCCTCATACCTGAGCCGGTTCAGTTCCGCTGCAGTTTCCTCGAAGGCGGCATGCGTAAAAACCTTTTCGGGATGGACAAAGATGTCATCAACGAAGCGGATCGCCTTGGGCACACGCAGCCCCAGAGGAGAGTCCTGCCAGTCCTCCAAACCTCCCCTCAGCAGCGAGTCGAGTATCGACAGGGTATGGTTTACCGAAATGTCCCTCACATACTCCCCGGTCCCTATCCACCCCGTATTGATGAGGTAAAAGTTGAGCCCGGGAATACCCTTTACAATCTCGTAAAACCGGTTCGCATGATCGGCGCGGTTACCCGAGACAAAGGGGTCGTAAAAGAACTCACTTCGAATCTTTCCTGCCTGGGTCGGGTCCCCTGCCGATGACTCCATTGCCTGGCCCACCACCATGAGGAACGCGGCCTGTTCAAGGGTCAGCTTAGAGATGGCGGGTATGATGGACCCACGGGTGACAAGAATCAGATTATCTATCTTGTCGACATCTATGTAAGGGCTTGCGTGCATAACATCTTTTCTGCATACAACGGCCCGGCCGTTTGATGTCCTCTCGAAATTGTAAAAGTCAAACTCGCCGTCTCCCGTCACATAGACGTTTTCGTGCAGGGTGTCGGACTTAAGCAGGGCATAGAAGATCTCAACCTGTTCCCCGGGGTTGACGCCCTCCGTCTTCACAAAGACGCCGCCCCCTTCGAAGCCACAAAAGGAACCGTCGGGCATGAGGGTACCCCCGTCATCCTGAATAAGCCACGACTTCTCCATGCCCTTCCGCGCCAATATCTTGCACGTCAGAGTGGTCTTTCCGTTGGCGCTTAACGCGATAATGAGAGAGGTGACCCTCCGGTAATCGCCGTGGACCGACAAGAGGTAGTCTTCCCGGCAACCGCCGTGTAGAAATATTCCCCCTTTCCGCGCCTTCGCGGCCCAGTCCTCCGCTGCAAAAATGCCCTTCTTATACTCGCCTATGTAGTTGCCGTTGCGGATAATCTTCACGAACCGGCCATTATCGAGCATGGCAAGCCGTATGGTAATATCCTTTTGGGGGAGCGGCCTCGTCTTGTTCGGCTCAAAGGCGTCATCACCAAAGAAGAGAATCTGGTAGACAGGGCTCTCGACGGGAGCCGCGGGGGGATAAAAGAGGTTTCCACCGCCAAAGGCAACATGGGCAAACTCCTCGGGGACAATGAGTCGGACCGTCGTGTCACTCTGTCGGTTTCCCACCACCCTGTCGACGCTTATAAGCCTCTTTCCGGCGAGCACCTTCTCGCACGCCTCCAGAAGCTTCACTTCGTCCGTCCCAAAGTCATCATCGGCGCTGTTCTTCGTGAACATGGCCGACCGGGACGTGGGCTCGCTTTCGGCAACACAGTTGCCATAGATAGTTTTACGGACCCCCGGCTCCTTTTCCACAAGCGCCCGCAGTTCCGCGTCCGAGGGATTTTCGACCAACCGTCCCTCCTCCTTGGCCATCCTGTAAATCCGCTCCGCAGTTCTCGCAAACTCCTCGAGGGAAAAAGTATGCATCCAAGCCTCCTTGCCCTGAATCAAACGTCCGGCCTATACCTCACTACCGGGACCGCCTGTAGTATTCTGTATAGCCGCTCTTCGTCAAGGATGCAAGGGCGGCGTGCAAAAAAGCATATCTTTGTAGCACTTGAGGCCGCACAGTGGTGCGGCGTTCTTTATCGCCGCAACGACGGCCCTCTCCATGGTCCTTGCCGCCAGCAAACCGACGGTACTCAGGTCGGCCTCAACAGTGCCCAGCGACATGGCAAATATCGTGTCGCCGTCGTACATCGAGTGGGCAGGCCGCATGGTTCTGCCATAGCCGTTTTGCGCCATTGAGGCCAATTTCGTTGCCTGAGCCTTTGTAAAAGATGCATTCGTTGCCACGACGCCAATGGTGGTGTGTCCGCTGAATAGGCTCTTCTTATTGCCGTAGGCCTCAACCATGACCTCTTCAGTGTCCGCGATCGCCCGACGGTCCTCGCTGAGCAGGCCGGCCAGCCTCTGTCCCGTCAAAGGATCAATGACATCCCCCAGACAGTTGACCGCCACCAAGGCACCCACTTTCAGACCTGCCGTTTCCAGGGCATACCACCCCAGGCCGCTCTTCATGGCCCGCTCCATACCCAGCACCTTTCCAACGGTGGCGCCGGTACCGGCTCCAACGTTGCCCTGCCGCCCTTCCGTTGCGCTCGCATTCACAGAGGCCTCGTACCCCATACCCTTGTCCGGACGCACCTTGTAATCACCGATAAGCAGATCGAACAGCGCGGCACCGGAGACGATGGGCACCCGGGTCACGCCAACGTCGAAGCCGATCCCCCCTTCCTCCAGATACTGCATCACTCCGCTTGCCGCATCGAGGCCGAAGGCGCTTCCTCCGGTAAGCAGGACCGCGTGTATCCTTTCCACAAGATTTACGGGATTCAGAAGGTCCGTCTCCCGTGTCCCCGGCGCTCCGCCCCTGACATCCACTCCTACCGTTGCTCCATCTTCGCTGATCACCACCGTACAACCCGTTGCTCCATCGAAATCTTGTGCGTGACCCAACAAAATCGGGCCTATTTCTGTAAACTGTATTTCCTGCATCGCCTGGCCTCCGGTGATTCTGTGCTCTTCCTGACACCTGATTGTATAAGGCCCGTCGTCACAGTGTCAAGGACGAAGGGCCACCGCCCTAAAGAGGCCCGGCCCCCGGTCGGGCGGGCACCGATGGTTTGTAAGCGATTGACCGACATCAAATTCATCCCCGTACCGATACCGGAATGTCCCTATTTGGTCTATTCTTCAACTGGATATGTGAAAAAAAGAGCAAATAAGTAGAGCACAATCAGGCTTAAAGATTATTGTCGGTCTGAATGCTTACAAAAACACAGAAGGACTAAGGAGGACAACCATGGCAAACGTCAACGAGAATGATTTCTACGACAAGATATTTCCCGTCCCCGACAGGGTGAAGGAAAAATCTTACATCAAGAGCAGGGCCGAGTATGAAAAGCTCTACAAACAGTCAATAGAGAATCCCGATGCCTTCTGGGCAGAGCAGGCAGAAAAGAGGCTCACCTGGTTTAAGCCTTTTAGCAAAGGCAAGGTCTCCGACTGGTCCTTCGGCGATGATCTCCACGTGAAATGGTTTGAAGGGGGAAAGCTGAACGTAAGCTTCAACTGCCTGGACAGGCACCTGGAAACGAAGAAAAATAAGGCCGCCATAATCTTTGAAGGTAATGACCCCAATGACTGGAAGGTCTTCACCTACTTCGATCTTTACCGCGAGGTCAACAAGTTCGCAAATGTTCTCAAGGACCTTGGCATCAAGAAGGGCGACGTTGTCACCATCTATCTCCCCATGATCCCGGAGCTCGTCATCACGATGCTCGCCTGCACCAGGATCGGGGCCATCCATGCCATCGTGTTTGGGGGCTTCTCCGCCGAGGCACTTCGGGACAGAATCAACGACTGCAAGTCTTCACTGCTCATTACCTGTGACGGGACATTCCGGGGCGCCAAGGCAGTGCCACAGAAAGTCAACGCGGACAACGCCGTGGCCCAGTGCCCCTCCATAAAGACCATGGTCGTTGTAAACCGCACAGGTACGCAGGTAGCCATGAAGGAAGGCCAGGACATCTGGTACGAAGAACTGATGGCGAAGGCAGCCAAATACTGCAAGCCCGAAGAACTGGATGCTGAAGACCCCATGTTCATTCTCTACACCTCCGGCTCCACCGGCAAGCCCAAGGGCGTCCTCCATACGACGGCGGGCTACCTCCTCTATGCCTCCATGACCCAGCAGCTTGCCTTTGATGTGCGGGACGAAGATGTGTACTGGTGCACCGCCGACATCGGCTGGGTCACCGGCCACAGCTATGTCTGCTACGGGCCCCTCACCAACGGACACACGAGCATCCTCTTTGAGGGCGTTCCGAGCTATCCCGGCTTTGATCGCTTCTGGGAAGTGGTCGAAAAATATAATGTCAACAACTTCTATACGGCACCGACGGCCATTCGTGCCGTAGCAAAGGAGGGTGACGAGTGGGTCGAAAAGCACGATCTATCATCTCTCCGCGTCCTCGGTTCCGTCGGCGAGCCGCTTAATCCGGAAGCTTGGTGGTGGTTCTACAACAAGGTTGGCGGCGGCCGGTGCACCATCGCCGACACGTGGTGGCAGACCGAGACGGGCGGCCACATGATCCTGCCGCTTCCCGGCGCCATCGATATCAAGCCGGCGAAGTGCATGGTGCCCTTCTTCGGTGTCGTACCGGCCATTATGGATGAAGACGGAAAGGAAATCGTCGGTCCCGGCAGGGGAGCGCTCTGCATGAAAACGGCGTGGCCGGGCATGATGAGGGGCGTATTCGGCAACCCCAGCCTCTTTAAGGAGAACTATTTCGGCCAGTTCCCCGGTTACTACTTCTCGGGAGACGGAGCCGAACGGGATGCAGACGGCGACTACAAGATCACGGGAAGGGTTGACGACGTCATCAACGTATCCGGGCACAGGCTGGGAACGGCTGAAATCGAAAGCGCCCTGACCCTGCACCCGTCCGTCGCCGAGTCGGCCGTCGTCGGATTCCCTCATGACATAAAGGGCCAGGGAATTTATGCCTTTGTTACGCTCAATACGGGTATCGAAAAGACCGATGCACTGAAAAAGGACCTTATCGCCCTGGTTCGTAAGGAGATCGGACCTATCGCGACTCCCGACCAGATCCAGTGGGCCGACGGACTGCCGAAGACGCGGTCCGGCAAGATTATGCGCCGTGTGCTCCGCCAGGTTGCCGCCCATACTTTCACCGATTTCGGTGACACATCAACGCTTGCTGAACCGGCCGTTGTCGACGACCTGGTAGCAGAAAGAAAGAAACTCGCCTAAACCCCACCCACAGAAGGAGTCCGGCGGCATACCGCCGTCCGGATTCCTTCTGTAACCAGCCGCTCCTTTCCCCATCAATACCGTGAAATAGTCGTACTTCATTCGTCACCTGGAGAAGATCACAAGGATCAGGCGTCTTCTGTCGGGGATTCGTGATTTCAACTTTTGGGGCGGGGGAGAGGTTGATGGGGGCCCCGGAATGGTGGGACCCCCATCAACTGGCAGAGATCGATCGCCCAATTGCGATCGATGGAAGAACGGGCGAAACTATGAGTTGAGATCCTCAAGCCTCAGAGACATGAGGACCATATTCCTTTCCTTGCCTGTTACCTTGAAACGGCACCGACTGAGAACCGTTGTCATGGGCACGTTTTCGCGGAGCGTTTCGGCGTTCACGACCCGGACGTCTATGTGCTTGGCTATCCTGACGCAGACCTCTGTGAGCCTGCGGCCCAGGGTCTTTCTTTGCCATCTGTCGGTAACGATCACCGCATACTCCGCCTCGTCACCGCATCGGCACTTGACAAGCCTGGCGATACCGATCAACCTTTTCCGGTTCCCCTCCATTGTTTCGGCAGCCACGGCCACCTCTTCGTCGGGATCGACATTGCAGAAGCTGTCCGCTCTTTCCGGGGTGGCGCAAAAATCTGAAAGGAAGCGCAGCCGCAGAGACCGGGGCGAGCAGCTATTGACGAACTCGGTCCAGAGATGGGTATCGTGACGGGTCAACAGCCTGAGGTGTGCCGACTTGCTGCAGATAGTCAGAGGGTTGCGGGATAGAATGAGGTCGATCGCCTTGGCCTTCTCTTTGCTGGTCCAAGAGCCGGCATGACACATACCGCCCAACACTTCCGCCGGTATGCCAGGATTGGGAACACCTTGCAGATACAATGAAATCAGGTCGATGTTCGTGTCCTCGCTCATGTACTATTTTTAGCACGGTCAGCATTTTTCCAGTATCAGGAAGGCACTCTTTTTTGTGTCGGACAAAATCGGACTGCGCTTGACGGTGTATGACTGACAAGAAGGGTCGACATTCGGCAGTCGCAACGGGAAAGGCCCATGGTAGAGCTCCGTGACCGCCCCAGGAACAACAGCATCACAGAATCAGGTTATTCTTCACCACATAAAGTGTCAGCTCCGCATTCTTCTTCATATCCATCTTTTCCAGAATACGGGTCCGGTAGGTGCTGATGGTCTTTGCGCTCAAGCAAAGCTCTTCGGCGACTTCACTAACCGACTGGCCCGAGGCGAGCATCATCATGACCTGGTATTCGCGGTTAGAGAGCCGCTCGTGTCGAGGCTTTTCGGCGCCGGCATCAAGTTCGTAGGCGAGCTTCTCGGCGAGCGACACAGTAACGTATTTGCCTCCACCGGAAACCTTTTGAATAGCCGATATCAACTCATCGGAGGCACTGGCTTTCGTCAGGTACCCTGCCGCCCCGGCCCGCAGCATCCGCACGGCATATTGCTCTTCGGGATGCATGCTCAAAATAAGGACCGGAAGCTTCGGGCGCATTGCCTTAATCTCCTCCAAAACCTCGAGCCCGCTTTTGCCCGGCATGGAAATGTCGAGAAGAATCAGATCGTAGTCCTTCTTCATCACCTTGTGGAGCGTTTCCTGGCCGTTTGCCGCTTCATCCTCCACAACCATCCCCTTCTGGCCTACGAGGATCTGTTTGATGCCTTCACGAACAACGGTATGATCATCGGCCACAAGAATTCGTATCATAGTCAACCTTTTCCTCTAACCATGGGTATCCTTACCTGGAGCACCGTTCCCTTTCGCGGCTTCCCCGTTATGCTGACCCTGCCTCCCCACATATTCACCCGTTCCTTGATGCCCACAATGCCGAACGACTTGGCATCATCGATCTGCCTTGTCGTGATCCCCCTGCCATTATCGGCAACGTCCAGGCAAAGCTCTCCCCGTCTCTGTACGAGACGCACTTTTACCTTCGTTGCCTCAGCGTGGCGCGCCACGTTCGTCAGGGTTTCCTGAAAAATACGGAAGACCGTCGTAGCCAAGTCCTTTTCCACCATTGTATCGTCCACGTTGAGGTGGGCCTCGCATTGCACGCCCGCCCTCCCCTGAAACTCCTGGACCTGCCATTCCATGGCCGCCGCCAGACCGAGATCATCGAGCAGCGTGGGCCGCAGTTCCGTGGAGATCCGGTGGACGCTGTCTATGGTCGTATCTACGAGGCGTCTCATGCGCTGCACCTTGCCTGCAAGGTCCTCATCTTCCGGAGGCAGGCGCTTCCGCACCCAGGCCATATCCATCTGAAGCGCAGAAAGCGACTGGCCCAGCTCGTCATGTATCTCCCGGGCGATACGCGTACTCTCTTTTTCGCGAATTGACTGGAGATAGATTGAGAGGTTCCGGAGCTGCTCCCGCGACTTCCCCAGCTCTTCCTGTGCCCGTCTCTGCTCGGTGATGTCTTCGTAAGTAACGACTATGCGCCCCTGCCTTGTCAGCTTCTCTCCGATCCTGGAAGACCTCATACGGCAGAGTATGTCCTCTCCGTCCTTGCGGCGGCAGTAAAATTCAGAGACGAAGGTGCGCTGGTGCTCCAGGGTGGCGTAGAAGTTACGTCCAATCTCATCGGCCTCCTGCTCGCTCCTGTAGAAAACGGTTACGCTTTTGCCGATCAAATCCTCGGGCCGCCAGCCGAACACCCCCTCGACGGCTGCATTAGCAAAATTGATCCGTCGTCTTTCCAGTCCGACGACAGCTTGCGGAATGGCATCTAATATGGAGGCCTTCAACGCATCCAGCTCCTGCAGGCTCTCCTTTGCCTCCTTCTGTTCCGTAACATCCTTGCAATTCCCCAGTACGGCCCTTTCGCCTCTGAAAATGATAGGCGTTACCGTTTCCATGATCCACCGTATCTCGCCACCCTTCGTCATAAGGCGATATTCGTACGGCGAAACCCTCATTCCCTTGAGCATGTTGACGGCATTCTTAACGGCCGTACTTCTGTCGGCCGGATGGACAATGGTCAACGGGTCCATTCGAAGCATTTCCGCCTCGCTGTAACCCGTGTGCTCCCGCATGTGAAGATTGACGAACTGAAGCTTCGTATTTTGAACAATGTACACCCCCACCTGAACATTGTTCGCGAGAATCTTATAGAGCTCATCATCCGAGGTCGCCGGCCCGCAAAGGCTTTCAGCGGCAGGATTCCCCTCGGGGCCAGAGACCGCGCCCATGATCCGCTTCTTAACCACGGTTCCCTACCTCCTCTGTTGTCTCATGCCGTCGAGATCGGAAGGTTTCGGTGATGCTCACTGCCTCGTATCATGTCCCGCAGATCACAGCTCTTTGATCGTTGCCTCGCGGAAGATGTGCCGAAAGTAGCACAAAATTGTAGCACATTGCGCGCCCCAAATAAAGGACGCCATGCCCAATTTCTCATCCTCCCGCCGGTGGTCTGCGAGAGCAAAAACTAAAAAAATATTCTTAGAAAGGCGGGGAGCGCATTGTGTGGCAGGCTATCCCCTTACTGATTGGGGAGCAGGAAGAGGGGTCGCCCAATGAGCGAAGCCCCTTCCCTGCTCCGATGCGCGAGACGACCAGAGGGAGGTCGGATGTTCAGCGGTCTGACAGGCCGCTTCGGTTCCTGCGTTCACCCGTTAGTTCATCATCAATTATCGGCCTTCGCAGCCTGCTCCGTGGGACAGGCAGAACCTAAGTATATTGAAGATGTGAACGGTCCCTGAATAGTCTTGCCGGTTTTAAACCACACATAAATCTCTTTCATACCTTTTCCAAAGCCCAGGCGCCACTGCTTCGTTGGTGAAAAGGGGAAGGTTCTGCCAAGGCCCCTTATCTTGGAATTACTGATGATCATTTGGGCCGGCGTTGACGGAGGGTTGAGGTTAAGGCTGACGTTTGCATTGGTCGTACAGCCGGCGTCGCCGTTGATCGATACAGCCCGTATGATGTTCCCATAAACGACGATCTGCTCCTTGTCGATGTATGGCCATCCTGCCTCATAGACGTTGATGTCCGTGGTGCCGGGAGGAAGAGGCTCCACCTTGATCATAGTGACGGACCTCGACGCAAAGCCCGCATTATGGTCCCACTTGCTGTTGTAAGGCCAAAGGACGTTCTGGTGTGGCGAGGTGGACGCCTGGTCCGGAGGGCCTTCGTTCTTCTGGGGCGGCACCACGCGGTATGGGCCTTCTCCGTCGAGCTTGTTGCTTGGGCCAAGTATACCCGGCGTCAGGTAGGCGCCGTCACGCTTTATTGCCAGGATCATCTTAGGCCCGCCGTCGACCACAATGGGATCACCGTTCTTCCTGCCCATGCACGAGGGGGCGCTGTAGTCACACCAGCCGATGATAGGGTTGAGGGCCGTATCGGCCGTCGCATCATAATGAAAGGTAGCTGCGGGGTACATCCCATATACATGGTAGAAATTGGGATTTGTGCTGTCCTCGGTCAAGGGATGGTAGGTCGAGAAGCCATCCGGCGCGATGACCTTAATGTTTGTTGCCGTGTCTCCAATCCGTGCCTGCGCAAGGATCTCTTCCATGGTGACGCCCGTATACTCTGCGTAAAAATCTCCGGCTTTGGACGTATTCATAAGGAGAAACTGGGTATGCTGCGCCATGGCCTCCAGTTCCTTTTTACTCAACACAACGGACGGGGCCGTTACCTTGGTCGGGTCGTCAGTCTTGTCGCCCGGATAACGGTTGGCCTTAATCTCCTCGATATTTGTGAAGCCGTCTCCATCTGAATCCATCTTCTCGATCAGTTTTACGGCCCTTTTGTTTCGTCCCTTGGTCATGTAGTCGATTCCGTATTGATTCAGAGTAGCCCGTATGTCACCGGATCCGTCATAGCCATACTTATAGTGGCACCACTGGCAGGCACCGAGCGTCGTGGTCTTGCCGCCACTGCTGTAGCTGCCTCCGGTATGGCAGGTCGTGCAACTGTCCAGCTTCGTCCCCTTCTTGTTCGCATAGGCCGCCAGAAACTGTGCCGAGTCTTTTTCGCCCATGTGCTGGTACGCCGATAGCGCAAAGGTAGCGGCTAAAGCTACGACCAGCAAGGCTCCGAGGGCCACAAAACGCTTCTTTCCTTTCACGGAAACCTCCTTATGTAAGATGGATCATCGCTACTTCAAGTTATCTTCTGTATCATATTATCCTATATTACGTCAAATAGTTACTTTTATACTCTATTTGATGTTTTTGGTTGACATCATCGGCCAAATAGGGTTATGAGGAAAATTGCCCAGCCCAAAAGCGGTCAGAAATGTACCCCGGAGGAGAAAGCATGTCGAAAGAGTGGCTACGCGTGCTGCTACCAGTTGCGCTTTTTGCTATATGTCTCGGATGTCTCGGCACCGCCCACAGCTCTTCAATGCCCGGCACCCTCAAATGGGCCCATGCCACCAACGCAGGCATTTACTCCTCCCCCGCCATCGGGGCCGACGGAACGATCTACATAGGGTCCTTGGATGGCAGCATCTATGCTCTTAACGCCGAGGGTACGCTGAAGTGGTCCTTTGCCACCGGGGACTCCATCGACTCGTCCCCTGCTATCGGCCGCGACGGGACGATTTACATAGGGTCAGGAGATTTCAGGCTTTACGCCATCAATGCGGATGGCACGCTGAAATGGTCCTACATGACGGGAGACCGCATACGCTCTTCCCCCGCCATCGGCCCGGACGGAACAATCTACGTGGGGTCAGGAGACTACAAACTGCACGCTGTCAACGAGAACGGCATCTTCAAGTGGTCCTTTGCAACGGGAAGGGGAATATACTCCTCTCCTGCTATCGGTCGCGACGGGACGATCTACGTGGGATCGTCGGACTCAAAGTTTTATGCGGTCAACCCTGACGGCACGCTGAAGTGGTCCTTTGCCACCGAGGGCGGCATGATCCATTCCTCCCCCGCCATCGGGGTGGACGGAACCGTCTATGTGGGGTCCCTTGGAGGTCATTTCTGCGCCATCAATCCAGACGGATCCCCTAAGTGGATTTACGAGACCGGCGGCCGGGTCAGTGCCTCGCCCGCTATCGGGGCCGATGGGATCATCTATGTGGGATCAGGAGAGCGCAGGTTCTATTTCTTTAGCCCCAACGGTATCTCGCAAAGCTCCATAGAGGGTGCCTCGTGGGGCTTTGCCTCTTCGCCGGCCATCGCAGCCGACGGCACCATCTATGTGGGGGCATCGGACGGCGCCCTGCGCGCCATCGATCCCGTCACGGGAAAGGACAGCGCCCTTTACGTTACCGGCGACGAGATTGTCTCCGCTCCTACCATCGGGGCTGATGGGACCATCTACGTGGGGTCCCTGGACGGCAGCCTCTATGCGATTCAGACCTCATCTCCAGGTCCGGCACGCACGGCCTGGCCCATGTTTCGTCACAACTCCCAACATACGGGAAACCTCGCACCCCCTCTCGACCTTCCAACACTGACGGTGACCACGTCAGGTGGCGGCTTTGTCACGTCAGTACCCACGGGTATAGAATGCGGAAACGCCTGCGCCGTCCGTTTTAGAAGACCGACGCGCGTCACCCTGCTGCCGGAACCAACACCCGGCCACATCTTCAGCAAATGGTCGGGGGACTGCAAGGGCAAGGGGATGTGTGTCGTCATCATGGGCAGGGACAGGACGGTGGAAGCGCTGTTTGAAGAAGGCGCCTGCACCTACAGGATTTCACACAAAGGAGCGACCTTGTCCCACATGGGGGGAACCATAACCGTTGGGGTAACGGCAAAAGGGTCTACCTATTGCCCCTCGCCGGACATATCCTGGGAGGGCGACTGGATGGGCGTGGCCGACATCTTCTTAAAGACAAAAGGGAAAGTGGCCATCACGGTGCCGCAATACAACGGTCCGGCAGCGCGCACCGGCTCCGTGACCATTGGGGCAAACCGGTTCATGGTAACCCAGAAAAGTCATCCCGCACCCCGTTGATCCCATGCCCCTTTGCAGGCAGCAAAGGGGCTCCACTTTCACCACCCTACGCTACGGGTCGTTAGAAACCAGAGGAAGTCTAACCAACAAAATGGTATAATAAGGCCCCAGCTTGGGCAGACGCTTTGAAATATTCCACAAATATCCAAGTCATAGGATTAAGATGAGCAAACATACCCGTTTCAACCAAATACTGGCCTGCATCATTCTTGCCCTGTTCGCGATTTTAGCGCATCAACCCGCTTCAGCTCTTTCCTCGGCGGATCTTGCCGCCTCGGCAAACGATGCCGCCCTCAAACTGGTCGAGTTCTGCAACGAGCCCAAGGGCGGCCTTGACGAACAGGCCCTTGCCACCGTCGTTGACTACGTTTTGGCTTCCAAAAAAAGTAGGGAGCACGCCCTCCCGTCAGCACACAAATCTACTGGGGCCTATTACGAGTTCGACACAAGAATTCCTTTTCCCCGCTTTGCCGAATATTCGTACAATCCCCTCATACCGACAGTGATCACGAGGCCATCATCGGTCCGCTACTCCACCTGGGCCGGTTTGCGAGATGAATCACAGAGGCTGGTCGGAGCATGGAGACCCATTCCCGCAGGCGCGCCTCCAATAGTCATCCACGGCTCTCAGCGGGAAAGCGATACGCCGGACTTGAATGCCCGCGTCTACCACGAGTACGACCTGAAGCGAACTCTCATCTTGTTTAACCACAAGGACCATCAGGTCATCGTCTCCGTGTCAAAACAGGCCGGCAAGTCCGACGTGGGAAAAAAGGGCGGTATTATCGGCAATGACAACGATTGGAGCTATTACTACTCAGGCGTACCCGGTTCTCCGCAAACGGGCCTCGGATGGGTAAAGTCCTACATCTACGATTCCTTTTCCGTTGGCGTCTATGTAGAATCGGGCACTGCGCCGGCCGCAGTAAGGGCTGGCGTCTTCAGTTGGCTTTCCGCAGGCTGGTCGGGGATCAACTTTGTCAAATCGAGTCACATCCTCGGTGGGCTGCGCAGATTCGGACAGGCGGCCAAAACAATACTGGAATCGCCCCACCTGCCGGCACCTAACCAGATAGCCGCCGTTTCTCAATGGCTAGCCCATATGCCTGCGAGCGAGTTGGCGAAAAGATATGCCGCCCTGCAGCAAGCCGTACGATCTTCCGCCGTGCGGGCCGGCATGATCAGCAAAGCCTCGTCAAATGAGCAGGCTTCGTCTTCCAATACGCCGAAGGATCAGATGGTCGAGGAGCTAATGCTGGAATATCTCAAAATAGCCCTGGGGAAGCCCGCATTGCTTGGGCACCACTTTTTTGCCCTGCCCTCCAAGCCCGTTCCTCTTTCCTAAGCGCAGCCTGTCGGCATCCTCCGGCGGTGTCCAAGCCGGATGACAGGAGAAACCAAAAAAGCTTGCATCGGTTGACTCATAGCGTATACTTACCTTAGGGGGCAGTGTTTAAGCCCTGACACACCACACGAAAAGGAGATATGACCATGAAAAAGCTTCTGTTGTCCGTCATAGTGCTCGGAGGCATCATTCTTCTCTTCTCGGGCCTCCCTGCCGGCGGTGCCGATGCAGGCCCTTTCCTGGTCGGCCCCTGGAGAATGTCCGAAACCGTCACGCCCCCCGAGGGTGCGATGGGTATACGTACCAGCGGCTACATCGTTAACCCCACGGCATCTACCGTTACTTCGTGCTGCTGTATTTACGACAACACCGGCTCGAAGATCGAATGTACCGGCACCAATGTGGTTCCCAATCAGTCTTGGTATGTCAGTTTCGAGTCCAAGGAGGCCCGGACCGTCAAGTGCATAGCAATGCCGCAGTGGAGGCAGGTTCTCGACCCGAGCGTAGTTATCGCCGGTTTCTTAAATGAGTGGATGACCGTTGGGGACACCTCTCCTTGGGGTGCCAACGCCAAATTTTTTACCGCATCAAAGTGGAACATGTCGGCCGTACCGTTAAACATGAAGACCACGCAGGATTTCTGGCGAGTGGCTAACGACTGCTCCAGATAAGCGAGGGGATTTGTCATAGCGATAGGCCGCTGCTCGTCTATCTATCCTGGGCGCCCTCCCTCCTCTTTCCTGCACGGCCCTTTCGGCTAAATGCCCGGAACCCCTTC
>CAZYVU010000043.1:0-7820 GCA_964651435.1 uncultured Pseudomonadota bacterium
GAAATGTGGTACGTGTAGGGCGGCAGGCGCAGGGTCTATCGGGGCGTCGACACCGTCTCCTCAGCCATGAGGAGCCAGTGGCCGTCCTTTTGCACGAGGGTGAGGAGCTTGAGGGTTTCGTCGGCGTAGTTGTCGGCGTAGTATCGTTGCAGCGCCCGCACGGCGGCGTGCGTACCGCTTTGACCCCGGAAGACGAAAACAGCGGGATTTTCGAGGGCCACACGAACATAGGTCCGTTCCCCCATAATCTGCGCCTTTCGATCAGCAAAGGTCTTCCGCCCCACTCCGTCCTTTACGAAACCCGGCCCGTAGAGGGAGAGGTGCCTTTTGGCATCAAGGCCTTCCCATGACTCCCGCCACTCCTTGAGAAAGGCCATAACCTGCTGCGCCGCTTCCCCCTGCACCTTACCGTCGACAAGGCGAATACGGCCGGTAAGGATCAGCGGGGTGCCCTCTGATTTCATAAAGGGCCACAGCTCTCTCATGGAATCGTCATCAACGGCCAGGGCAGGGTGTTCGGCGGCCCCACTTCCCGTTTCGCCCTTGTGGAGCACGAGAATCCGTGCCGCCCCCGGCGCCCATTGGCCTGAAGGAAGGAAATTGACAAGGAGAAAGGATATGGCGTTCCTGCCCGCCTGCCGGCGTATCTCCGCCCCCTGGCGGCGCGAAAAGAAGATCAGTTCACCGCCGCCTTCCCCTGCGCTCTTCAGCAACCGTTGACCGGGAGGGTTAAGGCTGCAAGGAATGGCTTTGACAAGCGAGACGGTGCCGTTCCCTGTGCCTGCGAAAAGCGAGAGTTTTCCTGTTTCCCGTTCACAGATAAGGATATGTTCGCCCTGCGGGATCACGGCAAGAGGCGCCGGGACCTGGACGGTTTGCTGTGGCTCGGAGCGGGTGGGCTCGACTCGGGCCGGCGATGCAGCGGGTGAAACGGGAGCGGCGGGCGAGACGGCAGCCTGTGGCGTCCTGTGATCCGATTTCCAAAAAAGGTCATGGATTGCCGGAAAAAGGCCGGCAAGACCGAGAAGGAGGATAACCAGAATGAGCCAGAGCGCCCCGGCGAGGTAAATGGACGGCCTCTGTCTGATGCCCGGGCCTGAAGGCGGCCGGTGGCTGTCAAAGAGCACCGATATGTTCTGCTCCTTCAGGGCCTCTTCGGCCACGGCCTCGTCAACGGTCGTGCCGGACCGCGCATAGAGTCCCAGGAGGCACCTGTCTGCAATGATGTTCACAAGCCTCGGGTAGCCCTTGGAAGCTATAAAGATGCGCCTTACCGCCTCGGGGGAGAAGCCCGGCGTTCCCTTCGACCCCGCCTTGATGAGCCGGTAGTTTATGTAGGGGCCGACCTCTTCGAGGGTCAAGGGCTTGAGCACATAGACGACGGTAATGCGCTGCGTCAGGTAGCGGAGCTGCTCTTCCTTGAGTCGTTCCGTCAGCTCGGGCTGAGCAAAGAGCACGATGTGGAGTATCTTCTCCTTGTCCGTCTCAAGGTTCGACAGGATGCGGACGAATTCCAGCACCTCCTTTGTCAGGAGCTGTGCCTCGTCGACGACGAGAACGCACTTCTTGCCCTTGGCAAATTCGGCAATGAGGAAGGCCTCCAGGGCGTCGAGCATGCCCTTTTTTGTCGGTGCCGGGCATGGGACGGCAAACTCCTTCAGCACCTCCCTCAGGAACTCCTCGTCCGTCATGATGGGATTGAGGATCAATGCTGTGTTGTGGTGCTCCGGATCGAGGGAGCTCAAGAAGATGCGGGAGAGCATCGTCTTGCCCGTACCGACGTCTCCCGATATGAGAGCGAATCCCTCCTTGAGGCCGATGAAAAAGCCCAGGTGGTCCAGTGCCTCACGGTGCGTTGCCGATTCGAAGAAGAAGGACGGATCGGGCGTGATGCCGAAGGGCTTTTCCTTGAGCCCGAAGTATTCTATGTACGGTATATCCATGCCGCCTCCCATATAATATCTACGCATTTCCGCGTCCTTGCAAGGAAAAAGTCGTGGAAGCGAGAAGCGGTTTGTTTGGTTCATCCTGTTTGTTTGGTTTCTTTGGTTGACGACAGGGCAAACATGACAAACCACTGTAAGTATCCCTCGCCCGCATCCCCTCAAGGTTTCGCAGGGACCGCTCCTCAAGTGAGCGGCCGGGAACGCTCCTCAAGCGAAGCGCTCATCACCCACCGGAATACAGCGGGTCCGTGACGGCTGCGCTTCTCATTCGGTCCCGATGTCAATCCAAAATCCGAAATGCAAAATCCAAAATCGTCCCTCTTAATATTGTTGCGGCCCTTTCTGCAACCGTGTAAGATTAACGTATGCTCCTTTCCGTTATCATGCCCGTTTACAATGAAAAGGCCTTTATTGAGGAGATTCTGCGGCGTGTCAAGGAGGCCTCCTATGACAAGCAGATTATCCTCGTCGACGACTGTTCCACCGACGGGACGCGGCAGATCCTCGAAGGCCTGACCGCCGAGAGGGCCGGAGGGGCCGAGGGCCGGACATGGCAACTGGACGTTGCCTTTCACGACACAAACATGGGAAAGGGTGCGGCCGTGCGCACGGGCCTCGCCCTCGCCCGGGGCGACGTCGTGATTATCCAGGATGCAGACCTGGAGTACGACCCCAAGGAGTACCCGAGGCTCCTGGAGCCCATTCTGCAGAACGTGGCCGATGTCGTCTACGGGTCCCGATTCCTCGGCGGGCCCCACAGGGTGCTCCTGTTCTGGCACTTCATGGGAAATCAGCTCGTGACCCTTCTCTCGAACATCTTTACGAACCTGAACCTCACGGACATGGAGACAGGCTACAAGGTCTTTAAAAAAGCCGTTTTAGATGATATACTTGTAGAATCTAACAGGTTTGGCTTTGAGCCGGAGATTACGGCCAAGGTGGCCAAGAAACGATGCAGGATTTACGAAGTTCCTATTTCGTACTATGGAAGAGGGTATACGGAGGGAAAGAAGATTACATGGAAAGACGGTGTCAAGGCCCTCTTTACCATTCTCAGGTACAACGTCTTCCGCTGACGCCCCAGAACGGCGCCGGGCTTAAACGCCTCGACGGTCCTCTACCGGCAAGCCTATTCAAATCACTGTATTTCCTAAAGCAGAGCGGCTTCACCATCATTGAACTCATTGTGGTCCTGGTCCTTCTCGGTGTGCTCGTGGCGGCCGTTGCGACGAGGGTGCCCACGGGTTTTCTCGGTTCCCAGGGTATCGGCGTTCAGGTGGCTGTGGATCAGGTGGTTGCCGACATACAGTATGCTCAGGCGCTTGCCATGGCGGCCGCCGCGCAGCGGCGCATCAGTTTTGCGGCCGGCGCCACGGCGTACCAGATTCAGAACGAATCGGGGGTGCTCATTGAACAGAGGAATCTACCCGCCGGTGTCTCCATAGCAGCGGTGACGAACAACCCCGTTATATTCAATTCTTTGGGGGAAAAGATGTCCGGAACGAGCACCGTAACGATAGGCGGACGGTCGATCACCATATATGGGGTGACGGGCAAGGTGCTATGATGCCGAACCGACATGGTGTCACACTTATCGAGCTGATCGTCTTCATCATCGTCGCAGGCATCTTTGTGCCCCTGGCCTACATTGCCTTTTCAGCGGCTACGAAGAGCGGCACCAACCCGGAGCTGATGATGCGGGCCCGGTTCGCCGCCGAGCAAAAGATGGAAGCCGTCACGAGTCACACGTTCGAGGACTTGGCGTCGTCGGCTTCGTTTATGAACGGTGGCCTGTCGGCCTTGGGTGTCAACTCGATTAACGGGCTTGCTGTCAACTGGAATGTCTGCTATGTGGCACACAACGCCCTCAACAGTTGCATTACCGTAGGTATGCCGACGAAATACATGCGCATCCGCGTATGGCTTACCAATCCGAGCTATGAAGCGGTTACCCTCTTGACCAAGAGGACGGCCGATGAATAGAGGATTCAGCCTTATCGAGGTCGTCATAACGCTTGTCGTATTGGCTATCGTAGGAATTTTTACCTTCTCTTTCCTGGGAAAAAACATACAGACGTACCGGCTCATGGAGGACCAGCGGACAGCCCATCAGGAGGCTGCCACGGTCCTGGAGCGGATCACCAGAGAGCTTAGGGATGCGGCGGCGTCTCCAACCTTTTCTGGGGGCACACTATCCTTCCAGGGGGCCCACGGGACCGGTGCTGACTCCAACACCTACGTGAGCTTTTGTCTTAACAGCGGCAGCGGCCAACTTTTTCGCTGTTCCGGGGCCGGTTCGTTGTGTGCCAACTGCACAGGAAGCGGCATTTTGCTCGCCACGGGCATCTCCTCATTTTCCGTCACACAGCAGACGTATGGCGGGGTGGTGGAGGGCTGGGTCGTCAGCCTGACGGCCTCGGCAGGGGGCCAAACGCAGAGCTACGGCGTTCTCGTGGACCCAAAGAACCAGCCTTTCCTCGGCTGTGCCGGCACGCAACCGGAGTTCTGCGGGAGAAACTTTGGAGGTTACTATGAAGACAAGATATACTGAAGGGGGGTTCGCCCTTATCGCCCTCGTTGTCATCCTGGTTGCCGTCAGCATTGTCGGTGCCGGTATCGTTGCCTTCATGGGTGCCAAGCAGAAGACATTCCCACGGTACGTCCTCTCCTATAAGGCCCTTATGATTGCCAACGCAGGTGTGGAGTACGCCATACGTTACACAAAGGACAACATCGCGGCTTTAGGGGGGCTGGTCGGCCTCAACCAGTCCGTCAGCTTCGGCGGCGGCAGTTTCACGGTCCAGTATGTGGGGGGCGCCAACTACACACTACGCTCAACAGGTTCCATCGGTGGAGTGACGCGTGTAGTTGAGCTGAACCAATTTCCTGGTTTTGTCTTTGGAACAGGACTGATCCTGACCCAATGGATCGACCCTTCGCGGGCGCCCTCAAGGCATTCTCGGGAGATCACCGTTCCCATGACGAACCTGTATAACAGGACGATCTACATCAAGTTCATGACCCTCGCCGTGCCTCCCCACGGCAACACCGACAGGGTGGAGGCGGTTACGATGGCGGGCGCGACCGTGTACGACGTTGGGAGCAACGTGCCGTTCAACGATAAATCGAACCCCAACTACCAGAAGCACGGCTCCAACGAGGGCATCTGCATCCCTGACCCAAGCACAGACACCTTCCTCTGTCCCCAACCGGCCTGCCCCGGCACGTGTCCGAACATGGTTACCGGGCGGTGCCCCTCCCCTGAAATGCACTTTGCCGTCATTCCGTGCGCCTCCAACTGGAACCTCGCTTTGCCGGCAGGCAGCACTTCTCCCATCCTGGGTTTTAAATCGGGATCGCTGAAAGGCACCTACTCGGGTGCTTTTTACTACGACTTTAACACAAGCTATGGCGCTCTCAAGTCATCGAAGGTCTCCTTCACCATTAACTGATGCGCGGGGCAATCTCCTTGAGCCTTTGTCAGAGGGGGCTTGATAGGGGCTTCCGGGTGATTTCCCTTGACAGGACGCCATTCTTCATGCATGATACGGATGGGGTAGAACATGGATACGCTGGGCGTTGACATAGGTACCACCTCGATCAAATACCTGCTCTGGAGGGGAAGGAGGGGCAGGGGCGCCGTTGTATCGCAGGGTGAGCTGCCCTATGATGGGACGTGGGAAAGCCTTGATCAGGCGGCTGCCGCGCTCAGGACGCGGGAAGGCACAAAAGTGGCCCTCTCCATGAGCATCACATCACAGAACATCGTAAAAAAGACCTTCACCATTCCCGTTCTCCCCAAGAAAGAGTTGCGTGAGGCCCTGAACTGGTCCGCATCGAAGGTCGTTTCTACGCCCCTCGATGACATGAATTACGAGTATGTCATGCTGGGCCAGGTTTCCGAGAAGGGTATCCAAAAGGAGGAGATACTCTTCGTCGGTACCGAAAAGGCGTATCTCGGGAAGATTATCGCCGCTTTTCGGCAGGCGGGCTTTGCCGACATCGTGCTTGTTACCGACCTGGGCTCCTGCTTTCTCCCTATCGTGCAAAAGGTGAAGGGCGCCTCCGTTGCCGTCGTCGACATCGGGGGCAAACAGACGGGCATGTATATTTTCGACGGGAGAAAGGCGAGATTGGTCAGGGAGATCATGACGGCCTCGGAGAGCTTTACCGATGCGCTGATGACAGGACTCAACCTCTCATACGAGGAGGCTGAGGCCTACAAGATCCAGAAGGGCTTTGATGAGGGGTCGAAAGAAGCCCTCTTCACTCCCATGGAGCGCCTTGCCGGGGAGCTGCGGCGTACCTTGAAGGTCTACGTTCAGCGGTATCCGGACAAGCCAATTGCCAAAGTGTGTGTCACCGGACGGGGGTCGAGGATACCCAATTTCCTGGAAACCCTTCAGTACCACGTGGACGAGGAGGTGGAAATGCTCGCTGCCCCGGCCGCCATTGACGAGGATTTTATTCCCGCCTATATGGCCGCCGCGAGAAAGGAGACCCTGCTCAACCTCCTCCCGGCAGACGTAAAGCTGCGCCGCAAGGAGCTGGAATACGGCAGGTGGGCAAGGATCGGCACTGCGGCCGTCGTTTCGGCCCTCATCATCTTTTCTCTCAATAGCATGGCCCATTACAACAGGTTCAAGAACGAGGCAGAGCTGGAAAAACGAAAGCTTGCCGAGAAGCAGGCGAGTTTAGCGGCCTTGAAGCAGACGGCATCCCAGTCGCGCTACAACGAGCTCTTAGGGGCGCAAAAAGACCTCAAAGAGCGTTCGGCCGTGCTGCTTACCGTGCTGAAATATTTTTCCGCCTACACGCCCCGGGAGATCTATCTTCGGGAGATCGAATTCGGGCCTGCACCTGCCGCCGACGCCTCCAAGCCCGGCGCTGCAGCCGGTGATGCCCAGAAGCCCCCTCCCCCAACCCCTGCTCCCGCCAAAGACGGCAAGAACCTGCAGGAGACGGTGAAAGACGCCGTCAAAGCCGATGAGGACCCCTTTCGGGTGAGGCTACGGGGATACGTCTTCGGCGAGGCGGATACGTGGGAGCCTGCCCTGGCGGACCTCTTGATCCGCATGGAGCAGTCCCGGTTCTTCTCGGAAGTTCAGGTGTCGGGTAAGACGGCGAAGGAGCTCCGGGGCCGCAGCGTAATGGAGTTCTCACTAACGGCACGGTGCAGAGGCTATGAAATTTAGACCATACTATCTTTGGGTTGCCCTGCCTGTCCTCATAATCGTTGCGTGGGTGGCCTTGTTTTACTGGCCCCTGGCGAAGGAAGAGCGGTTAAGGAGGCAGGAGGCAGCCGCTACGGCGAAGGCGATCGAGGCCACGGACCGGGAGCTCGCCGATGCCGGACGGGTCCTGGACGAAGAGAGGCAGATCAAGCAGTCTCTCTCGGACCTCTACTCAAGGATTCCGCACCTTACGGAGCTTCCCGACCTGATGCGGTGGATGGCCGGGAGGGCGAAGCGGGAGGGCCTTGTCCTCGATGTGGTCCAGAGCAACGTGTCGGCGCTCAAGGGAAGCGGGAATTCGGGCGTCGTTCATCCCGTCATCGAGGTGCGCGTGAAAGGTAGATTCCTTGACGTGGGCAGGTTTTTCGACGACCTGGAGGACCGGACCCTTTTCAGAGCGTTCACATCGGCGACCATCGTGAGCGAGGAACGCGACAACCCTATGGTGCTCGCCAAGTGCACCCTGGAGCTGAACGCCTGGAAGGAGCGGCCCGTTGAAGTTAAGTAAGCCATTTCTCGCAATCGCCATCTGTCTCGTCCTGGCGCTCCTGTATGTCCTCTTCTTCATGGGGGAGAAGCCGAAGACGGCCCAGCCCGTCCCGCAGCAACCGGCCGCCGCCCAGGCGCCGCCTGCGGCAGC
>CAZYVU010000043.1:7920-18634 GCA_964651435.1 uncultured Pseudomonadota bacterium
CGGCAAAGGAACGGCCCAGCATGGAAGTTGCGTGGAAGAGGGACCCCTTCGAGCTACCCAAGCCCCTGGAGAAAAAGGTTCAGCAGACTGTGGGGCTCCCCATGCGGGTCTCGGCCATTATGGATGGTAAGGGGGGGCGTGTGGCCATCATAGACCAGCAGATTGTCAAACGGGGAGATGCGATAGGCCAGGAGAGGGTGGTCGGCATCGAGGCCGATAGGGTTATTCTCGCACGGGAAGGGTCGCAAAGGATACTGACGCTTGCCGTCCCGGCCCCGGCGGAGAAGCCCAAAAGCGACACGAAGCCAGGAGGCGCGAAATGAGACACGCCCTATTTGTTCTCATGATCTGTTTTCTCATGAGTGCCTGCGTTACGCCCGATGTGGCCAAAGAGGGGGCGCTGCCCCCGCCGAAGCCCGAGGCTGCCGCACCGCCCGTCAAGATCCCCAGCCCCGTGGCGGCACAGATGGATACGACGAAGAGGCCGGCTGCGGAAGACTTCAAGGAGGTCTATTCCTTTTCGCTCAGAGAGGCGGACGTAAAGGACGTTCTCCGCGGCGTTGGGCGCCAGACAGACTACAACATGATTATCGAGCCGGACGTAAAGGGGCTCTGCACCGTCGATTTGAAGAACGTGACCGTTGAAAAGGCCCTGCAGTATATCCTGGAGCCCCTCAACTATACATACAGGATCGAGGGACGGTCGGTCTACGTGTCGAAGCCGAAGCCACAGTCCCGCATCTTCTATCTCGACTACATCTCCTTAAGAAAGATCGGCACGAGCAGCGTCATGGCCACGCAGACAGGCACGCAGCAGTCGTCGACGAGCACCACGGGCGGCGTTACGACGACGTCGGGTCAGATGGACAGGGCCGCCGACGTGCGAAGCCTGACTGACTCGGACCTGTGGAAGCACTTGGAAGATAACCTGAAAAAGATGCTGTCGCCCGACGGCCACTACATCGTGAACCAGCAGGCCATGTTGGTGCTGATCCACGATTATCCGAAAAACCTGAGCAATTTTGCCCTCTTTTTTGATGCCATGAAGGGTACGATCCATCGCCAGGTCATGATAGAGGCGAAAATTGTCGAGGTGACGCTGAACGACACCTCCCGTGAAGGCGTCAACTGGAGCTTTATCAACGGCCGCATCGGCGAGTTTATGGTCAACTGGGACCTGAACCTCTTAAACCCGAGCCCGGTTGTGATCCCCACATCGTCGATCTACCAGACGGACCCTTTCTTCCGATTCTACATCGGATCGAGCCACCTCGATATAAGCAAGACCTTTATCGACCTCCTGAAGACACAGGGGTCCGTAGACATCATATCGAGCCCCAAGGTGGCGGCGCTGAACAACCAGCGGGCCATTATCAAGGTGGCCAAGCAGGACGTCTACTTTGAGGAGCAGCAGACAACAACGGGCGGCATCGGCGCCCTGGCCACCTACACGCCCAGGTTCATCACCATTGGTCTCGTTCTGGACGTCATCCCGCAGATTGACGACAACGGCAACATCCTGCTCAACGTTCACCCTATGGTGACGGAAAAGGTGGGCGTTGTGAAATCGCGGTCAGGCAACGAGGTGCCGGTGCTCGATGTCCGTGAGGCCGACGCCATGGTGCGCGTCAGGGACGGCGAGACGGTCATCATCGGCGGCCTCATCAAGGACCGCAAGATTATCGATTACAAGGGAATTCCCGGCCTCATGAACATGCCCATCGTGGGGCCCCTCTTCAGGGTCCGGTCCGAGGAGGTTCTGAAGCAGGAACTCGTCGTATTCCTGACGCCCAGGGTGATCTACGACGGAGGTGTGAACCGCCGATGAGCGTGATCCTTGACGCGCTAAAAAAGGCGCAGGAGAGCAGAAAACAGCAGGCCGCCCCCACTCCGCCGTCCCGGAAACCGGGGCCGACACCGCACAGGAAGCTTGCGATCCGGCTTGCCGCCGGGGCCCTCGCCCTTCTGGTGGTCGGCGTGCTTGCCTTTCTGCTGTTTTCGGGCCCATCGACGAAGGATGTGGTTAAGGTCACGGGGCCGCAAGGGACTCCGCCGCCGACGGCCGCGCCGTCACCCGTAAAAGCGCCCGTGACGGCGGCCGCACCGCAGAAGGCGGCTGTCGCGGTGACGCCACCGGACAAGGAGCCAGAGAAGCCCCAGGGCCGCCCTGCGACGAAAGAAAAGGGCGATTGGAGGACCGATAAGCCGGTGGCGGAGGCGGACAAGGCTCCGAGGCCGGAGCGCAAAAAAATGTTGCGACCGGTAGCCTCCCCGACGGTGGAAACGGCAACGCCGCCTCGCACGGT
Source organism: uncultured Pseudomonadota bacterium (assembly GCA_964651435.1). Classification (GTDB taxonomy): domain Bacteria; phylum Desulfobacterota; class Syntrophorhabdia; order Syntrophorhabdales; family CAYQXL01; genus CAZYVU01. Next base: position 10,227 of record CAZYVU010000043.1, read on the forward strand.
GGCTCAAGGCCGACAGTACGAAGGCCGGGAGCGGCCCGCGAGGAGGGACCTCTACGAATCGGCGCCGGGAAGGGACCAGTCCGCCTTTGATGCGGCCCAGGACAGGGGGGCCGCGCTCGCTGAGGCGGGCAAGCTGGGCGAGGCCCGGCAGGTCTATACGAAGCTCCTTCTCGATCAGCCCGGCCATCCGGAGATTCTCAACAATCTGGGTGTCATTGCCTTACGGGAGAAAAGGATCGACGAGGCCCTCTATTACTTTTCGAAGGCCCTCGATAAGCGAAGGGACTACCCGAAGGTTCTGAACAACGTAGGGTTGGCCCTTATGGCCCGTGGGGATCAGGAAGATGCGGAAACGTACTTCAAGCGGGCCATAGCCGCTGAGCCGGACAGCCCCGAACCCCGCCTCAACCTTGCGGCGCTCCTGAGAAGGCAGGGGAAGCTGGAGGAGGCGTCGCTGCCCCTGAAGGGGCTCGTCGAGAAGGACACGTCCCAGCCCCGCATATTTCTCTCCTACGCCCTCATCAGGGACGATGCCGGCGACAGGGCCGACGCCGTCAGGTACTACAGAAAATATCTTGTCAATGCGCCGCCGGGCCAGGAACGCAGTGCCGTCATTGAAAGGTTGAAGGTGCTTGAGAATGCTCAATCTCCGGGCAGTCGTTGAGAGCGGACTCCGGGAGGGCGTTCAGAGCGTTTTTCTTTTTGCCGGCCTTCCCCCCCTCGGTACAAAAGGGCGTCTCATCAGGATCGGCAACGTGAGCCTCGACGGCGAGGATGTAACAACGATCCTCAAAAAGGCCACAACGCCGTGGCAGTACCGGACGTTCGAATCGGAAAAGGAGCTGGAGTTCAGCCACGAGATGAAGAACCTCGGGCGATTCCGCGTCACGGCCTTTTACAGGAAAGGGAAGGCCGCCATGGTCTTGCGGCCTGTGCCGTCGGCCATTCCCACCTTAACCGCCCTTGGGCTTCCCAGGATGCTTGAAGACTTTGCCGGGGTGCCGAGCGGGCTGGTGCTCGTCACCGGTCCGTCAAAAAGCGGCAAGTCGACGACGCTCGCCGCCATGACGGAGGCCATCAACGCGGGACGGCGATGCCACATCGTAACCATAGAGGATGTCATCGAGTTTGTTTACCGGCCTCAGAAGGCGATTATCAGCCAAAGGGAGATCGGCCGCGATACGGTTTCGCTCCAGGAGGCGCTGCGGCGGGTGCTGAGGGAGGATCCGGACGTCGTCATCATCGGCGATGTGCGGGACGCGGAAACGATGAAATCGACGCTCAAGCTTGCCGAAACGGGCCATCTTGTCTTTGCATCCATGCACACGAGCAACGCCGTGCAGACCATCAACAGGATCCTCGATTTCTATCCGGAAAGCGAGCAGCGCCACGTGCGGGCTGTGCTGGCTCAGGTTCTTGCGGGTGTCGTCAGCCAGCGCCTCATACCGAGAACGGATGGCGCCGGTTTTGTCTGCGCCTGCGAGGTCCTCACCGTCACGGCGCCGGTAAGGACCCTTATCAGGGAGGACAAGGCGCACCAGATCTGGTCTGCCGTCGATGCCTCGAAACGCCAGGGTATGCTTTCCATGGATGATTCCCTCCATAACCTCTACCGGCAGGGGCTCATCAGCATTCCCGAGGCCATCGGCTATTCCTCCAAGGGCGGCGATTTCATCCGCAAGGTGGCCGCAGCGGCGCAAGAGGGCGAGAGCCTCATGACGGGCAAGAAGTTCCTCGACCTGAGCAGGGAAGCCGTCGTCTACCGTGCCGACTTCCGGTCTGAGAACCTCGCCTCCTTTGACGCCTCGGGCGCCCTCCTCAGCTCGCCCTTGGGCCTTCTTTTCCGCGACAGGGGCCGGTTCAAGGGTGACATGCACTACATTGCAGACTATACGGCGCTTAAGCCGAACGGCGACCCGATCGCCACCAAATCCCTCTTTAACCTTGCTTACAGAGTCAACGACGTAAAGCATGCCAAGTCGCTCTACGACTTTCAGGTGAGGGTCGTGCAGGAGGAGGGGAGGGAGTTCACCATGCCGAGGAAGGCCGTCGGGCTTGTGGCCGACCGGGACTGGCACACCCTCGCCATTCCCATACCGCCCGCCCACGCCGGCGGCCGGGCAAAGTATTACATGCTGCTTTTTGATGCCGAGATACGGGAGATTATTTTTGACGACATTTGCTTCTCGTGAGGATTGAACTATGACTGTTTTGGAGCTGCTTGATGTAATGCTGCGCAGGGAGGCGTCGGACCTCCACCTGATCAAGGGCATCCCGCCGACGCTTCGCGTCTACGGGGACCTTTTTCCCCTTACGCAGATTCCCTTGTCCGACGAAACGCTGGAGTCCTATCTGAGGGAGCTCGTGCCGGAGTCGGCCCGGCGGGCCCGCTTTGCCGAAGAGAGGGAGCTCGATTTTGCCTACGAGATCGAAGATGTGGCCCGCTTCCGGGTGAACGCCTACTTTCAGCGCGGGTCCATGGCCTTTTCCATCCGCCTTGTGCCCGTCAAGATTCCCCGGCTCGAGGACCTGAACCTGCCCGACGTCCTCCGGGAGATCGTCAGGCGGCCCAACGGCCTCGTGCTGGTAACAGGCCCGACGGGGAGCGGCAAATCGACAACCCTTGCCTCCATGATCGATGTCATAAACGACGAGCAGTCCGTTCATGTAGTGACCGTCGAAGACCCTATCGAGTACGTCTACCGACCCAAGAGGTCCGTCATATCGCAGAGGGAGGTGGGCGGCGATACGCAGTCCTTTTCCCATGCCCTGAGAAGGGTCCTAAGGCAGGATCCGGACGTGATCCTCATAGGCGAGGCAAGGGACCTGGAAACGATGCAGACAGCCATAACGGCGGCGGAAACGGGCCACCTCGTGTTTACGACGCTTCACACAACCAGCGCCTCGCAGACCATCGACCGGATTATCGATATCTTCCCTCCTTTTCAGCAGGCGCAGGTGCGGTCGCAGCTCTCGGCCACCATACAGGCGGTGATCACCCAGCGGCTCCTGAGGAGGGCCGACGGCAAAGGGAGAATTCCCACGACGGAGGTGCTTATCGTTACGCCTGCCGTGAGAAACCTCATCCGCGAGTCAAAGACCCATCAGCTCTACACCTCAATCGAAATCGGCAAGGACCTCGGCATGCACACCATGGAGCAGGACCTGAACCGGCTCCTGACGGCAAAGCTCATAGTGTGGGAAGATGCCTGCAACGCGGCAAACCAGATGGAGTACCTGAAAAGGCCCGGCGGCGGCGCCCAATACTGACGAGGGGGAGTAAAGGATGATCAAGAAAAAGCTCGGCGAAATGCTGTTGGAGGAGAAGGTCCTATCGAGCGAAGACCTCGCCAAGGCCCTGACCGAGCAGAAGAAGTACGGCGACCGGCTGGGAAAGGTCCTCGTGAACATGGGCTTTATCACCGAGAAGAACCTCATCGACAGGATCAGCAAGCAGTTGGGCATACCGATCGTGACCCTCGATGACCGTGAGATACCGGAGGACCTGATCGCGGCCATGCCTGCCGATCTGGCCAAGACCTATGTGGCCATCCCTGTGCAGCGCAGGCAGGGGGTCTTGCAGATTGCCATGGCGGATCCGCTGGATATTGACGCCATCGACGAGATCGCCAAGGCCCTGAAGGTGGAGGTGGTTCCCGCTATCGTGACGGAAGCGGAGATGAAGCGGGCCATGGAGAAGTATTACGGGGCCAAGACGATTGTCGAGCAGACCCTCGAGAAGATCAGCGTCACCGGGGAGGATGAGGTGACCATCGAGGAGCGTGAAAGCGACGAGGATGCGCGGATGTCGATCAACATGGCTGAAGAGGAGCCCGTCATACGGTTCGTCAACAGCCTCCTCGCCCAGGCCATAGCGGACGGCGCAAGCGATATCCACATAGAGCCGGCGGCAAAGAAGATGAGGGTTCGCATGAGGATCGACGGCAGGCTCAGAGAGGTGCCGTCGCCGGACAAGAAGATGTTCCTGCCCATTGTATCGCGGGTGAAGATACTCTCGGGTATGGACATCGCAAAGACCAGGGTGCCTCAGGATGGGCGCTTCAACATACGGGAGCGCTCAAAGGAGGTGGGCCTGCGGGTGTCGAGCTTCCCCACTATCTACGGCGAGAAGATCGTCATGCGGCTCCTCGACAAGACGGCTGCGCTCCTCGGCATTGACAAGCTCGGGTTTCTTCCCGACGATGGCGCAAAGATGGAGGCGGTGCTCAAGCGGCCCTATGGGTTCATTCTCTCCACGGGCCCCACGGGAAGCGGCAAGTCCACGTCGCTCTACGCCATTCTCAACCACCTCAACTCGGTGGAGAAGAACATCATTACGGTGGAAGACCCCGTAGAGTACACCGTCGACGGCCTGGCGCAGGCACAGGTCAATCCCAAGGCGGGGCTTACCTTCGAATCGGGCCTCAGGTCGATCCTCCGTCAGGACCCCGACATCATCATGGTCGGCGAGATCAGGGACAAGGAAACGGCTACCATGGCCATCCATTCCGCCCTGACGGGACACATCGTCCTCTCGACGCTCCACACCAACGATTCGGCAGGGGCCGTAATGCGGCTTGTGGAGATGGGCATCGAGCCCTTCCTGGTCACATCGTCCGTCTCCTGTGTCATCGGGCAGCGTCTGCTCCGGAAGATCTGTCCCGAGTGCAAGGAGGCATACGAGCCGTCGGATGCCCTTCTTGCGAGCTACGGCTTTCCGTCGGGGAGCACCCTGTACCGGGGAAGGGGATGTCCCTCCTGCAAGTATACGGGCTATCGCGGGAGGACGGGGGTGTTCGAGGTGCTTGTTCTCGACGACTCGGTGAAGGACCTCGTGGTAGCCAAGTCATCGGCCGAAACGATTAAGCGGCACGCGATCGAGCATGGCATGACGACCATGTATGAAGACGGCATGAAAAAGGTGCTCCGCGGCTGGACGACGCTGGAAGAGGCCTTGAGCGTCACGAAAATCGAGTAGGACAGGATGGAGCGTATAGGATAGAATGGGCACCTTTACCTACCGGGCGCGGGATGAAAGGGGATTGCTGGTGACGGGAACGCTGGAGGCGGACAGCCGGCAGGCCGTCTACAGCCAGCTCGACGGCATCGGCCTGCTGCCTGTGGAGGTCTCTGAGCCGAAAGGTACGGACCAGGGGCTCGGTGACTTTCTCATGAAATTTACGCCCGTCAAGTTCGACGACATGATCTTTTTTACCCGTCAGCTCCAGACCATCATACGGTCCGGCATTCCGTTGCTCACGGGGCTGGAGGCCATCGAAGAGCAGACGGCCAACAAGCGGCTCAAGGCGGCCATCAACCAAGTGAGGAAGGATATCGACAAGGGGCAGAGCCTCTCCGATGCGCTGGCCAGGCACAAAGGTATTTTTCCCGAAGCGTACATCGCCATGGTGAGGGCAGGCGAGGTGGGCGGCTCCCTTGAGGAGGTGCTTGACAGGCTTTCGTCACTTCTCGATTTTCAGATGCGGACAAAAGAGATGCTCAAGGCGGCCATGCGCTACCCCGTCTTTGTGGTGGTGGCCCTTGTCGGGGCGTTCGCCGTGCTGGTGGCCTTTGTTATTCCCCGTTTCTCTGTAATGTTCAAGGGGATGAACGTGCAGCTTCCACTACCGACGAGGATCATGCTTTTAATAGGTGATATGGCACAACGCTACGGTCTATACGTCGTTCTGCTGGCCATAGCGGCCGCCATTGCCTTTGTGCTTTTCAAGAGGAGCCCGGCAGGGGCGCTGCTCATAGACCGGGTGAAGCTCAGGATACCCATCATGGGCGCCATCATCATGAAGATCTGCATGAGCCGCTTTGCCGCCATGGCCGAGAACCTCGTGAAGGTGGGTGTGCCGATCGTTAAGACCCTTGAGATCGTCGAGAACACCATCGGCAACCGGTACATAGGGTCGAAGGTGGCCGAGATCGGCGGCAAGATCGAGAAGGGCAGGGCCATCGCCAAGTCGCTGAAGGAGACAGGCGTCTTTCCGCCCCTTGTCGTCCACCTTGTGGCCACGGGGGAGAATACGGGCTCGCTGGAGGAGATGCTGCGCGAGGTGTCCATACACTACGACCGCGAGGTGACCTATTCCATCAACCGGCTTTCGGCCTGGGTGGAGCCTATCCTTGTGGGGTTTCTTTCCATCATGGTGCTTTTTCTCGCCCTTGCCATATTTCTCCCGTGGTGGAACATGATGGGGGCTATGAAGGGAGGAGGATGATGTTACGGTGAACCTTTTCTCTGATCCGGGAAACCTTCGCTACAGGCTGACGATCATCATCCCTGTGCTCGTTTTTCTGACGAGCCTGCTGTCCGCATTTGTGAGCCAGGCGGCGCACCCCCACAACAGCGGGGCCACCTATGCGATGATTTTCGGGATAGCCCTTTTTGCCGCGGGCTGCGCCTTCCTTGTATGCCTGGGGCTGACGCGCCCCCTCCAGGCCCTTCTCAGGAAGGCGGCGGGTCTGGTCCGCCTCGAGACGAAGCCCTCGGAGAGAGGCCGGTTCATCGAGGTGTACAACCTGATGGAGAAGCTCACCACCTATCTCAAATCGCAGGGGATGGCGGGAGAGGAAGAAAAGGGCCTTCTTAAGGACATGGAAAGGCTCGACTATCTCTTGCCCCTGGGATACATGTCGCTGGCCGTTGCGCATGAGGTGAGAAATCCGCTGACGACGATCAGGGGCATGAGTGAGCTTCTCATGGGCAAGAAGCCGGAGCCCGATGAGCAGCGCTACCTGGAAACGATACTGGGCGCCGCCGGCAAGATCGAGGCCTTTACCACCCAACTTCTGGACCTGACGGACGACGTGCTGGCGTCGGAGATGCTGGACCTGAACGGCCTCGTCGAGGAGGCCATGGCGGATTCAATGGCCCGGTTTCCGGGCATCACATGGCAGTTTCACAAGGGGGACCTTCCGTCTGTGACGGGCGACCGGACGAAGCTCTACCAGGTCTTTCAGAACATCATTAAGAACGCCTTCGAAATGGAAGGTGAGGCGGGTCTGGTGGAGGTCTCATCGCGGGCGGAGGGCGATGCGGCTATTGTCACCGTCTACAACAGGAGCTCCCACATCGATCCGGGCGATGAGCAGACCATCTTCAAGCCTTTTTTTACCAAGAGGAAGGGCGGCAAGGGGCTCGGCCTCTTCATCAGCCTGAGGAATGTGAGGCTCCACGGGGGAACTATCGACGTCGTGAGCCAAAACCCGGGCGTGACGTTTGTCATAAAATTACCAACGGCAGGGGCAGGGCCCGAGAACGATCGTTGAGCAGGGTGGCATTTGCGTTGAATTATGGTTCCCTTCAGTGTAATATCGTCATGCCGGACTTGATCCGGCATCCAGTGCGACAAAGACCTAATTATTGGTGGGGTAATGTATGCCGGGCCAAGCAGCCAAGATAATCATCGTTGAAGACGACCCCGGCGTCCGCTTTTTCCTGGAGGAGGCCCTGAAGTCGGAGGGTTACGCGCTTGCCTCCTTCGAGTCCTTTGAGGCCGCACTCCCGTCCATCTCCGAAAGCAACCTGCTCATGATCATGGACATCAACCTCCCCGGCATAAACGGCCTGCAGGCAATCGACGAGGTTAAGAAGAAGAGCACCGTTCCCATCGTCATCATCACGGCCTACGGCACGAAAAAGAACGCCCTGGAGGCCATAGAGCGCGGGGCCACGGACTTTTTCACAAAACCCGTTGCCCTGGGCGAGCTGAAGGTGATGGTAAAAAGGCTTGTGGAGGCGCGGAAGCTTAAGCGGGAGGCGGAGAAGCTGAGGTCCGAGGACGTGACGGCCAAGAGCTTCCACGGCATCATCGGCTCTACGGAGCCGATGCGGCGCATATTCGAGACGGTGGAAAAGACGGCGCGAAGCGATCTTGCCTTTCTCGTTACGGGAGAAACGGGCACGGGCAAGGAGGAGATCGCCCGCCTGGTGCACCTGCTCTCGGGGCGGGACGGAGAAATGGTCGTGGTGAACTGCGCGGCTATTCCCGACAACCTGTTGGAGAGCGAGGTCTTCGGCTATGAAAAGGGGGCCTTTACGGGGGCCCAGCAGGTGAAACCCGGCAAGTTCGAGCTTGCCGAGAGGGGCACCATGGTCTTCGACGAGATCGGGGAGATGAGCCCCTCCCTCCAGGCCAAGCTGCTCCGTGTCATCGAGACGAAAGAGGTGGAGCGCCTGGGCGACGTAAGGAAGAGGAAGGCCGACGTGCGGGTGATCGCCACGACGAACAGGGAGCTGCAGAAAGAGATGCGCGACGGCAGATTCCGCGAAGACCTCTTCTACCGCATCTCGCAGATGCACGTCGCCATCCCCCCCTTGAGGGAGAGAAGGGACGACATCCCGCTCCTTGTCGAATATTTCCTCGTCAGGGAGACGCCGAACGGCGCCTCTCCTGTCC
>CAZYVU010000043.1:18644-22550 GCA_964651435.1 uncultured Pseudomonadota bacterium
GGCGTACCGATGGCCGGGCAATGTGCGGGAGCTGCTCAATGTCGTCAAGCGGGCCTCGGTGCTCTGCGAAAACAGCCTCATTACCGTCGACGACCTCCCGCTGCACCTGAAGGAGGGCGAGCTGGCCAGGGAAGACTTCCGGAGCGACCGGTCCCTGGACGAGGCCATATCGGAGTTCGAGCGGCGACTCCTCGTCGATGCGCTGAACAAGTGCGGCCGGTCCCAGGCCAAGGCGGCCAAGCTCCTCGGCATCTCGGAGCGGAGCATGTGGTACAGGGTGAAGAAGTATAGTCTTGAGGCATCATGAGAAAAAAAGCTGCACGGCTTGTAGGGTGTGCTACAATAAATGATGGAAGCGAGGCGGTGGGCCGGAAATAGACAGTGATAATTGGGAGAGTTTTTCTGGCACTAAAGTTGCATGAACCCAAAGCAGTGATGAATTGAAACTGAAACAAAAAAGGAGGAGCATCATGAAAAAGATTCGCAACGCAAAAGGTTTTACGCTTATCGAACTGATCATCATTATCGTCATCCTGGGTATCCTGGCGGCAGTGGCAATCCCCAAATACCTTGATATTAAAAAAGATGCTGTGGATGCAACAGCAAAGGGTGTAATAGGAGCGCTTTCGGGTGCTGAAAACATTCTCTTTGCGAAATATCTAATGAATAATGCTAACTCGTACGAAAATGGAGATGTAGTCACTGCTGCAAATATTTCCGGCGGGGCTACTGCAACGATAGTAGGTACTTCGGGTACCATCACGGTTGGAACAGAGACCAGAGCTTTTACTATTTCTGCTCGGGCAACGGACACTCCTGCTGCTTATTATCCTGGGACGTGGTAAGCTATCTCCTGGCCTGTTATAGATAAACTTAGAAATTGGGCCAAGGAGGGGCATTAGCTCCTCCTTGGCATCCTTGCATTTATCCCACTCGTGGGTAGCATAAGAAAGACACTCTATCCATTCCTGCTAATTCTACTTAGCATCGTTTTCTTGAACAAGGCCCTCCGTGGAGGATATGTCTTCATGGAGAGGGATTTGTCGGTCTTCTTTTTCCCTCCTCGCTTTCACTGGGTGAGCCTTGTTAAGTCTTTCGAGTTTCCTTTCTGGAACAGTCACAATTATTCAGGCATTCCACTGCTGGCAACCCTCCAGCCCGGTGTTTTGTATCCCCCACAATTGTTGTATTTCATATTACCCTTCCCGGTGGCGTGGAACTGGACCATTGTGGGTCATTTTTTCTTTGCTGGAATAAGTTTGTATGTATTTCTGCGGTACCTGCAAGTTTCTCGCGAAGGTTCTCTTGTGGGCGGGGTTGTATTCATGTTGTCTGGCTATTTGTTGTCTATTCATAGCCTCCTCTCGCACTTACTGGCGGTGCCGTGGGTTCCTCTGGTGGTTATGTTTTTCTTGAGATACTGTAGTAGTGGGGACATGAAGCAGGGAGTATTCTGTGCCCTGCTCTTATCGATGGAGATTCTTGCGGGCGCCCCAGAGATTGCGTTGGTTAACATCTTCGCACTCGTATGCTTGAGCTGCTCTGGGACATCGTTTATGGAATATGGCTTAGCAGGGTTCGCTGGGCATCTGAGAATGGCAGGTAAACGTTTATTAAAACTATCGATCATCCTTCTCCTATTTCTACTTATCGCTGCCATCCAGCTGGTGCCATTCTTGGAGTTAAAGATGCAGAGTATCCGCGCAAACGGTCTGTCGTTTCAAGAAGCAGTAACGTGGTCGTTCGCGTGGCGGGATTTTGCCCTGTTCTTTCTTCCCGACCTATTTGGCAACCGTCAGACGTTAGAGAAATACTGGTCAAGTCAGTCTTGGCTGAAAACGGTCTATTTAGGTATTGTTCCTTTTGCTTTCTCGATATTCTATTTCGTTTCAAAAGACAGGAAGAGAGCTATATTTGGTCTGTTTATTTTGTGCTCTTTACTTCTCGCTCTTGGAGGAAACACCCCTTTATACAGATTTCTTCATAGTGTACCCCCTTTCAACAGCATCAGGTATCCGGTTAAGTTTCTCTCTCTGTTTTTCTTTGCGATCTCAGTCTCAGCAGCTCTGGGGTTTGATTGTGTTCGAAAAGGTGTTCAGGAGAAGGACAGCGCCTGTAGCGTGATAGTAAAGTGCTTCTTCTATTTGGGGTTTTTTTGTGCGCTGTTATGGGGTGCAGTCAATGTGTTTGAATCGGAAACCGTACAATTCTTGGAGGGTCTTGGAGTTGTCCCACCTCAGTTTAACATCCTAGAATACAATCTGCATAATTTCAAACGACTTCTTTTGATGTGCTTTATTTTTGGAGTTTTGATTCTGCTATATCTGAGGGTTCGCCGCAAACCAATTGGGAATGCTCTACTTATTTCTATCCTCACCATCGATCTTTTTCTTGGAAATTATGGATTTTACATGGTTGCCCCTTGGCGTAGCTACTCAGATGCATCCGGGCTCGTCACAGCCCTACCGAGCCCCGCACAAACAGAGCGATTCTTCGTGACACCGAAGACAAAAGAATTTCTCGAACACTTGCCCATGGGGCAAGAGCTTATAGAGCCTGCATATGCCTCTCTTTTCGGCACGTTTTCGGTTGATGGCGCCGAGGTCATCCGGATTCGGCACCATGAAGCATTTATAAAATTGCTCCAAAGAGCTTCATCCCTTGAGGCTGCAAGGGCATTAATTGATATGGCAGGCATACGGTACTTGATTACGACATACCCCATTGATGACCCAGCGTTTGAGTTGCTTTCGAGCGGAGTAGTCAATGGACAGAGAATCTATGCTAGTGACTACTCGGCCCACGGCGTTCGATTCGCCCTTTTCTCTGACGTTATCTTTGTTAAGAGCGATGCCGAAATGGTTGAGGCAGTTGCCCGAGAAACCTTTGATCCCAGGCGCCAACTCGTTCTACTGTCCCACGAGAAGATGGATAGCCGTATCGCAACTCACATGGAGTCGGTAGTGAGCCTCGTTTCTTACTCCGCGAACGAGGTTGTGTTGGCCTGTTTTGCTGGTCAAAACAGTTTTCTGTATATTAGTGACACATGGTATCCCGGCTGGAGGGCATACGTTGACGGCAAGGAGACAAAGATATACAGGGCCAACGTGGCGTTTAGGGCAGTAGAGGTGCCTGCCGGCAAACATACGGTTATCTTTCGGTATGTTCCGATGTCCTTCTATTTGGGCCTTTGCTTAACGACTATCGGCCTGCTCCTTTGTTGTTTCTTTGTCTGGCGCGAGAGAAGAAGGAGGCGGAGTGGCTGAGAATGTGACGCGGGGCACCGGTCTCCTGGAGGTGTTACTTGCCAAGAAGAGAACTGGGCTTGCAAACCGCCTTATCCCCGATTCGCTTAGGTCTGGCGCCATTCTCGACGTCGGCTGCGGGATGTTCCCCTTCTTTCTCGTTAACACTCGTTTTGAGCGGCGGTACGGTATCGATCAGGTCGTGAGCGAAGCGGACTCAAAGCGGGCCGAAAGCATTGGCATCCGCCTAAGGGGCTGCAACATAGAGGCAGGGGAGGGGCTGCCCTTTGAGGACGCGACCTTTGATGTCATTACCATGCTTGCCGTGCTTGAGCATATCTCTGTTCCGAGGCTGGCCTCTGTGCTGCGTGAAGTTAGGCGCGTGCTTAATCAGCAGGGCCTTTTCATCATTACGACGCCGGCGCCGTGGACGGACGGGCTGCTAAGGATGCTGGCGGCCCTTCGGCTCGTAAGCCCCGTGGAGATTGCCGAACACAAGGGTGCCTACGGGCCGGAAGCCATCAGGACGCTTCTTACCGAGGCGGGCTTCGAAGCCGGCAACATAGAGACGGGCTACTTCGAGCTCGGCATGAACGTCTGGGCCCGCGCTCTCAAATAACTTTGGGGTCACCCATTAGAGGGCACGTGGCAAGAGATAATG
>CAZYVU010000044.1:0-22350 GCA_964651435.1 uncultured Pseudomonadota bacterium
GCAAAGGTCGCCCTCGCAGAGAAGCACGATGTGACGATCCTTGAATCCGCTCCGGAGCCGGGTGGGCTCATGGCCCGTATTGCCAATTGCAGGGTAGGGTTCAAGACCTTTTTTGATGAGATTCGAGACAGCAGCCGGCTCGCCGTTCTGAAAGGCGCCAGGATAGCTGCCGTGGGCCGGGAGGGCGGAAGATTTTCCGTCACACTCGAGGATGGCCGCACCCTGCCGGCCGACCGGGTCATCGTGGCGACGGGCCTTACCCCTTATGACCCCGTGGAATACAAGGGCAAGAGGGTGCTGACGAGCCTTGAGTATGATGCCGTCATAGACCAGCGGCAGGGGGAGCTGCCGGCAGATTTTAATAAGATCGGTTTTATTCTTTGTGTCGGGTCCCGCTCCAAGGAATACCCGCTCTGCTCTTCCGTCTGTTGTTCCTATACCCTCAGGGAAGTGAAATGGACGCTCCAGAGGGCAAAGCCGGAGATCACCGTTTTTTACAATGACTTAAGGTTTTTTGGCCAGGAATTCTACATGGAGAAGGCATACAGAGATGCGGGGGTGCGGTTTGTCCGGGCAAACTCCCGCTATTTTGAGGAAGACGAGGAGGGCGTCACGATACGATACTATGCAGGGGGGCAGTTGACGGAGGAGCGCTTCAACTATGTCGTTCTTGCTGTCGGTCTCCGTCCCAACCCTGAGCTTCCGAGGCTTGCCTCGCTCTTCGGCTTTTCGTTGAACGAGTACGGATTTGTTCAGGAAGAAGCGCCGCTTCAGACCGGTGTGGAGAATGTTTACGTCTCCGGCGGTGCCCTGGAACCGATGAACATCAAGGATTCTATTCTCACGGGCTTCGGTGCCGCCCTCGTGGCTGTAAAGGGGCCGAATATTCCCGTGCAGTCGGCAAACGATGACGACCGGATCCACCGGGAAACGGCACCCCAGTTGGCACTTAAGAATGGAGGCGGCACCACATGCCTCTTCTACCTGGGTACTGACAATCCGGGCAACGGTGTCTTCTATGAGTTTGCCTCATCCCGATTCATAGAGATGGCCAGGGACTTGAAAAGGGCCGGCAAGGCCGTCTATGTGGTGACACGGAACATGGTAAGCCCTTCTTACAGCGAAATCACTTACGAGGAAGCGCGACGGGAGGGCATTGTCTTTGTTCACCTCGAGGAGGATGAGACCATGGCTTTTGACGGAGCCCGTGCGCGCATCCTTCGGGGGGGCCGTGAGCTCATCATCAATGCGGACAGTATCGTTCGGTTCGACGACTACGCGGACATGTTTAAGGATATGGAGTTTCTGTCGGTGTACCGGTCGGAGCCCCAGATCAGGTGGTCACCGACGAAGTGGGGAAGAAAGAAGTATCACGTTGGATTCATCAGACACCCCAGGGACCAGCGATGGGAACCCAGGGAGATTCTTGGTGCCTTGGGAGAGATGATCCTTGACCATGAGGAGGAGCGCATCCTGCCGGACGTAAACGAGGAACGTTGCAGCGGGTGCGGTTCCTGCAAGAACGCCTGTCCTGCCGGAGCCATCGAGATGCTTGTTCAGGAAAAGCAGATCGCAGTCTTCGGTCCCGTGACATCGTCGAGTGTTCCCGTTGCCCACGTGAAGGAAGATACCTGCATCGGCTGCGGCCTCTGCGCCTCCACCTGCCCGTCCGACGTCATCACCCACGGTCGCTGATGCCGGTTTAAGCCCTTCCCCTTCCATGTATGCCCCCGTAGAGGTGGTGCGGCGTCACGACGAAAAAGGGCGGCTCGAGGCCGCCCCTTTTCTTATCGAATAGTCTCCTTAACCCCCTACTGCACCGCCTTTCCTGTGATCTTGACCTGGTAGACAGGGTTTTTCGGATCGTTGGAAGGGATGTTGAGCTTCACGTTCTTCGTCGCCAGGGGTGGACCGGGGGTGAAGACGACGGTGACATAGCAGCTTGCGTTGGGGGCAACAGGAAAGCCCGAGCAGTAATCGTTGATGATCGAGAATTCGGATATATTCGGGCCGGCCAGCGTGATTTGCTGGATGTTCAGGTTTGTCAGGCCGCTGCCGATGGTGTTGGTGATCTTGAATGTTGTGCTTACGCTCTTTCCGACGGCTACGTTGCCGAAGCTCTTGACGGTAGGATAGAGGTTGATCGTAGGGTCCTTCGTAAACTTTGCCGTTACCGTCCTCTCCTGGTTCATATTGAGGACGCATGTTGCGTAGCCCTTGCAACTGCTGCCGCTCCAGCCCTTAAATATGGAGCCTGATTCGGCCTTGGCCGCGAGGGTCACCTTGGCCGTCCTGCCGAAAACGTATGAGCAGACAGCGCCGCAGTTGATGCCTGCCGGCGTGCTCGTTACGGTGCCGGTGCCGCTGCCGGCGAAATAGACGGTGAGAGGGCTGGCGGAGAGGTTGAGATCAATCTTTGACACAAAAACGTCCGTGACGCCTCCGTTGAACTTTGTGTCGTAGGAGCGGGCAAAGGTGGGGTAGGCGTATGAGGAGGTTGTGCCCGCCACGTAAAGGCTCCCGTCCCGGTCTACTGCCAGCACATAACCTTCCTCGGCCCCGCTGCTGCCCATGAACGTGGATCCGACAAGGGTCGAGAGGGTTGGGTTAAGCCTTGAAACGACAGTATCATCGGTGCCGCCGAAATAGACGGGGTTGTAGCAGCCCGTGGTTGTTGGATAGTCCTTGGAGAGTGTGTAGCCGGTAAGGTAGACGTTGCCGAAGAAACCTATGACAAAGCCGTTAATATATTCGTCATTGCTGCCGCCGATAAAGGTTGAGGCATCGAGGGTGGAGAGGTCGGCGCTCAGCTTTGAGGCGTAGCCGTCCGTATTGCCGCCGTTAAATGTCGTGTCGTAGGCGCCGGCCGTGACGGGAAAATCGACGGACCATGTGGTGCCGGCCACGGCCACATCCCCCAACGGTCCTAACTGGACTCCGGCGGCATAGTCATCATCATCGCCGCCCAGGAAGGTAGAGGCCAGGAGAGTGGTTAAGCCGTTGTCAAGCTTGGAGACAAAGACATCCCAGCCGCCCTGGCTGGCTGTCATGAATGCGCCGGGGGTTGTGGGGAAATCATCGGACCACGTGTTGCCGCTCACGTAGATATTGTCTGAGGGGTCGATGTCTATGCCCGTTGCCTCGTCATAGGCGCTGCCGCCGAGGTAAGTGGAGGCAACGAGGGCGGAGAGGTCGGAGCTCAGCTTCGTCACAAAGGCCGTATAAAGCGCCCACGGGCGGACGGGGTTGTACGACCCGGCCGTGACGGGAAAATCGACGGACCATGTGGTGCCGGCAAGACAGATGTTGCCCGCACCGTCGATGGCCAGGGCTGACGCCTCATCGTACCCGCTGCCCCCGAGAAAGGTCGAGGCGATGAGGTACTGGAGGTCGTTGTCGAGGTGTGCCACAAAGACATCAAAGTCACTGTTCTTGGTAAATTCATAGGACCCGTAGCTCATGGGAAAATCGGCCGAAAGGGTGGTACCCGTTATGTAGACCGTATCATCGGCGTTGACGGCTATGGCGAATGCGAAGTCGTCGTCCGTGCCGCCTACGTAGGTGGACGCAAGAAGCTGCGTAAGGGCATTGTCGAGCTTGCTGATAAAGAGGTCGCTGATGCCGAAGAAGACGGGGTTATAGATGTTGTAAGCAGGGAAAACGGTGGGAAAGTTGCTTGAGTAGGTGTTGCCCGTAATGAAGACGTTGCCTGCCGAATCGAGCGCCATGCCGTACGGGTATTCGGCCGCCTTGCCCCCGAGAAACGTCGACGCGAGGAGGGGGTCGATGACGAGGGGTTTGGTGCGGTCATAATCACCGGCCTTGAAGCCGTAGGCCAAGTGCATCGGGGCAGGGGCATAATCGTCGGGTGAGGAGTTTCCTGTAAGGATGGCATAGCTCACGGGAACGGCCACCCGTTTCCCCTCTATCTCCTGGAAGGCAACGGGCGCTGTAAACCTTACCGATCCAAGCTCCGTCGAAACCTCCAGCTCGCCCGAACCGGTTACCTCAAGGGATCTGCCGCCCGACAGCAGGATCTGAATCGCCCCAACGTCGCCCCCCGGGTTGACTGAGAAGACCTTCTCAACATTGTTGCCTGCGGCCTTGAGCTCAAGGTCTATACCGGGGTAGACCTCTCCGAGACTCACCTGGTCGTAGGTCCTCACGTCACTTCTCCACTGTCCGGGGTCCCGGCCGCGGAAAAAGCTGACCTTCGTCGAAGAGGCGGTGATGCCCTTCGCCGCGGCCGTCCTTGCCCCCACGAGGCTTTCGGTGACAATGACGCCTTTGACGGTGCCTTGGCCGTTGCCGGCCGCCTGGGGTAGGGCGTAGCTTATTTGGCCCTTTGCGGAGACGTAGCACGTGCCTCCAAGGGTACGGGCATAATAGGCGACCTGCCTGTCGTCAACCTGGCCCTTGTTTTCGATAAAAGGCATATGGAGCTTGGCGAGCTTTTCGCTCAGTTCTCCCGTGCTCGTTGCTCCCTCCGCCCCTGTTGCTGCGTCGGCCGCAGGAACGAAGGCGGGAAAGAGAAGCACAAGGAAAAGGACTGCAAACAGGCAAACGGAAGTGCCGAACAATTTGTGTGTCATCGAGAATCCTCCTTGGCCCTTCAGGACATGATTAAAGATACCAGTGTATCATAGCACATGCGTTGGAGCGAGGCCAAGGGAACAATTGTGAAGTCACAAATTAAGGGGAAAAGGCCAAAGGGCCCAGAACCCTTGATAAAAAGGCCTGTCCGGTATAACATGTGGGCATGCTGCATAACCTCCCGGCAGCCCAACTCGAGGATCGCCTTCTTCGGCTGGAGCGACGTATCTCGCGCCTCCAGGCTTCTGCCCGAAAGCTTCGGGAAACGCGGGGTGTCCTGGAAAGAAAGACCCACGCCTTGGCGGAAAGGGTGAAGGAGCTGAACTGCCTGTACGCCATGTCGAGCCTCCTGGAGAAGCACTGGGTTTCGCTGGAGGCGGTTCTCCGGAAGACGGTGACGATCGTTGCTGCGGCATGGCAGTATCCCGAGATCACCTGCGTCCGCATCAGCATGAACGGACAGACTTTTGCCACCGATGGGTTTCGGGAGAGCCCCTGGAGGCAATCGGCGCCCATCGTGACGCAGGCCGGCAGGATTATCGGATCTCTCGACGTCATGTATCTGGTGGAAAAGCCTCAGTGTGACGAGGGCCCCTTTCTCAAGGAGGAGCGAAACCTCATCGACGTTCTTGCGCGCCGCATAGCCGAGATAGTGGAGCAGAAAGGGGCCGAGGAGGCACTCCGGGAGAGCACGGCGAAAAACAGGGCACTTCTCGCGGCCATTCCCGACATGATGTTCCGCGTTACGTCGGAGGGGAGGATTCTCGATTTCAAGCCGGGCAAGGGCTTTCCGCGGATCGGCCTTTCGAGGAAGCTTCGGGGCGGCGACGGGCCCGTGCCGGCGGAGGCCCTTTCGGGGCTGCCCAAGCATGTCATAGACCAGGGTATGAAGCAGGTGGGCCAGGTTATCAGGAGCGGTGAAACGGTGATCTACGAGGAGCAGGTACGCCTTGCCGATCAGGTCCGGTACTACGAGGTCCTCGTTACCGTGAGCGGGGAGAATGAGGCACTCGGCATTGTTCGGGATATTACGGAGAGGCGGCGCCTGGAGCGGCAGGTCATCGAGGTGAGCGAGTGGGAGCAGCAGAGGATCGGACAGGACCTCCACGACAGCCTCTGTCAGCAGCTTGCCGGCATCGGCTTCTTGGGTAAGGTGATTCAGCAGAAGCTGGGGGCACGACGACTCTCGGAGGCAGGCGATGTGGCCGAGGTGGTGTCGCTGATCGATGATGCCATAACGCAGACAAAGGGCCTTGCCCGGGGTCTTTATCCCGTCGGCCTCGAGACGGGGGGCCTTACGGCGGCGTTGTCCGAACTCTGCCGTACCATAGAGAGGCGTTTCGGCGTCTCCTGTGCATTCGAATGCCCAAGGCCCGTTCGTGTCAACGATCCCGCCATCGCCATTCACCTCTACCGCATTACCCAGGAGGCGGTAAACAACGCCCTGCGGCACGGAAAGCCGAAGAGGATCGTTGTACGATTCGCCGGCTCAAGGGGTGGGGCGCAGCTCGAGATAGCCAATGACGGTAAGGCCTTCCCAAAGGTTCTGAAGCGGAACCGCGGCATGGGGTTGAGCATCATGAAGCACCGGGCGGCGATGATAGGCGCATCTTTGGACATCAGGGGCCGGCCGGAGGGGGGTACGAGCGTCATATGCACATTCCAGAACCGCAGAAGGGTACCGAGGGAGGGGCGCAAATGAAGAAGGCGGGCACATCAGAGCGTCAAAAGAACCGGATCCTCATAGTGGATGACCACCCCATAGTGCGCAAGGGGTTGGCCCAGCTTATCGATCAGGAGCCGGACCTCGTGGTGGCGGGCGAGGCCGAGGATGCCGACGGGGCGCTCGAGTTTCTCAAGAGAGACATGCCGGATTTGGCCATAGTCGACATCTCGCTTCAGGGTGTGGACGGGATAGAGCTTATCAAGAAGATGAAGGCACGGTACCCCGATCTGCCGGTCCTTGTCGTCTCCATGCACGATGAATCGCTCTTCGCCGAGCGGGCGCTTCGCGTAGGCGCCAAAGGTTACATCATGAAGCAGGAGGCCATCGGCAAGATGATGGAGGCCATACGCAAGGTCCTGAAGGGGGAACTCTACCTGAGCGAGCGGGTAAGCGAGAATATTGTAAAGAAGTTTATCAGCGGCAGGACGGAGGGGCTGCAGTCTCCCATCGAGGTTTTGAGCGACAGGGAGCTGGAGGTCTTTCAGCTTATCGGCCAGGGGCTGGGAACACGGAGGATAGCCGACCAGCTTCATGTGAGTGTGAAAACGGTGGAGACTTACCGCGCGAACATAAAACAGAAAATGCATTTGAAGGATGGGATTGAGCTGCTTAAGCACGCGGTACAGTGGGCAGAAGGAGCATAGACAAGCATCTACGAGGCGTATCAGGTATCACCTTACCACTAAAGTAGTGGTATCACCCATACGAATAATAGTCATACCCTGATTGTTTAAAGCGGAAGGAATGGGATTTACTACTGCACAGAGGTTCCGAACTCTGTTCAGGAGGTAACCGTGAACGCTGCAAGCAACGTAATTCTTTTCAGGCGTCAAGGTCAGACTGCCCCGGCCGCCGCTGCCGTTGAGGTACCGGAAGAGATGACCGGTGCGGAGGAGCTCAGCCTTGTCGCGCGGGCCCGAAGGGTGCTTGATGACATTGAAGCTGCCTGGGAGGATGACCATGGGAGGCCGGACCTGAGGGACAAGATCCATCTGCTGCGGTACTATTTGAGGAGATTTCCCGAAAGAACAAGGGTTGAAGAAGAATCCATTACTGCGAAGGAGGAGTGAAGATGTCGGTGATTGAAGGCGTTATTGATCAGGTAACAGCAAGAGACCCTCAGGAGCTTGAGTTCCATCAGGCCGTCCGGGAGGTTATGGAGACACTGGAGCCGACGGTTAAGCGGCACCCCGAGTTCGTCAAGGCGGGGATTTACGAACGTATCGTTGAGCCGGACAGGATGATCATGTTTCGTGTCCCTTGGGTTGACGATAAAGGGGAGGTTCAGGTGAACCGGGGCTTCAGGGTCCAGTTCAACAATGCAATAGGCCCGTATAAGGGCGGCCTGCGCTTTCATCCCTCCGTCAATCTCAGCATCATGAAGTTCCTCGGCTTCGAGCAGATCTTCAAGAATTCCCTGACAACGCTTCCAATGGGCGGCGCCAAGGGAGGATCGGACTTTGACCCCAAGGGGAAGTCGGAAATGGAAGTTATGCGTTTCTGCCACGCCTTTGCCCGGGAGCTTTTCAGGCATATCGGCCCGGAGACGGATGTTCCTGCCGGGGATATCGGTGTCGGCGGCAGGGAGGTAGGCTATCTCTTCGGATACTACAAGAAAATCGTCAATGAGCATACGGGCGTCTTCACGGGAAAGGGCCTCGAATTCGGCGGCAGCCTTATACGGCCGGAGGCTACCGGTTACGGGGCCGTCTACTTTGCGGCAGAGATGCTCGCCACGCGGGGTCTCGACTTCGCCAACAAGGTCGTGGCCGTGAGCGGTTCGGGCAACGTTGCCCAGTATGCCGTGGAGAAGGTGAACCAGCTTGGCGGCAAGGTCGTCACCCTCTGTGATTCCGGCGCAACGATCGTTGACGAGGGGGGCATTTGCGGCGAGAAATGCGATTTTGTCATGGAGCTCAAAAACGTGCGAAGGGGAAGAATCCAGGAGTACGCCGACAAGTTCGGCACCGTCTGCTATCTGGGCGACAATGTCTGGGATGTCATCCGGGAGGAAGGCCTGAAGGTTGACGTTGCCCTGCCCTGCGCAACACAGAACGAGATCGATGGAAGAAACGCCGAGGCGCTTGTCAAGAACGGCTGCGTCTGTGTTGCCGAAGGTGCCAACATGCCCTCCAACCCCGACGCTATCCGCGTGTTCCGGGATGCGGGCATTCTCTACGGACCGGGCAAGGCGGCAAACGCCGGGGGGGTGTCGGTTTCCGGTCTTGAGATGAGCCAGAACAGCCTTAAGATGTCCTGGAGCCGGGAGGAAGTGGACAAGCTCCTTCTCAACATCATGAAAGGCATTCACAAGTCCTGTCTCGACGCCGCCGAGGCGTACGGAAGGCCGGGAGACTACGTCATGGGAGCCAATATTGCCGGCTTCATGAAGGTCGCCAAGGCCATGCTCGCATACGGCGTGGTGTAGCCCCCATGGCCGTTAATACTCTTATGGAAGGTTGCAGGCGTTCATGAATAAGATCATGTTTGCTATTCTGCGCATCCTCGACAAACGGGCCGATGCCGTGGGTTCTTCGGAGCTGGCGGAAGAGCTGCTCTCCCACGGCATCGAGTTGTCCGAAAGAACGGTGAGATATTATCTCAAGCTTCTTGACGAACGGGGCCTGACGGAAGTCCTCGGAAAACGGGGGCGGACCATCACGGCCCGCGGCAGAGAGGAGCTCGATAATGCCTTTGTATCGGAGCGGCTTAACTTCATCATCAGCCGCATCGACAGCCTTGCATACCTGACGGATTTCAACCCCGACGACATGAGGGGGAGAATCATTCTGAACATATCATTCTTTCCTGAAAGGCGCCTCCGCGATGCCCTCAGGGTCATGCTGCCGGTTTTCAGCTCGCCCTATGTGATGAGCGACAGGATCGTGCTTGCCAAAGGGGGAGAACGAATCGGCGACATACGGGTGCCGGCGGACACCGTGGGTCTCGGGACGGTCTGCAGCATCACCCTCAACGGCATTTTCCTGAAGGCGGGTATTCCCGTCACTTCCCGCTACGGCGGCGTGGTGGAAATGAGGGATGGGGAGCTTTGGCGGTTCACGTCCCTTATAGGCTACGAAGGGTCGTCTCTCGATCCGCTGGAGATCTTTATACGGAGCCGGATGACCGATGTCCTCGGGCTGGTGAGGGACGGATCGGGGAAGGTGCTGGGCAGTTTTCGCGAGATCCCTGTCGTCTCCTTGAGGGAGGCCGAGAACCTGCGGGACAAGATGGCGAGAAGGGGCCTCGGGGGAAGGATCGTCTTCGGAAAGCCGAATCAGCCGCTCCTCGATATACCCGTGGGAGCGGACAGGGTGGGCATGATCGTTGTGGGCGGCCTCAATCCCATAGCGGCCGCCCATGAGGCGGGGATTCACACGGAGACGATGGCAATGTCGGCCCTCTACGACTACGGCGATCTCATGCGGTTCAACGATGCTGTCAGCGCGCTCCTGTATCAAGAAAACAGACAAGCCTTTGCGAGATGATATCGGCGACGATCCGGAAGGGCGTGTCACCGCTGTCGTAGACGCGCACGACGGCCCCGTACTTTGCCCATTCGGGTACGAGACCGTCGATGTCGTTCCGGAATCGCTCAAAAAGGCCGGGATGAAAATGAACACCCGGACTGTCTGGGAATAGGGCCAGGTAGAAGATGTCCGTCTCGACGAGATCCTGAAAGAAATGGGTGCCGAAGGAGAGCTCGGGCATGAGATTACCGTGCGCGTATGCGATCTCCCCGAGAACGGCCATGTGGTTTATCTCCGAAAAGCCGACGGGCACGCCCAATGAGGGGGTCGTCGTTCCCCACCTGCCGGGGCCTAAAAGCATTGTCGGGATCGCCTCCCGGCCCTTCAGCAGTTTGTTCAGTTTGCCGATGACGCGGGCCACATCGTACTTCTCGCGCAAGGGAAGTTTGGTGTACCCTTCGGGGTCGACGTAGATCACCCGCCTGATGGCCCGAGAGATGCTGCCCCCCATGAAGTGGCCCTGAGAGGCGAAAAGCACGCCGTCCGGCTTGAGGTCCTCGGGCACTTCGACCTTGGTCACCTCCCCTTTTGTCTGCAGGGGACGGCATTGCAGAAGATTGACCCGGAACTCCCCGGAGGCCGTAACGTTTGCCGTAAACTCTATCTCGACCGGATAGTTGTAGATAGCCTCCAGCTTTTTCATCGCTCCTTGCATGACATCGCCGAACGCCGTCTTGGTAAAGATGCCGTCGAACGTGACGACCCACGCTTGGCCGTTCCTTATGCCGAGGTCGCGCATCCTCGCCGTAGCAGCGGGGTCCGGCTCGGCGAAAAGATCAGTCCTCAGATCGCTTCCCGCGTTGATCTCGTCGACCACGGAAACCGGTTCAAGCTTGTTTGTCTCGATGTTGAGAACATCCATGTAGTGCTGAGAAAATCGTGCGGCGTCATGGGGGTCTGTGTGAGGGCGAAAGGTGGGGTTGTCGAGGGCGACGATGCGGGGATAGTCATTTTCAACCCTATTGACGGCCCTTGTGCCTAAGCCGGCAACGATCCGCAGCATACCAGCCTTCGGGTCCGTGTTCTCTTTCCAGACAAAGGTGTTGTAGGAAACACCGACCCCGGCGAAATCAGGGAAGAAATAGTGGCGCCTATAGGAACCGGAAACCCGCTGCACGAGAAGTGCCATCTGCTCATCCTGCTGGTCTAAACCCCTTTGGCGGCGATAGGTGAGGGCGTCCTCATTCATGGTGCTTGCAAAGACCTGTCGAACGCACTCGGCGAAATTGAGGTACCGTTGCTCGGGCGACCCTTGATTGACGGCGAAGACGCTGTCATACTTGCCTGCAAAGGCGTTCCCGAATGCGTCTTCCAGCAGGCTGCTGGACCGAACAATGATGGGGGACTGGCCGAAGTATTCGATCATCTGCTGAAACTGCTCCTTGGTCTCGTCGGGAAAGGAGCCCTTCAGCATCTTCTGGCCCAGGGGAACGGCAGCCTCGAAATAGCCCTTCTTTGTGCGCTGTTCCATCCTCAGCTTCCAGAGCCCGTTGTGAACGAGGAAGGCATAGAAGACATCGGAGCCTATGTAGAAGGAATCATGGTGCTCGAGGCGGCCGTGCCACGGCCCCGAGCGGTCCATTTCGAGGATTTTCCGGGCAAGGAGCATTCCCACCGTCTTGCCCCCGACAAATCCTGTCCCGATGAGGCGCGACTTGATGTTAAGAAGATCCTCCAATGAAAGTATTTGGCGGGCGAGCTCCAGAATCCTCTCCTCCCTGCCGATCATGACGCGGCAGAGCCGATCGACCATCCGTTGGATCTCGAAAGGGTTCCGCGACTGCCGCAGACAGTCTTCGGCCTTTAGGAACAGGCGGTCCCAGTAATCGAGGTGCCTCCTGGGGCTTTGGGCCTCCCGCTGCGAGATGTCGGAGAATAGCTGGGTCGCATCGACGCTGCTGATGATGGGGGTGAAGGAGCCCTCTTCCTCAAGATGGGGCAGGAACATCGTGGGCGCATAGCGGTTCCAGACCTTCAGCGGATGGATATAGTACCTGTTTTCGTAATGATAGACCTCGATGAGGACCTGCGTAGTCTCGCGGATGCGGGCAATGGTCTTGAAGGAATGGCTGTGCCTCAGGATGGAGAAATAGGCGATCGTTTCGAGCTCAAAGAGGTATGGGCAGATGATGACGAAGAAGTTTCCAAGCATGAGATCGGTGGCCCAGGCCGAGAGCAGGTGTGAGAGGCAGTCGAATACGTAGAATGTGCCGGGCCCTTCCTTTGTCACGATATCGTAGATTTGGCTCGTGAAGTGCTCGAATCCGCGGTGGGCGTTGAGCCGGTAGGTCTTGACGCGGTCATCGTGCCTCACCAGGGGTTCGTGGGTGGCAAAACGCATATACACGACCCGCCTTCCGGCCTTGAGGGCCTCCTCCACGTAGGGGGTCACGTAATGGCGGTAGTCGCCCACGTCATCCACCTGCCAGACAACGTTGTCGCCAATCCTGAGGCCGCTTAAGACCTCATCAAGGCTTTCCATGCCTGTGCTCATCCATACTATAGGTTTCACGACGAACTCCTAAGGGTTAGATTTTGTTAAACGCTTCGGAGCCCCGGTACAGCGCCCCGAGAAGGCTCACAGAAATCTCCTGATGCGGCTCTCCATTTCCTCGTAGCGGAAGAGCCGGCTGAAATCCACGAGACCTGCAAGGGCCCGGGAATAGGCCCGAACCCCCGTCTCTTCCAAAATAGAAACGGGGTTGAGCCCGCCGATGACAATGGCGCCGATACGCCCCTCGCTAACGGGAATGTCCAGAAGGCTTTGGCCGGGCCTGCCGATGCGCACTATGCCGCCGAGACCCACGCGCTTCAATTTTTCGGCCAGGTGCGCTACTGCCTCATGGCTTTCCGCCGGGAACTCCCTGAAGCTGGCACCTATGCGACCGTCACCCGTCCTGATGGCACCCAGGTAGTTGGTCATGCCGCTCCGTATGAAGATTTCCAGCGGATCGATGCTGGTGCCGTCATACATGATGATCTCGACAAATCTGACCGGCTTGCGGTCCCTCAGTTCGAGAAGGCCTCCAAACCGGGACACGGTGGGAATGCCGTGTTTGAGCAGGACCCCGTTTAGCGTTATGGAACAGACCGTCCCGACACCCACCATGCCTTCGGGTATCTCGATGTGGCCCACGATTTCGCCCGGTTCGAGAAGCGTCATGAGGTGGCCCATGGCATAACCGTCAGCGTAAACCTTTGTGATCTGGGCCACGTTGCCGGCAAAATGTCTGGGGTTGACGACTGTGCAGTTGATGACGACGGTCCCCGACGTGGTGTTGAGATCGAAGGTCATCTGGTAGGTCAAGCGGTCGATCTTTGCCGACAGAAAACCGACCTTCTCCATGATCTGCGCTGCATCGATCTCTCCAATCCCCAGTGTGGTCAGCCTGTGGCCCCGCTTGCGATGGCTCTCCGTAAGGCCTTCGTGCTCCAGGCGCTGGAGGTAGAGCCTCACTGTCCGTTCGCTTATGTCGTGGCCCAAGGCGACCAACTCTTCGGCAATTTTGACACTCGTCTGAGGCCCACCCATGTTCTTGAGCGTCGTCATAATGAGCAGCTCTTTTCTTTTCACCTTTTCCATCGTTGCACGATCCTTTCTAAGCATGGGGCCTGTGACACGACCCAGCCTCACAGTGACAGGTTCACTAACGGCAATATATGGCTAATCTAATGGCAATATTGCCGTAAAAAGAGTATATACGGAGTGGCCAAAAAAAACAATAGTAATGACAAAAGACCGCATTAATACACAATAGTATTGACAATAATAGACCAGACTGCTAAACTTGAGATGGTAGCCACGCTAATTGAGTGGCAATCAACTGCCGTACAGACGGCAAGACATTACCGAATGTAAGGAGAAAGAGGAGGGATCAATGATTGAATGGCCGAAATCGAATGATGCTATCGGGACACTGAACCGTGGCAACCCCGCCGAATCAGGACTTTGTACCTTGTGCCGGGCCGATTGTAAGGGGAGATGTGAGACATGGCTTTCGAGCCTTAAAGGGCGAAAGATACTCTATCCCCGCGACTTCGGCTCTATCACGGCGGGCAGCGCCAACACGTGCCACATGGGTGTTTCCTACGGCTCGCTGAGAATACAGGGCTACAATTACGGTGCCAAGGGTCTGCAAAAGGGGCTCTCCAGTTCAGCCGACGACTGTATTTTTCCCAATGTGAGCGTGGAAACGGAATTTGGGGCCGAAGTGAAGACAAAATGCCGTATCCCCATCATGACGGGCGCCTTGGGCTCCACATTCATAGCCGCCAAGTATTGGGATTCCTTCGCCGTTGGAGCGGCGCTCGTGGGTATTCCAATCGTCGTGGGAGAGAATGTGGTAGGTATCGACCGCGAGGCGGTCATCAAGGACGGCAAGATCTCCAAAGCCCCTGAGCTGGACCGAAGAATCGACACATACCTGCGCTATCACGACGGCTACGGAGCCATAATCGTCCAGATGAACGTGGAAGATACCCGCAACGGTGTTGCGGAATATGTAATGGAGAAGTATGGCGACCGGGTTATCATTGAGCTCAAGTGGGGCCAGGGCGCAAAGGACATAGGCGGCGAGATCCAGGTCGACAGCCTCGGGTATGCACTCTTCCTCAAGGAAAGGGGCTACGTTGTCGACCCTGATCCGACGAGGCCCGAGGTTCAGCAGGCCTTCGAGCACGGCGCCATCAAGGCGTTTGCACGGCACAGCCGGCTGGGTTACACGGACCTGGCAACGCCCGAGCAGGTCTGCGAGTCCTTCATGCAGTCCGTCGACTATCTGAGACGGATCGGGTACAAGAGAATCTCCCTTAAGACGGGCTCCTACGGCATGGAAGCCCTGGCCATGTCCATCAAGTTTGCCACCGACGCCGGTCTTGACCTTTTGACCGTTGACGGCTCGGGCGGTGGAACGGGTATGAGCCCCTGGAACATGATGGAGACCTGGGGCGTGCCCTCCATCCTGCTTCACGCAAAGACCTACGAGTATGCTTCCATGCTCGCGGCCAGGGGCGAGAGGGTTGTCGATATTGCCTTCGCCGGCGGACTGGCGAGGGAAGACCACATCTTCAAGGCCCTTGCCCTGGGGGCGCCCTTCACGAAGCTCATCTGCATGGGACGCGCGGCCATGATCCCGGGCTTCCTGGGCTCAAACATCGAAGGCGCATTGAGACCCGACAGGAAGGCTGCCGTTAACGGGAACTGGGACGATCTTGCCCCTGCCGTCAAAGAGATCGGATCTTCCGCGGAAGAGATATTCGCCGGATACTATGACGTACAGAAGAAGGTTGGAGAATCGGAAATGAAGAATGTCCCCTTTGGCGCCATCGCCATGTGGACGCTGGCCGATAAACTTACGGCTGGCCTGCAGCAGCTTATGGCCGGAGCGCGGAAATTCAGCCTTCCGGACATGTCCCGCAGTGATCTCTTTTCCGGAAACAGGGAGACGGAGCAGGAAACGGGGATACCCTTCATCACCGATGTGCTCGATGAGAGCGCCAGAAAGATCCTCAGCACCGACATGTCCTTCCTGGCACGGCGGGTGGGCGCCCGGTAACGGAAGCGTCGCGACTAACGACAAGAAACCTCAAGGGGCCCGAAAGGGCCCCCTTTTTTATCGGATCCTGTGATATATTTTGATGAGGGAGTTGACGGGGTCAGCCCTTGAATTTTGAATTTCAGGGCTCATCAAGGGTGCCCGTCGGCCGATTAGCAGTGCAAAAACGGCCGGCCCGCTAACGATCGCCGCCCGGTGGTTTGGCTGGTCCGGCCTCAGCTTGGCCCCCGCTATGGCCATCGGCGACCCAATTGACACCTGTCCCCCGGGGTCATATACTGTGCAGGAGCCTGCAGCGCGGGTTTCTGCAAGGAGAATGGCCTATTCCGGATTCCCTTGATCGGCCCCGAGGTGCGCGCCGTTTCGGTCGCAGAGGGTAGGTTCAAAGGAGAGGACAACGTTGAGGCGAAGGTGTCTTTGGTTCGACAATGGTGACGGCATGAGGCCGGTTACGCAGGGAGGCAAAACGGTACGGGCGCTCCTGCGCCGGGGGTGGATGTGCGAAACGAGGTCCCTTGAACAGACCTGATTTCCTGCGCGAGATCCAATCCGGTATTGACCGGTCCCTATCCTCCTGCTATCAATGCTACCGGTGCACAAACGGCTGTCCTGTGGCGGGCCGAATGGATCTCTTGCCCCATCAGATCATTGGCGGAATTCTTTTGGGGCGCCGCCGGGAGGTAATGGAGTCGAATGCCCCCTGGGTCTGCGTCCAATGCATGACATGCAGCATGAGGTGCCCCAACGGCATCGACGTGGCGCGGGTCATGGACGGGATGCGCCGGCTGGCGGTCAGGGAGGGGGCTGCCGGAGGGAGGCCGGAATGGACATTTGACAAACGATTTCTCGACAGCGTGCAAAGCCATGGTAGGCTCTACGAACTGGGGGCCGTGCTGGGCTATAAGGCGGATTCGCGGTCTCTCCTTGCCGGTGCGGGCATGGGGCTGGCCATGCTGCGGAGGGGAAGGCTGGGCCTTCTCCCCCAACGCATTCGAGACAGGAGGGGATTTCGGGCCATGCTACGGAGGCTTGAGGAGTCCCGCAGCCGCATAGAGCCGCCCCCTTCCTCTTCCACCGGGGAAGAGAGAAAGGGTTAGCCCTGTGCCTGCCGTGACATACTACCCAGGCTGCTCCCTCAAGACGTCGAGCCGGTTCTACGAGGCGTCACTGCTGCGCGTCCTCGGGGCCTACGATGTATCCCTTCAGGAGATGGAGGACTGGTCGTGCTGCGGCGCGACGGCTGCCGTCACCGTCGACGACGAGGTGGCTGACCTTCTTACGGCCAGAAACCTTGCTGCAGCGGAAAAGATGGGGCGCGTCGTCGTGGCGCCCTGTTCAGCCTGCTACAGCAGGCTGAAAACGGTCAATGACAGGCTGCGGAGGGATAACCCCTTCCGCCGATGGCTTAACGGTCTCTTGTCGCCCCTTTCATGCGATGGGACGGTGGAGGTACGAAACGTTATAGAGCTCTTCGGGGATTACGTGGGCATGGAACGGATCGCGGCGAGCCGGGCCTTCGATTGCGCCCCCCTTCGCGTCGTTGCGTACTACGGGTGCGTGCTGACCCGGATTCCGGGGCACAGGCCCTTCGACGATCCGGAGGATCCGTCGTCGATGGACCGGCTTCTCTGGGCGCTCGGCTTCGGAGTCGCCGACTGGGACTTCAAGATGGAATGCTGCGGCGCCGGAAAGACGGTCACGTCACCGGAAATAACGCGGTCTCTTTCGCAAGCCGTCGTTGATAGGGCGATTGGCTGGGGCGCCGATGCCGTCGTCACGTCGTGCCCGCTCTGCCAGATGAACCTTGACCTCCTCCCGGCCCTGGGCGGGACTGCCTCTCCCATGCCCGTCATCTTTCTCTCCGAGGCCTTTGAGCTGGCACTCTACGGCCGGCTCTCCGGTGAGGCTTCCCACATGGTCCCCGTCGGTGCACTGCGGGAAAAGATCAAGAGGCGGTGAAGAGCCGTTGAGTCTGTCGACACTTCGCGAAAGATTGGCCGCCGTCAGGGCCCTAGACCCTGAGGGCGCCGACAGGCTGACGGCGCTCCTCGAGAGATGGGAGCGACTCTCCGTCCAAAACGTATACGGTGAAACCTTTACGGCTCGTCAGTTTAGTCTTGTCGCTGAGCCCCTCGTATCCTTGCATGAGGAGAGGGCCCGCCTGTTGGAGCTGCTTTCCGACGGAAAGGTGTCCCTTTGCGACTTGTCGGCAGGGCTCCGGATGGACCCGCATCGCGTCTTTGGCCACGTCAAGGAGCTGCTCAGGCGCGATCTCCTGCGGATCGTCGGATTCAGAGAAGGAAAGGCCCTGTTGGCCAGGACGGGGAAGTGATGGGCGGCGTGACAAGGGAAGATGTGACGCTGACGGACGGCCCAACGGGCGGAAAGTGCACCCCCCGTACCGCAGCGACAGAGGGGCCCGTAAGCGGCTCCGTCCTTGTGATCGGCGGCGGCATCGGAGGGATGGAGACGGCCCTCAACCTTGTAGGGGCAGGGTTCCGCGTCTACCTTTGTGACCGCAAGCCCAACATCGGCGGCAACATGGCACAGCTCGACAAGATTTTTCCCACAAACGATTGCTCAATGTGCGTCATGGCGCCCAAGCTGGTGGAGGTCGGCAGAAACCGGAACATCGAGCTCCTCATGAACACGGAGGTAATGCATGTCCGGGGTGCGGTGGGCCATTTTACGGTTACCCTGAGGACGAGGCCCCGGCGGGTCGATCCCGACAAGTGCACGGCCTGTGGGGCCTGTGCCGCCGCCTGCCCCCTCGAGGTGGGCAACGTCTATAACGAGGGGCTCTCATCGCGAAGCGCCGCCTTCGTGAACTTTCCCCAGGCCATCCCGTCGGCCTATATGATCGACCGGCAAATGGCCCCCTGCGTCTACGCCTGCCCAATCCACCTGAACGTGCGGGACTACGTCGGCAGGATCGCAGAGGGCCGTTTCGACGAAGCGCTGGCCCTGATACGAGAGCAGCTCCCCTTCCCCGGCATCATAGGGCGCATCTGCTCTCACCCCTGCGAGGATCAATGCCTGAGGGGGAAGGCGGTGGACCAGCCCATCGCCATCTGTGCGCTGAAGAGATTTGTTGCAGACCACGAATCGCAGGCCGGCGATGTGCCCCTTCCACCTCAGGAGGTGGACCGGGGCCGGGAGGTGGCGATCATAGGGGGAGGGCCTGCGGGCGTGACCTGCGCGCTGGAGCTCCGCAAGCGGGGATACGGGGTGACGCTTTTCGATGCCTACGACCGGCTGGGCGGTATGCTGTACGTTGGGGTGCCCAGGTACAGGCTTCCCGGTGACGTCCTCGACCGGGAGTTTTCCATCATCGAGAGGATGGGCGTCAAGGTCCGTTACAACACGCGCATAGGTAGAGACCTTGGTCTCCACCATGTCTTTTCTTCCTTCGACGCCGTTTTTATCGCCTCGGGGGCCCACGGGAGGCGCAGGCTGGGCATTGCAAACGAAGATGCCGAAGGCGTTCTCAACGCCCTCGACTTCCTTCGCAGTGTCAATCGTGGCGAGTCCCTTCGGGTCGGTGAGAGGGTGCTTGTGTTGGGAGGAGGCAACGTGGCCATGGATGCGGCGCTGACGGCCCGGCGCCTCGGCGGCCGTGAGGTACACATCGTCGCCCTCGAAAGCTGGGACGATATGCCCGCCCACCGCTGGGAGATCGAACAGGCCGTTGAGGAAGGCATGAGCATCCACAACGGCTGGGGGCCGGCGCGCATCGACGTGCTGGACGGACACCTCAAGGGTGTCCAATTTCAGCGCTGCAGCCGTGTCTACGACGCCGACGGCCTCTTCGACCCCCTCTACGACGGTTCTTCCACCCTTTTCATGGATGCGGACACGGTCATCCTGGTTATCTACGAAACGATTGACACGGCCTACCTTGCCGAGTCAGGAGAGGTCGAGCTGCTTGGTGACGGCAGGGTGAGGGTGGACCCCGTCTCCCTTCAAACGTCGGTGCCGGGTGTCTTTGCGGGGGGCAACGTGGTCACGGGGCCGAAAACGGCCATCCATGCCGTCGCCCAGGGAAAGACGGCCGCCGAGTCGGTCCGCCGCTTTCTGGAGGGGGAAGACTTACGGGAAGGAAGGCTGGCGCAGGATGACAAGGTTTTGGACGAACCGCCCTTCATGCCTGAAAAGAGGCCCCGGGTCTTCGTGCCCCGTGCCGGTCTCGGCGACAGGGACGGCTTCGGGGAGATCAACGGCACCATGAGCACGGAGCAGGCCCTGGGGGAGGCCGCCCGGTGTATGAGCTGCCGCAGGTGTCTCGGCTGCGGGCTCTGCAAGGAGGTTTGCAGGCCCGAAGCGATCGAATACGATCATGGGCCTGTGGAGACACGGCTGGTCGTAGGAAGCGTCGTCGTAGCAGCCGGTTACGACGAGTTCGATGCGCGGGAAATGAAGGAGTTCGGGTATGCTCGTTATCGAAACGTCGTAACGAGCGTAGAGTATGAGCGCATGCTTTCGGCGACGGGCCCTACGGGCAGCCTTGTAATGCGGCCTTCCGACGGCACGATACCCCGGAAGATAGCCTTTCTGCAGTGCGTAGGGAGCAGAAACCGGACGAACCCCTACTGTTCCTCCGTGTGCTGCATGTACTCCACGGAAGAGGCCGTTATTTCAAGGGAACACCACCCCGACATCGAGGCCACCATTTTTTACAACGACCTGCGTGCCTTCGGCAAAGGACACCAGCAGCATGTCGACAGGGCGGCGAGGGACCATGGGATCCGGTTTGTGAAGTCTCTCGTATCCCGCGTCCTCGAGGCTCCTGCCTCGCGGAACCTACAGATCGCCTACGTGGACAGCGCGGGGAAGCTCCGGATGGAGGAGTTCGATCTTGTTGTGCTGGCCGTGGGCTTGAGGCCCTCAAAGCAGCTAAAGGGGCTCTGCGGCATTCTCGGCGTAGAGGTGAACGAGCAGGGCTTTATACGAATGAGCGGAACCGACCCCTACGCTACGTCTGTTCCCGGCATTTTCGTGGCTGGAGCCTGTGAGTCACCCAAGGACATCTCTGAAACGGTCATCGATGGCTGCGGGGCCGCCCACGAGGCTCAGGTTCCCATCCGACAGCGTCGCTGGCTGGACGTGAAGCAGGTCCCTCTGCCCCCCGAGAGGGACGTAACGGGCGAGGAGGTGCGCATCGGCGTTTTTATCTGCAATTGCGGGGTCAACATCGGCGGTTACGTAGATGTCCCCGTCGTAAGAGAATATGCGGCAACGCTGCCGGGGGTCGTCGTGGCCGATGACAACCTCTTCTCCTGTGCCCAGGACACGCAGGAAAAGATAAAGCGGCTCATCGATGAATATGGCCTGAACCGGGTCGTGGTGGCATCCTGTTCCACGCGGACGCACGAGCCGCTTTTCCGGTCCCTTATCCGAGAAAAAGGTTTAAACCCGTACCTTTTCGAAATGGCCAACATCCGGGATCAATGCTCGTGGGTGCATATGGGTGATAAGACGGCGGCGACGGAGAAGGCGAAGGTGCTGGTCAGGATGGCCGTGGCCAACGCGGGTCTCACGCGGCCTCTTCGTGAGGCTCTGCTGCCGGTGAACAAGGGGGCCCTCGTGGTGGGCGGCGGCATTGCGGGGATGACAGCCGCCCTCTCCCTTGCCGACGACGGTTTTTCGGTTTACCTCGTGGAGCGGGAAGGGGAGCTGGGCGGAAACCTGAAGGACATTTTCCGAACGGTTGACGGAACGGATGTGCAGGCACTGCTCCGGGAGCAGGTGAACCGCGTCAAAAGGCAGGCCAACGTTCAGGTCTTCACAGGGTGGGAGGTCCACGCCTTCAGTGGTTCCAAAGGCAACTTTTGCACCGGCATCCGCCGGCGCAGCGATGGGGAAAAAGGGGTGCTGAACCACGGGGTGGTCATCGTTGCTACGGGCGTAGAGGGATGCGATCCGTCCGGGGAATACGGGTTCGGGGGCGACGGGCGTGTCATCACCCAGCTCCAGTTGGAGAGGAGATTGAGCGGCGACGATGTTGCGCTGCCCGGCGCCGTCGTCATGGTTCAATGCGTCGGATCGCGGGACGAAGGCCGTCCGTACTGCAGCCGCATCTGTTGCAGCACGGCCGTCAAGAACGCCTTAGCCCTGAAGCAGATGTCCCCTCACACCGACGTTGTTATTCTCTACCGCGATATGGTTACCTACGGCTTCCTGGAGGTTTACTACGAGGAGGCGCGGAGGAAAGGGGTGCGCTTTGTGCGGTTCCTGCCCCAGGCCCCCCCTGTCGTGGAGAAAGGGGAGGGAGGCCTGCTGGTGCACGTTCCTGATCCGTCGGCGGGCGATGCGCTGCGGTTCCGGGCGGACCTTGTCGTCTTGAGCCAGGGCGTGGTGCCGCGGGAGAACGAGGTCCTGGCAAGGATTCTCAGGGTGCCGAGGACACCGGAGGGGTTTTTTCTGGAAGCCCATATGAAGCTCCGGCCTATCGATTTTTCCCACGAAGGGATCTACTTAGCCGGTGCCTGCCACAGCCCGCGGAACATCTACGAGACCGTGGCCCAAGCGAAAGGTGCTGCCGCCCGGGCCTTGACCGTCCTGGCGAGAGACGAGCTGATGGCGGGCGCCGTCGTTGCCGTCGTCGACGAGGACAGATGTGCGTCCTGCCTCACCTGCGTAAGGATTTGCCCCTACTCGGTGCCGGTGATAGGCGGAAAGGGCAGGGCGGAGATCAAGGCGGAGGCCTGCAAAGGCTGCGGCACCTGTGCCGCCGAGTGCCCCGCCCGGGCCATCGAGCTACAGTCCTTTCGGGACGATCAGATTGTGGCGAAGACACAGGCGGCGGGAAATGGGGGGTGGAGAGTCAAGAGCCAAAAGTGAAAAGTGAAAAGCGAGAAAGAATTTTGAATTTTGAAGTATGGATTTTGGATTGAAGAAGAAAAAAGATGAATGACTAAGGCAGAGTGGGAAGTTAAAAGTTAAAAGT
>CAZYVU010000045.1:0-18798 GCA_964651435.1 uncultured Pseudomonadota bacterium
CTGGGTAGCTATGCACGGAAGGGATAACCACTGAAAGCATCTAAGTGGGAAGCCCGCCTCAAGATTAGTTGTCCCGTCCGGTAGCAATACTGGGCTAAGACCCCATGTAGACGACATGGTTGATAGGCTGATGGTGTAAGCACAGCAATGTGTTGAGCCTACCAGTACTAATCGGTCGAGAGGCTTGATCATATTCAAATATCACTCATATATGGTTGTCAGTAAAATTTGGTTTAGTAAAGTTTCCCGGTGACCATAGCGCAGGGGCCACACCCGTTCCCATCCCGAACACGGTAGTTAAGCCCTGCCGCGCCGATGATACTGCACGCGTGAGTGTGTGGGAAAGTAGGTCGTTGCCGGGTTTTTTCTTTTAGAGGGGGTAAACGTCGCACATACCGTGACGCTTGCCCCCTTTTCTTTGTCTCCCAACGACTTCTATCAAAACGGTATTGGAAAATAGATTTCAATGAAATGTAAGATAGTGGTGATCGTCGTTTTGGGTCTGTTGTTTTGGGGCTGTGAGAACAGGTATACAGATTTGGACCTAAGGGTCTATCAATACCGGGACACAAAGGATCTCGGCAAGTTTGTCGATGATGCTTCTTAGACACTCAAAAAGGATGATTTAGAAAAGGACCTGGAATACTTCCGAAAAAACCGTGTGCTTCTTAATACGCCCGATCGTTATCTTTAGATCTACGACATGAATGGCCTGAACATCTATCACTCGGGTATGCCCCATCTGGAGGGTAAAAATCGTTGGGATGTCACGGATATGAATGGCAAGAAACCGCTTCAAATGGTAGTGGCCGTAATCGGTGACAAGAACAACCCGCACGCGCGGATACATTATTGATGGTGGGAACCGGGTAAGTTCTATCCTGTTCCCAAGTCATGCTGTCATTTCAAAGTCACAACGGGGGATGGAAAGGTGTTGTTTATTGGCGGCGGTCTCTGAGATAGCAGACCCTGCCTCTCAGTACTCTTTTCGAGATGTAAAGGTGTTTGCTTTTACGGCGGCCGGGAAAATGCTTCTCGCCTGTGATGAAGGATAGGCTTTCTGAGTTCGAATTACTGAACACTGTTGACGAGATGGGGCACAAACCATTCGCTAAGGCACTGATCGAACTGCGCAATAAAGATTCGGCCTGGGAGGTCTTTCTTGCCAAAAACGGTTATCAGAGGACACTCGTGAAAAAAGGTCTCTATCTGCGCAAAACGCATATGTCCGGTCGGGAAATCTATGTCGGTGCAGTAACAGACCTCCCTCAGCCACCGGGATGATGTGGGCGACGAATGGTAGAACGTAAGAGATATGAATACTCTGTCAACGAGCTACCTCCGTTGCAGCATTTGTTTCTGTCGGCATTTCAGCACGTGCTGATACTGGTTGTCGCCATCGGTATACCTATAATCTTTGCGGCCCATCCTATTTGAGCCTTTCTCTTTCTGCGGCGTGGATCGGCGGTCTGTCTTTGATGCGGGGCATTACTGTCGTGGCCGGTTTCATCGAGATCCTGCTTGCGCCGGTTATCCAAAAGGTGAAAAGCGTATTCCCGATTTACGTTGCCGGCCTTGTTGTGACGCTGGTCGGAATCAGCATCATTCACGTCATTTCTTGGTCTTACCCTCTGGGGCGATGCGGTGCGCAGTATAGATATTTTCATTGGTGCCGTGACGCTGCCGATAATGGTCTTCTGTAATTTATGGGGAAAAGGATTTGTTAAGATCTACTGTTTGATTATCGGGATGTTTCTGGGTTGGATCCTGGCCTCGCGACCGCCATATCGGGACTGTTGGGTTCGATGGCAGTGAGAGATGGAATTGCCGCTCCTTACAGACGACGACAAGGAAAAGATCTGCTGTTCCAACGCAGCGCAGCTACTGGGATTGGCGTGTACCTAAGGCCATGCGGAGCAAAGCGTCGGCGGACGGCTCAGCGCTTCCCCATCTGGCTCAACGTGAATGTCTGTCCGCCTATGGTCATGGCGCCTGACCTCCCGGTCGGGCTGTCATATCGAGGTATGGAAAGTTTGATGGAGCCGCGGTTGTTAGCAAGGATCGTGTCGGTAATGGTAATCCAGCCCGTATTGTTGACGATCTCCGGCGGTCTGCAAAAGGTGTAATCCCTCGCCGTGACCAATACGGTGACATTGCCGCCCTTAGAGGAAAGGGTTCTCCGGGCCGGTATGACGCTGTACCTGCAGGAGCCTGTCTCGAACATAGCCCCCACGGCAACGTCCGAACGCATGACGATGGAGCACTGGCCGCGGCCCCTGCAGCCGCCGGTCCAGCCCGTGAAGACGGAGCCGCTGTCGGGAATGGGCGTGAGGGCGACCCGCGTGTTCTTTTCAAAGCCGACGCGACAGGTGGGGCCGCAGTCTATGCCGGAAAGGGATGAGACGACCCTGCCCGACCCCAAGCCCGATTTAGTGACGGCAAGGGTGGGGATAAAAGAGAATTTCAACACGAAGGCATTTAGGCCGTTCGTGTTGCCGGGCCAGTTTTGGGCCGGATTCTTGAGCGGAAAGTCGGAGGAGTAAGTGGGACCCGCTTGGACGACGTTCCCCGTGGAATCGACGGCAAGACCGTAGGTCCGGTCGCCTAAGGTTCCGCCGATGTATGTCGAGTAGCCTAAGGTGGTCCCGTCGGGGCTGATCTGCATGAGGATGGCGTCGAAGTCTCCCTGAAGGGATGTGAAGAGCGCGTCGGCTGTGTACGGAAACCGGGTCGGAGCCTCAACGGGGGTTGGGGAGTACACGTACTGGATGCCTACCTGATTGTTGGTCTCTCCCCCCACATAGGCGGTGCCTTTCGAGTCGAAGGCCACGCTGGTACAGAAAGCACCCCCGGTATTGTTCGTCGATCCGCCGCCCAGGAATGTGGCGTAGGCGAGCGATGCCGTACCGGAGAGAGTGGGGTTGATCTTCACGAGGTACGGTTCGTCGTTCGACGCGTTTTGCAAGAGGTAGGTGGCCGAATTGTATATGCTCGGCATGGACGAGCCGTTCATAGGAAAGTCGTACGACTGTGTCCTTCCCGTGACCAGAATGAGACCTTGCGGGTCTATGGCGACACCGTAGGCGTCGTCGCGGGCCGCGTCGGTTTGGCCTCCTAAGTAGGTGCAGTAGCCCGTCATGTACTGGGAGGATTGCTCTCCAGGCCGGCTCGAGGTGAACTGCGCGACGTAGCCGTTGCTCGTAAAGTGTGCTGCCGGGGATTTGGGTTGGTAGCCGTTCGCGGTTGTGGGGAAGTCCGAGGAGGCGGTGAAGCCGACAATGGTGAT
Organism: uncultured Pseudomonadota bacterium; assembly: GCA_964651435.1. Taxonomy (GTDB): domain Bacteria; phylum Desulfobacterota; class Syntrophorhabdia; order Syntrophorhabdales; family CAYQXL01; genus CAZYVU01. The sequence goes on from CAZYVU010000045.1 coordinate 3,287, forward strand.
GAGGCTGCCGGTAAAGCTAACCGCCACGCCGTGCCCCTTGTCGTCGCCCGTGCCTCCGAAGAAGCTGGAGTAGACGAGGGAGTCCTTGCCGCTCTTCCCTGGGTCGATGATAGAGAGGAAGGCATCCTTGCCGCCGGCAAGCTGGGGCTGGACGGCATTCGCCGGCGTCACGGGAAAGTCAACGGAGGAGGTGATCCCCGTAACATAGACGAGGCCCTGTGCGTCGACGGCCACGTTGTTGCCGTTGTTCGAGTCGTAGGCAAAGGTGTTGGGCTCCGGCGTCCCCTCGGTGTCGCTCCCTCCCAGATAGGTCGAGTAGAGCATAGTGCCGCTCCCATCAAAAACGGTGAGGAAGTAGTCCGACTTGCCGGCGAGCTTCGGTTGGTACGGGTTTATTGTCGGAAAGGGCACCAATCCATCGGAGGTCGTCAGCCCGGCGACGGCAACTCCGCCGTTCGGCATGGCCGCGACCCCCACCCCAAGGCTCTGGTTGTTTCCGCCGAGGTACGTGGACCAGAGCAGGTTGCCGCTGGGGTCATACTTTGCCACGAAGGCCGACATCGCGCTCCCCTGGGCGGGCTGCTGTTGCGAGGCATTAACCACGGGAAGGTCGGAGACAGTGGTGGCACCGGTGACATAGATGTTCCCCTCGGTATCGACGGCGGTATTTTGCGCAAAGGTGTTGGCGCCGCTGCAAGAGGCGCAGGGTGTTGATCCGCCGAGGTACGTGGAAAAAACCAGCGCCGGCGTCTGCCTCACTGACACCTGCGCCTCAGCGCCGACAGACGAATGGTTGTTGCAGAGGATGGCGACGACGATGAGTGAGATGCAACAGAAAGGATGATGCCTGATCCGTCGCAGCATAGATGCTCCTCCTGTAGGCACCTGAAGTATTCTTGAGAGATCCATGGCTATAGCCCAATTCCCAAGCCGGGCAGAGGCGGAAAAGGCTGCATACCCCGGGTTCAGTATGGAGTCGGTCGGAGGCTGGTGGTTTATGTTGCGGTTGCATCCCCCGCTGCATCTCCGCAACGTCTCGCCTATATTATATACTATTGTGTCACCTGCCCTGTGACATGTCAAGAACGAGTCCGAGGGGGCGTTTCCGGGAGCGGGCCGAGGCGCAGTATCTCAGTGTAGGCGTCTGAATCAAAGATGCACGCAGATGGAAGCTCAATCAAGGCGGATAGAGGACCGCTTCTGACCGAATAGGGGATACAGACGCGTACCCGGCCGGCTTTGCGGCCGCTTCTCAGCCCCGCTGCTCTGCCTCAGTAGTTCACTGACGACACGTTACGAATCACGAATCGCCGATCGCAGATTAAGAATAACGATTCACGCCTCACGAGGTACGAATCACCCCATCCGGAACGGTGGGCCAACGATCGGTTTTGACCCGATTGAATTATTGAAGAGCGTCCCCCTTGCCCCACCTGAGTGCGAAAAGTTGACGGGTGAAGAAAGATATGGGGTTCGTCAGGGCTGGTACCGAGTCGTCTATTCTGTCCGGGACGAGGAAGTTGCTGCATGGGTTGTAAGGGGCGGACATGGGAAGGATGTTTACAGATAGGCAATAGGGCCTTGTCCCTCCACGGGATGGATCGAAGCGACGTACTCTCCAAGGGCCGTTAAGCCACCTTCTCGAACTCCTTACCCTCGTACTCAGGGAACACGATGATGGTGCGGGCTGTACGCTGAGGTTCGTCGTCCTGATGCCGCTCCCGGAGAAAAAAACAGGGGCCCCCGTCGGGGCCCCACGAAGGTCCGTCGAGTATTATGCTATTTCCAAGTGTTCTCTTTGGCTGCGTTCTTCCCGGCTATCCTGCCGAGGACGAAGCAGGTATTGAGGAACGCGCCGCTGCCGGCATAGGCGCGCATCGTTGCGGCCATAGCGCCGCCGGTGTATAAGTGCGGTATGGGCTCGTTGAATGAGTCGATAACCTGCGCCTTCGTATTAATCCGGAGGCCGCCGAAGGACTCCACAACGGCGACGGTGACCTTGCCGGCGTAAAAGGGTGCCGTCTCGATGGTCCCCATCGCCTTGGCCCTTCCAAAGGCGGGATCCTTCCCCTGCCTGGCTGAGGCGTTGAACTGATCGAGGGTTTGCTTGAGGACGGCCGCGTCGAGACCTACGGCCTTGGCCAGCTCTTCAATGGTCTGTCCCTGCTTGAGCCAGCCGTTCTTGATCTCCGTGCTCAAATCGGCGCTGAATCCAAAGCCGATGGAGCCGCCCGCCTGCTTGCGGACGCGATCATCGAAAATGACGAAAACGGTTTTTTGCTTGAGGATCTGGGGGGACACAACCTGATAGTACTCGGTCTCGTTGAAGAAGCGTTTAGCTGACTCATTTACGAAGATTGCCGGATACTTGTAGAGGAAGTAAGCGCTGGAGAACATGAGTGCCTTTTGCTCCGGCACTACTTCGAGCGCCGGCAGGGACGGGGGTAGTTCAACCGTCCCCGTGTCCCTTATGGGCGAGCCTATCTTCTCGGCCATCCTGATGCCGTCACCCACAAGGCCCTGGGCGACCACGGGCACCGCCTTGATCTGGAGGGGGAAAAAGCTCTTCACCATCTCCTTGTTTCTGGCAAACCCGCCGCTGGCAAGTACGACGGCGCGATTAGCCTTGATATGTACAGGGCCGCGAGGACCCTTAGCGGTAACCCCGATCACAACGCCCTCGTCGTTCATTATAAGGCGCTCTGCGGGCGTTTCGTAAAGTACGTTTATCTTCCTGTCCTGCACCGCCTTTACGAGCACGGTCATAAGACCCTTACCCCTGCCCTTGGCGCAATGGCCCCTCTTGGCCGGCTTGGCCGCGGACTTGTATTGTTCCTCAAGCCCTGAGTAGTAGAGCAGGTCCGTGGGCATTTCGACCCCCAGACGCAGAAGCCATTCCACCACATCGGCTGACTGCTGGGTTAGGAGGCGAAGTAGGTCGGGGTCGAGGAGGCCGTTATTCGAGGCCATCCAGTACTTGTACATTTCCTCTGGATTGTCGGACACCCCTGCCTTCTGCTGTATCGAGGTTCCTGCGGCATAAATGATCCCGCCGCTGATGGCCGTGCTGCCTCCAGCCATTGGCGCCTTCTCTATGATGAGGACCTTCGCTCCGTTGTCGTGTGCCTCCAGTGCGGCGGCGGCTCCGGTGCCTCCGAAGCCCACGACAACCACATCGGCCTCCCTGTCCCATCTATTCGGAATCCGGGCGGCAGCGGCCTTACCCGCTCCGACCGACACCAATGCGACCGTTCCGGCACCGAGCACGGCGCCCTTGAGAAATCCACGTCTGTTTAAGCCCTTTCCTTCTGTTGTTTCACCCATCTGTGCTTCCCTCCTTGATTTTCCTTGAACCAAGACCTTCCATGCTACCCCTCAATCCCTTCGCGGCCCCGCCCCCTGTTCCATGGTTCGTGGGGCCCCGCGAGTGACGATGGGCGTCGAATGACTATTATTATACCGCCCAAGCCTTTGTCGGTGCAAGGATACGCGGTTTTGCAGCGGCGCTGTAGTGCCCTCACCAGGAAGCAGGCCAAATGATTGGGATATGCCGCTGCGGGCATTGAATAGGAGCAGCCTGCGGTGCTACAATGAAGCGGAAAGCGAGCAAAAAGGGGTATCCTATAAATCAAGAAGGATGGGCCGGCTGATTCAGTCGATTGAAGGCATGGGACAAATCGCCTTAGAACATCAGGAAGGTTTTGGACAGCGGAAATATATCGACTTTCACACCCACATCTACCCTGACCGTGTAGCCCACCAAACCGTTGCGGCTGTTCGTCAGAGGTCGGGGATCGATTCCTATGCCGACGGCACCCTTGAAGGGCTGAAGAGGTCCATGGCCGCAGGCGGAATCGATCTTTCCGTCGTGGCGGCGGTGGCGACGAAGCCGGAACAAGTTCCATCCATTCAGCGTTGGCTGGCCGTCATCCGGCAGCCGGGCATTGAGGCGCTGGCAGCCCTGCACCCCGCAGATCCCTTGAGCCGCGACCGGCTGAGGGCGCTGAAACAGGAAGGGTTTCGCGGTTTTAAGCTCCACCCCGATTACCAAGGTTTCTTTGTCGACGAGCCCCGGATGTTTCCCCTCTATGAAGCGGTGGCGGCGGAGGGCATGTTTATTCTCTTCCATGTCGGGATGGACCGGGGGCTTCCCCATCCGGTCCACGGAACACCGAAGCGTCTCGCCGCCGTGCACGAGGCAGTGCCGGAGCTTTGCATCATCGCGGCCCATCTGGGAGGGGAGGATGCGTATGAGGAAACGGCGCTCTACCTGCTTGGGCAGGACGTCTATATGGACACGTCCTTTGTGCTCCGCGAAATGCCGGCCCCATTCCGGGAGCGTTTCCTCACGGAACACCGGGCGGAACGGCTGCTCTTCGCATCGGACAGCCCATGGAGGGATCAAGGGGAAGAGCTCAGGTTTTTGCTGCAACTGCCCTTTCTAACGGACAGCGAAAAGGAAAAGATCTGTTTTTCCAATGCGGCGCGGCTGCTGGGGCTGGAGGAGGTTTGACGTTGTCATGCGTCTATGGGCTGCTTCCGGGACGGTTTCGGTGTTGCGACATGGGGAGACGTTTGCTGAGAGAACCTTTCCTGACTGCCCTGATGCTGACGCTTTTGCTCCCCGCCCTCGGCCTGGCCGCCGACGCGACCTCCAGATGGGATGTGACAATCGGCGGCTTTGTGAAGGCCGACTTTGGCTGGGCCGACCAGGACCAGGGCGCGGACTATACCTATGCGTCCCGCTACAGCTACAGAAATTTACCGGCTGCCGTTATCAACGAGAACCTATACGACAAGTACGGCAGCCTCTATATGGCGGCGGGCGAAACCAGGGTCAGCCTTGCCGTCAAGGGTCCCGATGCCTGGACGGCCAAGACGTCTGCCTTTGTAGAGGGCGAGTTTACCGGCGCAACGGGGGCAACGGACACATACGGCCTCTTCAGGCTCCGTCACGCCTTCCTGAGGATGGACTGGACCCGGTGGAGCCTCATCGTCGGCCAGACCTGGGACGAATGGGGTGTAATCCTTCCCGACCTTCTCGGCCGCATCGAGGCGAGCCCCACCAGAAAGGGTACGAGGGCGCCCCAGATCAGGCTTACCAACGTTGTAAACCCGAACTGGAACTGGTACGTTATGCTCTACCAGCCCAACGCTGCTCAGCAGGGTACGTGGAACGCGAGCGGCGATGATTTTGCCCGATCCAATATCCCGCAGGTGGCTGCGGAGCTGACCTGGCTCACGGACAGGTGCGGGCACATCGGCAAAGACAGACTCTACCTCGCCATATCCGGCATGGTTGGCCGGGAAAAGGTGACGTACGCCAGCCCGACATCGCCGGGCCGATGGTCCGATGACGGGGTAAATGCCTGGGCGACAGCCCTCAAAGGCTTCATTCCCATTGTCCCGGAACGGAAGGGCAACAAGTCCATGTCCCTCTTCCTCAAGGGGCAGTTCCTCTACGGCCAGAACTGGCGCGTCTTCAATACGGCCAACGCCGATTCCGCTGCTTACAATCAGGATCTTTCGGCAGGCACCTCCTATGTCGCACCGACCGCCTTCGCCTGGTATGCTCAGGTTGGCTTCTACCTTACGGGCAGGCTCTGGGCGAACCTCTACTACAGCGATATGAAGAACAACCTGAGTTACCGGTACCTGTGGAACGTCGGGAACTCCAGCGCCATCCGCACATTCCGGCAGTGGTCGGCCAACCTCATGTTTGATGTGAACCCGGCCATCAGAGCGGGCCTCCAGTTTTCGCACATCGACACGGGGTACGCCGGCTACGGCACAAGCAATGCCGACCCGTGCATAACCACGGGCGTTCTGGGAAGAAGCGGCGCCCTCAATACGGTGCGTTTTGCCGCCTGGTACTTCTTCTGAGGGGAACAATTCGTTTGAATCTGTCGTACGAGTCGTCCCGTCATTCCGGACTTGATCTGGAATCCGCTGAATTATAGACCCCTGGGCGAATTGAATTGTTGGTATCCCCCATTCCCCCTTGCCACGGAATTAACCATAGGGCGTTTGAATTATATCGCCCTCATGAAATACGTCGTCACCGTGAACAAAACCGACTTGGGATCCGACATGTATTGTCCTTCAGTTTAGTGAGGGGTGACGGTATCCTCCGCAAGGTCCATTGCCGTGCTGGATGGCTTCCGCGACCGCCGACACGGTCCATCCTTGACTTTGACCATATGTGGTCTTATCTTTATTTCTATAATTTTAGATATTTACAACTGAATATGTTTAAGGGTTCAGAGATGATATTGTCTCTGTAGGTAGCAATGAAGGGTGGTCGGGCCGCCGCCTGAAGCAGGGCTTCGGGGGACGGCCTTGTGTTTTGTTGCCTATACGTTTTGGGAAAAAAGGTAAGAACTCTTGGGGAGGACAGGGCCAGGCTGGGACCAGGGGCAAATATGAATAGAGGCGTAAACGGATTTATCGGCACGGTGAACGCTCTCCGAAGAATGTGCCTCCGGCGCGCCGCGGCATGGCAGGGACAACATCGGCAAGGGTCATTCACGACCTTTAAGGTATGCAGGAGAGAGTTGTGACATTGGAGGGCTTGCGGCTGACAGCCTTTCTGAGCCGGCTTGCGGGACAGTACGACGGGCCGTGCCTAACGGTCTATATGCCGACGCACCAAATCACGGCCAGACAGCCGAGGGACAGGATACTCTTCAAGAATCTGCTGAAAGAAGGGCGCGACCGCCTCATGAGGCAAGGCATGAGCTTGAAGGAGGCGGGGGAACTCCTGGAGCCGGCGTTCAAACTTCATGCTGACAGTCTTTTCTGGGAGTACCAAGGAAACGGCTTGGCCCTCTTTGTTTCGAGGGATTTCTTCGAGTATTTGATCTCGCCCTTGCGTTTCCACGCAAGAGTGCTGGTCTCTCACCGCTTCTATCTGAAACCACTTCTCCCGGCCTTGCTAAAGGCCGAAAGATTTTTCCTACTCGGGCTCAGCAGAAAAGAGGTACGGCTGACGATGGTGACGGATACGGCGGAAGAGGATCTGTTCGTCCAGAAAACCCCCCAGGGATTATGGCGGCCATCGGTTCGGAAAACCTTGAAGTTTCATACGGGTACACCGGAAGGTAGAGGAAGGAGGGCCGCAATGCCACGGGGTCACGGTACGGGCCCTTTGTCTCAAGAAACGGACCTCTTGGGTTATTACGGCCGGATCGATGCCGACTTGCTGCACATCCTGAACGAGGAGAAGTTACCAATGCTGTTAGCCGGCCCGAATGATCTTGTCTCTCTTTACCGGCAGGTAAACACCTACCCATACCTCGTTCAAGATGCCACATCGGGGAATCCTGGCTCCTATCCTCGCGACCGGATATACCGGCTTGCACGGAAGACAATGGAAGCGCATCTCCTGCGATTGAAAGAGGAGGTCCTCGGGCGATTCAAGAAGGGCGCAGACGCGGGAAAGATCTGCACCGATATAGCACCATTGCTGCAAGCCGCCACTGAAGGTCGAGTGGAGTTCCTGCTTCTGTCTCTGAAGGGTGAGCTGACCGCCCGTCATGATATGGAATCGGGCCGCGTTGACCTTCACGCAGATCACCAAGAGGGAGACCTTGATCTTGTGGACGAAGCCGTCGCAAGAACCATTCTAACGGGAGGAAGGATCGTCGTTGTGGAATCAGACGATATGCCGTCGGGATTGCCTTTGGCCGCTTTCCTCCGGGAGGACGCCGGAGCCGTCGCCCCCGGCCCGTGAGCTGTGAGATCCTCGTTAAAAGGGATGGTCTTTCACGGGGGGGGCGGCAGGGCCCTACAATCGATAGGCCTTCAAGTAACGCTGCATAGGGAGGTAACAAGATGAAATGGTATCAACTGGACAACCTGGCTGTCCTCACCGAATGCAAGACGAGCAACGAGGGTCTCACCGCCTCTGAGGTCGAAGAGCGGCTCAGGGAGCACGGGCCGAACATGCTTCCGGAGGAAGGAGGTATCAGCCGGCTTAAGGTCTTTCTCCACCAGTTCAAAAGCCCCCTCATCTACATCCTCATCGTGGCAGCAGTAGTCACCGCCATCCTCAAGGAGTACATCGACACGGGGGTCATCGTCGCCGTTGTGATGCTCAATGCGATTGTCGGGTTTTTCCAGGAGTATAAGGCCGAGACAAGCGTCAGGGCCCTCAAGAGCATGGTCGTGGCGAAAGCGAGGGTCGTGCGCGGCGGGAGGGAGATGGAGATCCCTACGGAAGAGCTTGTGCCCGGCGACATAGTGCTTCTCGCATCGGGCGCCAAGATCCCCGCTGATCTGAGGCTCGTGGACGTTGTGGAGCTGAAGACGGAAGAGGCGCCCCTTACGGGAGAATCCCTTCCCGTTGAAAAAACGGCAGGGCCCATAGCCGAAGAGAACCTCACGCCGGGCGACCAGACCAACATGGCCTTTATGGGCACGATCGTGGTCAACGGCAGAGGCCGAGGCATTGTCGTGGAAACGGGCGCCCGGACGGTGCTCGGGCAGATCGCACGGGATGTCAAGGCCCTTGGAGTTACGGAAACGCCCCTCCAGCGAAAGATCGTGAGGTTCGCCCAGTTCATAGGGCTCTTGGTTCTCGGCAGTGCCATCGCCATCATTGTTCTCGGCCTGATGCTCGGCATGACCTTCGCCGAGGTCTTCGGCATTGCCGTTGCCGCGGCGGTCGCAACGGTACCGGAAGGGCTTCCCATCGTGGTGACCGTGACCATGGCCATAGGCATCACCCGCATGGCGCGCCGGCACGCTATCATACGGAAGCTCCCTGCGGTGGAGACCCTGGGAAGCACGACGATCATCTGCTCCGACAAAACAGGTACCTTGACAAAGAATGAAATGACCGTGAAGGCCCTCTACGACGGCCACCACGCATACGAAGTTACGGGGAGCGGCTACGACCCAGAAGGGAAGATACTTCACGATTGGGAACCCACTGATCAGGATTCCCTGAAGAGGATCGAGGCGGTGCTCAGGATCGGCCTGCTCTGCAACGAATCTCGGTTCGTTGAGGAAAAGGGCCAATTCAGCATCGACGGCGACCCGACGGAAGGGGCGCTCATCGTATCGGCGATGAAGGCGGGGCTTCTCGTGGAGGAGGAGAAGTCAAAGTATCCCCAGGCGGGCATCGTCCCCTTCGAGTCTGAGCGCGGCTTTATGGCAACGCTCCACGAACACGACGGCAAAAAGGTCATCTTCTTGAAAGGTGCGCCGGAGCGGGTTCTCGACATGTGCCGTGACCTTCCCTCGGGTGAACCCCTTGATCGAACAAGGGTCGTCGCCACAGCCGAACGGTTCGCAGAAGACGGCCTACGGGTTCTTGGCATGGCGTACAGGAATGTTTCCGACAACATCCCGCCGGGACAGTTCACCCACGACCATCTCGGCAAGGACCTTGTCTTTGCCGGCCTGCAGGGCATGATCGACCCTCCGAGGCCCGAGGCCATCGAAGCGATCGCAGGGTGCAGGGAAGCGGGCATACGGGTTGCCATGATCACCGGCGACCATGCGGTCACGGCCTCTGCCATCGGCAGGATGATCGGCCTCAGTGAGGGCAAGGCCCCGGCGATTACAGGGAAAGAGCTGGAAGAGATGGATGACGGGGAGCTTTTCGGCCGCGTTCAAAAGACCTCTGTTTTTGCAAGGGTGTCGCCCCAGCACAAGTTGAGGATTGTTCAGCAGTATATGCGGCACGGCGAGGTGGTGGCCGTTACCGGCGATGGCGTGAACGACGCCCCGGCCCTAAAGGCGGCCCATATCGGTGCCGCCATGGGAAAAACAGGAACGGATGTGGCGCGCGAGGCAGCGGACATGGTGGTCACGGACGACAATTTTGCAAGCATCTTCCATGCCGTTGAGGAAGGAAGGATCGTCTTCGACAACATTCGCAAGGTGACCATGTTCCTGATCCCCACCGGATTCGCCGCCATCCTGTCCATCGTCATGGCAATGCTCCTCGACATACCCGTCCCCTACGTGGCGGCCCAGTTGTTATGGATCAACCTCGTAACGAACGGACTCCAGGACGTGGCGCTTGCCTTCGAGCCGGGCGAAAAGGACATTGTGAAGAGAAAACCGAGAAGCCCAGCGGAAGGCATCATGTCGAGGCTCATGCTGGAACGGAGCATCCTTGTGGGGATCATCATTTCGGCAGGTGTTATCTATACCTTTCACGGGGCCATCTCTGAGGGATCTTCCGTGGCACATGCGAGAACCATCGCCATGACTACTATGGTGCTCTTCCAGTTTTTTCAGGCATGGAACTCCCGCTCTGAGCGCAGGTCCGTCTTCCGGATGAACCCGCTGGGCAACCCCTTCCTTTTCTACAGCATGATCCTGGCCTTCCTTGCGCAGATCGCCGTTATCTATGTGCCTGCGCTGCAGTGGGTTTTCAGAACGGACGCCATAAGCGCCGGGGAATGGGTCAAGATCGCCGTCGTCTCGTTGACCGTTGTCGCTGCCGTAGAGATCGACAAGGCGGTGCGGAGACGTGGTGGCGGCTGAGGCGCTCCCCCTTGTCTGTGTCCCTGGCCCCAATCCCTATTTGCTTTGGGAGAGGGCGGACGGGAGATAACAAAGAGGGCTCCTGGTTTCTCCATGCCCCGTGGCACTGCAATCCGTTGTTGGGGTGGTCGGTTGTAACGTGGGCCCGGGGCAAATAATCCGAGCGAGCCTTCCGGCTCTTGACCTTTGCATGGTTTCGACTTAGATTGGCCTGTGCGTGGGGCGCCGAATGGAGCGAAGTGAGCGGACAACAGGGTACGGAAAGGCAGCATTAGTATTTCCCAACCAACTCTTTCCCGAGCATCCCTGCCTGGCCAGAGACCGTTTGGTGGTCCTGGTTGAGACACCGCGATTCTTCCGGGATGCGACTGCGGGCATCAAGTTTCACAAGAAAAAGCTTCTGTTCCACAGGGCATCGATGCGGGCTTACGCCGACCAGCTCAGCAATGCGGGACATGCGGTCGACTATCTCGATTACTCGTCGGTTCTCGAGCCTGGTGGCGTGATCACGCTGCTCAAAGAAAGGGGCATAGGCGGCGTATACATGGCCGACCCCGTCGACCACGAGCTCAGCCTCGAGGTGGAGAAGGGCTGCCGTGGAGAAGGGCTCACGCTTTTCGTCAGCGAATCCCCCGGTTTTGTGACCCCTGGGCCGTCTATCCGGACTTTCTTCGGGGGAACGAAACACTACTCGATGACCACGTTCTACATGGCCCAGCGCAAGCGGCTGAAATTGATGGTGCGCGATGACGGAGGACCCGAAGGGGGTAAGTGGAGCTTTGACGCTGAAAACAGGAGAAGACTCCCGCACGGTGTGGTCCCGCCGGCGTTTCAAGCTCCGCCGCCCGGCCCCTACGTGGCGGAGGCCCGGCGCTACGTGGAGGCACTCTTCCCCGATCACCCGGGAGAGGCGGACGGATTTTACTACCCCGTTACGCACGAGCAGGCCCGGATCTGGCTGGACGAGTTCTTAGATCGTCGGCTGGCGGACTTCGGCAATTATGAGGACGCAATGGCCCACGCCGAGGGCCTCCTCTTCCATTCCCTGCTCAGCCCTCTCATCAACGCAGGCCTCCTCCTGCCGGAGCAGGTGGTGGATCGTGCCCTTGAAACGGCAACGTCGCCGGGGAAAAAGATCCCGCTCAACTCTATCGAGGGTTTCATCCGACAGGTCATAGGCTGGCGGGAATTTATGCGGGCAGTCTACCTGCTCGAAGGGGAAAGAGAGCGTTCATCCAACTTCTGGGGGCACCAGCGGCCGATTCCGGGGTCCCTCTATGCCGGCACTACGGGCATAGAGCCGGTCGATACTGTAATCCGGCGGGTCTTGAAGACGGCCTATGCCCACCACATCGAACGGCTGATGGTGCTCGGAAATTTTATGCTGCTCTGCGAAATCAACCCTGACGAAGTCTATCGCTGGTTCATGGAATTGTTCATCGATGCCTACGACTGGGTCATGGTGCCGAACGTTTACGGCATGAGCCAGTATGCCGACGGCGGACTTATCACAACGAAACCCTATATCAGTTCCTCGGCATACATCATGAAAATGAGCGATTTTAAGAGGGGTGCGTGGTGTGACACCTGGGATGCTCTGTTTTGGCGGTTTATCCATAAACACAGAGAGTTTCTTAGGCGTAACGTGAGGATGAGGATGATGGTGTTGCAGCTCGAACGCATGCCACCGGAAAGGCTGAAGGGGTATCTGGCCACGGCGGAGACATTCCTGGAGCGCCTCTGGTCCGATGTAAGAGGTGCATGGAAGGGAATAGAAAAATAGCGGGATATGGAATGGCCCCGGGGTTCAACACATGGTGGGCAGTTTGCGGTTCGCCCTGAACGAAAAGTTGTCGATGTTTCATGAACTGCAAATTCCCTCACCCCGTCGTAGGACCTTGTGATGTCAGCGAGAAGGAGGGGTGGGTTATGGTCAAGGGGCCTCTGTGCTGCGGGGAGGTGCTTTGCCCCGACTGCCGCCCCAAGCGATGACATTGGAATGCTCGTGCGCAATCGGGTCGGGACCTTCCATCGGCTCTGCTGTTCAAGTCATGCAAACTCGGCGGGAATGCACAATGCAGATTTATCTTGCATCATCTTAGAATTCGATCCGCAGATCCAACTGCATTTTGTCCGCGAGCTCGAGAAGAACAGTCTGTTGCATAGACCAAAACGGATGGTCTGCTTGGAAAACCGCATCCGCTATCTGCCTCATTAACGTCGGGAAATGTCTCCTGATCACAGTCAGAACATTCTGCCAGTTCGAGTCTTTCTCGTCTCGAATGAGAAGCTTGTAAACCCAAATGGAGTCTGCATAGGGGGCCACAGCTCGGATAACAGATTCCGCGTTAGTTACAAAGGGTATCACGGGGCACACCAAAGCATACGTTCTCACCCCAGCAGCGCGGAGCTTGCCCAGCGCCTCAATCCTGGATGCCGTCTGGCAGGCTCCCTCCTCGAAAAAGCCGCGTGTTTTCTCGTCGCTAAATGAGACGGACACGCCAACGGAAGACTCCGGCATTAGGCTCAGCAAGTCGATATCGCGTGTGACGAGCGGAGACTTCGTGAGAATCGTTGCGGAGAAACCTTCGCGCGCGAATAAAGACAACGCATTGCGTGTAAGCTGATTTTCTGCTTCGATAGGCTGGTAGGGATCACTATTCCAGCCCATATAAATAGCCTGCGGCTTGATGTTGGCGAGATCGAGCGATAGTCTTTCAGCCATGTTGTCATACCACTCGATGTCTTGGAACCAGCCATGCCCGTTGCGAACAAGAGCATAACAGTAGCAGCACTGATGGCCGCACCCCATATATGGGTCAAGTTGGTATCGGTGGCCTTCGAGAGAACACGCTTCCAGAATCGGTCGTGTATGGTCACGAAGCATTGCGCTACTTCTGGAATCACCAGCCCAATATTCTGACGCCACATTGCCTCCAAAATGTTACCGATGTTACGATTCATCCTGTTCTCATGTCATCGATGGCACCATCGATGCCCCAACTGCCAAATTACCGGCCACGCCTCTGTGCCGTTGAGACTTATAAGCCAGTTGAGCCCCCAACCGAATAGTTTCAGCCACAATAATAAAAGTGTATACCATAATTCCATAACGCGGCGCATATTGGAAGGAGCAAGGAGACATCTGCGGGCTCCGGCGACAAGTGGATGATGGCCCGCCGCCCTGGTTAACCACCCGTGTACACATCCCGCCGGTGACCGATCCTGAGAACGAGAACGCCAGCGTCCATGACCGCGTAGATAACCCTGTAATCGCCGATCCGCAGTCTGCGAAGGCTCGAGAATCGCCCTTTGAGGAGCGGGTTGGATTCCGGGTTCTTCGTCAGCTCATCTTCAATCCGGTCGAGAATATGACGGGCTTCCTCTTTCGGCAACTGCTTAAGGTCGCGGTTTACCGACTTCTTGTAAACGACCTTATAGGCCAAGGGACTCTCTCAGGCCGGCACCGGAGACAATGGCATCGCTTGTATCGTGGAGCCGGTCCAAGGCAATTTGAAGATCTGCGAAATCCTCGATATAGGACTCTAAAGCCTTCTGGATGATGAAGGAGCGAGGCCTCTCTGTCTCCCTGGCGATGCTGTCGAGGCGCTCGGCGAGTTCTTTGGGCAACCTCACGGATATTGCTGTACTCATAACATACCTCCTGTCATCAATGTATTACATTGTACACACCGTCCGGATTCCTGTCAAGCGCCGTTACGATGAGCCTTAGGGATGAAGGGGTCGGCCGGCGCCGCAACCGCATCTTTGTCTATTTCGAGTGAAAACAGTGAAGATGTTCCCAGGTCCACACAACTAAAGGGCTCTACACCAGTGCTCCGATGGTATCTGTTCTTTCACGACAGGCCGAAAACAGAGACCATGCCCCACGTGCCCTTGCCCCACGGCAGGGAAAAGACTGTGCTGCGTCGCTACGTGGAGCAGTGCATCGGGGCCGTCGAGCGAGGGGGAATGGAGGAATAAGGATGAAAGACAGGGCGTACTACAAAGGGCTGCACCACCGCATGATCGTCGATTTCGACGCCGACGAGGGCGTTTATTTCGTCAGGTTCCCCGAACTGCCCGGATGCATGATGCACGGGGATACGCCCGAAGAGGCTGTTAAGCTGGGGATTGCCGTGAAAGACGAATGGATCGATGCGGCCTGCGATAAGGGGTGGAAGGTACCGGAGCCCAGACACGCCGGGAAGCCGACAGGAAGGCTTACCTTGCGGGTGCCGAAATCGCTGCATGAGCGGATCATCGAACGGGCAATCGACGAGGGGATAAGCCAGAACCAGCTTATCGTCTCCTGCCTGTCCGATAAAGTGTAACCCTCACGCTCTCTGGGTGGGGCATCTATCACTGGCTTTCCGGACATAGCGAATGGTTGCACAGAATCAATGATCTGTCAAAATGTAAAGATGTCCCCTCGATGCCCTTCTTTGAACGGATACAACATGCGGCGGCCCCACCAGGGTCTCAACGACAGGGCCCCCGATCCGGTATACTGAAGCACGCTGCGAAAACAGAGGAATGCGGCGTGAAGCTGAGCGGCGAACCACGGAAAACCCTCTCTTCACTGTGTGAAAGATCTTGACCATCTCTGCCCTCCTTCTCAAAAATATAACGATCGGCCGATATGCAGTGAGACTGCACAATGGACGATGGGCTGGCGGTATTCGCTGAAAGGTTCGCCGCCCACCAGAATTGACCCTTTTGTGCTCATGAACAGTAGCCATGAGGATGCGCGGTTGGGAGAACATGGGAGGGCGTAAGCGGCGGCGACAAGCGAGGGCGAGGAACAACGTTCCCGGAAGGGAACACCAACGGATCAGTCTTTGGAAGGCCTCCTTCTGCCATTGGAAGACATTCTCAACGACGGGCCATCGATGCGTATGGTAATGCAGTAGTGGTTGAGACGGTCCAGGAGGGCGTCGACCAGATTCTTTCTCTGGAAGAGATCGTACCACTCAGCGTCTTCAAGATTTGTCGTCAGGATTGTCGATTTC
>CAZYVU010000046.1:0-18675 GCA_964651435.1 uncultured Pseudomonadota bacterium
AACGGGTTCCTCATCGCACCCGAATACCGGGGAAGGTTTTAGAAGACAGAAGAGGGAGAAACGGAGAAGCGGAGAGGGGGAGAAACAGCAACGGCGGTAATTGAGTGAATGGTTGGGGTGGAAAAAGAGGGAGGACAGGGGCAATAGATGCTGGATGCTCGATGTTGGTTGTGCTGTGTACCAGATAAACCAAATAAACCAGATAAACCAAATAAACCCAACAAACCAGACAAACCGTATGACGGCCACTGAAGACGGGATATTAATGGAAGGACAGGGATCGGAGTGCCAGGGCCAGGATGCGGTAATCAGAGCTGTTGGGCGCACGGGCCTGCGGCAGATCGAACCGGAGCACGTTGTTGTCATCGGCAAGCAGGAGTGAGGGGTCGAGGGGAATCGTCTCGGTAAAGGCAGGCGACATGGTGCCGTCGGCTGCAGAGGTTGCTATGGAATGCACCTTCGTTCCGTTAAGATAAATGTGGATTGTCTGGCTTCCGAGCGTATAGAACTCCATGGTCAGGTTCGGGCGGTGAAGGAGACGGACCTTTTCGGACATGCGGAAATGTATGGCCGAGGAGTTGCCTGACGACCACCGGAAGCCCTTCTCGGGACTGTGCCACTCCTCAAAAAACAGCCCCTCTGCATCATAGGGCAAAACTTTCCTCAGGGTTACGGGATTGAAGCGGTAGGCGCTAAGGCCGTAGCCATGGCTTTCGACGAGGCAGCGATTATGACATTCCGCCGCCCTGGAAACGCGGAAGGCGGGCAGGCCCTTGCCGTGACAAACCCTTTTGTCGGTGTAGAGGAAGGCCATATGTTTCCAGGTGGTGCATGCCCCGACGTGTCTCCTGTCCAGCTCCACCAATAGCCCGCTGACGAGAGGCCAGAGGTTGTGCTCCGAGTAATCGATGCCCGCGAAAGAGGGGAAAGGGCGGCCCTGCTCTATTAGGTCTGCGAAGCGCAGTATTGGTTTCCTCCAGACGTTATGACGTTCCTCCATATTCTTGAGGGGGAAGAGAAAGCAGACCGCAATGGCGGCGAAGGATACTATCTGAAGAAATATGGCCCCGCCCGGCTTCAAGCCGGGGAAGACATCCTCCTTAGTCCCGGCAGCAAAAGGACTGAGCATGGCAGTCAGAAGGGTGACCGGTATGCCGACATAGAA
The DNA here is from genome assembly GCA_964651435.1 of uncultured Pseudomonadota bacterium. GTDB lineage: Bacteria > Desulfobacterota > Syntrophorhabdia > Syntrophorhabdales > CAYQXL01 > CAZYVU01. Next base: position 1,166 of record CAZYVU010000046.1, read on the forward strand.
TTGGGCCACAAAATAGTAGAGAGTCGAGGGGGTCTGTTTGTAGAAGGCGAGCATGGTTAGCGTCACGACCAGGCAGGTTATGGAAAGGAAAACGATCCGCGATTTGAGGGATTCCCTGGTACGGGCAACGATCACCAAGAGGGCGATCAGGGGCAGGCCAATGGCGTATTTTATGGCGTTTTCCTGGAAAACCAGGGTCTGAACGAAGTCGCGCATTTCCTGCCAGTCCGGCTTCGGCATTGTTGCGAAACGGGCCCGGGCGGCAAGGATTTTTGAGAGGTTGCTCTGGTCGGAGACAAGGAGGTCGTAGCATATGGGGAACGCGAAGAGGGCGGCGATGCCCAGAGAATAGTAGGCCTGCTTTCGTATCGCGCTCCAGTTGACGTTTGCCCGCCTCATAAGGAATCCGATTGCCATGCTTGCGGCCAAGAAAGGTAAGGTAAAGACAGGCATGGATGCATAGCCATGTATGAGCATGCAGGCCAGCGACACCGATGCCCACAGGTACCGATGGTTCCCCTCGCTCAGATGCAAAAGGCAGACAAAGAAGGCTATGTAAGGGGCAATGAGCCGGTCCGGCATCCACAGGCTCACCACGTCCCCCCCCACAAGACCGATGAGGATACACAGAAAGGTCGCCGATAACCGGATGCTCATGCGGCACACTAGATATTTTGACAGCGCAAAACCTGCAAAGGAGACGCAGGCTGAGTTGATCAAGACGCTGCCGATCATCCAGAGCTGGTATCGAGACAGCTCCGTCCACCCCAGCAGCAGCTCGATAGCATGGTTAAAGTAGAACCAGAAGGGGCCCGGATGATTGAAATGGAATCTGGAATAGATGCCGACCAGCAGCCACCCCTCATCCCTCAGTCTGTTGGCCAGGAGCATGTCGGCGGCCAGATCGCCCCCTACGGTGACGGCACCCGTTAGCCGGCCCCAGCTCAGGCCGAGAAGAGCGGCGAGAACGAGGGCAAAAAACGAAAGGGGGCCAAGCAGGTTTTTCCCGAGTTTTACCATCTGTTTTGGGCTTTGCGTTGACGTTATTTATCTCAAACCATGTGGGTTGTCAAGGTGGCGACGGTGGATCAGCGGCCGGAAGCGGACCGGTGCGGTGAGAGACGCAGGGGCGCGCGAGCGCATTGACTTCTTCGGAAGGGCCATAGTAATGTGAAGGGACAATAAGGGGCCGGCAATTGACTCCGGCGATGTTTGGAGGAGGTCCCCAAATGATAGGGTGAGGGGGCAGATGCAAAGAGGCATAGGCTTCTTGCTGTTGACGATTGTCTTCAATATTGGCGGCCACGCACTGATGAAGCAGAGCGCTCAGGGAAGCCTGCGGGGCATCCACTTTCCTTTGGGGCTCCTTTTTTTCGGGGTGTCCGTCTACTTTTACAGGATTTGCCTGAAAACGATTCCGTTAAACAAGGCGTTTCTCGTGCTGAGCGTTGCCTCCTATGTGCTGATCGGGGTCTTGAGCATACTCATCTTCAAGGAGAAGTTTTCCTGGAATCTCCTGCTCGGGTACGCAATTGTAGTCGTCGGCCTTCTCGTGGCCAACATCAAGTGACGCAAAGGCTCATCGCCCTTTCTGAACGATGGAACCGAGCGGACCGCCACGACGTCCCATTCTTGACGATTGACCTTTCGTTGCAATAAGATGCATACCGAACTTCACGGCTTGCTTCAAGACGTTCTTGTTGAAGGAGGAGTTGGAGAAGACATAGTGGATCGGGATCTCTTCGACCGTCATTCCGGCCCGGTAGCACATTGCCAGGGTTTCCATGTGAAAATCGAAGGCCTTTGACCTGAGCCGGGCCTTGGCAATGAGGGCGCAGGCCCGCCGGCTATATCTCCTGTAACCGCTTGTGCAATCCTCTATGCCGGGGCCGGAGATGTCAAAACAAGAGCTGGTGAGGGCGTAATTGACAACGCGCTTGGCCATGAGGCTAATCGTTTTTCGATAAAGAGGGACGTTTTCCGTGTTCTTGCGGCTTCCGATGACGACATCTATGTCCGGGTTATGGTTAAAAAACCGAGGAAGCGCATCGGGATCGTGAGACATGCCGGCGTCCATCGTCACCACAAAATTGTAGTCCCCCTTCATGGCGTAGATCAAGCCGTCCTGTATACCTTGAGGAATGTGTGTAGCCTTGCGATGGGTAATGATGTTCAGCTTGTGGGAATATTTCCCTTCACTGCACTCGGCCTTGAGGCGCCGGAGAATATCGGCCGTTCCGTCCCTGCTTCCGTCGTCGGTGACGGAAACATCGGTATACGCTAAGGCTTTTGCGACAACCTCATGGATCGTCTCCTCCTCATTGTGGGCCGGAATGACGACCAGATGGCGGCTCATACAAAAAAGCCCTCTGCCAGCCGAATATCTTCGTGCGTGTTGACGTTGGTGTACTTTTCGCAGATCATAAACGCCTTGATCGTCATGGCATCGTCGATGGCGCACTGAATCAGATCCGGCAGCTCCTTCTCGTTTCGTTCGTGGTGGATGGGGGTATACTTGATGTAATCGTAGATTTGATTACGAAAGACGCAGTGGCCGGTCCCTTGGAACTCATTGAGCGGGTGTCGGGGCTTTTCGATGAGGCGATAGATATCGTTGTTCGGCCCTTTGATCATGGTATAGGTTTTCCGAATCTGATTCCGGTCTGCAACTCTAACAATGCCGCAGATGCCGAATATGTCGCTGTTACTCTCAAACTCGGCGATCATGGCCTGATGTTTAGGGTTGAAGAGAATCTCATCGCCCAGCATGAGAAAGAAGTCGGCACCGTCTACCGTTTCCTGGGCACATTCGATGGCGTGGACAAGCCCCTTTTGCTCGGTCTGAATCACGTACCTGATCCTTGTCCCTTTATAGGTGTTGCCCAGAAAATTGATGATGGTTTCGGCCTTGTAACCAACGACCAGGACAATCTCATCGACGCCCACGTCGATGGCACAGTCCATGTTGTACTCGATCAGATGCTTCCCGCGGACTTCAACCATACATTTGTTTTGGCGGGCGGACAGCTCGTTGATCCGGTTTCCCCTTCCTCCAGCCAGAACCAATGCCTTCATAGCCATCACCCTTCCGTCGAAGCCAAGACGTTGCGGCTTTCCCTGATCCAGTCGATGAGCATGGAAACACCTTCTCTGGGAAGCACCTTGGGGGACCAACGGAGCTCCTTTTGCGCTCTGGAGATATCGCAGATAAAATAACGCAGGTCGGCATAGCGGTCGGGGGCGAACCTCACTTCAGGCTTTATCCCGTTGATCTCTCCGATCAGGTCGATGCATTCCAGCAGCGAGATGGCGGTCCCGAGTCCGCCGCCGATGTTGTAGACACCGGGTTTCCGAGTCGTGTAGAAGGCGTCAAAGGCCTCACACACATCGGTGGCGTAAATGATGTCACGAATCTGCTTCCCTGTCCCAAATACCGTTAAGGGCCGGTTCAGGACGCTCCGGATGGCAAAATTGGCGACCCACCCGTGATCCTCGCCGCCGAACTGCCTCGTGCCGTAGATGCCCGTCAGGCGAAAACTGGCCGCCTCAAGTTGATATGTATCGATGAAGACCCTCGTGTAAATATCTCCCGCTGCCTTGGAGCCATGCAATGGTGACAGGTGGCCGCCCAACGTGGGATAGCTTTCGTCGATGCCGTGAGGCTCTCGGATGTATCTGGTTTTGTCTTCTTGCAACTCATCGTTGATCCTGTTGCCGTAAATGTGAATGGTGGCGCAGCAGGCAACAGGTATCTTCAGCGTGCGGGCGGCATCCAGAACGTTGAACGTCCCCATGACGTTGGTGGTGACATCCAGCCGGGGGTCCTCCCAACTGATGGTCATGGCCGGCTGGGCGGCCGTATGGACAATGTAGTCGCAGCCGGCCGCGTGATCGAGAAGCTCCTCATAATTGCGGACGTCGGCCCTGACCATGCGAACGCCCAGGCCCGTCAGGAAATTCCAGTTATAGTCCCGCGCCTCTTCCGTGGTGAGCCCTGTTCTCTTGAGCTCGTGCTTCGTCATGTTGTCATAAGCGATAACTTCCGCGCCCTTCTTCACATAAAACTCGCAAACATGAGAACCCAAGAAGCCACAACCGCCCGTTACAAGAACCCTCATTTCTCACCTCATTACATTCTATAAGACGCTGCAGCGTTGGTGGGCCCGCAACGGGACGTTGCAACAGGACCCTCTTTCATTTCCGATTATACCAGATGAGTCATAAGAAGGATAGGGATTTCAGCGGCTTCCGGACTGTGCTTCGATGTGGCAGAGGCGCTATTGGGAAGTTGCGCAGACCGTGGAAAAAAGGGCGTCATAGACATAAAATTGATTTTGTTATAGATTGATGTGAGGCTTGGGCTATGGCGGGAGAAGGAGAGAAAGATCAGCAGGTTTCCGTAGATACGATCATGGCGGAAATACGTTTGAGGGCAAGGGACCTGGAGAAGTCGGAAAAGACCCCATCCGGGTCATCCAGGGAGAGTAACGACGAGATTCCGGCGGTGCCCAAGGCAGGTTATGTTGTCGTGGGGGCGAGGCGCCGTTTTGGGCGGTGGATCGCAAAAGCGGTAAAGGCCTGCTATCCCATCCCGGTTCTGGGCTGGATGGCCAAAAGAACTGTCGATTACCTTCAACTGCCTCGAAGAATCGGCTACATCATAGAGGAGGTGGAAGTGCTCTATGACAGAATAGACGCCTTGGAAAGGGAGGTAAAGCGCCTTAGAAACGAAAAGGGGAGGACCTCCTGATAACAGGTCGGGCGGGATGAAGGCGGTTATAACGGCCTGCAACCTTTATGATCGGGATGCCATCGGAAACTGTGTCTTGGGGGAGCTGAGCTCTTTCAGGGCCCATGGCATTGAGGCCTTTTTGTACGCAGAAACGTGTGCGAAAAGATTTGCCCCCTTCATGATGACGAGGGAGGACTTCCTTAAGGCCATATCGGACAGTAATAATCTGCTATTGTATCATCATTCCGGTTTCTGGCAGGACATAGAAGGCGTGGTGCAGGCGGCAAAGGCGCGCGTTGTGATCCGCTATCACAGCATTACCCCGTCAGAGTTTTATACACCTTACTGTGAAGCTGTGGCACTTCTTTCCAAGCTGGGAAGGCTCCAGACGAAGCGGCTGGCGAGAAGCCCAAAGGTGGAGCGCTTTATCGCCGACTCCTGCCATAACATGCGGGAGTTGCAGTCTTGGGGGGCGCCGGAGGCGCATATTGCTGTCGTGCCTCCCTTCAATATGCTTGAAGACGTAAAGGCCGCCGGTAACGGCGTGGATAGGGACGGGGCGAAGGGGCCGAAGACCGTTCTGTTCGTGGGAAGGGTGGCGCCGAACAAGGGGCACCGGCACCTTGTCGAAACGGTGAGGGCGTACCGCGATCGCTTTGGGGGCGACGTGAGGCTCTGTATTGTCGGACGGATAGACCCGCAACTGCACGCATACTACGTGGAGCTGCGCAGGTTTATCAGGGCCTGCGGCCTGTCCGGCACCGTGGTTTTCACGAGAGACGTCGATGCCGTCGGCCTGAGAGGGTACTACAGATCATCGGACATCTTTCTCGTCATGTCTGAGCACGAGGGTTTCTGCGTGCCCGTCATAGAGGCCCAGCATTACGGGGTTCCCGTCATCGCCCTTGACCGCTGTGCTGTCGGCGATACGGCAGGTGCGGAGCAATTGACGATTAGAGATGTCGATTACGGGCTCTTTGCCGCAGCCATCGATCTGGTATTGAGCAAGAAGGACAGGAGGGATTACCTGATTGCGAAGGGGTACGAAAACTGTCGAAAATACGCACATGAGAGGGTGAGCAGGCAATTTATGGAGGCAATCGCCTAAGCCGTTGCCTTTGGCGAGGCGCTGACCGGCCGGCGGTATTCCATGGGAGACAGGCCTAAAGTAGCTTTTGTAGTGCAGCGATGCGGTCTCGAAGTGAACGGGGGGTCTGAGGCCCATTGTCTCATGGTGGCCAGGCGGATGCAGGAGTTCTGGGATGTTGAGATCCTTACCACCTGCGCCGTCGACTACGTGACGTGGAAGGATCACTATAGGGAGGGCAGGGACAGCGTCGACGGCGTACCGGTCAGGCGGTTCAGGGTTGACCGTCCGAGAGATCCCCGGTCTTTCGGACGATACGCCTCGTGGCTCCAGCTCGGCCGCAAGATGGTCACCAGAAAAGAGGCGGAGCACTGGATGAAGCTTCAGGGGCCCGACAGTTCGGGCCTTTTAAAGTACCTTTCGGCGGCCTTTTCCCGCTACGACAGGTTCATCTTTTTTACCTATCTCTACGCCAGCACCTACTTCGGCCTCCCGCTTGTGGCCGCCAAGGCCTATCTTGTGCCGACGGCGCACGACGAATGGCCCATCTACCTGCCCATCTACGATTCCTGGTTCAACCGACCGCAGGGGTTCCTTTTCAACACGAACGAGGAGTTGGAGTTCCTCTGGCGACGCTTTCCGTGGGCAAACTTTAGGGGGGCCGTGTGCGGCGTGGGCATCGATGTCCCCAACAATCCGAACGGTGACCGGTTTAGGCGGGAGATGTCCATCGAGGGGCCCTATATCATCTATGTGGGCAGGATAGATGAGCAGAAGGGATGCGCAGAATTATTCGAGTTCTTTCTCAGATACCGGGCGCAAACGAGGGGTCGCCTCAAGCTGGTTCTTTTGGGAAAGCGCATCATGAGCGTCCCCCGCCACGAGGACATCGTCGAGGCCGGCTTTGTTGACGAAGATACAAAGTTTGATGCCATGGCGGGCAGCCTGTTCCTTGTCAATCCTTCGACAAAAGAGAGTCTTTCCCTTGTGCTCCTTGAGGCATGGAGCCTCGGCAGGCCAACCCTGGTGAGCGCGCGGTGCGAGGTGGCCGTCGGTCAGAGCAGGCGGAGCAATGCCGGCTTGTGGTATGCCAACTATGAGGAGTTCAGGGCCTGCACAGACTACCTGCTGGAGCACGGAGAAATGGGGTCTCAGGGGAAAGACTTTGTGGCTCGGACCTGCTCCTGGCCCCGCGTAACGGAGATATACCGCTCCGTGGTGGAGGACGGTGCCGACCTTCTCGGCGGCAGCCAACAGAAGGCCGCGGAGTTTCGCCGGGCGGTACCGGGCGGCCTGGAGGCAGGACGGGTGCGGCCGTGATCAAGGGGTTTGTCCTTTTTGTCAAGCTGATGATTACCCAGAGGTATCTGATCTTCTCCATGGTCAAGCGGGACCTGGAGACCCAGTACGTTGGCTCCCTCCTCGGCTTCATCTGGACCATCGTACACCCCATGGTCATGGTCTTCATCTACTGGGTTGTCTTCAGCGTGGGGTTTAAGGTGCAGCCCGCAAACGGGGTCCCCTTTGTGGTGTGGCTCACGGCCGGAATGGCTGCGTGGCAGGTTTTTGCGGAGGCCGTCAGCGGTTCCGCCGGTTCCATCACGGCGAACGCCCACCTCATAAAGAAGACCGTTTTCCCTTCGCAGGTGCTTCCAGTCGTCAAGATTCTCTTAGCCGTGGCCACTCACGGCATTTTTCTCCTTGTGCTTGTCGGCCTGCTCTTCTTTCAGAAGATACCCCCGAACGTTTATTGGCTTCAGTTTCTCTACTACCTTTTCTGTTCCTGCGCCCTTGCTCTCGGCATCGGTTGGGCTGTCTCGGCTCTGAACGTATTTGTCAAAGATGTTGCCCAGATCGTTGCCGTCGTCCTGCAACTGGGATTCTGGGCAACGCCCATCTTCTGGGATATCTCCATGATGCCGGCAGAGATTCAGCGCATCGTTCTGCTCAACCCCATGTTCTACGTCGTCACCGGCTACCGGCAATCGTTCCTCTATTCCTTCCCGTTCTGGCACCAGCCCTGGCAGGCCCTTTACTTCTGGGCTGTTACCCTCGCTCTTTTCCTGGTGGGCGGTTTGATTTTTAAGAAGCTGAAGCCCCATTTCGCCGATGTCCTCTAAAGACCTCCATAATCCGGACCGGGAGAAGATAATCTCCGTAGAGGGGCTGTCGAAGGTCTACAGGCTCTACAACAGGCATGCGGACCGGCTCAAGGAGGCCCTGAGTCCCTTTGGGCGCAAGTATCATCAGGACTTTTACGCCCTCCGTGATGTAACATTCAGCGTAGCCAAGGGGCAGGTCCTTGGCGTCATAGGCAGAAACGGGTCGGGCAAGTCCACGCTCCTCAAGATATTGGCCGGTGTTTTGACGCCGACAGCGGGAAGGCTATCCGTGAACGGCAAGGTTTCGGCCCTTCTCGAAATAGGAAGCGGGTTCAACCCCGAGTTCACGGGCATTGACAACGCTTATTTTAGCGGGGCACTGATGGGCTACACGAAGGGGGAGATGGACGACAAGATCGAAAGCATCCTCGCCTTTGCCGATATCGGAGATTTCGCCTATCAGCCCGTGAAGACTTACTCCAGCGGCATGTTTGTCCGCCTCGGGTTTGCCGTTGCCGTCAACGTCGACCCGGACATACTCATTATCGATGAGACCCTGGCCGTCGGCGACATCGCCTTTCAGGTAAGGTCGATTCAGAGAATCAAAGAGCTCATGTCCGCTCCGGGGAAAACGACCATCTTTGTTTCCCACGACCCGAACGCGGTGAAGACGCTCTGTGATTATGCTATATTACTTGAACGCGGCGCTATCGTGGACGAAGGAACGCCCGGCAGCGTCTTCGACTATTACTATGCCTTGTTGAGCCTGGAGAATGTCGACGGCACGGGGCTCATGGCGCAGAAGAAAGATGAAGCAAGGGTGCGCAGCGGGAACCGGCGGATTGAGATTCTGGCCACCGATGTGGTTGATGGGGCGGGCGCAGCACGGGAAACCTTCATATCAGGGGAAACGGTAAGGGTTCGAATTACGGTGGCGGCACATGAGGACCTGTCGAACCCGACCTTTGGCATAGCCATACGGGACAGGATAGGAAACGATGTCTTCGGCACAAACAGCCATATGATGCGCGTCCCCAGCGGTTTTTTTAAAAAGGGCCGCCTGTACGACGTTGCTTATGAAATGCCCCTTAACCTCGGTCCGAACATCTACAACCTTACGGTGGCCATACATCGGGACAGGGATCACGTTTCGGGATGCTATGACTGGATCAACAACGTCTGCACGTTTAGGGTCATAGCCTCGCCGGATGCTGATTTTATAGGGTATTGCAGAATAATCCCCTCTTTTACCGTACGAGAGGCGATTCCCGGCGAAGGGGAGGGGGCGTAGGCTCGCGATGGGTGAAACCGGACGAAGCACACAGGACGGGGCGGCACCGCAAGGCAAGGGGGGTCCACGAAAGGGCGGGGCTACGGGGGAAGGCGGTTTGGGTAAGGAGAACGACAGCAGAGGGTTCGACGCGCTGCGGCGGGATGAGGGCCCGGTGAACGTTGCGGAGATCATGAAGGTCATGGAGCGGGAGGCGGCGCGCAAAAAGGAGAGGTATAACGCCCGGGGGGTTAGTGTAAGGCGCGGCGCCGGGGGAACGCGTCAATCCCCTGTGGTTGCAGTCAAGACGCTCATAGTAAGAATGGCAAGGGCCACGGGGACGGAAGACATTCTTGGGCGGGCGGCCAACCGGTTCGGCCGGAGGGCACCGGCGTCCGGCCGGGAACGGATCGGGGTGGGCGAACTGCTGCGCTACGACGACATTGACTTCGTGAGGGCCGCCTACGGCGGGCTGTTGGGAAGAGAGCCCGACCCCATAGGACTGAGGGAATATCTGTCGGCCCTGCGCACGTTTACCGTCGACAAGATCGAGGTTCTCCAGCATCTGCAGTCATCTGCTGAAGGCCGTCAAAAAGGGGTCAAGGTGGTGGGGCTTCGGAGGCGATATTTGCTTTACCGGGCGGTCAAGGCATGGTCGATGGTTCCCTTCATCGGTAAGCCCTTTGATCTCATGCTCACCTTTGCGAGAATGAGGCCGTACATCAGGCAGTTGCCCGTCTTTGCCGAGACCTCCTCCAGGTCGGCGGAAGAGTTGCGAGAAAGCCTGCTGGCGGAGGTGCAAGCGGTTAAAGATGTGCTGAACAGAAAGGTGGAGGCGCTGCCGATGTCTGCGCTGGAGGATTGTGTCCGGGAGCTTTATGGTCGGTCCCTGAGCATGGATCACAGGCTGGGCGCGGTTGGAGACCTGCTGAAGAGGCTCCAACAGCGCACGCAAGACCTGGAAGAGAGCTTTGGCAAGACCGATGAGATTCTGAGCGGGCTAAGCCCCGCCCTCCTGTCGGCAGACCGGGGAATGCGGATGATTGACGACCGGCTCAACAACGTGGAGGAAAGGATCGGCGACATGGCAGGAGAGGACCGGCTACCGGACAACCTTTACCTGCAGTTTGAAAACCGCTTTAGGGGTTCCAGGGAGGCGATCAGGGAGAAGCTTTCCATCTACGTCCCATACATTGAAAGGTCCGGGGCCGGCAAGGAGGACACTCTTATTCTGGACGTGGGCTGCGGCCGTGGCGAATGGCTCGAGCTGATCGCGGAAAAAGGCCTGTACGGCCGAGGCATAGATTCCAATGAGTCCATGGTGCGCTTCTGCTGCGACCGGGGCCTCGCGGTGTCTCATGGAGACGCACCGGCCTGCCTGAACGAGGAGGCCTCGGAATCCCTGGGGGCCGTTACGGGGTTTCATGTTGTAGAGCATCTTGCGCCGGCGGTCCTTGCGGACCTGTTTGCCCAGGTATTGCGGGTCCTCAAGCCGGGAGGCATTGGCATATTTGAAACGCCCAACCCGGAGAATCTTATTGTGGGGGCCTGCAACTTTTACTTTGACCCGACGCACCGAAGGCCCGTTCCCCCGGCTGCACTCTCTTTCCTCATGGAGGCCACCGGGTTTCGTGACGTCGAGGTAATCAGGCTCCACCCCAACGACGGATTTCGGGCCCTCCCTGCCGACGCGGGCGACGAGGCCCTAAACCTCTTCCAGGGGCCCCAGGATTATGTGGTGATAGGGTACAAGGGAGCATGAACGTCCTCATCTGCAACGAACGGTTTCTCTTCCGTTTTGGCTTGGACAGGGTCCTCATCCTGCTCGCAAAGGGGCTGAAGGAGCGCGGGCACGGCGTAACCATCATGGGAAACCGGTACGATGAGCCCGTGGTTAAGGCCGTTGCCGACCGAATCATCGACGTGCCCAGCGACGAGGCGGAATACCGGAATCTGAATGAGTATACGGCCCAATGGTTTGAATCGTCGTGGGCCGGCCATTTTGACGCCGGTACGCAACCGGGCATTGCCGTCATCGGCGGCTGGCCGTTCTTCGCAGCCATACCGTTCTTCAGAAGGATGGGCGTTGAGGTCCTGTTCGTCGACTGCGGAGCTGTGCCCCTGGATGGATACAAGGGTGAGGCCCTGGCTGTTCAGCAGAAGGTGCGGCATCTGAGGCAGGCCTATATGCCGCAGGCCTCCCGGGTTATCGCCATAAGCGACTTCATTGCCCTGTCTCAGACCATGGATGATTGCAACAGGGAAGTGCCCATCGACGTGGTGCTGCTCGGCGCAGACCACATGAAGACGTCGCTGTGGACCTCAGGTGCAGTGGGGAAGGGAGGAGCCGGCGGGGCGGCAGATCTGGTAGGAGATCTTAAGCGGCGGGGATCTCGGGTCATCCTCTCTTTGGGCAGGTGGGAGACAAATTGTTACAAGAATGTTGAGGCGCTGTTCGAGATCATGGAAAAGATAGGAAGGTCGATTCCCGACAGCTCCCTCCTTGTCCTGGCTGACCCTGAACAGGTCGATATCCCCCGTCGACTTCGCAACAACATTTTCCCCATCGGGTTCCCCGATGACCTTGAGCTGGCGCAGATCATGGAACAGATCGATCTTGCCGTCTGCACGTCGCTCTGGGAGGGTTTTAACCTCCCCGTAGCCGAGGTGCAGTGGGCCGGGAAGCCTGCCCTCGCATTCTCCGTCGGAGCCCATCCCGAGGTAATCATGCACCCATGGTTTCTCTGCAGGGACAACGGTGAAATGGTGGCAAAGGCCTGCGAGATTCTGTCGGAAAAGGGCTTCTCGGGGCCCGCCCTGGACGTGGCCCGGGAGGAGTTTGTTGCCTTTTTCCGGTGGGAGAGGGTTGTCGGCGACTATGTGGCCATTCTGGGTGAGGTGGATGAGGGTAGGCGCAGCCTGCCGCCATCGTACACCGGGGGAGACGGCAGTGCCCCGGTGGTCGTTGTGGATGTGACGAATGCGGCAGCCGATCCGGCCAATTCGGGCGTTGTCAGGGTGACGCGCCGCCTGTGCAGGGAGCTGCAGAAGCACCTCGATCCGTGGTTTGTTGTGCGGGAGCCATCCACGGGAAGGTATGTACTCCCCACAAGGGCCCAGTACGACCAGTTGGGAAGGTTCAATGGACCCGAGCTGCGCGACCGGACAAGGGTCGCATCGGGGGGCAAGGGAGGCGACCTCTTCAGTCTCTTTGCCGTATCGCCGTCTCGGCCCTGCTGGCTTCTCATGACGGAGCTTGTTCCGGAAGGCGAGGCCGCCGGCCTGCGACGGATGGCGAGAGGCTCGGGAATGCATATCGGGGCCATATTCTATGACGCCATCCCGGTGCTTCACCCGGAGCTCGTGAAGGACGAGACCATAAGGCAGAACCACAGCGCTTATATGAAAGGTCTGGCAGAATGCGATGTCGTCGTACCCATCTCGGATTTTTCTTCGCAGTGCCTGGAGGATTTTTGGAGGGCCCAGGGGGTGTCCGGCCCCGGACCCGTGCCGGACCAGCTTCCCGGAGAGTTCGGCGGGTTTCCAAGAAACCGGCGCGCCGCCTTTGCGCCGCCGGACGAGGTAAAGATACTCTGTGTCTCTACCCTGGAACCACGCAAGAACCACATGCGCCTCGTAGGGGCCTGCGTGAGGCTGCAGGAGGCCCATCCTGAGCTTGCCTGGTCCCTGACCCTTGTGGGTAACCGATATGCCGGTGCCTTTGAGATTGCTGAGGAAATAGAATCGATAGCGAAGAAGAACCCGAGGATAGGGTGGCTGGGCGTTGTTGATGACGACAGGCTGCACGGGCTCTATAAGGCAGCCACGTTCACCGTTTACCCCTCTGTTATAGAAGGTTTCGGAATGCCGATCCTGGAGAGTATTTGGCACGGTAAACCGTGCATCTGCTATGACCAGGGGGTGATGGCCGAATTGGCGTCAGGGGGCGGTTGCCTGACCACCGATGTGACGGATGAGGGGTGCCTCGCCGATGCCGTCTATGCTTTGGCCACAGACGGAGCCTTGCTGCGCAAGCTTGGGGAAGAGGCGGTGCGCAGCCGCATCAGGACCTGGAACGATTATGTGCATGATTTTCTTAACATACTCGACAGTGTGGCGAAGGCGCAGGGAAAGGCTGCCGCCCCGGCCGGCCATAGACCCCCCGGGGTCGATGCACAGCCCCTTTCCGCTGGGGCGGCACTGTCGACGGAACGGGGGGCTGTGTCTGCCGCTCCCGAAGAGGAGGCCCTGAGAGTCTTCCTATTTAGATACAGGCCGAGAAGGTGTCTCTACTTGGGTCCTCCCGGCGAATATGTGCAGCTCCTCTCTGCCTACTCGCCAAGCGTCGTCGCCCTCACGGGTTGCGCGGGCTCCGATGGGGGTGCGCCCCCGTCTGACGGCCTATCCCATCAGGCCGGGCCGTCGCCGGAAGAATGGGCCGCGCACCTTGCCGCGCTGGAGAGGGAAGGGGGCATCGATCTAATTGTTTTAAAAGATTCCCAGGGGGATGAGGATTGGCGGCTCTATCTTGAAGCCTTTATCGGGCTTGTGCCGAAGCATCCCTTCTTTCTCGTTGTCGGGGGTGACCCTGGCCTTCCATGGAGACGGACCTTCGACGAGGTCCGGTGGGAGGAATCGCCATACGTGGATTTTGTTGAGCCGGACTTTTCGTGCGCTGTTGGGTACGGTGGAGAAGGCAAAGACGACGACTTGGCGATGGTCTACTTCAGGCCCTCCGCACGGCGCCACGACACGGTGCGGCGGGGAGAAGAGGGATCGTGACGGCCCACGGAAAATACAGAATCCTCATCTGCTCGAACGCCTATCCTCCAAACTTCATAGGCGGTGCCGAACTGATCGCCCATTTCCACGCAAAGGCAATGCAGCGGTTGGGCCACGAGCCGGTTATCTTTGCGGGCGACCCCGGTGACGGCAGCGCCCGCCACGCCATGAGCAAGGGGACCTTCGAGGGCCTTCCCGTGTACCGGGTTCGGCTGGGTCCCGACGATTACCATCATTCCCGCGTCAACTTCTCCCACCGTGGGGTGGAGCACCATTTTCTCAATATCCTTCGCCATGTGAGGCCGGATGTCGTGCACTTTCACAACATTATTGGTCTCTCCGCCGGACTGGTGCGTATTGCTGCAGCGGAGGGTGTGCCGACGGTCCTGACCTTCCACGATCATTGGGGGTTTTGCCTAAAGAACACCGTCCTGAAACCGGACGGCAGCCTCTGCGAGGCTCCACGGCGCTGCGAAGACTGCCTTGCCTTTGTGGACGACGGTCAGGGTGCGCCCATTCCAGTCCGCATGAGACAGGATTTTGTGAGGCTTTCGCTGAGCTGTGCCGACGCCTTCATCTCGCCAAGCCGGTACCTTGCCGAGTCCTACATCGGCGAAGGTTTTGACCGGGAACGGTTTCATGTTGTCTGGAACGGCATCGATACGGAACGGTTCAGGGGCCTGTCCCGAAGCCCTTCGGCGGAGGTGCGGTTTACCTTTGTGGGCTACCTGGGGAGGCACAAGGGTGTTCACGTTCTCATTAGCGCACTGCCTTTTCTTGAGAGGGAAAGGGGTAGATTTAGGGTAAACATAGTGGGCGACGGTGAGGAGGCGGCACGGCTTCGGGCCGATGTGAGGCAGTTAGGCCTCGAGAGTTGCGTGCGCTTTTGGGGGAAGGTGGGCAATGACCAGATTGAAACCGTATACAGGGACACGGACGTCTTTGTGCTGCCATCGACGTGGCCGGAAAACCAGCCCGTAACGATCACGGAGGCGCTGACGGCAGGGATACCGGTGATAGGATCACGCCTGGGTGGTGTTCCCGAATTGATACAGGATGGCGAGACGGGGTATCTGTTCGAGTCCGGCGACCCGGTGGATCTGGCCGCAAAGATGAAAGAGTTTATTAACGTGCCCGGTCGGGCCCTGGAGTATGGCGAGCGGGGCCGCGAGAGACACGTAACGAACACGCTCGACAGGGCGGCTGCGAAGATCGTCTCCGTGTACGACAGGGTTGTGCAGCAGGGGGGCAGAGGATCCCGAGGCCGTACGGACGAGGTGGGCGGGAGGGTCGTCCTTTGTGAGGGGCGGCGAATGAGCACCGACTGCGCCTATGCACTTCAGCGATACGTGGACGGGTGGGGTGGGCCTGACTGCCGATTCATTCTTGCCGAATGGCTGAGTGATGGCGACCCGATAAGGGCAACACTCAGGTGGGTTGTGGACAGAGACTATAGGCGCAAGTTGATTACCAAGGCCCTGAAGGACGCAGCACCGCTCCTGGTACCGGAAAGCGTAGTATCCCTCAGGAATTTTTGCCTATCGGCCAATTGTGGACTATACTTTAAAGATACATGGACCGCCGAGGCGTGCCTTGAGTTCTTGCTGAGCAATGAGGGCATAGCCCGGGAGGCGGGCAAAAACGGCCACCGGGCTATAAGCCGTCTCGGAGAGTTTGATTGAGCGAGGTGATGGGCTTGTCCGGAATGAAAAAAGATACCAAAGGAAAACGGTTGGCCGTGCAATACGTCGGCTGGTTCTGCCTTGCGCTCCTCATCGGTGCCGTCGCGTTGCCCGATGCACTTGCCTCTGCCGCCCGTGGGAAGCCCGCGGCGCTGCTCACGTCGACTCCCGAGTCTTTGGACCGGGAAATAGACCAAAAGCTGGACGTACTCCGTGCAAAGCTTCGGGGAAAGGGTCATCGATTCTCCGTCGGCCGAACGCCGGCCCTTGATTTCTCCATCGGACAGATTGCGGGCCTTAAAGAGCCCAAGGACTGGCGAATAACGGCTAAATTTAAGAAGCCAAAATCCGTCATGGCCCTTCCCTCCTCGTTTGACTGGCGTGACCAGGGAGTTGAAACGTCCGTGAAGAATCAGGGGGCCTGCGGGAGCTGCTGGGCCTTCGCGACCGTCGCCCCGCTCGAACATAATATTAAGAGGCTTCTGGGCGTTGAAAGGGACCTTTCGGAGCAGTACCTGCTTTCCTGCAATACCGATGGCTGGGACTGTGGGGGCGGATGGTGGGCCCACGACTACCATGTGTCAAAGATGCCGCCCGGCGAGACGGAGGCGGGCTCCGTCATTGAAGCCAATTTTCCCTACCGGGCCCAAGCGGTCTCCTGCGGTGGGCCCTATTCGCACTACTGCAAAATAGACGGTTGGTACTTTGTTGGGGGCGGATTATCGATCCCGCCGGTGGATGCAATAAAACAGGCCATTACGGACCACGGCCCCGTTGCGGTTGCCATCTGTGTCGGTGATATGTTCCAGGCGTACACAGGCGGGGTTTTCGATTACAGCGAGGAGGATTCCTGCGGTGGGGGCATCAACCACGCCGTCACCCTTGTGGGGTGGTACGACGAGGGCCCCGGAAGCGGATACTGGATATTGAAAAATAGCTGGGGTGCCGGATGGGGGGAAGGCGGCTACATGAGGATTGCCTATGGCACCTCGAACGTTGGGTACTCGGCAAATTATGTCGAGTTTTCAGGCAACTGCTCGCAGCTTTGCTCCTATTCGGTGACGCCGGAGGCGGAGCTCTTCGGGCCCGCTTCGGGCAAAGGTACCTTCTTTGTTCAGGCCGATGACGGTTGCGCCTGGGCTGCGTCGCCGAGCGCGTCCTGGATGTCGATAGCGTCGGGAAGCCCCGGTGCGGGTGCGGGTATGGTCACGTTTACCGTATCGCAAAATACGGATATGGCCGAACGGTCAGGCAGCGTGACCGTTTCGGGGGCCCGTCACGCAGTGACGCAGTCGGGCACCCATGCCAACAGCCTGACGAACCCGGGCTTCGAGGAGGGGCATGTGGGCTGGGTGGAGCAGAGCATTTATGCCCTCGCCTGGCAGGATGCCGGCATCGCTTACTCGGGCCAGTGGCTGACCTGGCTTGGCGGGTACAATAACGGAAACGATGTGCTCTTCCAGGATGTTGCAGCGCCAACTGCTGGAGCGGGAGGACTCTACGCCCAGTTTTGGTATTACTTTGAGACGGACGAAACCTCGGGCCAGATAGCCGATACGCTCGTCGCGGAGATCAGGCGGCCGGGGGACAACGCAGTTCTTAAAACCCTCGTCACGTTGAGCAACCTCGATGCAACGGGCGGGTGGATGAAGACCGCGCCTATCGACGTGTCGGAGTTTGCAGGCCAAGCAATCCGCTTCTATTTTAAGGCCCTGACCAATGCAAAGCTGACAACCAACTTTTTTCTTGATGAGATACAGCTCCTTAGCCCTGCCCCCACCACCCCTCTCAACAGCTATCCCGACTTCGCCATCCAGCAGTACCGTGACTTCTTAAACCGTGACCCCGACCCCGC
>CAZYVU010000047.1:0-17547 GCA_964651435.1 uncultured Pseudomonadota bacterium
TTCCGCTCCTTGTTGGCATCGACATATTTCCAAAGAAACGCTCCGAGAAATCCCAGGGGCAACTGGACAAAGAGAGGTGTAATGGTGGGATACCAGAGGGCATGGCGCCCAAACTCATACTCTGTCGCAGCCAAATAGAACAGCGCTGCGCCAACTACCACGCTTACGGCTGTCCACGTTCTAAGGATGCGGCTTGCCATGGTGATGGCCAGGCCCCATAAAAAAAGGATCACAGCGTGTGCGACCACCCCTACGGGCTTGATGTGTCTGTCCTCCACGAGGTTGCCGTAGGCCGTCGCTGCGATCTCGACGCCTGCAATATCCAAACCGTCGGGAAGTGAAAAAACGGTCAAAAAACCCTCTTGCTGCTCGTACTGAACGCGTGGTGCATGGCCCACAAAGACGGTCTTTCCCTTGAAGTCCACGGGAGAACCGGCATCGGTTGCCCCTTGCCGCTGGGAGACAACGGCATGGAGGGGTACCGTGGTGATCGTTCTCGGCGGTCCGTAAAAGTTGAGAAACTGGCTGTTCGGGGCCCCATACATCCGGATGAGCGATCGGATCTTGGCATACGATGGCGGATCGCTTGTCTTCAGGCCGGAACCCTCCAGTTGTCCCAACATCCTGTCGGGCAGCGAGGGGTCTTTCTCAAAGATGGTTCTCAGTTCCCTGACAAGGGCCTCGATGCGAAGACCGCCACCGGCCGCCTGGTGGGCCCTGAATGTGTCCACGGCAGTCTCGCTGTCAGACTTCCTCATGAGGCGCAAGAACCCTTCCAGGGCGTTCATGGCAGACACTTGCAGCGCCACGACGGGTAAAGTCGGCGTGTCACCCGCACTGGTTTTGAAAGTCCAGTATTGGCTTATCTGGGAGGGCACCTTGGGCAGGGGGAAGGGGGCAGCGGCGGCTGCCGCCTCGCAGAGGGACGGGATAGGAAGGACAAGTTCCGTGAGCTGAAGGCCGCCGGCTGCCTTGCCTCCGCTGCCCACGATGGGCATCTTTTCGGCCCTGAGAAAGCAGCCCAGGACGACGTTGCCGGCCGCCTTTATCGAGTTGGCCAGTTCCTCGTCATCTCCGGGAAGTCGGGCATCGGCAAAGACTACATCAAAAACGATGGCTGATGCACCCTGGCGGCTCAGGACATCGACGAGGCGGGCGTGAACGGAGCGGGGCCACTTCCGAAAATCTGCGTTGAGGTTCAGCGCGTTGGAAGACTCTTTGTCGATGCTGACAACAACGATGCTGTCGGGTGGCTTCCGGCTGCCCCGGAGGGTGAAGAGAATGTCGAGGCCGAAACGCTCTTCCAGAGAAAGTCCGACAGGCGATAAACCGATGATGAGTCCAAGGACCCCCACACTCAGGCCAAGTAGAGCGCTCTTGGATAGGAGCCCCATGTTCCTATCCTGGAGCCCGCCATAGGACTCTCATAAATTCCACCCCGCCCGTATTGTCGCTGATATATTTCGTTTTTTCAAGAAAATTGTATGCAGATCATGGAAAAATATCCGGCGTGCCTGCGGGGTCCGCCGGCAGTCCTTTACAAACCCTGCGAGCTGTAGGAAAATGTGGAACTAACGCCTGAAGGAGAATTGATGATGGCTCGACCCTGCTTTCCGATTAGGATATGCTGCCTGACGCTTTTGTATGTCATACCGGTCTTTGTAACCCTCTTACTGCCTTCCTACTGCCGGGGCGATGCAAACACCATCTATCGCAATAACAACAAGGCTGTGGTCGTCGTCGCTTCTTTTGACGACAAGGGGAAGCTTCTGGGCCAAGGCAGCGGCTTTGTCGTCCGGGAGGACGGTGCCGTCGTTACCAACTATCACGTCGTCAACATGGCGAAAAGCATCAAGGTCAAGATGGGGGAGGCGATCATTGCCGTAGAAGGACTGATCCATGCCGATCCGGAAAACGATCTGGCCATCCTCAAGGTGGAGGGGGCCGGGTACCAGAAGGTGCGGATTGGGAACGCGCGCAGCCTAAAGGTGGGGGAAAAGCTGTATGTCATAGGTAGTCCTCAGGGCCTGGAAAATACCATATCCGAGGGTATCTTGAGTGGAATCCGGGAGGTGGACGCAGGCCGGAGGATTCTGCAAATGACGGCCCCCATTTCGCCGGGATCCAGCGGAGGCCCTGTCTTTAACGATAGAGGAGAGGTTGTGGGCGTGGCAACGTTCCTCATCGCTCAGACCCAGAACCTCAACTTCGCGATGCCCATCAACCTTTTGGATGGCGCCCTTGACAAGAAAACAGTCGTCTCGCCTGAGGAGGCATGCAAGCTCGACTATAAAGAGACGGCAGGCTGCTGGTTCTATCAGGGCCTCGCCTTCGGCATGACAGGACAGTATGACAGGGCGGCAGAGGCATTCAGGCGTTCTTTGACCATAGATGCGAAAAGTGCGGAAACTTACGTGAACCTGGGCGTGAGCTATGCGAACCTGGGAAGATACGGGGAGGCTGCCGAAGTATTTCGGGAGGCGCTCAACATAGACCCCCGCCAGCCGGAAGCCTTAAGCAATTTGGGTGCCGTGTACAGCCGCCTGGGAAAATACGAAGAGGCCGTAACCACCCTGAGCAAGGCGGCTGCAATCAGCCCGAACGACGCGCAGATTAGGTATAACCTGGCCATTGCCTATGGTCTCCTGAAAAGAAACAAGGAGGCCATCGAAGCGACCAAGGAGGCGATTCGGCTGGCGCCGGACTCGGCGGAGGCCCAGGGTTATCTCGGGGCCACATACGCCGAGATGGGCATGCATGCTGAGGCCGCCGCGGCCTTCAAGGCCGCCATACGGCTTAATCCCGATGACCCCAGAATGCATCTTGGGCTGGGCAAGGCCTTTGCGGCGTTAGGCGACAGGGGGCAGGCGCTGGAGGAATACAAGATCCTAAAGAAGCTGAACCAAGGTATGGCCGATGCGCTCTTTGAGGTGATTTACAAGTAGGCGGGGCTGTTCAGCCGGGATTGCTCAGACGAGGGATTCGACCAGCATTACGGCGTCTCGAACGTAGCCAGTGCATACGCTCCGGAAAAGCCCTTGCGCCTGGGCCGACGACAGACCTTCAGGCGTGGCAATATCACAACCCAGCAGCTCGCGGCAGACAATGGTCCCGTGTTTCTCTCTGAAGCGGTCAATAAACTCCCGCACGACCTTGTACGTCGTTTCTTTGTCGGCGGAATCTTCAGGCCGCGAGTGGCCGTATCTGAGGCCGATTGCCATCACTGCACCCGTAACTGCCCCGCAGGTGTAACCGAGGCGGGCAAATCCGGCTCCCATGCCACATGCCAGTTTCAACGCTCTGTCCTGGTCCAGACCGAACCCGGGGGCGAAGCTCGCCAGTACGGCCTGGCTTCAGTTGAATGTCTGCCGAAAGAGTTCGATGGCCCCATCTGCCTTGCTCATGTCCGTTTCCTCCTCAATGTTACGGCCGGGTGTTAAGGCTTTGGTCTCTTCGAGCCGACATGCCCCGCGCACTTTCCAGCATATCGAAGAGCCACCCTGCGTGTCAACCTGAATGATTCCCTGTAGCCTGCTGCACGGAGGTCTATTCGGGAAAGACGGCCCTGGCCCTCCGTACAAAAAGGGCCCGAAGCTTGTCCCAGAAATCGCCGCCGAGAACGAAAAGGCTGACCAAAAAGATGATGTCCGCTGCTATGTTGACCCATAGGCGCAAAGGTGACGAATCGGGCAGCCATTCGGGCACATAGGCCATGACATAGGTGGGCAGGACGGGAAGGAGAAAGAGGCACAGTCCCACGGCGTGGCGACCCTTACCCACGTTTCCCGCCGGTTTGACAACCCTCAGCAATCCCTTGGCCTTTGCCATGATGCGCTCAAAGTTTTCCTTGCCCATAACAGCGGCCGCAGCAACGAGGAGGACCTCGGGCCCGCCGATGGCCAGTGCCCCGCCCACAGCCCCCTTCAGCCAAGGAGGCCAGCTCGTGAGAGCGACAAGAGGGATAAGAAGGGGCAAGACACCGCTTGCCACAAACAGGATGACCCCGATTTGCATGCGATGGTTCATAGTCATGGCAGGCGCCTCCTTAGAGCGTAGTCGCCACGTGGCCCTCGCCCTTTGTCGACCATAGCCTCTCACGGCAAAAAACAGGTGAAGCGGCCCCTGAGGGGCCGAAGCCTCAGTTGTAGTAAAACCTCCCATAGGGGTCGATGCAGACCTCCCGCGATTCGCGGTCCACGAAGCAGCCCGTGCAGTTACCCTCGCAACTGTTATACATGACGTTGCAGGAGTTGGCAGCGGTTCGGACGTCGAAGACGTCGACCGTACCTACAAGCTCGTTATCCTGCGGATTTCCGACATAGCAGAAGATGGATACGTCTTCGGCCGCCCATAAAGGCACAACGAACGCCGTCACCGCCATGGACACCGCAACCACCATCACAATACCCCATCTCATCATGCCCTCCTCTTCGTAATGCAAAGTTCAAAGTTAAAAGTGCACAGTTAAAAATCTTTACGTTCTAATTTCGCACCGCCTATCTTCTTCCTGTTGTCGTTCAACTAAAACCTTTAACCTTTAACCTTTAACTTTTCACTGTTTCTCCTATATGTTCCATCCCCCTGAAACCTGGACCGTCGCGCCCGTAATGAACGAGGCGTCGTCCGACGCTAGGAAGGCAGCAACACGGGCGATCTCTTCCGGTTCGCCTATGCGGCCCAGGGGCGTGTGGGCGATGATGGGGTCCTTATACTTGTCGGGCATCTTGATGATGGGTGGTGTCCGGATGAGCCCCGGAACGATGGCGTTTACCGTAACGCCGTCGGGGCCACCCTCCCGCGCTGCTGTTTTTGTCAGTCCCACGACGGCTGCCTTTGCTGTGGCGTATGCGGCCTCCCCTTTTGCGCCCATGAGGCCATAGACGGAGCTGATGTTGATGATGCGGCCCCACTTCCTCTCGCGCATGGCCGGGAGAAACCACTTGATGAGAATGAAAGGGGCTACGACGTGGATACCCAGGACATCGCTCAAGTGGCCTTTGTCTATCTTTGTCGTTACGCCCGGCCGATCGAAGCCTGCGTTGTTGACGAGGATATCAACGGCGATGTCCTGCATCAGGCGTTCGACGAGCTTCTCCAGTGGCCGCGTATGGGTGAGATCGATGATGTGCGGGTGCACATCCCCGCCTTTTTCGCGGATTCCACCAGCCACCGCCGGCAACGTCTTCCTGTTCTTGTCCAAAAGCACCACCCGGGCACCACGGGCGGAAAAGACTTCTGCGCAGGCCCGGCCGATACCTTGGCCCGCCCCCGTTATGAGAGCCGTTCGACCACTTAGATCCATGCAACCCCCTTCAATTGACGGTCAGCCTTTCAGCCGCAATGAGCGCCTAAATTGTAGCGTATGAGGTAATACAACACAAGCTTTCCGAGATTCGACAAAGGGACCTTGACAACACCCCGGCAATGACTATAATAAAAGACCTTTTGCTGTCTGTGTGAGGCAAAGGGAGATACGTTGAAAGGAGATTTGTATGGTCGATGTAACGGAGAAGGCGTCTCAAATGATACTCAGTTTCTTGGAAGGGCAGCAGGGCCCTACGTCGGTCAGGCTCTACATGTCAGGAGTAGGGTGAAGCGGGCCCTCATTGGGCATGGCTCTGGATGAGCCGAAAGAGACCGACGAGGTCATCAAGGAAAAGGGCATCACCTTTCTTGTTGACAAGCAGCTTCTTGCCGACATTCAGCCCGTCAGCATCGATTTCGTTGAAACACAGGCGGGGGCTGGGTTTAAGGTCAGCTCAGCGGCTTCCGCAAGCGGCGGCTGCGGCAGCAACACTTGTAGTTGTTAGCGCCGCCGGCGCCGGGTTCGCACCTTCGATTTGAACGACACCCCGCAGCTTGCTGCGGGGTAAATCGTGGTCCGTCTCCCCTGGCGGGAGAGGGCAGGGTGAGGGGGATAAGAGATTCATTTAGGCGGAAAGAGCACGTTCTTAATGCCGTGAACGGCTGCGCCGGGCCTTCGAAGTGCCTTTAGTATGACGCTGGGGTTGACGGCATTGACGAGGAGCAGGTAGTGGTTTATTTTGTTCCGGTATCGCGTAATGTCTGATGCCGTCAGGTGCTTGAGCTTGAGAGGCATCCTGCCCATGATGCTGTTCTCGGCATTATCGTATTCGTCGTAGTTTTTGATGTTCAGGATGTCGTGCTCGACGGCGTAGGCGTAGAGGTCGTTACCCGGAAAGGCCGTTGTGGTAAAGACGATCCAACTTCGGGGCTTAATGCGCTTCACGAGCTCGTAGGTCATCTGCAGGTCCTCGACGGTCTCTTCCGGTGCCCCGAGCATGAGATAGGCGTGGGGCAGGATGCCGAGCTCATGGCACCACCGGAAGGCCTGCTCCACCTGTTCGATGGTGGCATGTTTTCTAAAGAATTCGAGGGTACGGGGGGAACCTGTCTCCACACCGAAGCCAAGCTGCATACATCCTGTGGCCTTCATGAGCTTTAGCTTGTCGTAGGTTATCGTATCGACACGCGAATTTGCCTGCCACCGAATTTTTAAGTTCTTCCTTTTCAGCTCGGCGGCAAATTCATCAAACCACGGTCCGGGCAAGACGGTAAGCGTGTCGTCCTTGAAACAGATCTCCTTGTGTCCCGCCACACCTATCGCATATTCGATCTCGGCGACAACATTCGCCGCAGAGCGATGGCGCACCTTCTTCCCGAAGAGGTGATCGATCATCGGCTTGCAGTAGAGGCAGTTAAAGGGACACCCGCGGCTCGCAACCATGCCGATGGTTGGGTAGTGGCTATAGTCGATCAGATCTCGCGCAGGAAAAGGCAAGCTGTCGAGGTCGGCGATGAAATCGCACCGCGGGTTGATCTTTATCTTGCCGTCGACCTTCGATGCGATTCCCGGACAGTCGTGGCCCCTTCCTTGGGCGAACAGATCGGCAAACTGCGCGACCGCCTGCTCGCCCTCGCCGAGGAGGGCGTAGTCAAACCCCTTTTCCAGTACCTCGTCGGGCATAATGGTAGCGTGGGGGCCCCCTATAACGGTGGGGACTTTGGGAGTGACGGCTTTCACGTATGCCAGAATCTCCAGGGCCTTGCCAAAAAGGGGTGAGCTTGAGGAGAAGCCTATCCAGTCTGCGTCCGGCAGGTCTGAGGCCAAAGCCCCCAGGTCTTTAACGAAGGTCAGGTCGTGAGCGGCTACCGTGTGGCCGAGGCGACGCAACGTGGCGGCTATATAAAGCAATCCCAGGGGTTCTTCCAGGCCTCCCGCCAGGCGCGTCCTGTATCTCGGATATATAAGGACAATTTTCATGTGCCCATTCTCCCGATTACTTAAAGACCCCTCAATCTGGATTCATTTTCCCTCAGCCCCCGTGAGTACGGCAACGAGAAGGTCGCTCTCAGGGCTGTAAGGGCTACCCGCATAGTCTCCGTAGCAGCTTATCATTGTAAGGCCTGTTGACCGTAGCAGTCTGTCAAGCTCAGGCCTGTCCAGAGGATAGAGGGAGACTGAGTTCTCGATGGTAGCCCCTGTGGCTTTCACAATGAGTCTTGTCTCGAAGTCGAGCAGGGGGCTGTCTGAGCGATAATGGTACCGTCGTTCGAAGCGCACTTTTCCGTTGTCGATGAGCGGCAGCTCCTCGATGTGGCGACCAATAATCCGTTCGTAATTGAGGATCTGAAAAACGAAACGGCCGCCGGGGGTGAGCAAGCGGGCCACCCGTGCCAGAAATCCCGAGATCATCTCCGGCGAGCGCAAATGTACAAGGGTGTTGCCCAGACAGAGAATAAGTGAGAATTGCTCAGCGCGGAAAACCTCATCTATGGTCGTCATATCCCCCACGGCAAAGGCGACGGTTGGACTGTTCTCCGCCGTGAGCCGCGATTCGGCGATGGCAATCATCGTTGGATCAAGGTCGATGCCGATGATGCGCCTGGCTCTTGTTGCGAGGTAGAGCGGGATCGTTCCTGTCGAAGAGCCTACGTCGAGCACGGAATCGGAGGCCCTGTCAAGGCCCAGAGAAACGAGAAACCCTTTTAGGGTATCGCTTAACGGAAAGATATCGTCATAGTGGGGTGCTATGCTTTCGTAGAATTCCAATGTCCCTCCTGTCGATGCAACCTTCCATCGGGGCCTTTGGCAGCCCCGATGTTCTGAGCCTCATTCGGTATCCATATGGTACCAAAAGCCCCTGCTCTTTGCAATGGACGCCGGCCATCGGCCGCCCTCCCTGCCAGAGCGCAGGTGGGGGATTGAGGTACAAGGCTGCCAATATCCGCGTTGCATCCATGTTCCGTCTCGGGGGCTACGCGGCAGCACCCCTGTTTTCCGGGGCGCTGCCGTCTATCGGCTGTCTTCTTGTGCTATTGTGATGGCGTTGATCCGCCGCCGTCATTGATGGTCACGCTGTAGTTGATGGGGGTCTGCTGATCGGTGCTTTGGCAGTTGTAGGTGCTTGACGTATCGTCGTACTGCCACGTGTATGCCTTCTGACAGACGGCCTTTATGTTGCGGACGTAGTCTTGCGCCCAATCGGGCCAGACCCTCTTTGCCTGGTTGGGAAGGGACGTGTCCCAGCCGCAGGTTGCACCCGGTTCCGTCGTTGTCCAGGGGCAGCACTGGGAGTAGAGATGGCTCTTTCCCGGCTCGGAATAGGGAGAGCAGCCGTAGTAGCTCTTATCGCCCGTGGGATCGTAGCATTTCGGGTTAATGGTTTCTGATTTGGGGGGATCGGCGCAGCTTATGGGCTGGGTGGTGTCGCAAACGCAACCCAGCCTTGACTTGCCTGCATTGTCGTTAGTGTAGGTCTCGGTCTTGCCCTTGTAGGTTACCGTGAAGGAGGCGTCGTTGGCGTGAACGGTCCCCGAAAAGCCAACGGGCGCCCAGCAGTATGTGTGCTTTATCGTGCCTATGGTGTCGGTGAAGGTCAAGGGTTCCGGGCAGACGGGCGACTTGTCGCAGCCGCTTAACATGCACCAGTAGGCCAGCTTCTCCGGGTTGGGGCCGATGGGCGACCAGTTGGTTCCCGTAGGCACCATGGTGACCATCTTCGTCCAGCCGTTGACAAAGCTTATGTCGTACGTATCTGTCAAGTTCTGAATCTTTGCGCCGGTGCTGTCGAGCCCGCCGTCAAAGGTCATCTCTATGCGGCTTGCCGGGGCCTCGCCGCCGCTGCTGCAGATAAAGGCGGATAGATTGTTTTGGTCTACGCAATCACCCGTTTTGCAACAGGGGGCCTCCTTGCAGTGCTTCTGCGCGCCCGTACCGGGGACATCGAAGGTGCAGTTCGTACGGAAGACAAACCCGCCGGACCAGCACGAGGGGACTTGGACAGTCGTTGTGCCGCCCTGGGGTATCTCGACCGAAGGCGGGGTAGGTAGGGGGTGACAGTTTGCTCCATTGTTCCAACATCCCGGAATGCCGGCTATCCAGATGGTTTCCGACGAGTTGTTCGCGAAGGTGAGCGTGTGGACCCACGGAACATCCTGTCCGTCCTTATTGTACGTAGTCGGACAGACGACGGGTACTTTCTTGCAGACCTGGGTGCTGTTGCAGCCGTCGTTGGCGCAGGAGGTGTTGGGGCAGGTGGTGCTGGGATCGAAGCAGGCGCCGTCCTGAAGGCAGCAGTACATGTTGGCGGGGCAGTCCATGCAGGCCTTGTTCCCGTTGGTCGCGGTGCACGCAGGCGGCCCGGCAGGCGGGAAGGGCTGCGATTTGATGCAGAGGTTAAAGGTGTTTGTGTTGCAGTTGTCTCCGGCGCAGGCGGTCCCGGCGCAGGTCTTGTTGCCGTTGTCGATGCAGGTGCCGTCCTTGGTGCAGCAGAGCTGGCCGGGCTGGCAGGTGTCAACGCACTTTTTCTCGGTGGCGCCGTAGGAGGCCGTACACGTTCTCGGCAGGATCATCCGTTTGTCGCAGACGCTTGTTGCGGTGCAGTTTGAGCCCATGCATCCGCCGCCGCAGGTCTGAAGCGTATGGGGATTAAAGCAGCTACCGTCGGCTTTGCAGCAGTAGGCCCCGTAGGGGCATTGCGTACATTTCGTATCGGCTGTCGTGCAGACGGGCGGATTCAGCGTTGGCGTAATCGGCGCTACGTTGCAGACGTTCGTGTTGGTGCACTGTGGGGCGCATGAGCCGGCGCAGCCGCCCGAATCAAAGCAGGCACCGTCATCCTTGCAGCACCACTTGCCGATGGGGCACGCCATGCACTTTGCGTCGGTAGCCGTACAGTTGCCGGGCGTGATGGGACCTGTCTTCGGTACGTTGCAGACGTTGCTCTCAGTGCACCCGCTCACGCTGCATGAGCCGGCGCAGCCGCCCGGGTCAAAGCAGGCACCGTCATCCTTGCAGCACCACTTGCCCTGCGCGCACCCCGTGCACTTTGTGTCGCCGGCCCCGCAATCGCTCGGGCTTATCTGTTTTCTCGTGCACACGTTCTCATCCGTGCAGGCTGTGTTGCACATTGTTCCGACGCAGCTCGTGGCTCCCATGGGCAGGCACGAACCGTCCAGCTTGCAGCAGGGCTGTCCCACGGCGCACTTCGAGCAATCGCTTGAGCTGGTGCATTGGTTCCAGGCCGAGCTACCGGACAGGATCGCCCCGTCGGCGGCCAACAGCAAGAGGACGGCCAACAGCAGGGCTGCCGGCATGATGCATCCCGGCCTTGCGGGCCTTCCCGTCGATGCTCTATGTTCATGAAGGCATGGCTGCTTCATAGAAAATACCTCCTTATCGTAGTGTGGTTTTGATCGTCCTTTCATCAACGGGCCCAATGAGAGAGTTACCGGGCCGAGTAGGCGCGCACCGTGAAGGCATACCCTGCGTCATCGACCATTGCGGCTCCCCCGGCGTAGACACCCCCGGCTGTAGCGCAGACGGCGAAGGCATCGCCGAATCCTCCGACAACGCCTTCCTGGGGCAGGAAATTCTCCCAGATGATGTCGCCCGTCCGGGCCTCGTAAGCCCTGACAGTGAGGGCGCTGCCGTCTTTTGCCGTTCCTGCTCCATATATCGTGGTCTGGATGGCGGCAAGGGCAAAGACGCCGTTTTCTTCAATGTTGTATCCCCCCTCTGTGCTGGACCAGAGCAGTTTGCCCTTCGCCGCGTCGTAGGCCCGCACCGTGTAGGCCCTTCCCGCGCTGGGTCTGGTGGTGAAGCCCCCCACAAAGACCCTTGTCCCCTGCACAAGGACGGAATAGGCTGCATCGTGAAAATATTTGTAGCCGTTGAATAGGTCTTCCCAGATGAGCCTGCCCGTTGCCGCGTCATAGGCGCGAATGGCGAAGGCATTGCCCCCGTCCTGGTTGTGGATGGAGCCGGCCGCGTACACCCTGTTAAAGGTTGCTGTTACCGCTGTGGCGAATGAGCGAACGCGAACGCCCTCGGTCCCTTTGGCGTCAGACCACTGCACGTCTTCCCAGAGCAGTTTCCCCTGCGCATTGTAGGCCCTGACGGCAAAGCCGTCACGAAAGTTTGCATCGTCGTAAAACGTGCCAACGGCGAAGATCCTTCCTGAGTTGAAGGTCGTGGCCAGGGCGTTGCCCTTCTTCGCCTCCGTACCGTCCTTGCTTCTTTCCCAAAGAATGGTCCCTTTTGTGGTGTTGAGGGCGAGGACGGTAAAGAACCCCTCAAGCTGATCGGGCTCAACCCGCGTCCCTGCCACAAAGGCCCGCGTCGCGTAGGCGTCGAGGGCAAGGCTGCTGGGTATCATGGAGCCGCTTTCCGGCCAGAACTGTTGCCAAAGCTCCGTGCCGTTGGCTGCGCTGAGGGCCTTCACGAACATGCGATGCGCATCCCCGGACCTTAGCTCGGTGCCCGTCGCATAGACCCGGCCCGCAAAGGCCTTCAGGGCCTTGGCTGACGTTCCCTCGGCGCCGCTGTCGGTCCAGACCGGTACGCCCGTCTTTACATCGTAGGCAGCGAGGGCAGAGCGCCCGTTGAGAAGGTCATCACCAAGCCATGTCTGTCCTGCAGAGTACAGGCGATTACCGAGGCAGGAGAGCGACTCCGCCCATCCCGACTGGTCCTCCATGTACCGGGTCGTCCATAGGACCCCTCCCGATTGGGCGGCGCAGACGCCGCCGAAAAAGATCACAAGGCAAGCTGCAGCGAGACATCTTGTGAGCATTGTGCCCTCCTCCTAACGGATATGTTTAGTTGTTCCGCATGTTCTTCGGCCTGATTCCCAACCCCTTACGTGATTCCGCGGTCCACCTACCTGAGTATAGATAGGTGTCCTGGAACCTGTCAATCGATTTTTGGTATGCCCTGAGACCTGGAAAAAACCTTGCGCTTCTTGTGAAACGCGCCTATAATCTAAAACGCAAGGGTGATGGGAACGTCGGTGCTGGAGGGGTCCGGTGAAGCAATCAGCATGTCGCCGTTGTTCTAATCTTTTTAAAATAAGAAACAGGTATGAAGGCCCTTTGTGCAGGCATGGGTGTTCCGGCATGAGACGACGAAGGCCGCATGGAATTGCAGCGTAGAGCGGTGCAAGGGTGTTGATAAAGAGGGGAGGGGGTATGTCGACAAAATTGAGTTGGCGCTGGAGGCTGGGGAATCGGCTGTCTCTCGTTCTCTTCCTGGCGGGGTTCATTACTCTTGGCGTGACGTGGAGCGAGTGCTTTGCCTCGGGTGCTGTGAGCCTGCCGCGGACAGGCCAAACGCAGTGCTACTCATCTGTTCACACTTCCGGCGCCGGTACGGGTAACGGGACGGTTTTGTACAACATTGACCCGAACCCCGGCAAGTCGGCACGAAGCGGCACCATATCCGTCATCCTGACGCAGAACAACAAGAAAAAGGCATTTACGGTGCGGCAGGGGAATAAGTAGCGCTGAGATAAGGTTTTCTGCCATGATGCGAGGCGGTGAATACGGGTCAGCCCGGTTAGTCCAAGGAGCGGATGTGCGCGACGGCTTGGCGAACCGGAGAGGGCGTTGTCCTCGTGACGTCGCTATTCAAGAATGGCATTGCCACGTAGAAGGAGGGTCTTCATGCAAGTAAAGACGGTTTCTCTGATCGTAGTTCTGACGCTCTGTATCGCCGTGCCGGTCATGGGTGCCATTACCCTGCCCAAGACGGGCCAGACCAAGTGTTACTCGGGGTCAAGCGAGACTCCCTGCGCCGGTACGGGCCAGGATGGGGAAGAGCAGAGGGGCGTTGCGTGGCCTGACCCCCGGTTCAGCATTACCTACTGCGATAACGGCGGCACCTGCAAGGATCAAAGCAAGGACTGCGACTGGATATCGGGCAACAACCTCGTTACCGATCACCTAACGGGCCTTCAATGGATGGGAGGACCTGTGTTTTACCCGGAGTATGGCACGGAACGGAAGCTGACCTGGGAGGAAGCCCTTGATCTGACACTGAGCTGGACGACCTGTGGTGGTATCGGCGGCTGGCGGGTGCCCAATATCGTCGAGCTTCTAAGCCTCTCCTCCTACGGGACGGACGCCCGTCCGCCCGTAGGCATAGGGTACTACTCGTGGTCCGGTACCACCAACCAGGGTGAGACGGAGAGCGCATGGGTCGGTTACGACTCGGGCAGGGACATCGGCATGGCCTCCGCAAAAAAGACAGGCACGAATTACGCCACCTTCGTTCGCGGCTCCGGCGGTCTTGTTCTCCTGCCGCAGACCGGACAGACGGTGAGCTACCATTCCCTCGATGACGGGGCGCTTAAGCAGGGTACCGCATGGCCGACCCCCCGTTTTACCGACAATCTGGATACGACCTTTACGGATCAACTCACCGGGATCCGGTGGTACAAGGAGGTCACCGCCGGCTGGTGGGGAGGCGTCCTTAACTCGGCAAAATCGAAGAACGACCAGAACTACCTCTGCAGCAACCAGTGGGCGGTGCCAAACATTAACGAGCTGAGAAGCCTCTTTGACTACGGACAGTATTCCCCGGCCCTGCCGGCTGGCCACCTCTTCAATCTTCCCTATGAATACGGCTCCCATTACGTCTGGTCGTCAACGACAAACGACGATACCCCGGGCAGCGCCTTTACGGTCAAACGAAGGGATGCGTACGTGACGAGCACGCCGAAGGGGTACCAGGACGGCTACCTCGGCTTCTTGATGGTACAGGGTACCACGCCCCTCTGTCTCTATACTCTGACGGTCGACAAGGCCGGTTCGGGTACCGGAACGGTGACGAGTAATCCCGGCGGAGTCAACTGTGGTGCAACATGCGCTGCAACCTATGGCGGCAGCACCGTCGTCACTCTCGCAGCGGCTCCTGCCCAGGGGTCAGTTTTCGCGGGCTGGTCAGGTGGTGGATGTGCGGGCACCGGAAACTGTGTCGTAACCATGAATGCCCACGCAACGGTTGCCGCTACATTTGACTTAGCGCCCGTTCCCGTGACTCTTTCGGTGTCGAAAACGGGCTCTGGAACAGGTACGGTAACGAGCGCCCCTGCCGGCATCGCTTGCGGGGCCGCTTGCTCGGCTGCGTACGATCCCGGCACCGTCGTTGCCCTCACGGCCACGGCAGAAGAAGGGTCCGTCTTCACGGGCTGGTCCGGCGGCGGATGTGCCGGAGCCGGTCAGTGTGTTGTGACCGTCAATACGGACGTGGCCGTCTCGGCCCAGTTCGATATCGCCAAGACTCTTACCGTCGTCAAATCCGGCGCGGGAGTGGGCACCGTTACTAGTGTCCCTGCCGGCATCGCCTGTGGGGAGGACTGTTCGGAATCCTATGCCCAGGGTACGGTGGTGACGCTTGCCGCCACCGCTTCAACGGGCGCTCTCTTCGGCGGCTGGTCCGGCGGCGGCTGCTCGGGCAAGGGCGTCTGCGCCGTCACACTCGGCGACGACACGACTGTGACGGCCAATTTTGTTCCCGCCTATACCCTTACGGTGACGCGCCAGGGCAGTGGAGCGGGACGGGTGACCAGCGATCCTGCCGGAATCAACTGCGGTACGGAATGCACCTTCACCTATGTCACGGGCGTCGAGGTGACCTTGACGGCAACGCCCGACCCCGGATTCGTCTTTGCTGGCTGGACGGGTTGCGACAGCACCATCGGTAATGCTTGCACGGTGACGATGGTCATCAATAAATTCGTCTATGCCACATTCAGCCCGGCCAAGACCCTTACCGTCGTCAAATCCGGCGCGGGAACAGGCACGGTAGCGTCGACCCCACCAGGCATCGACTGCGGAAGCGACTGCTCGGAGGGTTACGTAGAAGGGGCCATCGTCACCCTTACCGCCGTCTCTTCAGCGGGTTCTGTCTTCACCGGCTGGTCCGGCGGCGGGTGCTCAGGCGCAGGGGCCTGCACGGTAATGATGGGTGCGGACATAACGGTCGACGCCTCCTTTGAGGCCGCCTACACGCTTACCGTTACCAAATCAGGTACCGGCGTGGGGAACGTCACGTCGTCACCCACAGGCATCAACTGTGGAACCAATTGCTCTAAGGCCTATATTGCCGGTACTTCCGTTGCCCTTACGGCTACCGCAGCAGCGGGTTCCTCCTTCACCGGCTGGTCCGGCGGCGGGTGCTCAGGAACGGGTATCTGCACCGTCGTCATGAACGCCGATGTCTCCGTAAACGCAGCCTTCATCACCACGGGGCCGGAACCTCTTGATACTTGGAACGAGAGGGACCCGGGCGTCTACGAGAACCTCTGGGCGGCCGCATACGGGGCCGGTAGCTTTGTCGCTGTCGGCGAAGGAGGAATAGTCGTCACATCTTCGACCGGCCTGTCCTGGACCTCCCGTAGCGCCGGGACCTCGAACGACCTTCTTGGGCTGGCCTACCTGAATGGGATTTTCGTTGCCGTGGGTCAGCACGACACGATCCTGACCTCAGCAGACGGCATGTCATGGAGCTCACATACGGCCACGTCGGCGATCTCCGCCTTCGACACTACCCTCTACAGCGTGGCCCACGGAAATGATCGTTACGTGGCTGTGGGCAAGGGGAGTGTCGTTGCCACATCCACGAACGGTGCTGCTTGGTCCCTGACCTCCATACCAGGCCCGGTCGATCTCTATGGTGTCGCCTATGGCAGTGGAACCTTCGTGGCCGTCGGTCCGAACGGGCTCATCATGACCACCACGAACGGCACGTCCTGGGAGGCCAGGACTTCTGCGACGTCGGAGAAGCTCTGGTTCGTCGCCTTCGGAGGCGGACTCTTCGTGGCCGTCGGAGAAAACGGCACCGTGCTCACCTCCCCCAACGGCGCCGACTGGACGCCCCGGACGTCGGGCATTGAAGGTCCGTTGTGGTCCGTTACTTACGGCCACAACACGTTCACTGCCGTTGGGCCCTATGGTGCCATTATCACCTCTCCGGATGGAATTACGTGGACCAAGCGCGAGGCCGGTACCTCCCTCTATTTGTATGGCGTTGGGTTCGGCAGGGAGACCTTCATGGCCGTTGGAGAATATGGTATGGTCCTCCAGTCCGATCCCCTGGGTTCCCCCTCCGAGTACACACTGTCGGTGGGCAAGGTAGGGACGGGTAGCGGAACCGTGACGAGCGAACCGGCCGGAATCTCCTGCGGGAGCGGCTGCAGCGCCGCCTATGTTCCCGGGACGTCAGTGACGCTAACTGCCATTCCTGCAGCGGGCTCGACGTTCACCGGCTGGTCCGGCGGCGGGTGCTCGGGGGAGGGTGCATGTACGGTGACATTGGATGCGGACAAGTATGTTGCGGCTACCTTCATGGTTCCCGTCCACACGCTCACCGTAACGAAGGCCGGTGCAGGCTCCGGCATCGTCAGCTCGAGCCCTTCCGGCATCTCCTGCGGCTCCGATTGTTCGGAGGCCTATCCCGAGGGTACATCCGTCACCCTCACGGCAATAGCCGCGGCCGGCTCCAGCTTCACGGGCTGGTCGGGAGGAGGCTGCTCGGGAACGGGGACCTGCGTGGTCACGATGGGTGCGGCGACAACGGTGACGGCGGAGTTTGCCCTCCTTCCCTGCATCTACACACTCAAGCCCACGTCCAAAGCCTATACCGCAAATGGGGGTAGCGTGACGGTAACCGTCACCGGGAAGGGACAGACCGTGTGCCCCTCACCTGTCGTCTCTGCGCCAGGCTGGGTTACCACAGTCTTGTCGCCCTGGACTAAAAACAAGGGTACGGTGAAGCTTACGGTAACGAAGAACTCATCCTCGCTTCCGAAGAGTGGCACCGTGACGATCGGCGGGACGCCCTTTCCCGTTACGCAGGCGGGCACTGTCTGCGCCATCAAGAAGTTTGTCCCGGCGAGCCAGTCTGTGGGGAAGATGGGGGGCAGCAGTTCCTTTGCCGTCGAGGCGGCGCCTCAGGACTGCGCCTGGACGACAACGGTGAGCACGGCCGCCCTCCCGTGGCTCCACATCACCTCAGGCACCGGCACGGGAAACGGTACCGTTGAGTATGGTGTCGATGAGAACCTGGGAAAGATGGGGAGGAACGGCACCATCACCGTCGTGCTGACGCAAAACAGCAAGAAAAAGGCCTTTACGGTGCGCCAGGCCAATAAATAGGCACACAGGGGGAGCACCAGGCGAAGATGCTCCTGGCCGCACGTGCGAAGCGTCGAATTGAACAACGGGCGCATAGGGTGGTATAAG
>CAZYVU010000048.1:0-17418 GCA_964651435.1 uncultured Pseudomonadota bacterium
GCCCGCCGGAAATCCTCCAGAAGGTTGATGTTCCCCTTCGCTATGGCGATACCCGCCGGGCTCCGTTCCCAGACGCCCATGAACCAAACGGCATCGAATCCAAGGGAGGACAGCCGATCCCATTCTTCCTCCGGGATGGTGTCGAGTGTGATGGCCGATCCGTATTGCTGGGCGAGCTCGCCCAGCCAGACCCATGTGTTGATTTCATAGATGACAGGATTGGCAGACCATTTCATGGCCGGTTCCCCCTTCCCTTTTCAAGGTTTAACATCCACTTTCTTCCATGTCTTGTCCGGGTTGAAGCTCTTAAGCGCCTGAGCCGCTTTGGCTGTTCCCTTGCCCAGGTTCTTCTGATAAACAACCCCGTCATGATTTACCATGAACGTCATGATGCCCGAGTTGCCGTATGTAGCAGGGTATGCCACAAAGGCGAAGCCGCCGATGAGATGTCCGTTCACCATATAATCATAGGCCCCGCCGGGCGCATCCTTTCCCTGCGAGGTAACGATACGGAAAAAGTAGCCGTGGTACGGAACCGGAGCCTGGTCTTGTGACTGGGCCTGAGCCATTAGGTCCGGTGGCCATGCCACAAGAACCATCAGGAACACCAACATCATCCTGGTAAACATTATGATTGTCTCTCATACTCGGTTCCTCTCCCCCTGTTCTGTTGCCTTCGGAGATTGGTTTATCATTTCTTCCTCTTGGAGATGGTCTCTTCGCCCGAAAATGCAGCGGCCTTGCCCACTTCGAGCAGCTTTTTAGGGTCAAGCAGCCCAAAAAGCTGGATCAGCTTGGCTACCACTCCGGTCCAGCCGGTCTGGTGGCTGGCTCCAAGACCTGCTCCGTTATCGCCATGAAAATACTCGTAAAAGAGGATATGGTCCCGCCAATGAGGATCGAATTGAAATTTCTCCGTGCCGCCATATACCGGCCGCCTTCCTTCATGGTTCCGAAGGAAGATGGCAGCCAAACGATCGCTGATCTCTTTGGCAACTTCGAAGAGGTTCATCATCTTTCCTGAACCGGTCGGGCACTCAATTCTGAAGCTGTCTCCGTAGTATAGATAGAAACTCAGAAGGGCCCTGATTATCAGCGCGTTCACGGGCATCCAGATAGGGCCCCGCCAGTTGGAGTTGCCCCCGAACATACCCGTGTTTGATTCTGCGGGCAGATAGTCCACCCGGTATTCCCGGCCGCCCGTATGAAAGACGTATGGATGCTCCTGGTGAAACTTTGAGAGGGACCGGATACCAAAAGGGCTCAAGAATTCGCTTTCGTCAAGCATTTTCGACAGAATTCTGTGCAGCCGCTCCCGGTTTACAAGGGCAAAGATACCACGCTTGGCCACTCCTTCATGACCCGGACCGGTGGGATGGACGGCCCGGAGCAGTTCGGGCATCTGCTCGGCCCGCTGTATCAGCATTGCAGTTGCTTGCGGAACGCGTTCACGCTGCCACTCCTCGATCACTGTCGTGGCGCAAAGCGGAAGGAGTCCTACCATAGAGCGCACTTTGAGCCTTGTGGAGCTACCGTCAGGAAGACGGAGCAGGTCGTAGTAGAAACCGTCCTCGTCGTCCCACATGCCATCATCTCCGGGACGGTTCATGGCTGCCGCAATGTAGAGGAAGTGCTCTACGAACTTGAAGACCATATCCTCATAGGTCTGGTCGTAACAGGCCAGTTCAGCGCTCAGCTCCAGCATGTTCTGTGTAAAGAGACCCATCCACGCCGTGCCGTCGGCCTGCTCAAGGTAGCCTCCCGTCGGGAGCGGCGCACTTCGGTCGAAAACACCGATGTTATCGAGACCAAGAAACCCACCCTCAAAGATGTTCTTGCCGAACCTGTCTTTGCGGTTCACCCACCAGGTGAAGTTCAGCATAAGCTTGAGGAACGCCGACTTGAGGAAATCGAGATCAACCTCGCCGCGGAGAGCCTGCTCCGTCCGATGGAGAAAAAGTGTGGCCCATGCGTGCACCGGCGGATTTACGTCACTGAAGTTCCATTCGTATGCGGGAATTTGGCCGCTCGGGTGAAGGTATACACCTCGAAGCATCAAGCGCATCTGCTCCTTGGCAAAGTCAGGGTCCACAATGGAAATCGGCAGCGTGTGGAACGCGAGGTCCCAGGCTGCGTACCACGGGTATTCCCACTTGTCGGGCATGGAGATTATGTCTTCGTTTATCATGTGGAACCACTCTTGGTTCCGGAACGGTCGGCTCCCGTGGTGCAGAGGGTGTGCACAGTGCTCCTCCAGCCATGTGTCCGCATCGAGGTAGTAAAACTGTTTGCTCCACAGCATGCCGGCGACGGCCTGGCGCATGACGTCTTTCGCATCCTGAGGGATCGAAGGCGGCGTGACCGACGCGTAAAACTCGTCCGCCTCGGCAAGTCTTAAGCTTACGGTGTCGTCGAAGGTATCCCCGAAGGGAGCGACTGCCTTGCCCTCGGTCTTCGTTTTCTTTGCAGCCACCCCTTTGGCCATCAAGCGCAACCGTACCATTGCCGACTGACCGGTGCCGATCAGCACCCGATGCAAGACCGACGCCTTTGTACCCGTCCTCTTAGGGTTTACAGCGTCTTGCCGTCCGTACACGACGTAACTATTAATTCCGTCCTTAAGGTACGGGCCTGCGTCCGGGTAATCAAGGCCGAGCCGTGCATGGTTCGTTTCGTTTTCGGTAAAGAGGAGCGTTGGAGTTCCGTCGCAATAAAGATAGTATGTTCCCAATACCGGGTGCGTTGCCTCGAGAGTTGGAGCTCCGTCCGGGCCTTCTATCGCTCTTATCTTCGACTTCGCATGGGGCCTTGCGAGCCATGACGCCCAGTCGTTCCGGAACCATAGGGTCGGCAGCAGGTACAACTCAGCAGCCTCCGGCCCCCTGTTGGTCGCCGTAATTTTGACCAGAATATCCTCCGGGCCGTCCTTGGCGTACTCTGCAAAAACGTCAAAATACCGGTCTTCGTTGAAGGCGCCCGTGTCAAGCAGTTCATACTCCATCTCCTCCCTGCTGCGACGTCGGTTTGTTTCTACAAGGTCCCCATAGGGATACTCTGATTGAGGATATTTATAGAGGTACTTCATGTAGGAGTGTGTCGGCGTTGAATCCAGGTAGAAGTAATACTCTTTTACGTCCTCTCCGTGGTTGCCTTCGCTGTTCGTTAGCCCGAAAAGCCGCTCCTTGAGGATCGCGTCTTTACCGTTCCACAAGGCAAGTGCAAAGCAGAGCCTTTGCTTGTCGTCGGAAATCCCTCCCAGCCCATCCTCACCCCACCGGTATGCCCTGGAGCGGGCCTGGTCATGCGTAAAAAAGTCCCAGGCGTCTCCACCCTCGCTGTAATCTTCGCGAACGGTCCCCCACTGTCGCTCAGACAGGTAGGGTCCCCACTTTTTCCAGGGGGCTTTACGCTCCCGAGCCTCTATCAGGCGCTTCTCTTCACTTACCAGCGAAGGTGTTCTCTTCATGTGATTTACCTCCTAACGCTGTCTCATCTCTGTCTGGCCCAAATGGTTGATCTCGTCCCTGATACACTTATACACTACCGGCTCCATTGGGACAACCTTTCCGTTTTATATTTGGATAGATGACACTCGCCATAGCAACAGCAAAGTAATTTGACGTCTACTGGGAGAATTACCGGCTTGAATGGTGAAAATGTTCCTGTCCGGCCACCCCTGTGGGCACCAGGAAGACGTAACGCAATGTTTGAATGCATACATTATGTAGTTCGGCGGTTGTCAATATGTAGAGCTATTCCCTGATAGGGAGAAAACC
Source organism: uncultured Pseudomonadota bacterium (assembly GCA_964651435.1). Classification (GTDB taxonomy): domain Bacteria; phylum Desulfobacterota; class Syntrophorhabdia; order Syntrophorhabdales; family CAYQXL01; genus CAZYVU01. The sequence continues at coordinate 3,777 of CAZYVU010000048.1, forward strand.
GTTTCGTGGGCATATGCGTGGAGGAACAAGACGTGACTATCGGTGAGACACGCCCCTTCGGGGCGTTTCAGCAAGGAGTAACGAACGATTGGTCATGAGATAAGGTAGCGATAGTGAGGCATCCGGGATGAAAGGGCCGGATCGTCGCGCTCCTTCAAGAGTAATTCCTCATCCGCCGAATCATTATGAGGTCTTCCTCCTTGACTCACTTCCCGAGCTCTGGTAGGATTCTCGCAAAACTTCCCGGGAGAATCCTTATGACATTCAAGAAGATTGAAGGTATCGACAAAGTTCTGATAATCGGCTCGGGTCCAATCGTCATCGGCCAGGCGTGTGAGTTTGACTATTCGGGCACTCAGGCCTGCAAGGCGCTACGGGCTGCGGGATACGAGATAGTACTTGTCAACTCAAACCCGGCCACGATCATGACCGACCCGGGCATGGCAGACGTGACCTACGTGGAGCCGCTGACCGTCGAGACTATAGAGAAGATCATAGAGACAGAAAAACCACAAGGACTGCTGCCGAACCTTGGCGGCCAGACGGGGCTCAACCTTGCAGCCGATCTTTCTAAACGGGGGATTCTCGCCAAGCACGGCGTTCGCATCATCGGCGTCCAGGCCGACGCCATCGAGAGGGGGGAGGATCGAATAGAATTTAAGAAGACCATGGCAAGCCTCGGCATACCCATGCCAGAAAGCTCGCCCGCCTACACCGTTGACGAGGCCCTCGCCATTGCCGACCGGATGGGCTACCCTGTCGTCGTTCGCCCGGCCTACACAATGGGTGGCTGGGGGGGCGGCATCACCTATAACCAGGAGGAATTGAGAACAATAGCAAGCAGAGGCATTTCGGCAAGCCTCATAGGCCAGATACTGATCGAGGAAGCCGTCATCGGTTGGGAGGAGTTGGAGCTCGAGGTCGTGCGAGACGCCGACAACAAGATGATCACCGTCTGCTTCATTGAAAACATAGACCCCATGGGCGTCCACACCGGCGACTCCTTTTGTTGCGCCCCTATGCTCACAATCTCTGCAGACTTACAGCAGAGGCTTCAAGACTATTCTTACAAGATTGTGGAGGCAATCCAGGTCATCGGGGGCACGAACGTTCAGTTTGCCCACAATCCGGAAGACGGACGGGTCGTCGTCATAGAGATCAACCCCCGGACATCCCGCTCGTCGGCCCTGGCCTCCAAGGCCACCGGGTTTCCTATAGCCTTCATATCGGCCAAGCTGGCCGGCGGATACACCCTAAAGGATATCCCCTACTACCGCGGTGGCAGCCTTGCCGACTACACGCCATCGGGCGACTATGTTGTCATAAAGTTTGCCCGTTGGGCCTTTGAGAAATTTCGGGAAGCAGAGGACAAGCTCGGCACACAGATGAAGGCTGTGGGCGAAGTCATGAGCATCGGCAAGAACTACAAAGAGGCCCTGCAAAAGGCTATCCGCTCCCTGGAGACAAAGCGCTACGGCCTTGGCTTCGCCGCCAATTTCAACGCCCTTTCCCTTGAGGACCTTTTGCGCCTTCTCATTGAACCCTCTTCGGAGCGCCAGTTCATCATGTATGAGGCCTTGCGCAAGGGTGCTACTGTTGACCAGCTATACGAACTGACCAAGATCAAGCGCTGGTTTATTTCGCAGATGCAGGAGCTCGTTGACCTGGAGGAGCACCTCCTGAGCCACAAGGGAAAAGAGCTGCCGACCGACCTCCTCGTCAAGGCGAAAGAAGACGGGTTTTCGGACAGATACCTCGCCCAAATCCTTGGGATTTCGGAAAAGGAGATCCGCGGGAGACGTTTGGCCCTCGGTAAGGCCGAGGCCTGGTGCAAAGTCCCGGTGAGCGGCGCCGATGCGGTCTACTACTATTCTACCTATAACGCCCCCAACGAAGTAACGGTCAGCGACCGCCCTAAGGTGATGATCCTTGGCGGTGGGCCCAATAGGATAGGACAAGGAATTGAATTCGACTACACATGCGTGCACGCTGCCTTTACGCTTCGGGAAGAGGGCTACGAATCGATTATGGTGAACTGTAACCCGGAAACGGTTTCAACGGATTATGATACGTCCGACAAGCTCTATTTTGAACCCTTGACGGTCGAAGACGTGCTGAGTATTTATGAAAAAGAGAGACCCATCGGCGTCATTGTTCAGTTTGGGGGCCAAACCCCTCTCAACCTTGCCAAAGAGCTCGAAGACGCGGGGGTTACGATCTTGGGCACATCACCCGAGAGCATTGATCTTGCCGAAGACCGGAAACGGTTTAACCACACCATCGAAAAACTTGGCATTCCCCAGCCGGAAAGCGGCACAGCCGTGACGCTCGAAGAGGCCCTTGCCGTAGCCCACCGGATAGGCTATCCCCTTGTCGTGAGGCCCTCCTATGTGCTTGGAGGCAGGGGCATGGAGGTCGTCTTCGACGATGACATGCTTATTGCCTATGTCAGGGCTGCCGTCGATATCACCCCGGGAAGACCCATACTTATAGACAAGTTCCTTCAGAATGCCATAGAGGTGGAAGCCGATGCAATTGCCGACGGAGAGGATGCCTTTGTCCCCTCTATCATGGAGCACATCGAACTCGCGGGTGTTCATTCGGGGGACAGTGCCTGCGCCATTCCACCCCGAACCATAAGCGCGAAACACGCAGACATCATTAACGAATATACCCGTCGGCTCGCCATAGAGCTCAAAGTCGTAGGGCTCATGAACATCCAGTACGCTATCGCCGACGATATCGTCTATATCCTTGAGGCAAATCCGAGGGCGTCCCGAACGGTTCCGCTGGTGTCCAAGGTTACAGGCGTTCAAATGGCCCGAATCGCCACACAGCTTATGCTCGGAAAGAGACTGAAAGACATGAACCTCGCGACCAAGCGATACCCACACGTCGGAGTGAAGGAGTCGGTCTTCCCCTTTAATATGTTCCCCGAAGTAGATCCTACCCTTGGACCGGAGATGAAGTCCACCGGCGAGGTGCTCGGCATCGCGGACTCCTTCGGCCTCGCCTTCTACAAGTCCCAGGAAGCTGCCGGCCAGAGGCTTCCTTCGCTGGGCACGGTCCTCATCAGTGTGACGCAGCGTGACCGGAACGAAATCCTTTCCGTGGCCCGCTACCTCAGTGAAGCGGGCTTCAAGATCCTGGCCACCGAGGGGACGCAGCAGTTTCTGGGCGATAACGGGGTTCCGGCAATGCCGATCAAAAAGATTCACGAGGGCCGCCCCAACATTGTCGACGCCATCCACAACAAGGAGATACAGCTCATTATCAACACGCCGGTGGGCAAAAGCAGCATGCATGACGATTCCTACATCCGCAAAGCGGCCATCAAATATAAGATTCCCTACATCACAACGGCCGCGGCGGCTAAGGCAACGGCGGAAGGCATTGAAGCCTATTTGAGTCAAGGCGGCAGCATGCAGGTAAAGTCCCTTCAGCGCTATCATAAGGAAATCCGGTAAGGGGCCCGGTGCGATATTAAAGGCTGTAATTCTTGGAGGAGACATATGGATAAACGCACAATCGCCTACTTTTCCATGGAGATCGCTGTCGCTCCTGCCATCCCGACGTACAGTGGAGGACTTGGAATCCTGGCAGGAGATACGATTCGGGCCGCTGCCGACCTTAAGGTACCTATGGTCGCCATAACACTGCTTTATCGAAGCGGCTATTTTTATCAACGCCTTGCCCGCGACGGGTGGCAGTCGGAGGAACCGGTTGAATGGGTTGTCTCGGACTTTCTGACGCCCGTACCGCAAAGAGCAAAAGGGACGCTCAAGGAAGAGGCGATAACCATATGTGCATGGCGATACGACGTCATAGGGTCGGGAGGGTATTGTGTGCCCGTTTATTTCCTCGATACAGACATTGAGGAGAATCCCGACTGGGTGCGGCAGTTGAGTTACTCCCTCTACGGAGGCGGGCTTTCTTACCGCCTCTGCCAAGAAGCAATACTCGGTATAGGCGGCGTGCGCATTCTACGGGAGCTCGGATACGCCGAGATCAACCGCTACCACATGAACGAGGGTCACGCAAGCCTTCTCACCCTTGAACTGCTTGACGAAGAGAAAAGGGTCGCAGGAAGGACCTCGGCATCCCGTGAGGACATCGAAAAAGTAAAGGAACGGTGCATCTTTACTACTCACACGCCCGTTCCGGCAGGACACGACCAATTCCCGCTGCCCCTGGTCAGTGAGTATCTGGGGCACCACAAGGACTTCTTCGACCTGAAGGACGTCTTTTGCCTCAACGTGCTCGAACGCATTCTTGGCCAGCCCATCGACCCTTCTCAGGAGAAAGATCCGGACAGCAGTATGATGCTGAACATGACCTATCTCGCCCTCAACCTCAGCCACTATGTCAATGGTGTTGCCAAGAAGCACGGTGAGGTTTCAAACCTCATGTTCGGCGGATACCACATCGATGCCATCACGAATGGCGTCCATGCAGCCACGTGGGCTGCAGACCCCTTCGCTATGCTGTACGACAGGTATGTCCCCGGCTGGAGAAACGATAATTTCAGCCTGCGCTACGCCCTAAGCATCCCTCCGAAGGAATTGTGGAAAGCCCATATGTCCGCGAAGGACCAGTTGATCTTTATGGTCAACCGCTTGACAAACGCCGGTATGGATACGGACACCCTTACCATTGGGTTTGCCCGACGCGCAACACCCTACAAGAGGGCCGACCTCTTCTTCAATGACATCGAGCGCCTTAAGGCCATAGCGGCCAATGCAGGGGCAGTCCAGGTCGTATATGGAGGAAAAGCCCACCCTAACGATACCGGGGGGAAGGAAATCATCAAAAGAATCTTCCAATATGCGGAGCAGTTGAAAAAGACGATACGGGTTGTCTATCTGGACAACTACGATATGGCCGTCGCAAAATTGATGACATCCGGCGTCGACATCTGGCTTAACACACCCGAACCCCCCATGGAGGCGTCCGGAACAAGCGGAATGAAGGCAGCCATCAACGGAGTGCCGAGTTTCAGCATCCTCGACGGCTGGTGGATAGAAGGCTGCATAGAAGGCGTAACAGGGTGGGCTATCGGCGACGGCGCCGACACAACGCCCGATCGCGTCAGAGATGCGAACTCACTCTATGACAAGCTGGAAAAGGTTATCATTCCCCTCTTCTACAATGACAGAGGTTCCTTCATAGGGATGATGAGGCATGTTATCGCCCTCAACGGATCGTTTTTCAACACGCACAGGATGCTTCAGCAGTACGTGCTGAACGCCTATTTTCGGTAATAATCCGGTGCGTCAGCGTCCGGTTCTACCCCCTGATCGCTACCGAGACGGGCGTCGCACTGAGAACGCGCAGCACTTCTCTTGGATTCAGGGCCACCAACAGGCCCCTCCTGCCTCCGTTTATGAAGATTTCAGGCAGGTCGAGGATGGTTGACTCAACATAGACGGGCATCGGCTTTCTGGTACCAAAAGGTGAAATACCCCCAACCATGTAACCGGTGTGCCGGTTAGCCTTCTCCGGGGAGGAGGGTTCAATCCTTTTTGCCCCAATGGTTCGGGCCAGCGCCTTTGTGGATACCTCCATGTCGCCGTGCATGAGAATGATAAGGGGATTACCGACCTCGTCCTCCATGATGAGCGTCTTGATAACCATATGCTCATCCACAAAATACTGCTTTGCAAAGGCCGATGTTCCGCCTCGCTCGATATATTTATAGGGGCGTTCTTCGAAAGACACTTTCATGTCCTTCAAGAATCGTATTGCCGGCGTAACTGACGATTTTTCCCTGCCCATGGCCCGTAAGGATGTGATAGTCTATTCTCTACATCATCAGTATACATCAACCGTTAGGGCAAAGGCCAGGCTTTCGGGGCCTTAGATGTTGACAAAAGCCCTCCGTTGTCCTAAAATCATTACATGGAAAGAATGATTACTGCGCAACAGATGAAAAAGCTCAAACTGAAACTGACACCACAAAGACAGGCCGTACTTGAGTTCCTGAGGGGCAATACAAGCCATCCATCGGCCCTTGACGTGTTTAATGCCCTCTCCTCCCGGTTTCCCGGCATGTCTTTTGCTACCGTATACAATATCCTTGACGCCCTTCGAGAGAAAGGCGTTATCAGGGAGCTGTCCGTCGACAGCGAGAGAAAGCGGTTCGATCCCAACACAGGAACACATCACCACCTTGTTTGCACGAGGTGCAAGACGGTAAAAGACGTTCACAGGCATTTCCGCCCCTCCCTTCCTTCCGAAGAGCGTCACGATTTTGAGCTTACGGGACTCGAAGTCACCTTTTTTGGCATCTGTCCTGAGTGCCGCCGGGAGGAACATATTGCCGCCCGGCACGCTCATACCAATAAAATTGAGGAGGTTGATATGGTATACACCTGTTCGGTCTGCGGTTATCAGTATGATGAGAAGCTGGAAAAGGCTCCTTTCGACAAGCTTGATGACGAGTGGCATTGCCCTGTCTGCAATGCCCCAAAATCGGCCTTTCAGAAGTCTTCATGATCGTTTATCTTCTTGCAGGCCGGAGCTCCCGCCGGCCCTCGAAGTAAAGCAATCCGGCGCGGAGGGTTCCTTGCCTCAGTCCCCTTGCCAACGGCAAGGATCCCGCAGGCGCTCCGGTTTGTGCATTATCTGCCCCCACACACCTTGCCATTTCTTCCATAATCACTTTTGCATCTCTTATGGTATAATCGGGCTCAAGATGATCAGGAGGCGGTCCCAAGATGCAAACAACAGTAGCGGTCATTGATGATGAGTCCGACATCCTGGAACTCGTAGCCCTCAACCTATCCAAGGCCGGGTTTAACGTGAGGACGTACGGTGACGTTGAGGGCTTTTATCGCTCTTTGACGGGGGAACCTCCCGACCTCATCATACTGGACCTCATGCTACCGGGCGCTGACGGTTTTGAGGTGTGCAAATATTTGAAGGGCCATGGGAAGCTTGCCGCCATCCCGATTATCATGTTAACGGCCAAGACAGAAGAGACCGACAAGGTGTTGGGGCTTGAACTGGGCGCCGACGATTACGTAACCAAGCCCTTTTCACCCCGGGAACTGGTTGCGAGAGTGAAGGCCATCCTCAGGCGCCATGCAGACAAAGAGTCACCGAAGCGCATAGACCTTGGCGGCCTTGCCACCTTAGATTCGGAACGGTATGAGGTTGAGACGGAAGGCAAGAAGCTGGAATTGACACCGACGGAATTCAAAATTCTTCAACTTTTGGCAACCAGGAAGGGCCGCATATTTTCGCGCGAACAGATCCTCGATCACCTCTGGGGTCAGGACAAGACGGTCGTCGACAGGACCGTCGACGTGCACATCAGGCACCTCAGAGAAAAGCTCGGGAAGGCTTCGTCGCTCATCAAGAACGTCCGTGGCGTAGGCTACAAAGTGGAAGAATGAAGAAGCCCCTCTTTTTTAAAATCCTGGCCGGCTACCTCATCATCGTCGTTCTTCTTATCGCCGTCTTTCTCTCCTTTGCGTTCGACACCATCAAGGACTCGTCCATCGACGCTGCAGCGAAGAGCCTTGCGGGCATAGGCAACGCGCTGATGGTAAACGTTCGGCCCCTCGTCGAGTCGAAGGAGTTTGTCACACTCGATACCTTTGCAAAGAATAGAGGGAAAGAGGTGGCGGCAAGGATCACCGTCGTTCTTGCCGACGGCACTGTCGTTGCCGATTCGGAGGAGAACCCCCGCTCCATGGAGAATCACAGAACACGGACAGAGGTGGCCCAGGCCCTGGAGGGCGGCATGGGTCGTTTCATTCGCCGGAGCGAAACGCTGCAGCAGGACATGCTCTATGTAGCCCTGCCCGTAAAGGGTGACGACACCGTGGTGGGGGCTCTTCGACTGAGCTTCTACATGAAAGATATGAAGAATACGATCGATCGGCTCTGGCTGCACCTGGCCCGGGTCAGCGCCCTCGCTGCCGCCATAGCCGTTCTCTTGTCCCTCTGGCTGTCCCGGAGCCTTTCCCGGCCCATCGGGGAACTTTGTTCGGCCGCCCGGAGGGTTGCCGACAGGGATTTTAACGCCCGCGTCTTCCTCCGGTCCAACGACGAACTTAAGGACCTTGCCGACAGCTTTAACGATATGGTCAGGGAGATTGCCCTCCTCGTCTCCCAGTTGCGGCATCAGAAGGGGGAGCTGAATACCATCCTCTCATCTCTCCAGGAGGGGCTTCTGGTCCTGGACAGGGAAGATAGAGGGCGTCTTGCGAGCGAGAGCTTCCTGCGCATCTGCCGACAACCTACCGTCGAGGACAGGTATCACTGGGAGCTGGTGCGGGAACCAAACTTAAGTGAGCTTGTGCAACGCGTTCGCCGGACGGGACAGAACGGGTCAGGCGAGGTGACCATCGACGGCCGAATTTACCTCTGCAGCGCTACCTACCTGGAGAGCGAGGGAGAGATTGCCATTATCTTTCACGACATTACGGAACTCCGAAACCTCGAGCGCATCAAGACGGATTTCGTCCTAAGCGTATCCCACGAGCTTCGGACGCCCCTTACGTCCATTAAGGGGTTCGTCGAGACGCTGGAGGCCGAGGTGGAGGGTGAAAGCCAACGCCGCTACGTGGAAATCATCAACAGGAATACGGACCGGGTCATTAACATCATCAATGATCTTTTGCACCTTGCCGAGATGGAGGAAAAGAACACCAGGCTTGAGACAGCGCCGGTAGATATGGGCGTTCTTGCGGAAGACATTACGAGGTTCTTTCAGCCCCGGGTGGACGAGAAGGGGCTAACGCTCCATGTCGCCATTGACCCCTCCGCGGGAATGGTTACGGCCGACCCCTTTAAGCTCGAGCAGATTCTGATGAATCTCCTCGACAATGCCATCAAGTATACGGAGAAGGGCAACGTTCGCGTGTCTGCGTCGGTGGAGGAGGCCAAGCTCCGCCTTGTCGTTGAGGACACCGGGCCAGGCATCGCAAAGGAACACGTCTCGCGCATATTTGAGCGCTTCTACGTCGTCGACAAATCGCGCTCAAAGCGCCTCGGAGGGACGGGCCTCGGGCTGTCTATCGTGAAACATATCGTCCTTCTTCATGAAGGCACCATAGATGTCGAAACGGAGCCGGGAAAGGGTGCACGCTTTATCGTGACGCTGCCCGTCGGCACCGGCCTTCCTTAACCAAATCTTAACACAACGTTCATCGTTTCTTAACCTTTCCTTAATATGCTGTTAACAGTCAAGCCTTAAACTGCCCTTAACGAACTATCCTTAAGGAGGACAGGTAGATGAAAAGTTACATAGCAGCTCTTTCCCTTGCAGTGTGCCTGATTTTCGGGGCGCAGGCTTCGACACAGGCAGCCGATGTGGAGCTCTTGGGGGCCGGCGCCACCTTTCCGCAGCCTCTCTACTCAAAGATCTTCGACGCCTATTACCAGCAGCATAAGGTCAAGGTGAACTACCAGGGTATAGGGTCGGGGGGCGGCATTAAACAGCTCATGAGCAAGACGGTTGATTTCGGCGGGACAGACGCCTTCATGACAGCCGGCGAACTGAAGGAAGCCGGTGCGCCGGCGCTCCACATACCGACCTGTCTCGGTGCCGTCGTTCTTTCCTACAACCTGCCCGGGAATCCGAAGCTCGCCTTCACCCCGGAGATCATTGCCGACCTATTTCTCGGCAAGATAAAGAATTGGAACGACGCCAAGATAGCTGCCGCCAACCCGAAGGGCAAGCTGCCCGATTTGGCAGTCAGTGTGGCCCACCGGTCCGACGGAAGCGGCACGACGTACATCTTCAGCGACTACCTGAGCAACATCAGCAGAGAATGGAAGGAAAAGGTGGGTACGGGCAAATCCCTGAACTGGCCCGTAGGCCTCGGCGCAAAGGGCAACCCCGGCGTTGCCGGACTTATCAAGCAGGTGCCCGGCTCCATCGGTTACGTGGAGCTCATCTACGCACTGCAAAACAACATGCCCTTCGCATCCATCAGGAACAAGGCCGGAAAATTTATCGATCCATCCCTGAAGTCGACAAGCGCGGCGGCAAATGTCAAACTACCCGATGACACAAACGTATCCCTCGTCAACACCGATGCCGCCGACGGCTACCCCATCGCCGGATTTACGTGGCTTGTCTTCTACAAGGAGCAGAATTATGCCGGCAGGTCGAAGGATCGTGCAGAAGCACTGGGCAAGATGCTCAGATGGGTGATATCCGATGGCCAGAAGTTTGCCGAGTCGCTCCACTATGCACCTCTTTCCAAAGAGGCCGCTGCTAAAGCGGAGAAAATTGTCAAATCTATGACCTATGGGGGTTCGCCTATCCTGAAATAGAGCTTTACAACTGAGCCCGAGCTGTCCGCCCCGAATGGCGGACGGCTCGCTATGTGACCATCAGAGGGAAAGACGATAGCGAGGAATGCGTTGACCACAGGATTTGATAAAAAGACAGGCGTGGCGGATCCAAAGGAGGATCGGCGGCAATGAAAGAACCCTCCGGGACCGCAAGGATGATCTACAAACCGGACCAGTCGGAGCAACGGTTTTCCAAAGTCATATCCGTCTTCGCCTTTTTTGTTATAGCCTTGCTTCTCGGAATGTTCGTCACGCTTCTCGTGGGCGCCCTTCCGTCCATAAAACATTTTGGCCTTTCCTTTCTCGGCGGACGGGTGTGGAACCCGGTAGCAAGCGTTTTCGGCAGCCTCCCCTTCCTCGTCGGTACCCTTATCACCTCCTTTCTCGCCCTGGCCATTTCCATTCCCTTCTCCATAGCCATCTCTATCTTCCTGGGTGAGTATTTTAAAGAGGGGGCGTTATCGACCTTCCTCAAGAGCTCCATCGAGGTACTCGCCGGTATCCCTTCAGTCATCTACGGCCTTTGGGGTCTCTTCATTCTTATCCCGGTGGTACGGGAATTACAGGTATTAGTCGGCCTTCCGGGACATGGCGTAGGGATTTTCACCTCCTCGCTAATCCTTTCCATCATGATCATACCGTTCGCAGCGTCCATCGGCAGGGAGGTCATCGCCTTATCCCCGGCAGACCTGAAAGAGGCCGCCTACTCTCTGGGCGCCACACGCTACGAGGTGGTAAAGAAGATCGTCGTGCCCTACGCCCGGTCCGGTATCATCGCCGGCATTCTCCTGTCCCTCGGCAGGGCTCTGGGAGAGACCATGGCCGTTACGATGCTTATCGGCAACAGGAACGTGCTGCCGACGGGAATATTCGATCCGGCCAACACAATGGCAAGCGTCATCGCCAACGAATTCTCGGAGGCTACAGAGGCAATCTATGTTTCTTCCCTCGTTTACGTCGCCCTGGCACTCTTTCTCGTCACCATGGTCGTCAACATCATCGGCACCTACATCATCAAAAAGATCAGTATCGCCGCCGAGCGGGAGGTGACATGAGCGACAGTCGCGTGCGCGGACGCATCATAAAGGATAAGGCCTTCATGGCCCTCGTACTCATCCTCTCCTTTGTCGCCATATCGCCCATGCTGTTCATCCTCTTTTACATAGCAAAGAACGGCATTGCGTCCATAAACTGGCAGTTCCTTAGCCAGTTGCCAAGGCCTGTCGGCGAAACGGGCGGCGGTGTCATCAACGCCATTGCGGGCACCTTCATCCTCATCATCCTCTCCGGCGTCCTCTCCGTCCCCGTTGGGATAGCGGCTGGTATTTACCTTTCCGAAAACAGGGAGGGCAAGCTTTCCCGGATTGTCAAGCTCTGCGTGGAGGTCCTTCAGGGAACGCCGTCCATCGTTATCGGCATCATTGCGTACACCTGGATCGTCCTGCCGCTTAAGACGTTCTCCGCCTTCTCCGGAGGGGTGGCCCTGAGCATGATGATGATACCCGTCATCATCAAATCGACGGAGGAAACCCTGAAGCTCATCCCCTACCACCTTAAGGAGGCCGCCCTGGCCCTCGGCGTACCCTACTACAAGACCATCCTGAAGGTCATCCTGCCTGCGGGCATCAGCGGCATCCTTACGGGCGTCCTTCTCAGCATAGCCCGCATAACGGGCGAGACTGCCCCGCTGCTTTTTACGGCCTTCGGCAACCCCTTCTTTTCGGCCAGCCTCTTCAAGCCAATGGAGTCGTTGCCCCATGTCATCTTCTATTACGCCACGAGCCCCTACCCGCAGTTGCACAGCTTCGCGTGGGGGGCCGCATTCATCCTTGTTGTGCTGGTTCTAACCTTCAACCTAATTGCCCGAGGGGTATCGAGACGATGGAAAGTTCAACTGTAGAGGTTCTCAAGGTAGACCATTTTTCGGCCTACTTTGGGGACAACAGAATATTGAAGGATGTTGACCTGTCCATTTCGAACAACCGCGTCACGGCCCTTATGGGCCCTTCGGGCTGCGGAAAGACAACCCTCATCCGCTGTGTGAATCGGATGCACGAACTGATTCCGGGCGCCAAGGTCGACGGCCGCATGTACCTTCAGGGAAACGACGTCTACGCCATGGAACCCATCGTCCTCCGGAGAAAGATCGGAATGGTTTTCCAAAAGCCAAACCCCTTTCCGACCATGAGCATTTACGATAATGTCGTTGCCGGATACAAGCTCAACGGCATTAAGATCGCCCGAAGCGAAATGGATGAGATCGTTGAGAGGTCGCTCCGTTCCTCGGCCTTGTGGACAGAGGTAAAGGACGCACTGCACCGGAAAGGCACCTTTCTCTCCGGTGGACAGCAGCAGCGCCTCTGCATCGCAAGGGCCCTTGCCATGAACCCCGAGATTCTCCTCCTCGACGAACCCACCTCGGCCCTTGACCCCAAGTCGACGGCCCACATCGAAGAACTGATCGTTGAGCTAAAACAGAACGTCACCATGCTTCTCGTGACGCACAACATAGCCCAGGCCGCCCGTGTTTCGGACTACACGGCTTTTCTTTACCTCGGAGACCTCGTCGAGTTCGGGCCTACGGAGAAGATGTTTACCGTTCCTCAGGACAAAAGAACGGAAGAGTATCTGACGGGAAAATTCGGATAATTTGGGGGACGGATGCTGCCAGCAAAGCTTGATGACCTGAGAAACCGGCTTATCCTTTACGCAAACCACGTCGAATCGATGATCGACATGAGCGTCGAGGCCCTCCTAAAGCAGGACAGACAGGCCCTTCTTGCCATCGTAGGCGATGATGAGGCGAAGGCCAACCAGGAGGAAATAGCCATTGAAGAACTCTGCATTGAGATTATCGCCAAGTACGAACCGAAGGCCCGCGACCTTAGAACCGTTCTCATGGTCATGAAGATCAACAACGATCTTGAGCGAATTGCAGACCATGCGGTAAACACGGCCGAGAGCGGCCTTTTTCTTCTCGACCATCGGCAACTCAAACCGCTCATCGACATTCCCCGCATGGCCGAGGTCGCAAACACCATGCTCAAGGACAGCATCATCGCCTTTATCAGCCAGGATTCGCTCTTGGCGGAGAGGGTGTGCCAAAGGGACTCGCTCGTCGACGCTCTGGCCTCTCAGATTCTTCGGGAGCTTATTACTTTTATGCTCGGCGACGCCTCCACCATCGAACGGTCGCTATACCTCCTGAAGATATCGAAGAATCTCGAGAGAATCGCAGACCTTTCCACGAACATCTGCGAGGATGTGATCTACATGGTCGACGGCCGCATCATCAAGCACTGTACGGCCATAGCTGACTGAGAAAAGGGTT
>CAZYVU010000049.1:0-16904 GCA_964651435.1 uncultured Pseudomonadota bacterium
GGCGTCCTGAGGATCAAAGAGTGGCCCATCCTGACGCTCTTTGAGGCGTAAGACAGCCCATCGACACCGAAGACCCCCTTATACCCCCCGGTGAGGCACGAAGACCGCCTCCCCGGGGGGGTTTCTCAGAGGGCGGAAGATAGGGGAAAGGCCGCGGGCCTTCGTTAGGCTTTGCCTACCTTTTCCATGACGGCGACAATGCCCCTCGCGTAAAGCCTTCCGACCGTTTCGAATAGGATGTACCGGGTTGACATCATGGGTATCTGTAACTCCACGGCAAGCCGGATCGTTTCCTCGGGGGGCCTCTTCCCGCGGACGATGACGATGGCCGCTATGCCGAGGGTGTAGGCGGTATGGACGACATGAGGGTTCGTGAGTCCCGTTACGAGCAACATCCCCGCCTTCCCCAGGAACAGCACATCGGACATTAGGTCGGCAGAGCCCGCTTCCTTCACCTCCAGGTCCATCCGGTCAAGGTCGACGAGCACCTCGGCGTCAAGCAGATCCTTTACCTCTTGTAGTGTCACCTTAAACTCCTTTTGGGAACTTCCATATAATTAGTTAAGTAGAGGGGGTGCCGGGATGTAATGTGTTGCTCTACGTAGCGTCCGAAGGCTTGGGCGGACCATGTTGTATCAACGAAAGTTTCTGCGCTCTGCCGAGGCCTTTTATCTCGGCCTCCCGCTTGAGCGCATCGGCACGGGTGTCTGCGAGCTCCATATGGACAAGCCGTACGGGCCTCCTTCCACGGGTATACCTGGCGCCGGCTTTGCCGGCGTTGTGCTCCCTGAGGCGCCTTTCTACGTCGGTGGTAATGCCCGTATAGAGCGTACCGTCGGCGCATTCGGCGATATATACGCAGAAGTGTGCTGCTATGGAAACCTGGCTTGGATCCTCGTGCGCGGGTTTCAGCAATCTCCTTAATCCTTAGAGCCCGTTCCCGTGGGCAGCGTTCAAACAATTGTACCGTTATTACGCTTCGGTGCAAAGGAAAACCTGGTCCGGACTTTGCATCCGGCGCGTTTACTGGTAAACTCTACGGACAGATAATCGCTAAGGAGGTACAAATGTCAAAGAGGTATGGTCGTTGTGGGTTGTTTCTTGGAGTAGTCATGGTGGTTCTCCTGTCCCTCTGGGGATGTTCTCAGCCGCCTACAGAGGCGCTGACGAAGGCGGAGCAGGCCTTGGAGGAGGCTAAGCAGAAAGGCGCTGACCTCTATTCGGAGGATTTGTTTAAAAAGGCCCAGGAGTCCTTGAAAAAGGCGAAGGACCAGGTGGCGGCGAAAGAATATAAGGAAGCTGCGCAAACCCTTCTTGAAACCGTGCCTCTGGCCCAGCAGGCTGTAGCCGGTATCGAAACAGGGAAGGCGAGGATGAAGGAAGAGGCGGACAAATATGTGGGTGAAGGGCAGAAGTCCCTTGACGACCTGAAGAAGGCTGTCGCCGACGCCATCAAGAAGAAACTGCCCGTTCCGAGGGAAGAGGTGCAGGCCGCAATCGGAAAATGGGAGGTTGATTTTGCAGGCCTGAAGGATAAGCTTCAGAGCGGCCAGATCCGGGAGGCCTTCGATGGGTTGAAGGCGCTTGTGGACTCGGTGAAGGCGAAGACGGACGAGATAGCCAAGTTAGCTTCTGAACCGCCCAAGAAGTAGGCACGTACATTCCATGGGGGGCAAAGAGGCCCCCCATGCATCCCCCGCGGTGGCCCCGGTCACCACTCTTTGTTCGACGTCAAACCTTCTTTGCAAGGCATTCCGACAGATGTGAGAAGAAAGTTCTTGACACATTTATCTTTTAATTGTACTTTGCAAATGAAAAGTAGTCGCATTTAGAGGTGACTCGTAATGGTGGATCACTATCAGGACAGGTACCAGCACATGGTCAACAAGCTGAAGGAAGGCAACCATAAGCTCACGCCCCAGCGGCTCGCCATCATCAGAATCCTTGCTGAAAGCGAGAGCCACCCTTCGGTGGACGATATCTACAGTCAGTTACACAAACGTTTCCCCGGCATCAGCCAGGCGACGGTGTACCGGAACATCATGCTCATGAAATCGCTGAACGAGGTTCTCGAGATCGGCTTTGCCGGAGGAAGCACTCGCTACGACGGCATCAACCCCCACCCACACCCGCACGTCGTCTGCCTCAAATGCAATAAGATTGTCGATCCGGACCTCGACAGCCTGCATGATATGACGAAGGAGATAACCGACGAAAGCGGGTTCGAGATCGTAACATACCGGTTGGACTTCTTTGGCCTTTGTCCCGAATGCAGGACGAGGGAGTAGGAGTGGTTTCTTGGCAGCGGCACACGGCGAGAGGCGGTCGATGTTCTCTGCCGAAGACGAAACATAATTCTAAAAAAGGAGGTTAATATGAAGAAGAGCCAGAAGCTAACCACGAGAGCCGGCGCACCCGTCGTTGACAACCAGAATATCGTGACGGCGGGCCCCCGTGGGCCTTTGCTCATGCAGGATGTGTGGTTTCTCGAGAAACTCGCCCACTTTGACCGGGAGGTCATTCCGGAGCGGCGCATGCACGCCAAAGGGTCCGGCGCCTACGGAACGTTTACGGTGACGCACGATATCACCAAGTACAGCAGGGCAAAAATCTTCTCCAAAATCGGTAAGAAGACGGATTGCTTCCTCCGGTTTTCGACGGTTGCCGGAGAGCGTGGGGCGGCTGACGCGGAGCGGGACATCCGCGGCTTTGCCATGAAATTCTACACCGAGGAGGGCAACTGGGACCTTGTGGGGAACAACACTCCTGTTTTCTTCCTGCGCGATCCCCTGAAATTCCCTGACCTGAATCATGCCGTCAAGAGGGACCCCAGGACCAACCTTCGCAGCGCCCTGAACAATTGGGACTTCTGGAGCTCCTTGCCTGAGGCGCTTCACCAGGTGACCATCGTCATGAGCGACCGGGGCATTCCTGCCACGTACCGGCATATGCACGGCTTCGGAAGCCACACCTTTAGCTTCATCAACGCCAGGAAGCAGCGCTTCTGGGTCAAATTTCACCTCAAGACCCAGCAGGGAATCAAGAACCTGACGGACGAGGAAGCTGAGGCCGCTATCGGCAAGTGCCGGGAGACCCACCAGCGCGACCTGTACGAAAGCATCGAGGGGAAAGACTTTCCGCGGTGGACCTTCTATGTGCAGATCATGCCCGAGTCTGATGCGGCAACGTACAAATTCCACCCCTTCGATCTTACGAAGGTGTGGTTGAAAAAGGACTATCCGCTCATCGAGGTTGGTGTCCTGGAGCTAAACAGGAATCCGGAAAACTACTTTGCCGAGGTGGAGCAGTCTGCCTTCAATCCTGCCAGCATCGTGCCCGGCATTGGATTTTCGCCCGACAAGATGCTCCAGGGGCGCCTCTTTTCCTACGGCGACGCCCAGCGCTACCGCCTTGGCGTGAACCACCACCAGATACCCGTGAATGCGCCCCGGTGTCCCTATCACAGCTATCACCGGGACGGGGCCATGAGGGTCGATGGGAACTACGGCAGCACGCTTGGCTACGAACCGAACAGCTTCGGCGAGTGGCAGGAGCAGCCGGCCTTTTCCGAGCCCCCGCTGAAGCTGGAAGGGGATGCCTATCACTGGAATTTCCGCGAGGACGATGACGATTATTATACCCAGCCCGGCCTGCTCTTCCGCCTTATCGGGCCCGAAAAGCAGAAGCTTCTTTTTGGCAACACGGCCCGCGCCATTGCCGAAGCGCCGAAGGAGATTAAGATGCGCCACATCGGCAACTGCATGAAGGCTGACCCGGAATATGGCAAGGGGGTCGCAAAGGCCTGTGGTATACCTCTGAGCGAGGTGACGAAGAAGAAGTAGCGACCCGTTGAGGTTCATACGGCGAGAGGCGGGTGCGGCGGCCTTAGGGCCTTTGCCAAAGGGTCGGCCACCCGCCTCGTTCTCCCGGCGGGCCGATGCAATAGGCAGGCGCTCCCCTGATGCCCGAAAGGCGTCGGGGCGATGGCCCTTGATTATGCCTTGCCCTTTGTGTAGTATGGGATTTTGGGGATCGGCTCATGGTGTCCGGAAGGCGTAGCGTCCAGAAATTTCATACCAACCGTAAGGGGGTGTTCCCATGAAGCGGGCAAGCGAAGACCTTGTGAATGAGCACGAGGGGATCCTGTTCGGACTTAGAATCCTTGAGAAAATGCGTGAGCGGCTTGAGGGAAGCGGCACGGCAGACATGGGGGACCTGAAGGATATGGTCAATTTCCTGCGGCTCTTTGCCGACAAGTGTCATCACGGCAAGGAGGAGGGCCTGCTCTTTCCGGCCATGGAAAAGGTGGGCATCCCACGGGAAAAGGGGCCCATCGGGCAGATGCTCTATGAACATCAGGTGGGACGGCAGTATATAGCGGAGATGTCGAATGCCTTAGGCGAGGATGTCGTTGAAAGGAAGGCCTTTGCCGATTCGGCAGAAAGGTATATTGGCCTGCTCCGTTCCCACATAGAAAAAGAAAATAAGATCCTGTTTCCGATGGGCGATCAGAGGATAGCGGAGGCGGACCAGGAGAGGCTTATCGAGGCATTTGAGCAGTTCGAAGAAGAAGTCATGGGGCCCGGTACCCACGAACGGCTCCACAAGATGCTCCAGACCTTTGAAGAAAAGTATCTGACATAACTGAGCAATTGGGGTCAGCCCTTGAATTTTGAATTTCCGCCGGGATTGGCCCTATAGCAATAACGGGAGGCGTCTCCTGCCGGCCATTAGGCTACCGGGTCTACCGGAAATCCAAATGGAGCGGCTTCAACTTTTCGACATTATATACCCGGGCCGGAAGAAAAAAATATCCCTGACATACTGTTGTCACGACGCCGCATTACACTCTATGCAGCAGCGTGGAACGCCACGGACAACAGGGGGTTGGGATGGATATTTTCACGGGATTGGGCTGTTTAATCATTTACGAGCTCTATTGCCGTACATACCACCGCGTCTGTCGCTCGGGGCAGGCCGCCATTCGTTTGCACTCATAACGCTCACCTAACAATTATCGGCACTCTGTACGAGACCTGCGGGCCCGAACGTGGCCCGCGCCTTTTGGAAAGGAGGGTTCATGGCCAAGCTCTGGGAACCGAATGATTCAGATGCGCCGACCTTCTGGGTTGCGTGGTGTGACTTGAGCGACTCGTTCTGCGCGCCCTTTCCCCACTGCCTGCAGTACATGCGCGACGACGGGTGCGCGTTCCGCCTGGTGCCCTGCGAGGAGGACGAGGAGGGCGTGGAGCAGAAGGCGGAGTCTTCGGCTGCTTGAGGGTATCGTCTTCACGGTCGGAGAAGTAGGGGAGGATCACTCTCCCCTACTTGAAAACACGGTGCCTCGGCCTCAAAATGTGGGCCTTGGCCGTAAATTTTGAGAAAGCTGCCACTCACGCTGACATAGTGCTGTTATGACCCGGTAGTATCATATGGTTGTAAGGATTTCACGGAAGGAGGGGGAGAATATGGCAGGAGGCAACTATACAATAGATGTCGCAGGCGCCAACGAGTCTCTTCACGTACAGGTCTTAGAAATGAACGAGTGCGCACGGTTTTGGATGGAGGCGGAGAATGGGGTTAAACTGCCGGTAGTAGTCAAGGGTGACGTCAATGAGATCATACGCCGTACCGCATCCCTGGGCAAGGAGTTTGGCCATGCAGAAGCCGGGCATGGTCGTGGCAGAAACATTCATCATGGGCATTCCGAAGAGGTAGGAAGGAGGCATAAGATGCTCGACGCAGATGATGACACGTTGAACCGTGACCTACGGACCGTAATTGTTGCACATTCTTGAAAAACAGCCAAAGAGTCGGATGCGAGGAGGGAACCATGTGGCTATTCTTTAGCGATGCTTTTGTGTCAATCGTCGACAACGGCGAGAAGAAAGGCTTCCTGACGGTGCGGGCGCGGTTTGCGGGCCACATCAACAATCTGTTCCCGGAGGCCGAGGTCGTGACGGATCACCGGCACGACTACTATTACCGGGCCTACGTGGCCAGGGAGCGGGTGGCGGAGGCGGTACGCGAGAGGATCCTGCGCCTCGACTATCCCAACTTCAAGCAGTCCGTGGTCGACGAGACCTATCACGACGGCTGCATGAAGGTGTGGCACGCCATGTATGTTGCCGGAGGCAGGGAGAATATCAAGGGACGGCACGGCGCCGTCGGGTAAGAAATCAGAGAAAGGGGGAACGCACAATGACATCCGAACCGACATGTTACAAGCGGCAGTGCAGGTGGAATGTAGGGGTTATGAGACCGGACCGCAAGGAAGTGGAAGAAGTCATTCGCAGCGCCATAGCCGGCGATCCGGATTACGCCATTGCCCACTATGACCTGGGGTGGATACTGGCAAAAACGGCGGGCCGGCATAAGGCCGCACTTGCATCGTTCAAACGCGCCCTCGCTCTGGACAAAGACCTCCCATGGGCCTATTACTCCATCGCCTGCATCTATGCGTTGTGGGGGCAAAAGAAACCTGCCCTGGCCTTCTTCGAGAAGGCCCTGCAGAAAGGCCTCGATGATCGTGCCCATATCGAAGGTGATTCCGATTTGGACGCCCTGAGGAATGACACCAGGTTCCTGGCGCTCATGGAGCGCGATGGAAAATACGGCATCGACACGGGAGCGGTATATGGCGGACCACTGACCTGCACCGTGCTTCGGGAGATGAGTGTGTACCAGACATAGGTGAGGCATTTCGACGCACGACGGACCATGAGAGGGCAAAATGTCGACGCGCCGTCACGGCTTAGAGTTGCTTGCCTTTAGCAACGATTGACGGATGTATATTGCTGCGTAATACTATTAGGCATGAAAACTGTCATTTCGATGCCCGATGATCTTTTCCGCCGGGTTGATGATATTGCAAAGAAGCAGAAGCGTAAAGAAGCGAGATTATTGCCACGGCTGCGCAGGAGTATGTGGAACGCCTCCACTCAATAGCCATCCTCGATTCGCTGAATGATGTCTACTCCGTTCCCGAGGCGCCGGTCGACGCTGAAGTTAGAAAAAAGGCTGCAAGACATTTCAAAAGGCACGTCTTGAAGGATGTCCGCTGACAGGCCCGGGAGCGACTACTTCCCGAAGCATGGCGGTTGCCGGGACTACTTTGAAAGCCTACCGCACCGAGGCGGCGAGGCGCTGCAGGCTCGCCAGGGGCACGACAGAGATACGTTTGTCGAGGCCGTATTCATGGGCACCGGGGTAGATTACCCAAAGGTGCTCCAGTTGAAGATCGTTCACGGCAACGACCATGGAGCGGCTCCGGTCGGGCGCATCGGCATATTTGAACTCGAAACCGTACCGCTTGCCGCCGGCCATAACCAGCAAATCCAGTTCCGCTCCGGCATGGGTGGCCCAGAAGTAAACATGACGGGTCCGAAAAACGGCAAGAACCTGCTCCATGGCAAAACCTTCCCATGAATCTCCAAGCTTCGGGTGTCCCTGCAATGCCTGAAGATCGTTAAGCCCCAAAAGAGTGTGCAGGATGCCGCTGTCCCGCACATAGGTCTTGGGCGCATGGTATGGCAATGCCGAGTTGCGGGATATCCCTTTCCAGAAAGGTCCGGATGAAGTCGGAACGCCAGGCCATGCTGTCGGCTTCGTTGTCTTGAAGAAAGGAGCGGGGAAAACCGCCCCGCACCCATAGGCGATCCCTCTCTGCTGAGCCGACTTCCCACAGATTGAATCCCGAAAGATCGACAAACCCGAGACGCCCCGCAAGGGACTCCGAGACCCCCTTGACCAGAAAGGGAGATGCCGATCCCAACAGGAGAAAACGGCTCCGGCTCTGAGGCCGGTCAACAAGTAACCTGAGGAGAGGAAAGATGTTCGGCCGTCGCTGAACCTCATCGATGATCACCAGCCCGGAAAGGCTCTCCAAAACCGTCATAGGGGCCGACAGGCGCTGCATGTCGACGGGATTTTCACAATCGAAGAAGGTTGAAGGCTCGCTTTCCGCGAACATTCCGGCTACCGTCGTCTTGCCGCACTGACGCGGGCCGAGTAGTGCCGTCACGGGATGAACACGGAAACTCCCACCAATGGCGTCCAGGGCGTTAGGCCTTGGGATCATAGACGTATTATTAACCTTGAAAATCGTTATGTCAAATGATGATTTTCAAGGATACGGCCTTGATGAGTTCGTAAAGAGTCGCAAACCATGTCACCCTCGCGAAAGCGCGGGGTCCAGAACATATTGAAAATACTAAATTCCCATTTACATGGGAATGACAAAATAGCTTACTTTTCCACTTTTTACGGGTTCATCAACCTTTGGATTCGTAGTCCAACGCTATGGCCAACAAAAGTAACGCCTCGACCCATTCCTGACATAGTGTTGTCAGAACAGCGCGATACAATAGGGGTATGGGGATTGACGGAACGAGGGAAGCAGGAAGACGGAGAACGAGGAACTGGAAGGTTGGAATGATGGACGATTGAAGAAATGGAAGAGTGGAATGCTGGAATGGTGCGGGGGATGAGGGAATTGGAGGGAAAGGAAAGCGGGGAGACGGAGCACGAGAGATTGGAAGATTGGAGTGGTGGAATCGTGTGGGGGATAATGGAATGGGGGGAATGCCTCAGAGAGGCGGGCAACTGACCAAGGAGGGTAAGGCCATGGACAAAAGACCGGACATACAGGCATTAAAGGACATACTCAGAAGATATGACGGCGACTACCTGCACCAAAGGATCGCTGCCGCCCGCAAGCGCGAGGGCTCAGGAGAACTCCTCGATGCAGCCTTCGCCTCTATCTTCTGACGAACCCCAAAGACAAAGGGTTCTATGAGCACATAGCGGCCCCCGTTGGTTGCAGGGCCGCCCTTGAGCAGAGCAGGAGAGGCAACCCCGAGAGGGCCGACTACTACTTCAACCTCGCCCTGGACTTCGGATACGGTTCTTCGTGGGTCTTCGCCAACGTCGCATACGGGTATCTCGCAGCCGGCGACCGCGAAAAGGCATTTGCCGCATTCGATACGGCAAGAAGGCATCTTGACAAGTCCGGGCGCTTATACGTCGACATATGGCTTCATGCGGCAAACCTGTGCTTCCTGTTGGGACGAGCGGTAAAGGGCCGCAACGTACTCCGGGGCTATATCGCCGAAGCGATGCGCCTTCCCGATGATTTTTCGCGAAAGGCAATCGAATTGGCCTTCAAATGGGCCGACGAGAATAAACCGGATAAAGGATTTGTCGAGGCCCTGAACAGCTATGCGAAAGATGCCAAAGTACCGTGCAACGCCATCCCGCAGCATAAGGAGGGTTCCCTATGAACTTGCGGCATGAGCATTTGAGGTGACATCCATGCCGAACAAAGCACGCTTCAACGCATTTTTCACCTGGGGGCGAAATTTCAGGGCTACGGCAAGGGCCGACCGCTACACCCTGTTCCGTGACCATCTGCGGCTCTTGGAACTGCCGGAGAAACCGAAGCTGATGCTCGATGGGACCATCTTCGTGATGCAGGCCTGCGTTGCCTATGCCTCCTTGGACGGCCAGCCCATTGAGGGGCTTCTCGCCATGCAGGCATACGACCCCGGGGAATCAGGTGATGTGCCCTATATCGCCACCTTTAACCTCTGCAGCGTCGACATAGCGCCGCACAGCAACGGCATTGTTAGTGGCAAGACCAACGGGAGGTACATAGCATGATGAGCGCTCTGTCCTGTTACTGGGTTGTTCCGGGTAAGCTCCTCGCCGGAGAATATCCAAGGAACTTTGACGAGGAGTCATCCGTCGGGAAGATCGACGTTCTGATCAAACTGGGGGTTCGGGCCTTCATCGACCTGACGGGCCCGGCCGATTTCCTGGAGTCCTATGCCCAGCTCCTCCGGGCACACGCAGCCCTGGAGGTCTCCTGCCAGCGGTATTCCATAAAGGACCTTTCGGTGCCAGCCTCATGGGAAACGACCACGGCCATCCTGGATGCCATAGACGGGCATATTGAACAGGGAAGGGTCGTCTACGTCCATTGCTGGGGAGGGGTCGGCAGGACAGGGGTGATCGTGGGGTGCTGGCTTGCGCGGCACGGCCATCGTGGGCCGTCGACCCTCGCCCGGCTCCACGAGCTTTGGCGCCGGTGTGGCAAGTCGGCCGTCCGGGCATCCCCAGAGACGCCTGGGCAGGAACGATACATCATAACTTGGAAAGAGGGTTCGAGTGGCTCTTCATGATTGCAGATGTTATACTTTACAAGTCAACGTGATAAAGCAACGGTGGTTTACTTAACGCAATGGTGCGTCGCTGGGCGATGGGTTTCCAAAGGGAAGCCGAGGCTGCCCTAAGGCACACATAACGAGGAGTTAGAATATGTCTCCTGCAGTTCTTAGGTCAGGGCCGTGCAGATTCTACTTCGTGAGTCACGATCTCCGTGAACCCTCACACGTTCATGTCGACCGGGACACGTTCTCAGCCAAGTTTTGGCTCAATCCTGTATCCCTGGCCTACAATCTTGGATTTCCACCAAGGGAGCTAAGAACGTTGGAGGCTATTACCACGGAGCACCGTGACCAACTCTTGGAGGCATGGAATGAATACTTCGGAACCTAAGTCGGGCGAGCGGATACGTGACGTAACAATAACTGATGACTCTGTCAGCGTAGATCTCTTTGACGGAAGAACCATAACGGCGCCTCTCGCCTGGTATCCCCGCTTATTGCATGCTGCGCCGAAGGAGCGGTCCAATTGGCGTATTGCCGGAGCCGGCTACGGGATCCATTGGCCGGACCTTGACGAGGATCTTACCACTCAGGGCCTTCTGCAAGGCGCTCCCGCCCCTCGCGGAGGGGCGAAGGCAGCATAATGGCTCTTCGCAAGGCTAATCAATGCCCACTCTCGAATCGCGGTACCTTGGAAGTCTCATCGGTCTGGCTGCAGGAGATGCCCTGGGCACCACGGTGGAGTTCAAACCGCCCGGAACCTTTACGCCCCTCACCGACATGGTCGGGGGTGGTCCCTTTCGCCTCAAGAAGGGCCAGTGGACCGACGACACGTCCATGGCGCTGTGCCTTGCCGAGAGCCTCGTTCAATGCAAGGGGTTCGACGCCCGCGACCAGATGGACCGGTACGTGCGCTGGTGGCGGGAAGGGTACCCGAGCAGCACCGGGGAGTGTTTCGACATCGGCGGAACGGTAGCCGGCGCCCTACGCGAGTATCTCCGCACCAAAGATTTCTTTGCAGGATCGATTGACCCCCATTCCGCCGGCAACGGCTGCCTCATGCGCCTCGCCCCGGTGCCGCTCTATTACGACGCCGACCCTGAGAGGGCCGTCTTCATGGGCGGGGAAAGCTCACGGACGACCCACGGCGCCACGGCCTGCGTCGATGCCTGCCGGTATTTCGGCGGCCTCATCGTGGGGGCCCTTGGGGGTGCACCGAAAACCGACCTGCTCTCCCCTCTCTATGCGCCCGCTCCCGGCCTGTGGGACCGTCTGCCCCTGTGCCCGGAGATTTACGAGGTAGCCTGCGGCTCCTTCGCGGACAAAGACCCCCCTTACATCGTGGGAAGCGGCTACGTGGTTCAGTCCCTCGAGGCCGCCCTCTGGGCGTTTCGCAGGGCATCAAGCTTTGAAGAGGGCGCCCTGCTGGCCGTCAACCTCGGCGACGACGCCGACACGACGGGCGCCATCTATGGCCAGCTCGCCGGTGCCTATTGCGGTGTCGAGGGCATTCCGGACCGATGGCGGACCTGCCTTGCTCACCGTGATGTCATAGAGCGGTTGGCCGAGGGGCTTTTTGACCTCGCCTGCTCCAAACCCTTCTGACCCGGAAGAAAGCAGCTCTACCCGTGCCTCAGGGCCGTCTCCCCCAGCTCCTTGCTGAACCGCTTCCTCAGCCATTTCGGCTTGACGACCTCGACGTTCGGTATCCAGGAGTAGATCCACCCCTTCAGCTCGTCGAGGCCCATGACCCGGAAGGAGAGAAGAACGGAGCCGTCGCCCATGACCTCCCGGTGCTCCGACGGGTGCCATTTGTCCTTCCTCAGGATGTAGTCCGCCACCTTGGGGAAGAACCTGACCGTCACCCGCACCTCCTTGCCGTGGTAGATGCCCCAGGCCTGGGCCAGGAACTGTTGGAGGTCGAACCCCTCGATGGGCGTGAAGAGGAGCCCCCGCTCCGTGACTGCGATGACTCGGTCGAGGGCGAAAATCCTGATGGCCCTGCGCAGATGGCAGAAAGCGATGAGCGTCCACGTCCCCTGGTAGTAGACGAGCCCGTAGGGGTCGACGATCCTTTGCGTCACTTCCTTCGTGTTCCGGGCCCGGTAGGTGAGCTCCACGGAGCAATGCCCCGTCATGCACTTGCTGATCGACTTGAAGTGTCCGTCCAGCTTCTCTCCCGGAAGGGCGTCGGGGATCTTGATGACGATGGGGGGCTTTTCCCGGGGCGCGGCCTTTCCCGTTCTTGCCACCATCTTGTTCACGATGCCCTGAAAGGAGTCCCTGAAGGAGGGGCCGAGCTGGGAGACCGCCTGGCCCGTGGCGAGCAGTATCATCAGCTCCTCCTCCGTGAGCTTGAGCTTCTTCGTCCGGTCGCCGTAGGTGAACGTATAGCCCCCGTGCTCCCTGTCGTACTCGATGGGATCCACCATCCCTATGATGCTGAGGTAGCGGTAGACCGTCCGCTCCGTGACCCTGCACTTCTCCGCGAAGTCCTTGACCGTCGGGTACTGCTTCTGGGCGATCATGGTGTAGATGTCGAGGATGCTGATGATCTTCGCCGATATGCCCGCCGCCTTCCGCTGTTTCTTCCGTTTCTCCTTCATAAATCCCCCTTGTTCCACCATTCTGCCAGAGGGGCCAACGTTTTGCAAAGATTTTTTTCTTCCTGACATGGTGTTGTCATAATGGCGCCGTACACTATACCAGAAAGGCAAAGGGACACAAAAACTAAGGGGGTGACGGGCATGGCTACATACACGTTCTTTGTTTATGGCGAGGAGAGAACGGTGGAGGCCGATAGTCTCGATGAGGCCAGGGAGATGGCAGGCATCGGGGCAGGCGACTTCTACGACGTCATAGAGCCGGACGACTTGGAAGACCGGCGTCTCATCTCCGCCATCACCGACGACATCCTCTTCGGGTCATAGCGTTTTCAGCGTTCTTTGTACCCCGGCACAAAACGGAACAAACGGATTCCACAAGGAGGGAGTTACCATGGAACAGACCATAGCAACACACCTGTCTTCTCTCGAGCTGGGCGAGGCGCAGCACCACCGGAACATGACTGTTTTCCCGCTCTTTGCGTCCGCAAACCATGGCCCCGCGTACCTCACCATGAAGGAGGCCCTTGACAAGAGGCTCCTGACGATCACAGAGGTGGGCGAGGGGGGCTCGGTGCCGAAGCTCACTGCCATCAACAGGGCCGATAATCCCGTCCTGCTCCTTGACGGAGAGGAGCTTGCCGGCGCAAAGCAAAACAGGGTCCTGAACACGACCATCCTGCTGAAGGAGCGCTCCGAGACCGTCATCACCGTGAGCTGCACGGAGCACGGCAGGTGGTCCTACCGCTCCCGCGAGTTCGCCGACTCCGGCGTCATTATGGCGCAGACCATCCGGAGGAAAAAGGCCCGCAGCGTTCACGAGAACCTGAGGAACATGAAGGCCTACCTTTCCGACCAGGGGGAGGTGTGGGACGACATCGCGAGCCTTTCCCGGGAGGCGCGGGTGCGCTCGTCCACCGACGCCATGCGGGACGTTTTTGCGTCGCACGAGGAGACCCTCGGCCAATACCTTGCTGCTTTCCCGAGCCTGCCGGGCCAGAAGGGCATCCTGGTCCTCATCGACGGCAAGCCCGCCGGCTTTGACATCCTATCGAGGGAGTCGGCCTTCACGGTCCTTGGCCCCAAGCTGGTGAAGAGCTACGCCATCGAGGCCCACATCGGGCAGAGGGAGGTCCGTGAGGAGGCTGTGCCGGCCCCCGGCAAGGCCTGGGCATTCATCGAAAGCACCCTTGTCTGCGCGGAAGAAAGGTACGAGTCCGTCGGCTACGGGTTCGATTACCGCTATGAGGGCCCTGCCGTCGTCGGCTCCGCCCTCGTCTCCCACCAGACGGTGATCCACACGGCCTTCTTCGCGGCGCAGGAGGGCGACAAGGTGGGACATATGGCCGGTTTTAGGCAGCGGAGGGGACACCGCCCCGACTCAAAAAGGGCTTGCAAGACCAATAATGAATGAATATAATTCACGGTATGAATAACAAGACACTTCCCCGGTACGCCGCCGCCGCCCTCAAGCACCGGCTGAGCGTCATGCCGGCCGTTGTCGTTACTGGCGCGCGGCAAACGGGCAAGACAACCCTCGCGAAGATGCTCGACAAGGGCCGTTCTTACTATTCGCTCGACGACATGGATGTCTTCGACCTGGCCAGGCGCAATCCCGAAGGCCTGGTGGAAGGTGATCTGAACATCGGGCGTCGATATGATGGTACACTAAAGGCTGTAACAGGTTGCAGCTTCTCATATACGGATCTTGCGAGCGGCCGGTCAAGCATAAGAGAAGCCAGGGCCGACTGTCGTGCCGGCAGGGTCAAGAGTCATGAAAAGGTATTCGGCGAGTGGAGTTTCGGCTTGTCTACACTGAGCGTGGCGTCAGGGACATCAAGAGCCTTATTGTCTTTGATTTAGAAAGGACCGACATCGTCGTTTTGAGAGTCGGACACAGGCTTCACAACCTCGAACCGCCTTTATCGTCCCCTGATGCCCCGTCCTATCAAAAAATATTTTCCCCGGTAACAACCTCCTGACATACTGTTGTCACAATCGGCTGATATTCCTTTAGTCATGGTCATAGGCAGGATGAGAAGGGCATGATTACGAATGATGACACAAGGAGGTGTCTCATGAAAAGGGTGTTGGTCTTTGCTGTGTTGGTCTCTTTCATGGTATCCGGAGGAGTCTCTATTGCTTCGACACTCGATCTTCCGAGAACGGGCCAAAGGGAGTGTTTCGACACGAGCGGCACGGAAATCGACTGCGCCGGTACGGGTCAGGATGGCGCAATCCGGGCAGGCGTCGCATGGCCGGACCCCCGGTTTGTCATCACACACTGTGGAGCTGACGGCCCATGCAAGAAGCAGGAATCAGATTGCGACAACGACCCGTCCAATGACGTCGTCACGGACACCTTGACGGGCCTCATGTGGGCACGCTATGCCGGCGCCGGCACGGGAACATGGGCTGCCGCACTGAGCCACGCAAACAACCTGAACCTCTGTGGCCATGCCGACTGGCGCCTTCCCAATGTGCTGGAGCTCGATTCGCTGGAAAACGCCCGCACCCCCTGGGTTGCGTGGCTTACCAGCCAGGGGTTCACGGGGGTTGAGCGGTGGGCCTACTGGACATCGACGACCTATTCCTACGATCCTTCCCTTGCCTGGATGGTCTGCGACTCCGGCGTCAACCAGTTTCAGAAATCGGGCGGCGATGCGACGCTGTATATTTTGCCCGTTCGCGGCATATCGGACGGCCCGGCACCTCTCTGGAAAACAGGCCAGACCCAAACCTACGCCCCCGGTGACGACGGTGACCTGCGCATGGGGGTTGCCTGGCCCTCTCCCCGCTTCACCGACCACGGTGACGGCACGGTAACGGACAACCTGACGGGCCTCATGTGGACGAAGGATGCCCACAGCCCCGGCATGGCGCAGTGTGACGTAACCTCCGAGAAACCGTGGCAGGGCGTCCTCGACCACATAGGGTGTCTCAACGGCTATGTCTACCTCGGCCACGACGACTGGCGGCTCGCCAACATGAAGGAGCTCGTGAGCCTCATGGACTACTCGCGAAGCTACTACCCCATCGCCCCCGGCCACCCCTTCGTCGACCTCTACTGGAGCTTCTACTGGTCATCCACTACGGTGAGTTATCTCCCGGAGCGCGCCTGGGGCCTCTACGGCCTCTGGAACGGTGGTGTCCACCTGGGCCCAAAGACGAGCGCAGCGCCCTTCTGGCCCGTCCGGGGAGGCCGCATAACGCCCATCCCTGTAAACCATACGCTGACGGTGCAGAAAGCGGGGCCCGGCGCCGGCACGGTCACGAGCGATCCTCCCGGCATTGCCTGCGGCCCCAATTGCATCCTCACGAAGGCGTCCTTTGCGGAAAACGGCACGGTAACGCTGACGGCCACCCCGGAGCCCGGCTCTTCCTTTGCCTCCTGGGAGGGAGGATGCGCCGGCTCAGCGCCGACATGTACGGTTACAATGTCCGGGGAGGAAACGGTCACCGCCCGTTTTGTCATGGCCGACACGAAAAAGTACAAGCTCAAGATCAAGAAGACGACGAAGGGCGGCGATGGCATCGTGACGAGCGATGACGGTCATATTGACTGCGGCGAAATCTGTTCCCACGCCTACCCCAAGGGCGCTATCGTGACCCTTACGGCCCAGGCCGATGAAGGCTCCTCGTTCCTTGGCTGGAAGCCCGAATCCCTCCGGTGTGCCGGCACCGGCCCCTGCGCCGTCACGATGGAGGAGGCAATAACCGTCCAGGCTATCTTCGCCGATGCCTGCAGGCTGAAGGTAGTCAACCAGGGCAAGAGGAACGGCTCGGGGACGGTGAAGAGCACGCCCAAGGGCATATCCTGCGCGACAGGCGACGCGTCAGGGTGTGAGGCCGTTTTTGCCTGCGGGCAAGCGGTGACGCTCTCGGCATCGCCCCGTGGAGGCTCCACATTCCTCGGGTGGGGACCGGAGAAACTCTGTTCCGGAACGGGCACCTGCGTCGTGACGGTCGACAAGAGCCGGACGGTCAAGGCCGCCTTCCGGAAAAACGGCAAGTAGCGGGAGGGAAGCATGGCAACGTATACGTTCACCATCCTGGGAGAGAAGAAGACGGTGGAGGCCGACAGCCTCGACGAGGCCAAAGAAAAGGCGGGCATCGGCATCGGCGACTGGTACGA
>CAZYVU010000050.1:0-16549 GCA_964651435.1 uncultured Pseudomonadota bacterium
TATTGACGGCGCGGTATTCGTCGGGGTCTTCAGGGTCTGCGCCCTGGGTCTGCTCAGCTACCAGCCTTGCGTGCTGCTCCTCAAAGGCATCAGAGATGTATTTTAGAAAGATGAGCCCGAGGACGACATGCTTATACTCGGCGGCGTCCATGCTCCCACGGAGCGCATCGGCCATCTGCCACAGTTGTGCCTCATAGCCGATAGTCGCGCCGTTGCCCTTGGAGGCACCGGACCTGGATTTCACCTTAGTCACAATTTACCCCATGCGGCCCGTTGTTTTTCCCGCAAATCCCGAATCGGCAGGTCCCTGCCTGCCTCGGCCCCACACGGTCAGAATAGGACGGGCCGCATTCGCTGTGCCCGACGCGATTACGCTCTGTTAAAATCCCACACGCCCACCCGATAGCCGCATGACAATATTCTTCCATTGCTACAGATGGTTTGCAAGAGAAAAGAGCGCAGAGCATACCGAAGCATGAGCTGGAACCCCGCAACCGGAACGAACGCCCCGGCCAGACAAACCAGACAAACCAGAACCCGTTGACCTGTGGTATAGTTTTGTCGGTTCCATGGGAACCGGGGAGAGGGTATTGATGGGAGGGGACAGTGAAAATTCTTCACACGGCTGATTGGCACCTCGGCAAGACCATTGCCTTCACGGGCTTTGACCTTGCCCCCGTACACGAAGCCGCCCTTGATCGCGTCGTTGCTGTGGCCGACGGGGAGTCTGCCGACATGATCATCGTTGCCGGAGACGTTTTCGATTCCGTTAACCCGCCCGCCCGGGCGGAGCGCCTCCTTATCCGGACGCTGAAAAGGCTGGCGGAAGGGGGCGGCGGCCGCCCCGTCGTTGTGGTGGCAGGCAACCACGATTCGCCGGAAAGGCTGGGGGCGCTCAACCCCTTTTCAATGGAAAGCCTTGTTTTTATAGGGGGGTTTGTGAAGGACGATTTTAGTTATGTCGACATGGACAAAGGACGATGGCAGGTGCGGGGGAGCGGCCGATTTCTCCATTTTACCGATAGGGCGTCCGGCGAGTCACTGACCATACACCTCCTTCCCTATGCATCCGAGTACCGGTTGGGCGAGGCGTTCCTGTCACACGATGGGGCCGGAGACCTCGAATACGTCAACAAGGTGCGGGAGCTGATGGAGACGCCCGTGCCTTTTGATGGAGACGCCCGCGTCCTCGTTTCCCACCTCTACGCCGGTGACGGAAGGGGCCTGACGGAAGAGGAGAAGCCTCTGTTCATCGGCGGGTCTTACATCGTGCCGGCGGCCTATTTTCCCGACACCTACGACTACGTGGCGCTCGGCCACCTCCACTCGGCCCGCGCCGTAAGTCCCTCCGTGGCCTACTCCGGCTCCATCGTGCCCCTCATTCCGCAGCCCCAGGAGAAGGAGAAATATGTGCAGGTCGTCGACGTGGCAGGTCCGGCCCTGCAGCGAAGGGTGCCCCTGCAGCTCCATGAGCTCCTCGAGGTCAGGACCGTTACGTCCCTTGACGAGGCCCTGCAGCCCGTCGATGCGGGAAAGGCGCTCTACCTTTATTTCAAGGATGTCGATGCCCCTCTCGGATCATTTGACGTTGGGAGCCTCAAGGAGAGGCACGGAGAGGCCCTTGCGGCCCTTAGGGTAACCGTAAAGGATCAGGCAGGACCGGCGGACGAGTACGCAGGGACGGCATCGGAGGACCTGTCGCCCGAGGAATGGTTCCGTAGGTTTTACGTATACAAAAAGTCGGAGGAGCCTCCCCCGGCGGTGCTGGACCTTTATCTTGCCCTCCTTAACCGGGCCGAGGAGGAACTATGAGACCACTGCACCTCAGGTTCGCCGGCATCAACAGCTACAGCGGCCTTTCGGAGATCGACTTCGAGCTCCTGCAAAAGGAGAAGATCTTCGGTGTCTTCGGGGAGACGGGGGCGGGAAAGTCGACGATCATCGACGCCATCACCTTCGCGCTCTTTGGAAGGATAGACCGGGTGGGTGCCGAGATAAAGACGAGCATCAACCCGCTTTCGAAGAAGATGGAGGCAGACCTTCTCTTCCGGATAGGCCGGAAGACGTACAGGGTTGTGCGCACCCTTTCGGAACGAAAGAGCGAGGCGCACCTTTACGATGTTGGGGAAGGGGGCGCCGTCCCTATGGCCGACAAGGCCAGAGAAGTGAACGACGCGGTCTCGCGCCTCATCGGCGGCTTCGAATACCAGGAGTTTACCAAGGTCATCGCCCTTCCCCAGAACAAATTCAGCGAGTTCCTCGGTGCCGAGCCGGCCAAGCGGGCCCTCCTCCTTGAAAAGATATTTGACCTCGCTAAATACGGAGAGGAGCTCGGGACAAGGCTGGGGGACGAAGAGGCGAAGGCGGAGGGCGACGCGAAGGCCTTGCGGGCCGCCCTGGAGCAGTTGAGCGACATAAGCCCTGAGCGGCTGTTGGTAAAGAGGGAGGAAAAGGAGCGGGCAGCGGGGGAGATTGCGGGGATTCAAAAGGACCTGGAGACAACAGAGAAGGCGGTGCGGGAGCTGGAGGAGCTGGAGAGGCTCCTCAGAGACCGGGCTCAGGCGCTCAAGGAACGAGAGAACCTTCTTGCCCGGTCGGCCCGGATGGAGGAGGCAAGGCTGACGTTGAAAAGCGCCCGTGCCGTGGCGCCCCTCGGTCAGGATGTGCGGAACGGCGACGATTGGATAGGGGACCTCGAAAGGCTTTCCCGGGAGCTGGCGGACCTCCGGTCGCAGCAGGCAGGGGCCGAAGAGGCTTTGGCAGCCGCCCTTGGCGAAAGGGAGGGCTTTGAGAAATCACGGGCAGAGAGGTTGCCCGCCATGGCCCTGGAAAGGAAGAGCGCCGAGGAGGCGATGGAGCTTGCCGCGACCCTGGGAGGCTTGAGGGAAAGGCACGAGGCCCTTCGGTCTGCCGCAAAGAGGGCCGCCGAACAGGCCGCCGCGGCTGACCGCGCCCTCAGGGATGGGCTCGGGGAGCGGGCAACCCTTGAAAAGGCGAGAAAGGCCCTGAAGGGGCGGCTCGACGGCCTTCAACTGACCGATAAAGAGACCGCCTTCTACGAATCGACGCCAGCCGTCGAAGGACTTGCCGGGGAGCTCCGGGAGGCGGAGGGGTCCATGAGCAAAGAAAAGAAGGGGCTGGCAAGGTTTGTCTCGGAAACGGAACGGACAAAAAGGGAGGCCCTGGCGCTGTGGAGCACGGAGCTGCCCGACATCCCCTGTGACGATGCGGTCAAGGCGGAGGAGGTCCTTGCCCTTCACCTGAAGGCGGCGGAGGCCGAGGTGAGGTCGCTGCAGGAGGAGCTGCACCGGGAGGAGCTGCGGAACCAGTCATCCATTCTTGCCCAAGGGCTCGCGGAGGGGGAAGCCTGCCCGGTTTGCGGCTCGCCCCACCATCCGGCGCCTGCAGCGCCGGCCGACGAGAAAAGGTTTCGGAGGCTGCGGGCCGACCTCGGCAGCCGCACTGAGTTTCTGGCTCGCCTGAAGGGTGTGGAAGGGCGCCTCAAGCCCTTGGCGAGGACCATCGAGAAAGCCGTGGCGGCGACGCTGGAGGCGGAAAGGCGGATCGACGAGATAACACGGGGTGTCGATGCGAGACGGCAATCGGTCGTTGAGGCCACGGGCCTCACGATAGAGGAGGCGCGGGAGAAAAGGGCGGCCCTTGACGAAAGGCTTGCCGGGATGAAGCGGGCGACGAAGGAGCTTTCGGCCCTTCAGGAAAAGGAGGCCCGAAGGGGCAAGGCCGTAGAGGCCTTACAGACAAAGCTTCATAGCCTCCAGATAGAAGGCACGCAGCTTGCCGGACAGGTGGATGCCGTGGCGGCCCTTCTTGGGGAAACAGAGAAGCGTATCCGTGGGCTGGTGGGGGACGACCCTCCGGACGGCCGTCTGAGACGGCTCGACGCCGAAGGGAGAACCCTTAAACAGCAGGCCGCAGGCCTTGCGAAAAAGGTTGATGCGGCCGAGGCGGGTCTCAGGGCGTTGAAAGAGCGCATCGCCCAGGGCGAGGGAAGGAGGAGCGAAACGGAAAAGAAGCTTCGCGCCGTCCAGGAAAGGCTTGAGGAGGCCGTCGGGAGGCTCGGCATGACCAATGAGGAGTTGCGGGCCGCCCTGAGGAATGACAACGAGATGAAAGACCTTCAGCAGGCCCTCGAAACGTACGATCACAGCCTGAAAGAGATGGACGGAAGGCTGAAGGAGATTGAGAAACGGCTCGGCGGCCTTACAAGGCAGGAGATGGAGGAGGGTGCCCTAACGGAAGGGCGGGCGGCTGTCAAGGCATTGAAAGAAAAGGCATCGTCGCTGGCCATGGCTATGGGGGGCCTGGAGGCGGAGATATGGCGCATCTCGGAGGGCCTCGAGAAAAAGGCGTCCCTGGAGGCTCAGCGCGCCGGGAAGGAGGACCGCCTGAAAACCATAGGGCTCCTCAAAGACGTGCTCCGGGGTAGGGATTTTGTCCAGTTTATCGTCAAACAGTTGGGGGGCAACATCATACGCCTGGCCTCGCAGTCCTTTTACGCCCTGACGGGGGGCCGAATGAGCCTCAGGCTTTCGGACGACAAATTCAGCTTTTTTGTGGAGGACCACATGACCGGGGAAAGGCGGCCCATCAGCACCCTTTCGGGCGGCGAGACCTTTCTTGCCTCCTTCGCCCTTGCCCTGGCGCTGTCGCGCCACATCCAGACAATGAAGGCGCGGCCCATCCATTTCTTTTTTATCGACGAGGGGTTCGGCACCCTGGACGACGAAACGCTCGTCGCCGTCACAGGCGTCATGGATGCCCTTAGGAGCGAAGACGTGCTCGTGGGTTTCATCACCCACCGGAAGGAGATGCGGGACCTCGTGTCGAACCAGCTTATCGTGTCCAAATCGCCGGCCGGCGGCAGCGCCATACGGATGCGGGCGTGAGCCACCCACGGGGCAGATGTCCGCAGGCAATTTACCTTGACGATTGCGGGGCGGGGTGTTTCAATTAGCGTATTCCCGTTGCCGGGGAAGCGGGGCGCCGGGGAAGCCGGCAGCGCCGCCGGGTATCCCGGTTCGGTGAACAGAGCACAATACCGGTTGCATGGAGCGTCAAGCCATCAGGACAATGAAGAAGGCAAGAAAGACACGGACCATTGGCGACACGCCGCCCCTCATCGAGCCCGTATCGATGATCGTCCTTACGGGAGGCCCCTGCTCGGGCAAGAGCTCGTCCCTCGCCTACCTGACCCAGGGGCTCTCGGACCACGGCTTTATGGTCTTTGTCATCCCCGAGACGGCGACCCTCATATCGGACCACGGCATCGACCGCAGGAAGATGGACCGGCCGAGGCAGGTTGTCGCCTTTGAAGAAACC
This sequence comes from uncultured Pseudomonadota bacterium, assembly GCA_964651435.1. Classification (GTDB taxonomy): domain Bacteria; phylum Desulfobacterota; class Syntrophorhabdia; order Syntrophorhabdales; family CAYQXL01; genus CAZYVU01. Next base: position 5,341 of record CAZYVU010000050.1, read on the forward strand.
ATTCTTGAGCTCCAGCTTGCCTTTGAGGACAGCTATCGAAGGGCCGTGAGCCGCATATTCCCGGACCGCAAAAAGGTGATTCTTCTCGACCGCGGCATTATGGACATAAAGGCCTTTGTGGACAAGGACGATTTCACGGCCATGCTGAAGGGCAAAGGAATGACGGAGGCGGGCCTCCACGGGCGGTACAATGGCGTCATTCACCTCGTCACTGCGGCCGACGGGGCCCGCGAGTTCTACTGCTCGGAGAACAACGTGGCCCGCATCGAGTCGGCTGAGGAGGCGCTGCTTATCGACCGGCGCATTCAGGATAGCTGGCTCGGCCACCCCCACCTGAAGGTGATCGACAACACCACGGGCTTCGAGGGCAAGCTGAGAAGGGCCTTTGTGGCCATCGCCCAGCTTCTGGGAATTCCGGTGCCCGGAGACCAAAGGCGCGTGTTTCTTGCCAAGGGCATTCGCGAGACAGGCTTGCCCGCCCACCAGTCTGTGGACGTTGAGGAGGTTTTTCTGCGGTCCCGCGAGCCCGGCGAGTCGCGGCGTATCACCAGGAGGGCCCAGGGGGGCTCGTCGCTGTATGTGCTTGAGCGGCAGAGAACGCCCGGCGGCGGCATCGAGGAGGAGGAGCTCATCACGGAGCAGCAGTACCTGAAGCTTAAGGGTCTCAGAGACCCGAAGGCTGCCGTCCTCGAAAAAGAGCAGGTCTGCTTTCTCTGGGAGAATCAGTATTGCCGGCTTGTCCGCTACAAAGGATCGCTGGACGGCCTTATGCTGCTGGAGTTGGACCAGACGGAACGGGCAGGGGAGAAGTTGGAGGTGCCTCCTTTTGTGGCCGTGGGCAAAGAGGTGACGGGGGACAGCCGGTACGACGAGCGGAGGCTGGCAGCGAAGAAGACGAAGCGAAAGACGGTGGACGACGGAGCATAGGGAGCCGGCGCGAAACAAGGGGTGTTGCGGAAAGAGAAGGTGGAGGACCAAAACGAAAGGAGTCCATAGCCATGGGTGAAACGAAGAGCAAAGAGGAACGGTACAACGAAGCACGGATCCTGCACAAATCGCTCGACGAAAAGCTCCAGATGCTCCAGGAAAAGCCCTACCTGACGGAGGATGAGGAGCTGGAGATCAAGCTTCTGAAGAAGAAAAAGCTCTACTTCAAGGACTTGATGGAAAGGATCAAGGAGGAAAAAGACTCATAATCCGGTGCTCGATGCCTTGAGCCCCCTTTCTCACCAGCGCTCTTTGTGGATTCTTTCAGGTTTAAACCTGTCGTCCCGTGCCTTTTTCTCGGCGGGATGGCCGACCGGCACAATGGCCAGGGGGATGACGTGGTCGGGGATATTGAGCAGCTTTCTTGCCCCGGCCATACGGTCCTCGTAAGGGTACAGCGTTGTCCACACGGCGCCGAGACCGAGGGTGTGGGCCGCAAGAAGGATGTTCATGGTGGCGTTGGAGCAGTCAAGGGCCCACAGTCCCGGATGGGCTTCCAGCTTCGTGTTGCCGAGGACAACAATGGCGACCTGGGCCTCCGGTATGTGGCGGGCAAAAGGGTGGAACCCCGCTACCTGGCTCAGCGTGTTCTTGTCGCGGATGACGATGAACTCCCAGGGCTGCTCGTTTCTCGCCGACGGGGCGCTCATGGCGGCACGAAGAAGCGTCTTGACGGCTTCGTCGGAAACGGGCTGGCTTGTGTATTTACGGATGCTTCGTCTCGTAAAGATGGCCGTCAGCGCGTCCATATCCGTCGTTACGCCCGCCGTCGACTTGACCTCCGCCGCGGCCGCTTTTACCGGTTCCCCGGCACCGAAGCCCGTACAGGGGGTGAAGATCGCGAGACCCAGAAGAACAATCATTCCTGCAAGTAAGCTGCCACATGCTGTTCTGCCGATATGTTCCAAAGCTTCCTCCTCGCTGCTTCGTTTGCCGGCCCTGCCGGACAAGAAGCGCCCCGGCCGGACCGTTGCGCCAAGGGAAATTTTGCCTCAGTTTTAAGCATTTTTCAAGACCCGGCGGCGTGAAGCCGGCACATTGTGGACCAGCTCGGGGTTTAGGCCGGCGGAAATTGGGTCGGGCGGGCGGCGTTGACAAGCAGCAAAAGGGAAACATATACTTGATCACTCCGTGATGAGGTGTTTTCTGTCTGTCCTATATATCGTTGCTGTCGGTGCCGTCAGCGCTATGCTGCTCTCGGCGTGCGCGGTCGCCCCTAAGGGAATGGCCGATTACCCGGTCCTTCAGGGAAGACTGGACGCATCGGCCCACTCCTCAAGGCAGGCACTGGTGGTCCGGGCGGAGAGCGCCCATTTGCCCAGAGCAGAGGCTGTCCTTTACGAACGGCGGGCAGATGGCCGTTGGGCTACAGTCATGGGCCCGGTTGGAGCCGTTGTGGGGAGAAACGGGTTTGCGCCGGAGGGGTCGAAGCGAGAGGGTGACGGCAAGACCCCTGCAGGCATCTTTCGTCTCGGCACCGTCTTCGGCTACGAGACCTCGATGAACACAGGGATGGCGTACAGGCAGGCAACGGCCGATGACGTCTGGGTTGATGATCCCGCATCGCCGGACTACAACCGGTGGGTTCGGCGCGGGGCCACGACAGCCAAGTCATTCGAAAACATGCGTCGCGCCGACGATCTCTACAGATGCGGCGTTGTGGTCGAGTACAACAGGGACCCCGTTGTGCCGGGCCATGGCAGCGCCATCTTCGTTCACATCTGGAAGGGTGAGGGGATTGCCACGTCGGGCTGTGTCGCCATGGCGGAGGACGACCTCCTCGCCGTCATCGGCCGCCTCGACCCGGCGCTCCATCCCGTGATCGTTATGGGTCTCAAGGACTGAGCGGTCGGGCAAATAGTCGACACCCCCATAAGAGATTTATGTACGCTGTTCCAGAGACCGGCGACAGCGATGGAGCAGCTCCTGCAGACGGGGAAGGGATTGCGCTTCGGCGGCGGACCGGGAGAGGCGCGCCAGGGCCGTGGGTATGTGGTCGAGAAATGTCGTCAGCCCCTTCGTCAGCCCCAGAAAGCCGTAGGCGCCGAGGGCCTGCATGAGCCGTTGCGCCGAGGCCTCCCAGAAGGCGCGGCGGAAGTCGGACCTGCCGGGCCCCCCCACCACCGAACTCTGATGGAAATCGAGGAGCTCCTCCACTTCGTCGGCAGGCAGGTCAACGTAGGGGTCGTTGAGAAGCGAGGCGATGTCGTAGAAGGCGTTTCCAAGCCGCATGCCCTGGAAGTCGATGAGGAAGGTTCTGCCCTTCCGGACCATGACGTTTTGGGATTGAAGGTCGCGGTGCAGGAGCGACGGGGCCGTGCTGTGGAGGCGGTCTGCAAGGGATGCAAGTTCTTCCTCCAAGGCCTTCTCGAGGGCGGGCGGAATTGCGATGCCGCAGAGGGCCTTGACGAAGTGTTCCCGGAAATAGTCCCGCTCCCACCGATAAAGGCTTGGGCCGAACCCCTCCATCAGGCCGATCCGGTCTCGCGGAAAGTCCTTTACCGGAAAGGCATGAAGCCTCTGTGCGGCGGTCAGCGTTTGCCTGTAAAGGGTCAGGCGTTTTTTCCGGTCCAGGGACCGTAGGGACCAAAGGTCCTCATCGCCCAAGTCTTCCATCAGCATCAGGCGGGCCTCTGGGTCGTGGCCCTGGAAGCGCGGTACAGGTATTCCGATGCCGTCAAGAAAGGCCGCTATATCCGCATAGATGGCGTTTTCCTTTCGTACGGTGTCGTAGTGAATGAGGATGGACGATTGGTCCTCACCCCAGGTGACGCGAAAAAACCGCCGGTCCGACCCCCTGCCGCCGAGGGCGGAGACTGTGACGGTAGCGGACGGGGCCGGCGCCATCGTTGCCCGTACAAAGGCTATCATGGTGCCCTGAAGGATCACGGGCGCTCCAGGGCGGCCTTCAGGCCCTCGTAGGCCTCCAGGGAGCCGATGTCATGCCATGAGCCCTCATCGACAACGATGCCCCTCACCGATCCGGGCCGCTCAACCATGCTCCGTAGAAAAGCGGGGACGACGGACTCGATCCTGCCCGGCTCCAGGAACCTGAGAAAGGAGGCCTCTACCACGTAGATGCCGGTGAAAAGGCAGGCCTGCCTGCCCGTTTGCCCGAGGGTGTGGCGAAGGTCGACGACGACCCCTCCCTCATCGATGTTCACGTTGAGGAGGGGGCCCTCTGTCCGCAACGCCAGTGTGGCCTCGGGCCGGAACCGTTCGTGGGCCGCAAGCAGGGGCTTCAAAGGGAGGCTGGAGACGATATCGCCGTTGTAGCAGATGAGAGACTCATCCCCGCTGAGAAGATCTTCAATGTTTTTCAGTCCGCCCCCCGTGTCCAGCAGAACCGGTTCGTAGCGAAAAGTGATGGGTATTCCCTGCCAGGAGCCGAGGAGAAAGACCTCCTGGTAGGCCTCGGACCGGTGGTGGGTGTTGACGATGAAGCGGTCCACCCCTGCCTGCCTGAGCTGGTCCATGGCGTACGTTATGATTGGACGGCCTGCCAGCGGAAGGAGCGGCTTGGGGCAATGCTCTGTCAAGGGCCTTAGCCTGGTGCCGAGACCTGCGCCGAGAATGAAGGCCGTCTTGAAGCGCCGTTTATTCGGTGTCACCTCGATACCTTAATATATCTTTTCGATGCCGGTACCGGCAAAATAGTGGCCCAGGATCTGTTCGGCAGAAAACCCTTTCGTTGCCATGACGGCCGCGCCGATCTGGCAAAGGCCCACGCCGTGGCCCCAGCCGGCCCCGTGGAGCGTAAACCGGGAGACCGCCCCGGCGGCACCGCGCTCCGTCTCTACCACAAATGCGCTGCTGTATAGGTGTGTTTCGGAGAGCCAGCGCCGGATCTCGAGCTCCTTTCCCACAATGGCCGTTTTTCGTGAGCCCACAATCCTGAGCTGCCATATGCGGCCGGATGGTCCGCGCCGAAGAGGGATGAGGGCCTCGAGGGTTCCAAAATCGATGCCCGATCTCTTTCTGACGATCCGCTCCAGGTCCTGCCGCTCATATGCCACCTTCCAACGAAAAAAGGCCTTCGTCTCCCGGTCGAAGTCGGGAAGGATGCTTTCGAGGACATCCCGGTCCTCCGTGTTGCAATATGCGCTGGGTCTGGACAGGATCCATTGCCGCACGTCATCTTCAGACCCGACGGGGCTGTGGCGAAGGGGCGAGTCGGCACGGCTTGTAAGGTATGGGACGACCACGTCGCCCCATGCCGTACCGAAGTCCTCCGTAATACCCCCGCAGGCCTTTGAATACCGCGCATCGCATATTTCCCCGAGATAGGTAATGACAAGGCCCCTTGTCTGTCTGACCGCTTCTTTGGCCCTTACCGAACCGATCTTCGTGATGCCTTGGTAGCGCTGGCAGTGATCGTCGGCGCAGACATCGAAGAGGTCGTGGTCCTCCCGGTCGTACCAGCGCATTGAGAGGCCTTCCTGTCCGCCGTCGCCTGGGTGGAAGGGGTGCCGGCCTTGGGCCTCCCTTTTTCGGGCAAGGGCCGCCAGCAGCCAGCTCCGGGACAGCATGGCATGCACCTTAAGGAATTCCGGCGGTGCGGCACTGCTCATCTCCGAGGATATGACGCTTGCGAGGTACTCTTCGAGGGGAATCCTGTTTATGACGGCAAAAGTTCCGTCGTCACGGGCCCTGAGAACCAGGTCTCCCCGGAAAGACTGGTCTTCCCTTCTCTCCCAGTGAAATTGGTTGCCGATGGTGACGCCGGAGAGCGTAAAGGTCGAGATTGGCCCGGAGCTCAGATCGATAGAGGGCGAAGAGGTCGCCCTCCTGCCCCCGCTGTCGGAAAACACGATGGCCCCGCCGTCGGCCTGTGCCCGGAAGGGCCCCGAAAGGGGGATTCTCTCCGGCCCCAGGTAGGGCCCGTTGAGGCACCCCTCGACGTCCTGCTGTCGATCCATAATGCCGACGGTGATCACCGGCTCGCCGGTGCTTTTTGCGGAGGAGGCAACCATACGGTATCTAAATCCACCTCAAGGTAAAACGTTTTTCGATGGCTTGTCAATTTGAATGATTTCCCGCAGCGTGCTGCGGGGTAAACCTTTTCAAAGGGCCCGGTCCGGCGTATAATAGTTGCCGTCGCTCCTGCCGTGCCTCCGGGTCGCCGCTGAGCCGATGAACAACCATGAAGCCCGTAACCATTCTCGCCACCTGCGACATTCAGCCGTCCGAGGGAGACCATCTGTCGTCCTTGGCTGCGCTGGACCTCGTTCAGGGGGCCATCCTTGTGGGCGGCGGGTGTGCGGCCATAAGCGGCGGCCGTTGCCGCACCGTACCCTCGGGCCCCTTAACGTCCCAGGAAACTCTTCAGGCCGTCATGGCCCATGTCGAGACGGAGCACATGATCGTGGTTCCGGCGGGCCGGCGCATCTCCATGGAGCCCTGGGCGCTGGAGGCGATGGTCCGCCAAGCGCGGGCATCGGGGGCGGGGATCGTCTATTCCGATTTTTACGAGGGGACGAAGGAGGGGCAGGTCCTCCATCCTCTTAACGACTGCCAGGCGGGCAGCGTGAGGGACGACTTCGACTTCGGGCCCGTGGTGCTGCTTTCGGCCCCGGTGGTCCGGGCGGTCCTTGCGCGATACGGAGCCGTGCCGGGCCTGACCTGGGCGGGCATGTACGACCTTCGCCTCAAGCTGTCCGTGGATTACCCGATCCTTCACATGCCGGAACCCCTCTATGGGGCCCTGTCGCTTAAGGGGCCGCCCTCGCAGGCACACCTCTTTGCCTACGTAGATCCCAGAAACGCCGAGGCGCAGCGGGAGATGGAAAGGGTCTTTACCGATCACCTGAGGCGTATCGGTGCATATCTGCCCGCCCATGGCCTCAGGGACGCGAAGCGGACAGGCTACTCCTTCCCTGTCGAGGCCTCCGTGATCATCCCTGTGAAAAACCGCGTGGGGACCGTATCTCAGGCCGTTGATAGCGCCCTTTCCCAAGAGGCCGATTTTGCCTTCAACGTCATTGTCGTTGACAACCATTCCACCGATGGGACAACGGATATCCTTGCCCGGCTCGCCGAGCGGCACGGAAATCTTCACCACATGGTCCCCGGGAGCCGCGGCCTTGCCATCGGCGGCTGCTGGAACGAGGCGGTGAACAGCCCCTTCTGCGGGAGATATGCGGTCCAGCTCGATTCCGACGACCTATACTGCGGCCGCCGTACCCTGCAGACCGTGGTGGACAAGCTTCGTGAGGGGCCCTTTGCCATGGTCATCGGGTCTTACACCCTTGTCGACGAGAGGCTTGAGGAGATTCCACCCGGGCTTGTGGCCCACAGCGAGTGGACGGACGAAAACGGGCACAACAACGCGTTGCGCGTCAACGGCCTTGGCGCCCCCCGTGCCTTCGATACGGCATGCATACGGGACATAGGCTTTTTGAACGTCAGCTATGGGGAGGACTACGCGGCGGCGCTTCGCCTCTGCCGGGAATACCGCATAGGAAGGATTTTCCAGAGCCTCTACCTCTGCCGGCGCTGGTCGGGAAACACGGACGCGGCGCTCTCCGTCGAGGCAGCGAACCGCAACGACGCCTTCAAGGATGCCGTGAGAACGGAGGAGATCCGTGCCCGTCAGGCCTTGAACGGGGTTGCACCCCATCCTTCGGGCGGCTACCGTGGCTAACCCGCCCCTTCCCCGCCACAAGGCGCTTGCGCGCTACGGCCGGGCCAAAGACTGCAAAGACCTCGCGGGCCTGTGTCTCGATCTCCTTGGCCACCAGCGGAACACGTGGCGGGACCTGGCTGCGGTCTATGAGGGGCTGGAAGGGGTAAGGCATCGGGACGTGGCCTGCAACGGCTTTTCCGTCCGGCTCCAGTACAACAGCGGACGCCTGGTGAACAGCCTCGCCAACGTGGGCGGCCAAGGCCGGCCGGAGCGACCCTGTTTCCTCTGCGTACCAAACCTTCCGGAAGACCAGAAGGCGGTCCTTTACGGGGACGACTATCTCATCCTGTGCAATCCGCGGCCTGCCTTTCCGGGTCATTTCACGGTCTGTCACGTGCGCCACCGGGCCCAGGCCATCGAGGGGCACATTCACGCCTTTCTCGCCCTCATGGCCGATGTGGGGCCTTGCTGGACCTGTCTGTACAACGGACCCCGCTGCGGGGCCTCGGCGCCGGACCACCTGCACTTTCAGCTCGTGCCCTCGGGCCACATGCCCCTGGAAGAGGAGATGGGCCAAGAGGAAAGGCACAGGCTTCTGAAGCGGCTCGGCCACATCCGCGTTTACAGCGTGGGCGGTTTGGGGCGGCAGGTCGTCGTCATGGAGGGCGATGACCCGGGGTTGCTGGGGGAGGCATTCGTGAACCTGCTGAGGGGCCTGAGAAAGGTGTTGGGCATTGATGTGGAGCCTATGATCAATGTTGCCGGCTCTTACGCCGGCGGTTTCTGGCGCCTTGCCCTCTTTCCCCGGCGCAAGCATCGGCCCGATGTCTTTTTTAAGGAGGGCGACGAAAGGATTCTGGTGAGCCCCGGCGTGGTGGAGATGGGAGGTGTGCTGATTACGCCGGTGGAGAGGGATTTCGAGCGGCTTGATGGCCCGTCCGTTGAGCGCATTTACAGCGAAGTCTCTCTTGAAGCCGGGATCGTGGAAATGGCAGTGGAGTTCCTCGAATAATTTGGGATGCAAGGCATGGCAACCCTTGCAAATAAGCGCATGGCGTGAGAGAATTAACCCATGATGAGGATGATCATGGCGGCCCTTTTCGTGGCTCTCGCCGTGGCAGGCTGCTGAATACCCTGACGACCGGTGGGCGCCGGTCACCAAGCACATACATTGTTCGGGTCCAAAGGAACCATAATCTTTGCAAAGTCATTGATTTCATGGTAGTATGACGGACCCCAAAGGAGGTTCTATATGGCAAGACGCCCGGCTTATAAGAGCGAGAAAAGAAGAAAAGAGACTGCCCGGCTTAAAAAGCAGGAGGAAAAGCGTCAGCGCCGTTTCGCCTCAAAGGAGCAGGGGGAAGAAGATGCAGAACAGGGTCTCGAAGAAACGGGGGGCTTAGAGGCCGAGGAGGGCCTGGAAGAAGGGTCCGCCACAGAAGAAACAGAAGAAAAAGGCTGATTCGCGCCAGATACTCATTTCTTGCCCTTTAGCTCGTCCATGAGTTCTTTAACGGTCATGACCCGGTCCACACGGTATCCATTTGCCCCGACGGTATAGAGCGGCTCTTCGGCATCGGGGTTGTACCCCGCCGAACTCAAAAGGCCGTTGCAGATGCAAAAGCTCCTTCCGTCGTCCCGCTGGGCGGCACACTCAGTGTATTGCCCTTCCCTGTCCTTCATAAGGATATAGCGTTTATCGCAACGGGGCCTGCGTCTATTGTCGAGGGCGGACTGAAACATGGGTGAGGCCTTGATTACCATGAAAGGCATGCCGCACGGTGAGCCGGGCGTCCCGGCCACCAGAATGTCTCCTTTACGCGTGTCCACCACGGCCTGTTTGTAGGCCGGCGAAGCACTGCTCTCCACCGTTGCAAGAAATCGCGTCCCCATCTGCACCCCATCTGCACCCATGCGCAGAAACGTCACGATATCGTCGTGACTGAAGATGCCGCCGGCGACGATAACGGGAAAGTTGCCCTGTTTCATGGCTGTCTCCTTGACCGGCGGAAGGAGGTTTTCCAGCCTGTTAGCCTCAAGGTCAAGGTCGTTGAGTCCGAAGCCGAGGTGTCCTCCGGCAAGGGGTCCCTCCAGCACCACTGCGTCAGGGCGGTAGCCTGCGCGCTCCCATTTCTTGCAGATGAGCATAAGGGCCCGTGCAGACGAAACGATGGGTATAAGGGCGGTCTCCTTCGGGTTCTGAATGGCGGGCAGGTGAAGCGGCAGTCCGCCGCCGGAGATGATGACGTCGGCACCGGCATCGATGGCGGCCCGGACCGAAACGTCATAGTCCTTGGCTATGGCCACCATGATGTTGATCCCCGAAATGCCCCCCTTGGCCTTGGCCAGGGAGACTTCCTCGTAGACGGCCTCATAGGTCGTGTATTTCCTGCCGTTCCGTCGCGCCAGGAGCCTGTCGAGGCAGGCGCTGGAGACGATACCCACGCCGCCTTCACGTGCTACGGCGCTGGCCAGGGGCGAAAGCGATACACCGATACCCATGCCGCCCTGAACGATGGGGACCTCAATCGTCTTGCCCTTCACATTGAGGGGCGGCAGGGAGTGACCATTATCTACAATCAGGGCTGTTTCCTCCTCACGAATGCTCCATTCCAAGGCCTGTCGTTGGCTCCCCCGCTTTCATACTGCTCCTTCCCAGGTATTGGCCGCGGCCGTGAATCAGTCTACGCGGATTCTTTTGAAGTCGGTGAATAAAACGGATAAATTGAAAGCACGACAAATGGAGTATAACACAGAAGAGGCTCAAAGTAAAAAATAGATATGACACCCCAAACCCTCATCATTGACAAGGACGGAGAAAACCACTTTAATATCTGGCAGGCGAGAGTGGCGGAACTGGCAGACGCACTGGACTTAGGATCCAGCGGGTTAAACCATAGGGGTTCAAGTCCCCTCTCTCGCATTTTTAACAATATCAGCAGTTTGGGTTACTTTACTTCCCGATAGTCCAGCGCGTGATATTCCTCGCGTGATAAATCTGTGATAAATGGGGTCACAACTCACGTGCTTCCCTCCGTTTTCAGCCCTTCGACATAGCCATCAAGCACGGTGATGCCCCTCCGCAAACTTTCTTCACAGTGGTGAGCGTAGCGCTGCGTCATAGCAAACGATTTGTGGCCAAGCAGTTTTTGGATGGTGAAGAGATCGACGCCGTTTTGAGCCAACCGGGTGGCGAAGCTATGCCTCAGGTCGTGCCACCGGAAATCTCCGATACCCGCCGCCTTGAGTGCGGATTCGAAGCCCCAGCGCAGCTCGTGAATGTTGATCGGCTGGCCCGTGTCATTCGAGAACACGATATTCTCCTCCGGACAGCTTTGCAGTACGGCCGCCTCTTCTTCATCCGTCAGCCACCTGTCCCGGCCCTGCGGTTCCTTCTCCATGCTTACTTTCCTGACCGGGTTATCCCGCAGCTATCCCCACTCTCTGACGGCAAGGCTGAAGGCATGCTTCAGTAATGCCACTTCCAGATTACCGGTGGCGGGCTTGGCGCGAGAGAGGAGTCGTTCGCTTTTGCCCAACTAATGGCATTTCTCCCCCCATACGAGTTCCAACAATGTGTGGAACGGTACCGGGGCG
>CAZYVU010000051.1:0-15804 GCA_964651435.1 uncultured Pseudomonadota bacterium
CGCATGCCTGTGCCACAGGAAAATTGACAATTGAAGATGTGACCCCGGCATGGTAGAGTAGAGGATGGGTATGTACAGGGTGATGGTGAAGGAAGGGTTTTCGGCGGCCCACAGGATCGAGTTCCACGGCGGCAAGTGCGAGGAGTTGCACGGGCACAACTACGTGGTCGAGGCGGTGGTGGAGGGGCCGAGGCTCAACGGTCTGGGCATGGTCATGGATTTTGCGGAGCTGAAGGGCGCGCTCCGGGAGGTCCTGGCAGGGCTGGACCACCGCTACCTGAACGACGTCGCCTATTTCCGGGAGCGGGCGAGCTCTGCCGAGCACATCGCCACCTACGTCTTTGAGGAGATGAAGGCGCGCCTGCCGGCGGGTGAGGCGGCCTTGAGCGAGGTGCGGGTCTGGGAGTCCGACGGGTCCTGCGCCGTATACAGCGAGAGGGGCTGACATGCGGGATGTGCAGAACATGCCGGACGACCGGCGCATCGAGATCGACAAGGTGGGCGTGAAGAACGTCAAGTACCCCATCGTCGTTCTTGATAAGGAGAACGGCTACCAGCATACGGTGGCCACCATCGACATGTACGTCAACCTGCCCCACAACTTCAAGGGGACCCACATGAGCCGCTTTGTGGAGATCCTCCACGAGAACAAGAGCATGATCAACCTGCAGAATTTTCCGGCCATACTGGGCGAGATGAAAAGGCGCCTCAACGCCGAGGCGGCCCACCTGGAGGTGCGGTTCCCCTACTTTGTGAAGAAGGAGGCGCCGGTGACGCGGGTGCCCGGATACCTGGAGTACGAGTGCGGGTTTTCCGCTTCCATGGACAGCTCGGGAAAGATGAAAAGCTTCATTGTTTCCGTCGTTGTGCCGGTGAACACGCTCTGCCCCTGCTCGAAGGAGATAAGCGACCACGGCGCCCACAACCAGCGCGGTGCCGTGCGGGTGAGCGTCCGGTTCAAGCGGTTCTTCTGGATCGAGGACCTCATCGCCGCCGTCGAGTCCTGTGCCAGCTCCGACGTCTATTCCATTCTGAAGCGCGAGGACGAGAAGTACGTTACGGAGAAGGCCTTCGAAAACCCGAAGTTTGTCGAGGACGTGGCGCGGGACATTGCCGAGGCGCTGGGCGGCAGCACCAACTTCACGTGGTTCGCCATCGAGGCGGAGAACTTCGAGTCCATCCATAACCACAGCGCCTACGCCTTTCTTGAGCGGGACGGTGCGCCGGCAGCCCAGGAGGGCCCGCGGCAGGGCGAAGGGCCGGGCGAGGGCGGGGAGGGGCAGTAGCGATGGAGGCACCGAAATGGGTCAAGGTGGACGCCATAGAGAATATCTTCGAGATGGACATGGTGAAGGACGCCCTGGACAGGGAGGGCATCGAGTACACCATGAAGGAGCACAGAGACACGGCCTACGACGGCCTGTTCATCCTTCAGAAGGGGTACGCAACGCTATTCGTTCGGGAGGACAGGCTTGGCGAGGCCACGGAGATCGTGAACCGCATCAAGTCGATGCCCTATGTGGCATATCCGCAGGATTGACCCCTTTGACTGCCTGGCGGGGCGGCGCTTCGTCGCCCTCGTGGGCGGGGGCGGCAAGACGAGCCTCATGGAGTACCTCGCCGCAAAGGCCGTGGCCCGGGGCCTCTCGGCGGCCCTGACGACGACGACAAAGATCTTCGTCAAAGAGCCCTTTGTCCTCTTCGGCCCCGGCGACGAGCCGCCGAAGCCGCCAAAAGGACGGTTTCTGCACATCGGAGGGGGCCTGGAAAAGGGCAAGCTGACGGCCCTTTCCTTTGACGCCGTCAGGCGTCTGGGGCAAAGCTTCGATCTGGTGCTGGTGGAGGCCGACGGGGCCAAGGGCAGGCCCCTCAAGTGCCCTGCACCCCACGAGCCGGTCATCCCGCCCTTTACGGACATGGTCTTCGTTGTGGCAGGCCTCGACGGCCTCGGGGGAACGGTGGAGGAGCGCCTCTTCCGCTGGGAGATCCTGGCCGGCGAGGGGAGGGTCGATGCGGGAACGGCGGTGGACGCAACGTTCTTCGGGGACCTCTTCTCGCCCCGCTGCATGATGAAGGCCACGGAGGGCCTGCCGCGAATGGTGGTGCTGAACAAGTACGATGCCCTTGCCCGCCGGTCCGATGCCCGGGAGGCGGCAAAGGCGGTGGCGTCCCGTGCCGGGTGCCCCGTCATCTTCGGCAGCATCCGGTTCAAAAGCTTTTTCCGGCTGGCCGGCACAGCGGCCGAAAATGAAAAAAGGCTTGCTTTTTCAAGGTAGATTCCGTTAACTATGGCTCATGCATGAGGGTAAAATTGTTTCCGCCACCTTGGCCGACATCTATCTCAACCAGGGACATATCGAAACGGCTGTAGAGCTCTACGAGATACTTCTGAAGAGGGACCCGAACAACGCCTTCTACAGGCAGCGCCTGTCGTCCATACGGAACGAGGTGCTGGCGAAGCAGAAGATCCCCGCTTACAAAAGGATACTCAACAAAAAGTTGTGGTAGGAAGATGAATCGTCAAAGAAGGATTGAGAAGATACTTCAAATCCTCAGGGAGAAGGCTGTCGACGCCTGCCTCCTCAAGGGGATGGACAACATCTTTTACCTCACCGGATTCAGGGGGTCCGAGGGGGCGCTTTTCGTGACGCCCGGGGAGGTAACCCTCCTCACCGATTTTCGCTACATCACCCATGCCCGGGAGGCCACATGGGGCATCACCGTCACCGAGGCGAGGGACAGGCGGGGGGCCATCCCTGGGGTGATTACAGGTGCGGGCGCGAAGACTGTGGGATTTGACAGCCTTCATACGACGTACAGCGAGTACAAAAGGTGGACCGACGCCCTTCCGTCGGTGACCTTTGTTCCGCTGGAATCGGGAATCGAAGAGATCAGGCGCTGCAAGGAGCCGAAAGAGATCGAGGCCATAGAGGAGGCTGTAGGTGTGGCAACGGAGGCCTTCCTGGAGGTGGCGGACCGGATTGCGCCGGGCAAGACGGAGCAAGAGATCGCCAACGACCTCGATTTCGCCATGCGGTGCCGCGGTGCTGAAAGGCCTGCCTTCGATACCATCGTTGCCGCAGGGCCGAGGGCGGCCCTTCCCCACGCCGTTCCGACGGGGCGGAAGATCAGGGAAGGCGATCCGGTGATCATCGATTTTGGGGCCCAGGTACGGGGGTATTGCAGCGACGAGACGTGCACGGTGTTGGTGGGCGATCCCGGGGAGGGGCTCAGGGAGATCTTCCGCATCGTCGACGAGGCCCGCCGGCTCGCCATCGGCCGTGTCGCCGCCGGTACGCCGATAAAGGAGCTTGATGACCTTGTGCGCGGCCACATCTCCGGGGCCGGCTACGGGGAATACTTCCGACACGGCACGGGCCACGGCGTAGGTATTGCCGTTCACGAGGCGCCGGCCGTGACGGGTTCAGCGGCGGGCGTGCTGGAGGAGAACATGGTCATTACCATAGAGCCCGGTATTTATGTGCCCGATGTGGGCGGGGTGAGGATCGAGGACCTCGTCCTGGTGACGGCACAGGGACCGCGGGTCCTGACAAGAATCGATAAGAAGACGCTGCGTGTCCGAACGTAAGGTCACCGGCCGCTGTACGAAGAACACAAGGAGGAACCGATGATCGCTTCTACATCAGAGTTTAGAAAAGGTCTTAGCATACTCGTTGACAACGAGCCGTTCACCATAGTCGATTTTCAGCATGTCAAGCCGGGAAAGGGCGGGGCGTTCGTCCGGACGCGCCTCAAGAGCCTTGTGACGGGCAACGTGCTGGAGCGGACGTTCCGGTCCGGCGACAAGGTCGATCTCCCGGACCTGGAGACGCGGCAGATGCAGTACCTTTACAGGGAGACTGAGCGCTTCTATTTCATGGACGTCTCCAGCTACGAGCAGCTCTTCATCGACGAGGAGAACTTGGGCGACGCAAAGAACTATCTGAAAGAGGGCCTCGTCATCGAGGTGCTTTTCTACAACGGGAAGACGATCGGCGTGCAGGTGCAGAACTTCGTCGACCTCAAGGTCGTGGAGACGGAGCCGGGCATGAAGGGCGATACGGCGCAGAACGCCACGAAGCCGGCCATCCTTGAAACGGGCTTTACCATCCAGGTGCCGCTCTTTATCGAGGAGGGCGATGTCCTCAAGATCGATACGCGGACGGGTGCCTATATGGAACGTTCGTCCAAGTAGGCGGCCCATGTTCATTACCTTTGAGGGTGTCGAGGGCAGCGGAAAGACGACGCAAATCGACCTTCTCTGCTCGTATCTGGCCGACAAGGGCTATGATTTCGTGAGGACCCGTGAGCCCGGGGGCACGCCTTTCGGAGAGGCGCTCCGGAAGGTGGCACTGCGCCACGGGTTTAACGTTGTGCCTTTGTCGGAGCTTTTCGTTATCCTGGCCATCCGGGCGCAACATGTCGAGGAGGTCATCGGGCCCGCCCTGCGGGAGGGCAAGATCGTCATCTGCGACCGCTTCATCGACGCCACCTATGCCTATCAGGGCTACGGCCGGAACATCGACCTGGGCATCATAGAGACCCTGAACCGCCTCGTGACGAAGGGCATACGGCCGAACCTGACCATCGTCCTCAATGTTCCCGTTGCCACGGGCCTCAAGAGGAAGAAGGTGCAGGCCGGAGGGAACGGCGACCGCTTTGAGGAAGAGGAGGCCGCCTTCCACCGTCGCGTCCGGCAGGCCTACGTGAAGCTGGCCAAGGAGGATAAACGGTTTTTTGTTGTCGATGGAAAGAAGAATGTTGAAGAGATACATGACATAGTCAAGAATAAAGTTGAAGAATTGATCGTAAATCATGGATTTTGATAGCATAATAGGGCATTCAAGGCCGAAAGAGATCCTCCTCTCCATGGTTCGCAAGGATAGGGTCCCCCATGCCCTGCTCTTCAGCGGTCAGGAAGGCGTGGGCAAGAAGCTGACGGCGATGGCCTTTGCCAGGCAGCTTCTCTGCCAGGCCGGGACGTCGTGCGGTGTCTGCTCGGGATGTCGCAAGGCTGAGAAGGGCGTTCACCCGGACCTGTGGGTGCTGACGGGCGAGGATTCCATCGGCGTCGACGAGGTGCGGGGAAACACAGAGAAGGGTGTGCGGGGCATCAACCGGGAGGTCTATGAGCACCCGATAGAGGCAAAGCGCCGCGTCATCGTCATCGACGGCGCCGAACGCATGACCCGCGAAGCCACCAATGCCCTCCTGAAGACCCTCGAGGAGCCGCCGGCCTTTAATGTCTTTGTGCTTATCAGCGCCTCGGAGAGGGCCATACCGCGGACCATCAGGTCGCGGTGCGCCCGTGTCGCCTTCGGCCCCCTGCCGGAACCGGTGCTGAGGGATTTTTTCGGGCGGGAGCTGAAGGGCGACGGCGACAGGGCGGAAATGCTGTCGGCCATAGCCCTCGGGAGCATAGCCACGGGCCTCTTTTGGGCGAAGGAGGAAAATTTTCTCCTGAGAAAGAGGCTCGCGGCCGTCATCACGGGGAAGGAAAGGAGCTACATCGAGGCCACGCTCGTTGCCGAACGGATAAGCGCCAACGTCACGGCCCTCTCCACCTACCTGCATTTCGTCCTGTCGCTGCTTCGGGACATGTATGTTGTGTCCCTTCTGGGGGATCTCTCGATGACGGTGAACAGGGACATGAGGGGGATGTTCGACCCGGCGGCGCACGGCAGGACGTGGATTGTGGGCGCCATGCGAAGCGTTGAGCAGACGCTTGCCGATTTGCGGTATAATGTCAACAGGTGGGCGCTTGTCGAAGACCTGCTATTGCAAATAATGAGGCTGCGATGAAAAGTTGTCACATACGCCTGGAGAGACAGGTGGGCGTCATCGAGGTGGAAGCGCCCGAGGACGTGAAGCAGAACGATTGGGTTGTGGCGGAGCTCGAAAAGGGGTCCTGCCTGGCCAGGGTTGTCTCGGAACCGGAAGAGACGGAGAAAACGGGCCTCCGGAAGATATCGAAGAAGGTGACGGAGGAGGAGAGGGAGCAGTACCGGGCCCTGGTGGAAAAGGAGGGCTACGCCTTCGATTTCTGCAAGCGGAAGATCGCCGACATGGGTCTGGGCATGAAGCTCCTTTCGGCCGAGTATCTCTTCGGCGGATCGAAGCTCCTCTTTTATTTTGTCGCCGAGAGCCGGGTGGACTTTCGGGAGCTCGTCAAGGAGCTGGCCAAGGAGTTCAAGGTCCGCATCGAGCTCAGGCAGGTGGGCGTGCGGGACGAGTCTAAGATGATCGGGGGGCTGGGAAGCTGCGGCAACGTGGCGTGCTGCCGGCGCTTCCTCAACAACTTTTCCATCGTGTCCATCAAGATGGTAAAGGAGCAGGGGCTGGCGCTCAACCCGTCGAAGATATCGGGCATCTGCGGCAGGCTCATGTGCTGCCTTTCCTACGAGTACGATATGTATGCCGAGTTCAAGAAAAACTTTCCCAAGGTGGGAAAGAGGGTGGCCACCAGGCACGGTGAGGGGAAGGTGGTGAAGCACAACACCCTGTACGGCACCTTTGCCGTACAGTTGGACGACGGCAAGGAAATGGCGCTTACGGCAAAAGACCTTCTCGCCGGCGTTGAGGCGGGGCCCAAGCCGGCCCATCCGCCAGCGAAGGAAAGGGGCGAGGGCGGCCACAGACCGCCGAGAAACAGCGAAAACTGAGAGGCATCCCAAGGGGCCGGACAGCACGGCCGGCAAAGGCAAGGAGACGGACCCGCCTGCGCGACGGAATAGCGCACGGGCATAGACGATAGATCCGGAGCAGACAATGAAGACACCCTACTACATAACGACCCCCATCTACTACATCAACGATGTGCCCCACATCGGCCATGCCTATACGACCATAGCGGCCGACATCATGGCCCGCTACAAGAGGCTGTCGGGACACGAGGTCTTCTTTTTGACGGGAACGGACGAACATGGGCAGAAGGTGGAGAAGGCGGCGGAGGCGCAGGGCGTGAGCCCCAGGGAGCTGGCCGACCGCATGGTCCACCGGTTTACCGACCTCTGGGAGACCCTTAACATTTCCAACACGGGCTTTGTGCGGACGACGGAGGAGCGCCACCGCAGGGTGGTCGAGCACATCTTCCGGACCATCGAAAAGAAAGGGGAAATCTACCTGGGCGAGTACGAGGACTGGTACTGTGTCCCCTGCGAGAGCTACTTTACGGAGCTGCAGCTCGCGGGCGGCAACTGCCCCGATTGCGGCAGGCCCGTGGACCGGCTGAAGGAGCAGAGTTTCTTTTTCCGCATGTCCCGGTACGGGGAGGCCCTCCTCGACATGCTTTCGGCCCGGCGCGACTTTATTATGCCCGAGATACGGTACAACGAGGTGGAGAGCTTCGTGAAAGGGGGCCTGAGGGACCTGAGCGTGAGCAGGACGAGCTTTACCTGGGGCATTCCCGTTCCCGGCGCGCAAGGGCACGTCATCTACGTGTGGTTTGATGCCCTGGCGAACTACCTGACGGGCATCGGCTTTCTGGAGGACGACGGCCGGTTTGGCCGGTTCTGGCCCTGCGACGCCCACCTCATCGGCAAGGACATCCTGCGGTTCCATGCCGTTTACTGGCCGAGCTTCCTCATGTCCATGGACATGGAGCTGCCGAAGCACGTCTTTGCCCACGGCTGGTGGACCATCGAGGGGCAGAAAATGTCCAAGTCTCTGGGCAACGTCGTGGACCCCAACGATGTGGTGAAGGAGTACGGGGTCGACGAGTTCCGCTTTTTCCTTTTCCGCGAGGTGCCCTTCGGCAGCGACGGCGACTTTTCGAAGGCGGCCATTGTCCACCGGATCAACGGGGACCTGGCCAACGACCTGGGGAACCTGGCAAGCCGCAGCGTTACCATGGTCGGGAAGTTCCTCAAGGGGGCCATTGAGGCGCCGCAGACCAGGGGCGGCATGGACGATACGGTGGTGGAGACGGTGGACCGGCTCGTGGCGGCCTATGAGGCGGCCATGGAGAAGTTTGCCTTTCACCGGGCCTTGCAGAGCATTTTCGAGATAACGGCCCTGCTGAACAAGTATATAGACGCCGAGGCGCCGTGGAGGCTTGCCAAGGAGGGCGACGGGCGGCTCTCGACAGTCCTTTACAACATCTGGAACAGCCTGAGGATCGTTGGCCTCCTGCTCTATCCCTTTATGCCGGGAAAGGCCGAGGCCCTGTGGAGGGGGCTGGGCATAGGAAGGCCGTTGGCCGAGGCCTCGTTTGCCGCCGAGCGGCCTTTTTACCTGCCGTCGGACCTGGCTGTCATCGACAAGATGAAGCCCCTCTTTCCGAGGATTGAAACGTAGCCGTGGCCTTTTATGCCGTCAAATCGGTCTTGGGCAGGGTGCTCAAGAACTGGAACATCTCGCCTGCCGAGGTAGACGCATACCAGGTCTTCGAGGTTTGGGGGGATATCGTTGGCGAGAACGTTGCGGGTCGCAGCAGGCCGGCCCGCATTGCCAACGGAAGGCTCTTTGTGGAGGTCGATGATCCCCTGTGGCTTGCCCAGCTCAGGTATATGCGGGTGTCCATCATGGACCGCATCGCCGAGCGGATCGGGAAGGGCATTATCCGGGACGTGAGATTCTTTCTCAAGGGATTCTGACGAATAAACCAAACAAATGACGAAAGGGCGGCCGCTATGATTGGCCGTCGATGAGGGCCCGAAGCCGCTGCAAGAGCTCCCTGTAGGGAAGGCCCTGGGCGTCGGCCATCTGCTTTACGTCGTCAAACTCGATGTGGCTCTTGATAAGCTCTCCCCGGGCTGAATAGCCCCTCTTGACGCGCACCGGTCCGTAGGGCGTTTCGACGGTCTCCTCCTTCCTTCGGAGTGTGCGGCGGGACTCCCTGTGGAGCCTGAGGCCGAAGGTGGACGTTTCCCTGAGGACGGCGGCGACGAGGCTGTCGACGTCGGGGACGGCCGTGCTGACGCTGAGCCGGATGCCCACGCGGCCTTTTTTCATATGGACGGGGAAGTAAAGGACGTCCAAGGCGCCATGGGCCTTCAGCCGGTCGGCAACGGCGCCCAGGTATTCTCCCTCCATGTCGTCCATGTCTGTTTCCATGACCCAGATCTCTTCGTCCGGCGAGGGTGCGGCCGTGTCTCCCACGTGGACGCGCAGCGCGTCGGGTATTTCGAGGGGGTATGATCCGAGGCCGCAGCCTGTGGCTGTGATGGAAAAGGCCGGTGGCCGCCTGGCGGGATCGACGTAGTGGGCGACGATCGTCGCGCCCGTGGGAGTTGTCAGCTCCAGGGGAATATCGAGGAAGGTGACGGGGAAGCCTTTCAGGATGCGGACGGTGGCGGGCGCCGGATTGGGGATGAGGCCGTGCTCCGTCTTGATGGTGCCTCGGCCGAAGGGCACGGGCCCCGCAAAGACGGCCTCGATGGCGAGGGAATCAATGGCCTGGGCCACGGCGAGGACGTCGATAAGCGTGTCGACATGGGAGAGTTCGTGCAGGTGGACGTGGTCCGGTGAGACGCCGTGCACGGCAGCCTCGGCGTTGACGATGATCGCGAGCATGGCGAGGGCGTCGTCGCGGACCCTGGGGCTTGCCCCTATGGAGCCGATGGTCTCCCGCATGGCGGCCACGGAGAGGTGGACGTCGCTGGGTGCGATGTTGAGATGAATCCCTTCCATGATGCCCCGTGCCGTTCTGGCCGGTTCGATGGCCGGGAGGGGATGGGGAATTCGGGCGAGGAGGGTGGCAATGTCGTTGAAGGGTGCGCCCGCATCGAGAAGGGCGCTTACCATCATGTCGCCGCTCAAGCCTGCACAGGGGTCGATGTAGAGTATCTTCATAGGCGGTTTATGAGGGTGGCGAAATAGGCGGCGCCGAATCCGTTGTCGATGTTGAAGACGGCGACGGTGGCGCAGGAGTTGAGCATCGAGAGAAGGGCGGCCAGGCCGTGAAAGCTGGCGCCGTAGCCCGTACTGGTGGGAACGGCGATAACGGGAACGGACACGATGCCGCCGATGATGGAGGGCAGGGCTCCTTCCATGCCGGCACATACGATGATGACGCGGGCATTCCTGAGGACGTCGAGGTGATAGAGAAGCCTGTGGATCCCCGCGACCCCCACGTCGTAAAGGCGCTCCGTCCTGTTCCCCAGGAATGTTGAGGCGGCGAATGCCTCCTCGGCGACGGGCATGTCACTCGTCCCCGCCGAAACGACGAGCACCGTTCCGGCTCCCCGTATCGTCGTCTCCCTTTGAATGCAAAAGAGCCGTGCCTGACCGTTGTAAAGCCCCTCAGGAAAGAGGTCGCGGAGCCTTTGACCCGCCTCAGGGCCTATGCGGGTGACGAGGACGTCGAGCTCCTTTGCACGCATGGACCGAACGATGTCGGCCAACTGTTCCGTCGTCTTGCCCTCGCCGAAGACGATCTCCTGGATGCCCTTGCGCATAAGGCGGTGGTGATCGACCTTCGTGTGGGACAGGTCCTCGAAGGGCACGTCCTTGAGCCGCTCGTAGGCCTGCTCAACGGAAAGGGTGCCGCTCTTCACATCACCGAGCAGCTTCAGAATTCTCTCATCCATGCGTAACCTCTCGGCAAATCTCTATACTATACGCGCCCCGTTTCTTGAAAACGTCAGTCTTACAGAAAAAATTGACAATTGAAGATGTGACCCTGGGATTATTCGTCGACGGGAAAGGCGTTGCGGACAAGCTTGATTCCTTTGGTCCCGATTCCGATGACGTCGAACCGGACGCGGCCTTCGCCGAGGCGGTGCGACTTCATGTAGAAGAGGGCCGATCTGATCATGTGCCGTTTCTTGATAGCCGTGATGGCATCGAGGGGGTCGCCGAAGGAGTCCGTGTCCCTCCTCTTTACCTCCACAAAGACGAGAAAGCCCTTTTCCTCGGCAATGATGTCGAGCTCCCCGAAGGGGCTCTGATAGTTCCGTTCGACGACCTTGTAGCCTTCCTTTTTCAACGCCTTTACGGCCCAGTCCTCCGCCTCGGCGCCGATGGCTCTCTTATTGGGCACAGTGTTCCCTCACGCCTTTAAAGGTCTTGCGATGGATGGGCGTTATGCCGAAACGCTCGATGGCCGACTTGTGGCCTCGCGTCGGGTAGCCGCGGTGGTGGTCGAAGCCGTACTGGGGGTAGAGAAGGTGGTACTGATCCATCATCGTATCCCGAACCACCTTGGCGACGATGGAGGCTGAGGCCATGTAGAAGCACTTCCGGTCGCCGCGGACGACGGGCCTGCTCCGGGGGAAGGCGGCAATACCTTTGATGCCGTCGACGAGCAGAAGGTCGGGTGTTACAGCGGCGTCCTCGAAGGCCCGCTCCATGGAGAGGAGGCTTGCCTGAAAGATGTTGAGCCGGTCGATCTCATCACTCGTTGCCGTGCCGATGCCGACGCGGAAGGCCTCTTCGAGTATCCAGGAATAGGCGGTGCGCCGCTGCTTTTCGCTGAGCAGCTTGGAATCATTGATCGGAACGTGTTGGCAAGGAAGACCCTTCCAGACGACGCAGGACGATACGACGGGGCCGGCCAGCGGTCCCCGGCCCGCCTCATCAATTCCGCCGATGATGCCGTTCAGCGGACAGGACATTAGTCCCGTTTTTCTTTCAGCTTTGCAGCCTTGCCCCGGAGGTTTCTCAGGTAGTAGAGCTTGGACCTGCGGATCTTGCTCTTGCTCAGGATCTCGATCCGTTCGATAAGGGGAGAGTGCATGGGGAACGTCTTCTCGACGCCCACACCGTAGGACACCTTGCGCACCGTGAAGGTGGACCGTGTGTTGCCGCCCCTCTTTCTGATGACGACGCCCTCGAAGACCTGGATGCGCTCTTTGTCGCCTTCGTATATCTTCGTGTGGACCCTCACGTTGTCTCCCGTTCCGATCTCAGGGAGATCCAACCTCATATGTTCTTTTTCAAGCAGATCAATCATTTCGTTCATAGTCGCCTCCTCGTTGACCGAAGATTCTATCAAGTGTAATACCCACCGCCACTCTCAGGGACAGGTGGTTGTAACCGGTCTTGCCGGCGATGGGTTCCAGCATGGCCTCGCAGAGGTCAAGGGTCTCGTCCGTCAGGCCCCAGCCGGTGCCGAAGAGAAGAAGTCCCGGCCGGCCCTCCTCCTGCAAGAGGCCGCTCACGGCCCCATACCCCACCGTTTTCTTTCCCCGGGCCCGGGAGGATGTTCCGATTACCAAGGGAGTTCCGAGGGCCGCCATGCGGGCCAGCACCTCGTCCAGACCCGTAGCCAGGGCGATTTTTTCCAGTGCCTCTCCACGCCGCCGATTGTACGTGCGTCCATAGCCCGTAAGCCAATGGTCGATGAGCGATTGGGCAATCTGCCGTTGTTTAGGCAAAGGCGTCACAATATAGCACATTTCAACGCCGAAAGTCATGCATGTTCTTGCAATGTCATGAAGTTCCAGGTTGTTGATGCTTGTGGCCACGATGTCCCCCCGCTTGTCGTAGACAGGGTAATGAATGACGGCCAGGCTGAGGCTACTCAGGCATTTCCTCCAGTATCTCCCGGAGAAAACGCCTGTCCTCTTCCGAAGGTTCGAACCTCTCCATGAGGTCGGGCCGCTTCAGCAGGGTCTTGCGGATGGCCTCTTTTCTCCGCCATTTCCGGATCTCCTCGTGATTGCCCGAAAGGAGAACGGGCGGTACCGCCATATCCGTGAAGACATCAGGCCGCGTGTATTGGGGAAAGTCGAGGAGGCCTCCGGCGAGGCTCTCGTTGACGACGGACTGCTCGTTGCCCACGACGCCGGGAATGAGCCGTGAAACGGCCTCGATGACCACCAAGGCCGGCAGCTCACCGCCGGAGAGAACGAAGTTGCCGATCGAGAGCTCCTCGTCCACGAGGTTCAGGATCCGCTCGTCTACGCCCTCGTAGCGGCCGCAGATGAGGCAGACATGGGAGAGACGGGCAAGACTCCCGGCCCTGTCTCCGTCGAAAAGCCTGCCCTGGGGCGAGAGGAGGACGAACCTCGGCCGTCCCATGCTTGTCTCGACATGCTCCATGGCCCTGGATAGGGGATCTATCTTCATGACCATGCCCGGGCCGCCTCCGTAGGGGGCGTCGTCGCAGGTCCGGTGGGGATCGTTCGCAAAGTCGCGGATGTCGACGATGTTGAAGGTCATGAGGCCCTTCTCCGATGCCTTGCCGAGCAGGCTCTCCCGGAGAGGGGAGTCAAAAAAGCGTGGGAAGAGCGTGAGTATGGAGAAGATCATGATGGTTAAACCGTTGCCGTCGTTCTTACGTATCCCTGGGCTATGTTGATTTCGGCAATGTGGTCGTCGAGCATGGGCAGAAAACGCTCTTCCCCTCCGTCGATGACGACGAGAAAGTCCATTCCGTGCCTGTGGAGCACTGCCGAGACCCGTCCCGCCTCTTCGTTGTGGTCGTTGAGAACGGAAAGGCCGATGAGCTGATAGTCGTAGTATGCACCGTCGTCCAGCGCGGGAAGGGCGTCTTCCCGCACAAAAACCTCTTTGTTTGCAAGGAACCGCGCCTTTTCCGGGCTGTCCAATCCCTCAAGGAGCAGCAGGAACAGCTCCTTGTGAATCCTTGCCCTGGAAAGCTTCAGCTCTCTGTATTGGCAATCCTGTTGAACAAACAATGAGGTATAGGAAGAAAAATCTTCTTTTACCTCATTGTAGTACCTGAACTTTACCTCCCCGTTTACACCGTGGGTGGACAGTATCCTCCCGATGGGGATGTACTTCATCTATTCTATGATTTCCAAAACAGCTCTTTTCTTCACTTTCGTGGAGGCGGCGCTGAGAATGGTCCTCATGGCCCGGGCGGTCCTGCCTTGTTTGCCGATGACCTTTCCTAAGTCTTCCTTGGACACGCTGAGTTCGATGACTGACGTCTTCTCACCCTCGATCTCGGCAACCTTCACTTGGTCAGGGTTATCTACCAGTGCCTTGGCGATGAACTCGATCAGTTCTTTCAACACGATCCACCTCCCAAACGTTATTGTGAGAGTTCCTTCAATATCCCTTCTTTTCTGAAGATATCATTAACGGTTCTCGTCGGAGTGGCGCCCTTTCGATACCATTCCTTTACCTTCTCTCTGTCGAGCGTCACCGCGGCAGGCTCTCTCAGGGGATCATAGGATCCTACGTTTTCGATGATGCGGCCGTCTCTGGGATACCTGCTGTCGGCGACGACGATCCTGTAGTAAGGCCTTTTCTTTGCTCCGTAACGTGATAGTCTAAATCTTACCGCCAAAACATTCACCTCCTTCGGTGTTAACGCATGAACATTTGTTTGGGCATACCCTTGAAGCCGCCCTTGGACAGCTTCTTTATCATTTTCCGCGTCTCCTGATATTTCTTCAGGAGCTCGTTTACGTCCTGCACCTGTGTGCCGCTTCCCTTCGCGATCCTAAGCCGCCTGCTCCCGTCGATGATGTTCGGGTAGATGCGCTCCTTGGCCGTCATGGAGTTGATGATGGCCTCCGTCCGCTTCAGGTCCTTTTCCGCCTCCGAGAAATCGATGGCGCCCTTGAGCTTGTTGAAGCCGGGGAACATACTGATGATCGATTCAACGGAGCCGAGCTTCTTGATCTGTTTCAACTGCTCCTTGAAGTCCTCGAGGGTGAACTCGTCTTTACGAAGCTTGCGCTCGAGCTCCTTTGCCTGCTTTTCGTCGAACACCTCCTGGGCCTTTTCGACGAGGGAGACGATGTCGCCCATGCCGAGGATGCGCGATGCCATACGCTCAGGGTGAAAGGGCTCCAAGGCATCGAGCTTCTCGCCCATGCCGATCATCTTGATGGGTTTCCCGGTGACGGCCCTGATTGATATGGCGGCACCACCCCTCGTGTCACCGTCGAGCTTCGTGAGGATGACACCGTCGATGCCCAGCTTTTCGTTAAAGGTCCCGGCGATGCCCACGGCATCCTGTCCTGTCATGGCGTCGAGGACCAGGAGGGTCTCCCTGGGGTTAAGGAACTTCTTCTGGGCCGCCAGCTCGGCCATCATTTCGTCGTTTATGTGCAGCCGCCCCGCCGTGTCCACGATGAGCGTGTCGAGGCTGTTCTTCATGGCGTAGGTCTTGGCCTCGACGCAGATCGTGACGGGGTCCTTGATGCCCTTCGATGAAAAGGCCGCCACGTTGATCTGGCTGCCCAGCTTCATGAGCTGATCGATGGCCGCCGGGCGGTAAACGTCCGATGGGACGAGGAGCGGCCTGCGGCCTTTCTTTCTCAGGTAGAGGCCGAGCTTGCCCGCCGTAGTCGTTTTGCCCGAACCCTGAAGCCCTACAAGCATGACGGCAACGGGCGGCGAGCCGGCCACGTCGAGGGGTTTCTCCGTCTTTCCGAGGAGCTCGCAGAGCTCGTCATGGACGACCTTGACAAACTGCTGGCCGGGAGTGATGCTCGACACCACTTCCTCGCCCATGGACTTTTCCCTCACCCTTTCGAGGAAGTCCTTGGCGACCTTGAAGTTCACATCCGCTTCCAGGAGTGCTACCCGAACCTCGCGTAAGGCCTCTTTAATATTGGCTTCCGACAGCTTGCCGTAGCCCCTGACCTTCTTGAAGGTAGCTTCCAGTCTTTCCTGCAGCCGTTCAAACATAATCTAATAAAATAATCGAAAATAGGCGAATAGTCAATGAGAATCCGCATTTCCGAGACGCGAAGGGGAAGGAGGGAACCGGAGAGGGGGAAGAAGTTCGGAGTTCGGAGTTCGGAGTTCGGAGGAGAGGGGGAAACGAAAAAAAAGTGATTGAGTGATTGAGTGATTGAGTGAACGGGGAAAGAGAAAAGAAAAAAAGTGATTGAGTGAACGGGAAAGGAGAAAAGAAAGAAAGTGATTGAGTGATTGAGT
>CAZYVU010000052.1:0-15501 GCA_964651435.1 uncultured Pseudomonadota bacterium
CCCCCCCACCCCCCCCAGACCAGTAGCAATCCCTACTTCATCACGTCTGGGTTCATATGAGTAAACAAAACTGGCAGACCTACAACGTACTAAGTCGCAATCCCTTCTTTATGAGGTCTGGGTTCTTTTAGCACCCCCTTCTTTTGTGACGTGATTCCCGCCTGTTACAGGGGGCCTTGGAGAGTTTTCGACTACTTTGCGGACTTAGCGTTACCACGGTTTCCTCGCATCCGGCGTCACGCCGGGTCAAATTGTCAAAGAACAGTATACAACGCTCCTCTCTCTTTTTACCACATCAAAGCAACGCCTGGAAGACCTGTTTCGTGAGACGAGGTCCAACTTGCCGCTCGACAGGCAGCGAAGATCCCCTCACCCCGACCCTCTCCCGCAAAGGGGAGAGGGAGCAGGCTATAGACTTCCGATCTGAGCGAGTCCCAACTCTCTCCTAAGAAGGAGTGCAGGACTGTACCATCGCCGCCCTGTCAAGCGAGAAACAGATCGATGCCTTCCGGGGCGCGGTCGCCGCAGCCAAGCACGGTGACCTCCATGGCCGCCGGCATGGGATAGATGCGGACGTCGTCTCGCTCGTCATCGATGATTTCTGCAAGCTTCTCTTTGAGCTCGTTCAGTTCCGGCCACGTGAGCCTGCAGTGAAAGACGGAGTACTGCAGGTGAAGACCGATCTCCTTCAAGCACCTATAGACCCGGGCCAGGCGTCGCTCATCCCGTATGTCGTAACAGACGATATAGTTAGCCTTCATGATCTCAAGTCCGCGAAGAGGTTAATGAAGCTCCGCACGATGGCCTCCAGGTTTTCCCGCACCACGGGCTTGCGCTCCTCGAAGAGAGTGATAAGCCTCCGAATACCCTGCTTCGACAGCGTGCACCGGTTCGGGGTGTTGGCAAGAAAATCACTCTCCCGACCCTTTTCCACAAAGAGGGCGGCCTGGAGGTCGATCTCGGGCTTCAGGATATAGCAAAGGTCATCGGCAAAGCCCAATTTTCTCTGGGGCGGCAAGATACCTACGTCGGGATCAAGGCTCGCGCCGATGAGGCTTGCCGTAGCCATCTGTCGAACAATGCCCGAGAGGAACGCCGAAACGCCCCGCCATTTTCCGGGCGCCCTGGAGCGTTGATCCAGAAGGAAACCTTGGGGCAACCTGCGCCCTTCCATCTCGCGCCGAACCGTATCGGCCACCTGACGCCGCGTGGAATAAACCCACGACTCACAAATGCGCCTGTCGGGAGGCCGTGAAAGGACCCGTTGCTGCCACTGTTGCGGCGTCTCGCCATCGGCACCACAGGGTATTGTGACTGCCAACGCCTCTCCCCTGACGCTCATGAAGGTCACCGGCACGCGGTGTTCCGCAAAGAGTGCAACGATGCCCGCATCCATCTTCAGATTGCCGACGATGAAGACCATGTCAACGAGGCGAACGGGGACACGGGTCCCCGCCTTGCCGTGCTCCTTGATCCACAGCGACGGCCCGTCGCGAAGGACGAGCAACCCTTTCTTTTCCGTTAGATACAACGTTCGTTCCATGCAGCCTCCGTGGTCCGTGTTCTGTTCCGCAGCTCCAGCGTTTCCGGCTCCTCGTCACAGTCTCCGTCGGTGATTCTATGAGCGAGACCCCGCACCTCCGCTGTGATTTGGGGCCTCTCCTGTCGTGCCCACTCCTCGTAGAGCGGATAGAACCTTTTTCTCCCGCCCTTCTTCAGATAGCAGCCGGGCCGCTCGACATCGTGGGCAAAATCGTTTTCCCTGAACTCTCGTTCGCGAAAAACGGTCCACACAAAGCGGTCTACAGAGGCCCGAAATATCTCCACCAAGTCGCTGGCGAGGGACTCCCGCCCATACTCGAAGTCGTGAAGAAACCCCAGCGTAGGATCAAGCCCGATGACCTCGATCTCCCGCACCACTTCAAAGTGAAGGAGGGTGTAGCAAAGGGAAAGAAGGGCGTTGACGGGGTCCTTTGGAGGCCTCCGGTTGCGACCGTCGAATGAAAGCGACGGGGCGAAGAGCCTATTAAAGGCGGAAAAGTAGGCCGCAGAGGCGGCACCCTCAAGCCCCCTGATCGTTTCCTTCGTCAGCCTTACCGCCATGCCCTCGGGCGCACGCTGAGGGGCCGACAGACGGCCGAGAATGACGTCCATGGTACGGCGGGCCTGCGTAATTGGGAACCGAAGGTCAGGCCGCTGCTCCGCTGCCTCATCAAGCAGCCGGGCCTGCTCCGTAATCTTTCGGGCAGCAATCTCCCGCGCTATATCACCGGCCTCCGGGCCCAGCATCATGTCGTACTGCCTGAGCCGCAAAAGGCCGTTGTTGTGCAGGCGCCCGCAAAGGCTTCCGCAAAAACGGCTTCGCCTTCCCGAAAGAAAGAGGACACTGATGCCGCTGTCGGCGAAACGGTGGAGAACGGATGCCTCCACAGTGACGTTCCCCACGATAACGACCCGCTTTAAGGGGTTGAGGGGCACCGCCCCCTCCCTCACGCCGCCGGCATAGAAGGCCAGGGCATTGCCGGGATCGAGCCGCACCTCAAGATTCTTACGGTCTATGAAGAGTGTTCCCATGGTCATGCTCCGTGTCAGTTATCCCACATAGAAGAAAGAGGGGTCGTGAGGCTGGTCGGCCACGCCGAGGGTGTGGGTCCGGCTTCGGCCGTCCATGGTAAAGATATGGACCCTGTCTTCCACTTCGTTGATGAGGCCCTCCAACTCCCTCGTCACAAGCCGCAGGTCGGCAGGAGAAAGAAAGCACTCGTAGACCGACTTCTGCCCGCCGGTGCTGTAGCCTTTGAGGGCGTTCCGCACGCGGGTGAGGCGGCCCTGGTCCGTTACATCGTAGGCGATGAGATAGAGGTCCCGCATTAATAACGCCTCAGAAAAAAGAGTAACAGCAATGACCAAATAAGAATTATCACGTCCGCACCTCCTGTTTATTGTGTTCGTGATCCGTGATCCATGAGAACTGGTCAAATAGAATTCGGTTACATGTGCGGAACGCTGTTTGCCTCGCTGCTTCGGTCGCTCCGCTACAGGCCGGGCACGGCGGCAGGCGCCTACCCCTCTCCATCACCGTGCCGCCGTCTTGTGCCCGGCAAGAAATCGTCACGCCAGAGACAGTCGTCGCCTGAAAACTCCTCGTCACAGTCGAGACCGGGAAGACAGGGTGCGTCGTCGCGGCCACACCGGCCCCGCCTGCGGCGGAATATCTCCAGGCCTATGATGTCAAAAAGGTCATCGGTCATAACGCCTCCGTCTCCAAAGCATTTGGTCTACAGCGTCATTGAGCATGGCCCTATTGTAGTCGTTATTACTGCGGTGCGCATCAAATGAAACGTTGCGGAAATGTTTCCAAATAACGGTTCAGGAAGGTTTTAGGGGCTGTTCGGGAAGGCTTAGAGAGAGCCTCTTACAACTGCCTCAGCAAGATCGGTCATGAAGGCCTTGATGGCGTCCGAGGGCACCGGCTCCACCCACTTGATCTCGCCGTCGAGAAGGGCGTAATCGAAATCGGCGAGGAGTTTCGCCAAATAGATGGGCACAACTCCTGCCGCCTTGCTGTCAGCATCGGTGAGGGCTCGACGGAGATTGAGGCCGTCTTTTACGAGAAAATAGAGGTCCACAATGTCTTTGGGTAAGGCCCGATCGATGATGGCGGTGATCTTGTTTGCCGTGATGTTTTCTTGCGAGTCTATGCGTCCAAGAACCGGATGCTCGACAATGACGCCCACGTGGGCTGGAACGTCGTTGATGAGTTCGATCTTGAGACGTTCCGGACCGACAAAAATGCGAACAATCGGTGGTTGAAATAGCCTCGGGAGAGCGCGGTGCCGCCACTGAGATAAAACGGCGTATTGCGGAAAACGCTGATTGCCCTATCCTGTAGAGGGTACAGAACGTTAACGTAGTACTCGGCAGGCATATTCCATTCCTTCTCTGATCTCTTGCAGACGAACGTATTGGGCTGCATCCGGCCAAAGCTTGCATAGGTGTTCGACATTGAGGACTCGGGCGATCTTAAACCAGTTGACGCTCTCAAGGAGCCGCGCAACGCAGAACCCGCGAGGCGGCCAGGTGCGCTCGCTCCGGCCCTCGATAATTGCAAGGAACTCCTCTGGGGTCAGGTTCATATCCCAGAGGCACTGAGAGAGTATAGTGCGTTGTTCCTCGGTAAGATCCCTCACCGCTTCTTGGTCAACGTCTGCCTTGATCGACCCGTTCATTGCCGCTTCCTTGTCCCGCCTTAGTCCGGGCTGTGATCATAGATTATCACATCCCCCGTGACGGGAGACCTATAGATCAGCTTACGCGCCTTACCGTGGAGCGCATGTGCAATCTTCAGGTAGAGCCAAATGGGGCCCTGACCCGTTAGAACAACATCATTGCCCTCACCCGCAAGGTCGAGGGCTTTCTGGAGATAGTCATCGAGATTGCGCAATTTGGCAGTCCCCGTGCCTTCATACAAACCTGTCACATCAACTTCTCTATTCATGGGGCATCCCGAATGAATAATTTCCTGGCCAAAAGTTGATCGAGATCATCTAAATAGACGTACTCAACGCCGTTCTGTTCTGCCGTGGCCTTCTGATTTCCCGTTTTTCCGTCCACATAAAAAGGGTATTCCATCCTCCCATCGGCTCTGGACCTTACCATCCCGGCTGTAAGCGGTCCAATGACCATCGCTTTTCCGTAAGGCCCGCTCTTCTTGTATGCGCTGCTTTCCTTGCTCTTGGCCACATCGCCCGAGAAATCGTGAGTTTTCATTTCGAGGATTAGAAGTGTGCCGAACCGAGTGACGATTACAAGATCGAGCTCAGCATCCGGCTTCATGCTGGTGGCAGCAAGCTTTCTTGTTAATACATTCATATGCACTTCGGAAACAGCATTCCGCAGGTTTATATCCCGACTCAAACAATCGAGCACGGAGGCGACAACCATGTACTCAAAAAGTATGCCGTTCGGGTCTACATGGGAAAACTTTAGAATGTCGCTCCTGAACAGATCGCCGCTTCCCGTCTTGGTAACCGCCCCACCAATCGCCTCAATTTCCGAAACCAGCCGTCTCTTCTCTTCGTAGTCCAAGGTTTTCGCTATCAACTTCCGGCGACCGAGAGGCATATTCTCAAGGATCTGCGCAATCGCCTCCCTTTTGATAGAATTCCAATAATCTTCGTATAGCTGCCCCCGCTTCATCAGGATCTTCAGCGGCTTTATAAGCTTTGCAGGGACAAAGCCTTCGTTGACATCCTCCAAATCATCGAAGATTGTCTTGATTCTTTCTTCCAAGTCCTCATATCCCGAGAGGGTAGTGTGTAAACTCGACACGTTCGGTTTGAACTCCGATAGGGTTTTGCGTATGAGCTCCTCTATTTCTTTCTTTGTTTTCGTATATTCTTCCGATGGCATCATAAAAGCAAAGAATGCCTCCCGGAAGCGTTCATCCTTCAGGTAATACGTGAGGGCTGTCTGCCCAACTGCTACACGTTTCGCTTCCGCCTCACAGAGATTGGGAAATACTTGAACACCTTTTAAGGCTTCAAAGCCATAAAGATTCAAAATTGTGGACAGGCTGAGACTTGCGTCAATCCGTACGGGCTCGTAAACCTGGTTTGGCCCAAAATACCAGATTTCAGGGGGCGTGGCTTCCATATATAGGACGACGTCGTTGCTCTTGCCGGCTTCACCCCTTTTGCGGAAAGCATCATAAAAGGCAATCGTCGGTATCTTTTGACCCCCTGAAATGTTCCACACTATGGGTCCAAGATTTCTCGCAGTCTGCAGCAGGCGCTCTAAAAGGAGCGCCGGATTCTTTTCTTCCTCTTTCGTGATAGAGATAGGCTCCGCTACTATCTGCGCCTGTTTCATTTCATCGACGAGTCGCCCGGTTAGTCCTTCTTTTTCCGTAAACTCTGTCGAAACAATGCAGCACTTTTTGATCCCAAATTGGATAGCCGGGATCAGATTGACGGTCTGATTACCCGTAGAACTACAAAACATGACATAATCAGGAAAAGTTTTCATATAGGGAGCAACCTCACGCGGTGACGTCGCGTCTCCACCACTATAACAGCACCTCCCGTGATCGCAGCATGAGATTCTTCCAAGACTTGGGCCAGTCGCTTTCTCATGTTTCCCGGTGTTTGGTCGGCAAGCCTAAAAAGAATAATGCTGGGATTGGATTTACCGAGCGACGCCATAATGTCTCCAAAATCAAGATCACAAGTAAGTATGACTCTCCCTTGCTTCGACGCGAGAGCAACGATCTCTTCGTCCGTCGCACGCTGAAAACCAATGTCGGTGCAATGGACTACGTCATGCCCCTCTTCCTTGAGCCACCGGACCAGCGCCTTAGAGACACCCATGTCGGCCAGGAACTTCACGGGCTATCCCGCCGCCGGGTGCATCTCTTCCGTGGCAAGCCATGCTACATATTGTAGCGACTGCCTAACGTCTTCCGGCTCGAGATCGGGGTACTCACCGACGATTGCATCTACAGCCATTCCGTTGGCTACCAGATTTACGATGAGCGACACGGGAATTCTTAGGCCACGGATACAGGCCTGGCCTGCCATCACCTTCCTGTCGAAGGTTATCCTATCAAAGCCGAACATATTGCACCTCTCTCGATATCCCTCGCCACTATTGTAGCACATTAGAGAACCCGTCGATCACATTGTTCACGCCGTCCGCCGTGGCCAAAAACCCACGGCGCCCCTATCGCACCCAGGCCTTGAGCTTTTCATCGAGTGCACGAAGACCCATGCCATCGCAATACTCAAGCCTGTTTGCCTTGAGCCGCCTCTTTTGAACATCCGACAGCTCGCGGTATGAGACAAGCATAGCCTTGCCGTAGAGCCCTCCGGCGGCGTCACGCAGGCTCTCCAGTTTGTAGATGAGATTTTCGTTTGCCGTATCTCCTTCATCGCTGAAATTGGCCGTCTTACACTCGATAAGATAAAGCCTGTTATTAACGGTGAACAACACATCGTGCTCGTTCGTCGGCGGTGCGGGCCCCCTTTCATCCCAACTGACAGTAACGCCCATCTTCAGATCAGTCGGATTGAGCGATCGAGCCATGTGATATGCATACTCCTCCAGCCATTTACCGGCAGCGAACTCGATGTCGGCCAAGGCAGCAAACCGAACAAGGGGTTTTCTGAACTCCAGTATTCCGTGCGAAGCAAAGATGGTGAGAAGCCTCTCAAAGGATGGCACAACCAGATCGCGATCGGCGATAGCCACATCCAGCGGGAATGTACGGCTTCGCTGAAGCTGTGCAAAGTAGCGGTTTGCAATACCGACAGCCATGCCGTAACCCCGAACATCGTCGGCAAGCGTCTTTAAAAGGTTCTTTCGCGCCGCCACCCTGGAGTCATCGGCAAAACCCGTAACGGTCTGTCCGTATGCAGCCAGGTACGGTTTCACCTTTATCACTCCTTTGAAGGAGATCTCGCGACGCTCCGAAGAAAGAATCTGGATACGCCTGTCCTGGGTATCTACGTAGATTATAGGACGACCCATTTCGCGGAAAACCTCGAAGGCGGCAAGGGCCATAATCTTTGTTCCTCCCGTAACGTTGAGCATTACGTCCTCCGACTCCAGCTCCGCCAACAGGTTCATGCACGTATCCTTGGCCGTATACAGATCGTAAGCCGCGATAGGTCGTTCCTCCACTTTTATGCCCCACGGCTCAATGACAGCACGCAGGCGGCGGGCCGCAGTCTGCATGTCGGGACTTACGAGAAGGCACACAGCTTGAGGGGCCAATTCATCCATTCTAAGCGGGATAAGGTTCGGTATCGGCTGACCGGAAACCAGACAAATATGGATACGCTTCACGCGATCTCCCTTCTCTCTTTACGCCTCATCCATAGCGCCTACACATGTTTGTTATCGGCGCCGTTGTCATGTCCATGCCGGACGGTACACCACCCGGTCTTTGTGGACGAGCAGGACGTCTTCGGCAGCGGCAAGGTTGAGCATCCGTTGAGTAAAGCCGCTTCGGCTGAAGAGCATGAATTTGTTCTGCCTACCGTCATTACGCCAATTGACGAGGTTGGACTTCCTGCGGAGGTCGGCGTACGCGTTGTCTCCAACCTTCTTGGCGCTCCACTTGGCCTCGCCGAAATAGGCCGTTCCGGTATCATCGTCGAGGGCCACTACGTCAATTTCCTCGTTCCCCGACCACCATCCGCCCGCCGCGGTGTATTGCATGACACCTTCAGACATGAGGCTCCGGCAGATATCGACACAAAGGTCCTCGTAGACGGTCGAGATGTGTTGATCCCAGGTCTCCTTAATCAGCCTGTGGACATACTCTGTGTCGCCAATCTCCAACCTGCTTCTGTTGGGAAAAATGTATCTGAGACAGAACCTGAAGAATCGATCGGAGACACGGTAGAGCCCTTGCTTGCTCTTCTCCGGATTTTTCTCCGTGACGGGGATCTCCTTTCGCAGATACCTGAGATTCTTCAGGATGTCTATGTACCGCGAAACGAGGCTCTTTTCAAAACCTGTATCATTGATAATTTCCGAGAGCTTTCTTTTCCCCTGGGCTACGGCCCGCAGAATGACGCAATAATTCCTCGGCTCCCGCAACTCCTCCATAAGGATGTATTCAACCTCATTATGGAGATAGCTGCCCTTGGGAAGGATCGCATCGCGAATATTCGCGAACACGGATTTGCGGGGGTCAAATTTCTCCAAATATGCCGGGACCGAGCCGGTGACCGCATACACAGCCAGGCGCTCATCAAAGTCTGCCTTGGGGAAAAAGCCTTCAAGAGCTCGGAAATCCATCTCTTCAACCTCCGTGGACCCCGTTCTGCGGCCGTATAGAGGCGCTTTGTAGAAGAGCACCTCCCTTTCCATCATGCCAATGCTCGACCCCGCTACAATAAGGAAGACAGGCGTTTCCTTGAGGTGCTCGTCGATACCCTTCTGGAAGATTGACGATATGGCTGCGTTTGTGCGGGCAAGATAGGGAAACTCATCGACGGTCACAAGAAGTCTCCCGGTGGCTTTTTCCTTGAGATAGAGAAAAAACTGCCGCCAGTTCTTAAATCCTACACCGGAAAGAATGCGATCGTTGAAGTGTTCGCCTACCAGACGGCCCAGATTCCGGAGCTGCTCGGACTCGGGCAGGTTGTCGGCGAGAAAGTAGATTGCATCCTTGTTTTTCATGAATTCCTGTATCAGTCTGGTCTTCCCGATCCGGCGACGGCCAGCTTCTTTCCAGAAAGGATAGTTCCTTTTTCCTATTGACGAAATCCACACAACTCCTTGATCATGATTCCACTATTTGTGTCAGCCATGGAAGGATAATCGTGATTAGTATAATCATGATTATCCTCAATATCCAGACTAACCTTAATCGGCCCGGCCTTCGTTCCAATAGCCCTCAATGCCTTCACAATCCCTGCCGCGACACACCTTATCACTTATCGAGTATCTTCAAGATCTTGAGTACTTTGTCTAATGGCTCGCCACGATTTCCAGCATCGCCCAGCCGAAAGGGATGAGGCCCTGGAGAGAGGTCGGTTTGCCACGCTCCGAGCCAAGCCAGATAGTTGTAGCGCTGCGCTGGGGCGTGCTTCTTCCGCCAGGACCCCGTACGGCTATACTGCGGTTGCCTTCTATGGTAACCGCTTCGGCACCCGAATGCCTGCCAAGCCGCACGAGAACGGGTGTTCCCTCCGCCTTCATAATCTCTTCCTTTTTCGCCTTGGGCCGCGGCATTGCAAAGCGCAGTTTCTTCGCCGTCTTGATCTCTTCGTTATAGACTCGTGCGTAATGCCCGTTGACCTTCCGTAATAGGTTTTCGATTTCCAACGGCTCCGCTATGGCACCACCTTGTTGTCTCTCAAGGTTGATTATTCCCTGGAAGACAGAACCAGGCGAGACTACTTCCAGAATCTGAGGAATGCCGCGTCCTTCCGCACCATCTGCGCCTTTTTTACGGTTCAGGGCATAGATGATTCTTGCCCTGTCATCATTCATCCGCTCTAAGTCAGACACCTTTAGAAGACGGAATGGATCCGAGTCGAAGGCCCCCTTCAGAAGTTCCTTCTCAAGGTCCCGGGCGTTTTTTCGGTTCTCAACTTTTTTCTGGACTGCAAGGCTGCTAAGGTACCCCGTTCTCAGAGAACCCTTAAGGGAGCTTCCTGGAAGATAGGGCGTATCTGTAGTAGGATGAAAGGCGGTGCGCGGAATTCTAAAATTGTTCAGCTCCTGTTTCAGCCTACCTTCGTTCAACGGCAGTCCTTTGACTTCTATGTATCTCTTGGCGATATCCTCCGATACCATGACTGACCTGCCTTTAATCCTGGAACGCCGAGCGGAGACAAACCGGTAAAGTTCAATGATGGAGGTAAGCGTTCCTTTGCCGGCAATACCAGAAAATTCTGTCCGTTCTTTTTCGTCCAAGTCGCTTATGAAGACAAGGGGGTCGAAGGTAATCAACTCTCTAGATTGGGGGTCTATAACAAAGCTTGTGGGCTCATACTCCTCGTCACACCCGATATGAACGGGAGACAGGATATGGAGCCTGACATGAAAAGGTCTTTCCACATCACACCTCCAGGCGGACAGGTATAAAAAGCGTGTACCCTTGGGCCACAGTGTCCTGCTGGGCCTTGGACAAGCCCCGAAGGGATGTCCCGACGTAAGGCCTCGCGAACATCCCGGGGTCTGTCGGAAACAAGACAGCTCCTTCCTCCGCCATGATAACGGGGTTCTTGAAAGGATTATCCGATTTCGCAAGGACATCTCCGTGTTTACCGAAACGCGTAAACGGTGCGAAAAACATCCTGCCCCACCCAGCCGGTCCCGGTACACAGGGACCCAGAGTATAGCAGGCATTCGGATCGGCGCTGCCGAGTCCTGCAAGGTCGAACGTCTTGCAGGACTGAACACGGAACCTTCCCATGCCCGTGGATGCGTCCCTGCCAAAGCCCGTCTCTCCAATCCTCTCGAGGCAAAGCCTGATCCCCTCAATCGATGATAGCTCCGGATCAACGGCAATGAACAGGACGAGCTCCGCCGCTGGACCAAAAACCTCCTGTTCTACAGCGTAGGGAGCAAACCCGCCTTCTCCGGTCCGGCCGGTGAGGCGATTAATTGTGTTATGTGCCTGAGAGTCGGCGACTGACGGAGGCATCCCGTCCGACCCCGGAACCAGTTCTGCTATCTCCCTGTTGTTCCTGAACTCCTGACCGACGAACCTGTCCAGCCTTTCGCCCTCCCTAATTATCATCCATTTGCGGGACTTGAAAACCTTCCGTTGTCTGATCTTCTCAACCTTGTCTTCCGGTAGGTGAAAGAGATGCTCCGGGGGCAGCGATGGCGTTTTCAGAAGATAAACCCGCCGGCCATCGACTATCAGGGATGTCACCGCCGAGGAAAATACCGCGAAAGGCCGCGTGTCATAGCCGGCCAGAAGGTCCTCCAGAGGACCTCCCAGCAGCGAATCATCAACTGCAAGCTGCCAGCAGATATGCCCGAAGACGGTATCGCCCTTCAGGGGAGTACCAAACGCCGACAAGGGTTTAAGTACAACCTCATAGACCTTCAAGGTGCCACTCCTAAGCGAATGGATTGAGCGCGCTAAAGGCTGTCTCAATTTGCGGATTGTTAAAGGCCAGCTTTATGCGACCATAACCACGGCTGCCACTGCCACCCAATGCATCCATTTCGAGAAGCTTGAGACCGCGGAGCAGCAACGTCTCAAACAGGGACTCATCGGCATCTTCAAGGACCTTGAACGTCACAATAAAGCTGAATTCAACCCCTTCCGGGATACGCTCGATGAACCTTGCTCCAACCCCGCGCATCGCCACACCCCTTATTCTGTCTATCGTATTCTCCGACTTTTCCTCCGTCAGTAGCCACCGGTTTGTTCGAGCCTTCTCGCGCCATTCTTCAGTCAGAAATGCATCTGCAAAGGACACGCGTGTAGGGCCGTAACCTGTTTCTTCTTCCCGGTCCGCGCCGCTGGAACCGAAGACTTTTATGATAGCCTCACCCTTCGAAACCAGGTCCGGGTTGCCGGCAACCTCCTTCTTCCGCAAGGTTTCACCTGAAACGACGGCCCCGTCCGTATAGATCATCAGGCCGCTCTCCATTTCGAGCAGCGACCGGACTTTGCCTTTCAGGGAAGAACCGGGAATGTATGGCTCCAACGTATGCGGGTGCTTGATGACCGGACTGTCCGTTCCGCCGATATGCATCTCCATATTGCCCGAACCAATATGGAGCCCACTCTTTAGTGTTATCGTGCCTTCAAGCCTTTTGATTTCTTTCAGTCTCATTGTCCACCCCCTTGCCAAGATTGTTCACCTTTTTCGACATAGAACTTGTAAAACCCCATAAACGCCTCGAAGAAGCCCGCAAAGGCTTCAAAATCGTCCCTATCCTTGACCTGAACCAGAGAATCGGAGATAAACCTTCTAAAGCTGTCCGAGATCAAATCTCTTCCCATGGCATAGGCGGCTTTCGCATTCAGCATCTTGAGGTAGGGCAGCACGGCTTCAAAATCATCAGGATTGGTCTTCAAGATGCTATCAAACCGAACGATTTCATCGTAGAATTTACGGATTTGCGTCGGCTTGTTGGCTTTGTTCGTCGCCTCCGACTGAATCCTCTTGGCCAATGCATCTGCCCTGCCGGCGAACAGCTCGGGGTCAATCAGTCTCTTACTCTTGTCCTTCCAGAAACTCTCCATCCCGTTCCTCCTTTGCCTTATCGCTGATTATAGATAACCTGCCACAGCGGAATTCTCATGGCGCTTCCATGTTTGTCGAGCCAGAGCGCTACGCGACCCACATCGTCCAAAACTTTTCCTTTATCCTCGCCTTTCAGCCCCCGGCCGACGTTTCTTATCAATGAGTACTTGAGGCGTGCCTTCCACTTCAGACAGTCCAGCTCCTCCATGGGCACAGCGTTACCGGCCTTTAGCAGCTTCTTTTGCCGGCCTGCCATATCCACAAGCTCGTTTAGTCTGTACAACATAGCGTTGTTGATCATTCCCCGGTCAAGCCATGTTTTGAGTGTGGTTCCGATCTCGGCAAGCTCTTTCATTTGTTCCCATGATACGGTCTCGCCAAAAAGGGTGATGGCATCGCGCCCTCCGTCCTTTGCCTGCTTCAGCCGCTCCTCTGCCCTCTCGGCAAAATGGGTGACCGGGAGCCCCGGTTTACATACCTCTATGCCCGAAGAGATGGTCAGCTCCTTGTTGCTACAAGCGAAACGACGGAATGAATCGTTAAGGAACGAAGCGAAATCCACAATCCTGTTCCATGGCCCGATAAGAAAGAGGTCATCGCCTCCGGCGAATACCGTATAGATGTCACTGAATCTGGCCTCGCTGTCGAGTACGTGCGGCAGGTAGAGTGCAAAATAGCTGTCTAACTGTCTGCTTAGCGTGGCCATCCTCGACAGACTCTCATGCTTCAAGCCACAGGCAAACAAGAGCCCCAGGTTGTCAAGGTCCGCCTTTAGCACACCCAGCGCTTCGATACCCGCAAGCTTCTCTTCGCCGTTGACCTGTTTGAGAGCCATTTTCGCGATATGCTCAAACGTCTTTGGCTGACCCAGGTCCTTCATCAGTTGATCAAAAAGCTCATCCTTCTTCTTGTGAGACCGCCTTCCGTGAAGCAGGCGGCGCAGGATATCGTCGTTTCTGTCTGCTTCACTATAAACCGGAACATGGCCACCAATGAATCTGACAGCCACGCCTTCTCTCTCCGCAGCGCGCGCCCGGTTGCCTATGATCCAGTATTTGTAAAGCTGGCCGGATTCCGCAACCGAGCCGAGCCGACCACCGATTTCGAACGAAACCTGGTACGCCCCGAATAGGGGATCAAGTAGCTTCACTCCATGAACATCCGCATCAGGCGACATGATGGCAATTCTGTCACTCTTGACAAGGCTTGTGCCAAGGAAAATGTGATCGCGGCAGACAGCGCAGGCTGACCGTTCATCGCCAAGAAGCCTGTCGTCTTCCGCAGCCTTGCTTGAGGGGCGCTTTCCGCAGAACGGACATAGCCTCCGGTGAAGATCGTTGTCGAAACTTTCAAGATAGCCGGGGACGACCCCGCCGAACCGGTCCAAGGGAATCTTCTTGTACTTCCTTTCCTCCGAAGCCTTCCCAACCCGCTCCCAGAGAGAAGAATAATTGTGGGACATAAAATCGTTGCAACACGCCTCAACCGCCGAAAAGCCCACCGAAGTTTGACCGTAAAACCGTTCGACCAGCCATCGATTCACAGTATCTTCCACATCTGAGACGGTCTCCCTTGCAGCCTTCGTGTTCGGGGCAATGATGGTAAACTTGCCCGCAGCATTGATGGCCACGGATAGGGACGGGAGCCCTGCCCTTCTGCACACCATGTCGGCTGCAAGTTCGGAGAGGAGGGAGACGGCAAAGGATCGACCCCTGAGCAGTTTGGCAGCCGCTTTGTTTGTGCTGCCGCCCTCACTGAATATGAA
The DNA here is from genome assembly GCA_964651435.1 of uncultured Pseudomonadota bacterium. GTDB lineage: Bacteria > Desulfobacterota > Syntrophorhabdia > Syntrophorhabdales > CAYQXL01 > CAZYVU01. Next base: position 14,494 of record CAZYVU010000052.1, read on the forward strand.
GTCCTGGATTCCATAGAAATCGCCCGTCACCAGCAGGAACTTGCGGTCATCGTAAGATTTGATGTCCTCTATGCTGAGAGAACCGATCTCTGCGTGGTACCGGTAAATGGCAGCGGCAAGGGCAGCCGTAGTCCTCATATGATCATAGAGGGACACGTCCGGAATGACCTTGCCCACGGTAGCCGCAGGGATACAAGAGGCATACCGCATCAGCAGCGTGTCGAAATGCTCGATCCAGAGAGGGACAATGTTACGATGATTGAGGCGTTCAAGATCACTGACGAAGCGGCTAAACAGCCCTGCGTATTCCTGCTGAGGATCGGAACCGGAGACGTTGGGCAGGGCTCCCTGTTCCGGAAACATGGCCTCCGGTGAAAGGCTTCTCAGTGGGTAATGGTGTGCATAGGCGCCTCTCGATTCATCCCTGGAGGCATGGGTCGTGAGGGCTTCCAGAACAGGAAGCAGTCTGACCTTTCGATACTCCGCCACCTTAATTTCAGTGCTATCTTCGTCAAAACTCTCGCGATCCATGCCGCTGCTTACCCGGTCGGCAACAGTGACAACCCACTGTAGGGGGGTCTCCGGCCGGTGGTGCTTTGCCGCCAGATTAATGAAAGCATCGCCCTCCCCCCATCCCGGCTCATTAAATACGGTGGGCAGAGCGGCCGCATAATGCTCAATGAACGCCGCCGTGTACAGTGCGTGCTTGTGGGTGTGCCGGGTCTGAACCTTATTAAAAGGTTGATAGAGATCGGCATTGTTCACCCCGTACTCTCTGCTGACCTCCATGCCCGCTCGCTCAGCGAACTTGCCGATGTCGTGCATCAACCCGGCTATGGCAATCTTGTAAGTGGTATTGTCCATCTCACCTCCCGAAACCGAATCGTTCTTGTGGCCCGAAAAACACCTAACACTACCATGCTATTACCGACGAACCGTCCCTTGCAGCCAAAGAAACATTGCCGCAACATTTCTCAGCTCTCCGCAATACGTATCTTGCCCCTGTCC
>CAZYVU010000053.1:0-14392 GCA_964651435.1 uncultured Pseudomonadota bacterium
AAAGAGTCCAAGACATAGGATGGAATATTCCGATCTTTACTACCTTTCGCCGTATCAAATCAACACCAGTCTCTGGCTGGCAGAACTACCCGGAAAGTTGGGCCGGGCAGCGACTCTTGATGATGTTCATGATGCCTAATTGTTGCTTTTGTCATTCCCGCGGATGCCGGAAGCCGGCACATTCAATAACTTATGGGCTCCCATTTTTTACGAGAGTGACGGAATTAAGACTTTTTACGAGACTATCAAAATTGCCGAGAATAAGGTTTAATATATGGTGACAGAAACCGAAAGGAGGAAGGAAATGAAGGAAAAAACAAGACAGTTATTTTTGGCAATAGGACTGGTGTCAATGCTCCTCGTCTTTGCCTGCACCGCCATAGCTCAGGACAAACCTGCCGACAATATGCAGATTGTTGTCGAGAAGGTCAGGGCAGACAAAAAGCTTCTTGTGGCAGAAAACATGCACCTCACCGACGCAGAAGCAAAGGCATTCTGGCCCGTCTATGACCAGTACCAGTCGGAACTCTTCCTTCTTCGCACCCGCACGGTAAAGCTCATCCAGGACTACGCAGAGGCCTACGAAAAAATGACTAATGCCACGGCGAAAAAACTCCTCGATGAGTCCATGACGATAGAGTCGCTCCGGCAGAAACTGAACGCAGCATACCTCCCGAAGTTCCGGAAGGCCTTGCCCGATGTCAAGGTAGCGCGTTATTACCAGATCGAGAACAAGATCAACGCAGCGCTTTACTATGAGCTTGCGAGGAGCATACCGCTGGCGACAACCGAAAAGTAGCGAAGGGAGGATGGAACTATGAAGCCTATCCATGCCGCATTAATTCTCTGCATCATTGCGTTCTTTACCGTTACGCTTGTCGGCCCCAATCCGGCCCAGTCCGCCTCAGCTCACGAGATCAGCCGTGACGCCAAGCATGTCCTCCAAAAGCTTTATAAAGCACAGCCAACTGCAAAGACACTGGGAGAGAAGGCGGCGGCCGTCCTCGTCTTTCCAAGTATTACAAAGGGTGGCTTAATAGTAGGGGGCCAGTACGGTGAGGGCGCGCTCATAAAAAACGGAAAGGTTGTGGGGTACTACAACACCGTCGCGGCCTCTTACGGCCTTCAGGCAGGTATCCAGAAGTACGGCTACGCCCTGTTCTTTATGACCGACGCGGCGTTGCGATATCTTGACAGGAGTGATGGGTTTGAGTTGGGCACGGCCCCGAATATCGTTATCGTCGACAAGGGTGCGTCCGCAGGTATATCGACGACGACGGCCCAATCTGATATGTACGCCTTCTTCTTCGACCAAAAGGGGCTCATGGGCGGCCTCGGCCTCCAGGGAACGAAGGTTACGAAGATAAACAAGTGAGCCCAGTGTTTGAGGGCGTGAGGCTAAGCTTCAAGAAGGAGCACTGTATGAACCCTTTACCCCGGCTTCTCACGATCATGACGCTTTTTCTCTTGGTCGCCACCGGATGTGCACACTACCCCGTCAATGCGCCCCTGGAAAAGTATGACCCCACCTACGGCTACAAGGGCATGAACATGCGGGAGCCCGGGAAAAAGGTGGACCTCTTCCTCATGCTCAGCTTCTCCGGTGGTGGGACCAGGGCAGCGGCCTTTTCCTACGGGGTGCTCGAGGAGCTAAAGAATACAGAAGTAACCCTGGGTGGGGAAAGGACCCGCCTTCTCGATGAGGTCGATGCCATAACCGGCGTCTCCGGCGGCAGCTTCACGGCAGCCTACTATGGCCTCTTCGGTGACCGCATATTCGAAGACTTCGAGGAAAAGTTCCTAAAGAAGAACATCCAGGGGGGGCTCTTCTCGAGGATTTTTTTTAATCCCTATAACTGGGCCAGGCTCGGCTCGGGGTATTTCGACAGAAGCGACCTAGCCGCCGAATACTACGACAAGGAGGTCTTCGAAGGCGCCACGTTCGGCGACATGATGAAGAGAAAGGGCGCCATGGTCTTTATCAATGCCACCGACATGGTCCACGGGACGAGGGTAAGCTTCACCCAGGACACCTTCGATCTCATCTGCTCCGACCTTTCCTCCTTTTCCGTTGCCAGGGCCTGCGCAGCCTCATCGGCGGTACCCATCGTGCTGACGCCCATCTCCCTGAGAAACTACGCCGGGTCCTGCGGGTATAAGATGCCGGAGACTCTCACCGAGGCCATTGAGGAGCGGAAGCTGCCCAACCGCACCTTCGACCTGGCGAACAACATCATGCCCTTCCTGGATGCGGAGAAGAAGCCCTACCTCCACCTCGTTGACGGCGGGGTTGCCGACAACCTGGGGCTCCGGGCCTTTATTGAGCGCGTCACGCTCCTGGGAGACGCCTGGAAGGCACTCCAGGTGGGGGGACTGCCCGATGTCCACAAGGTAGCCGTGGTCATCGTCAACGCCGAGACGGAAATCGATACGAAATGGGACCGGCGGGAGGTCATCCCGGCCTTTGCCGCCATGCTCGATTCATTCACATCCATATCGATCTCGCGCTACAGCATCGAGACCGTTTCCCTGCTCCGGGAGATGATGCCGCGGTGGGCCGACGAGATCAGGCGGGGGCGGTGCGCTCCCGGCGAGATCGTCACTACCCCGGGCTCCTGCGGCGACATCACGTTCTACGTTGTGGAGGTCAAGTTCGATGCCCTGAAAGACGAGGTGGAACGGACCTACTTCAAACGCCTGCCCACCTCCTTCTCCCTGCAGCCCGACGAGGTCGACAAGCTTCGTGACGTTGCCCGGAGAATCCTCGCCGAATCGGCCGAGTTCCAGAGGCTGTTGGGGGATCTGCAATGACGAGCCTTCCAGACCCCTCGCGAAGAAATATCCTTATCGTTGCTGTCACGCTTCTGCTGCTGTCGGGTATGGTGTCGATGGCTGGCGGGGAAACTCCGCAGAAGAGGGGAGCGGGCAACACCCCCTTTGCCTGGAACCAGAACGCAATATGGCAGGCGCTGGAGGCACGGTTCCGCGATGTGCGCTCTGCCGGTTGCTCCACAGCCGCCGCGGAAATAGAGCAGCGCCTTCATGAAGGGAACCGGCAGTTGGCTGCCATGGAGAAAGCCCCGTTGCAACCTACCGATAGGCTGTTCGATGCCGTAGAGTCGAACCTGTTTGGTCTGGGCCCTTTGATGGCAGCCTGCCCGGGACGTATCGAAGCATACACGAAACTCCTTGCCGCTGTGCGGAATGCCGTCAAGAGACAGTCCATCGCCTGGGATGTCAATGACCGGAAGGTGCGTGACCGCCTCTACCGGCTCCTCTACGGCAGCAGGCTCGCCCTCGAAGAGGTGATGCTGCAGGCGCCGAAGGATGCTGTTCCGGCAATCGTACCGGGCACGAATGAGCCGTCACAGACGCCATCATTTGAGCGGCCGGGACTCGTATTCCGCAGCGGCGATATCCTTGTATCGCGCGGGGGTGCGTCCACATCGGCTCTTATTGCACGGGGCAACGATTACCCCGGTAACTTTTCCCACATCGCGTTGCTCTACGTGGATGAGACCACGGGTACGCCCAGTGTTATTGAGGCCCACATAGAGCGGGGTGTGGTTATATCGTCCTTCGACGAGTATCTGAAGGATGTGAAGCTCCGCGTCATGGTAATGCGCGTCAGGGCTGACCACCCGCTTCTGCTGAAAGACCCCATGCTGCCGCACCGTGCCGCAAAGATGGCCTATGACGAGGTGAGGAATGGACATATACCCTACGACTTTGCCATGGATTTCAAGGAGCCGTCCAAGCAGTTCTGTTCCGAGGTGGCATCGCACGCTTACGCATCCTTCGGGATAAACCTCTGGAGCATTACCACGACCATGTCTTCCCCGGGGGTGGTGAGCTGGCTGGGCGACTTCGGCGTCCGTAACTTCGAGACTCAGGCCCCTACCGACCTGGAATATGATCCCCAGCTCTCGGTGGTTGCCGAATGGCGGGACCGGGATGCCCTCTGGCAGGCCCACGTTGACGACGCCGTCGTCGATGCCATGCTCGAGGGGGCCGACAGGGGGGATCGTTTTACCTGTCCCTCCTACCTCCTCGTTCCCGCCGGGATGGTGAAGGCATACAGCGCTGTGCTCAACGCTTTCGGGGGGGTCGGGCCTATTCCCGAAGGCATGGACGCCTGTACGGCGGTAAAGAGCATGGAACTCGACAAGCTGCATAAGCGGTTGAAGCAGGAGGTGCTTGCGTCGGTAGCCCTATTCGAAGAGAAGAATGGCTATCGCCCCCCTTTTTGGGAGCTGGTCCGCATGGCAGAGAGGGCCAATTCCCTGCAACCGGAAGGCCGGGGAGATTGAGATGAGAAGTTTGATAGTCGCAATGTTCCTGGCCATGGCGCTCCGTGCCGGTCAATCTTGGGCGAGATTGGCGGCGGACGTCTCGTGGTGATCGTGGCAGGAGGAACGCATGATGGAGAAGTGCCGGGCCCTATCCAGTTAGTGAGGGTGGTCATTTCCGCGAATGTGGTCTTTAGGGGCTATCCAATAACTGCCGATGATGTATAATGTCATCTGTGGTTCTTTGCTTACAACGCGGGAAACCCCAGTCTGTAATCGGCAGGCATGCTGATGGACGGACTAAAGAGCATTCTGAAAGAACTTGATCCACAGGGTACGGATAGTACCATATAGATAAGATGGTTGTTATTGGCCATAGCCAAGGAGGGCTTTTAACGAACTGGACGATAGTTAGCAGCGGGTCGGTTTTGTGGGACAATGGATTTGATGTGCCCATCAGCCAATTGGACGTCCCCCCAGAAACCCTAAGAATTCTTCAGCGGAGCATGTTCCATACGCCACCGCCATTCGTGCGCCGTGTTGCTTTTGTTGCTACGCCGCTCCAACGAAGTTTCGTGGGCGGTGGGCTGCCATGATCCTGGCAATAATCTTTATTGGCTTGCTTTTTTTCTATAGCCTGTTCTCCCGGCGACTTGGCCGAACCGTCATAACAGGGCCGATTCTCTTTACCGCCGCGGGCATAGTGGTCTCTGCGGTCCTGCCGGTGTCAATCGACATTGAAGAACACCTGAAATCGATACTCTTCATAGCCGAGATGGGTCTTGTATTGCTCCTGTTTACCGACGCCAGCCGTGTCAGGCTCAAGGAACTTCTGAGCATCAGTCAGTTGCCTACGCGCCTCTTGTCTATCGGTATGCTGTTGACTATCCTCCTGGGGGCGATGGCGGCCCTCGTTATTTTTCCTCACCTGTCCGTCTGGGAGGCGGGAATTCTCGCCGCCATTCTTGCGCCCACCGACGCCGGTCTTGGCCAGGTTATCGTCTCAAGCCCCAGGGTTCCTGCGCGCATTCGTAATGCCCTGAACGTGGAGGCGGGGCTCAACGACGGCATGTCGGTTCCTTTTCTTATGTTCTTTATAGCCCTGGCACAGCCCGGTTCCGGGGGAGGCAACATTCTGACGCGATTTCTTATCGAACAGCTTGGTTACGGCGTGCTGATCGGCATAGCGATCGGGTTGATCGGAGGCCTGCTCTTGGGTTGGGCGCACCAGCGCCAATGGATGTCCGAATCGCTTGAGCAGCTCGGGCTGGTTTCATTGCCCATCTTTTCAATAATCTTTTCTGAACCGTCCGGGGCAAGCATGTTTATCGTTTCTTTTGTGGCTGGAATGACGTGCCAGATCGGATTCAAAGAGGTAGGGGAGCGGAGCATTGAATTCACTGAGGGATGGGGACAACTGTTCAATTTGTTCGTCTTTTTCTTCCTGGGCCTTATGGTGCCTCAGGGGTGGTCTCAAGTAAAAATGGATCTTCTCATATACGCCATGCTGAGCCTGACCATTGTCAGGATGTTGCCCGTGGCAGTTTCGCTGATAGGGACACGCCTCAAGAAGGCGACAATTCTCTTCATGGGGTGGTTCGGACCCCGCGGCCTCGCTTCAATTGTTCTCGGCCTTGTCTATATAGAGCAGCAGGCGCGCCTGCCGGGAGAGCTTACCATCCGCCTTGCCGTGACGCTCACTGTCCTTCTGAGCATATTTGCCCATGGACTGAGCGCCCTGCCGGGCATCAACCTATATTCGGAAAGAGTCGCGAAGCTGACAAGGGATGCGCCGGAAATCAGCGAGGCAGTATGATACATAGAGTCTGGCGGTCCTTCTTACGCTTTTGGGAAACAGACAGGGGCCTTTCCGTTTTTCTCGTGACGATTGTACTTTCCGTGTTCGTATTGCCTGCTTTAGGGGCCTTGAGGATTCTCGGTGGTGTCCTCGTTGACTTGTTCTTCACGCTGCTTCTGCTCTCAGGCATAGCTTCTGTGTCTTTGAACAGAAGAAGCTTTACCCTAACCACGGTCGTGGCAGTCGTCGCCCTTGTTCTGCGTTGGGCGGACGCATTCAGCAACTCCGGCGCTCTGGGCGTACTTGATCGTCTGGCAGAGATGACCTGCATCCTTCTTTTTTGTGGCGTAATCATCGGCCGGGTCTTGAAGGCCGGGCCCATCACCTACCACCGCATTGAAGGGGCTGTTGCCGCGTATCTCTTGCTGGGTCTGGTGTGGGCGACGGGCTATGAGCTCATAGAATACCTCAACCCCGGTTCGTTCGCCGGGGGTGTGGCGTTCTCGGGCACATTTTCGTCATGGACCTATTTCAGTTTTGTTACACTTGCAACCCTGGGTTACGGGGACATCGTGCCCGTCCACCCTATAGCGCGTTCGCTGGCCACCGCGGAGGCCATCACAGGTCAGCTTTACCTGGCTATTCTCATCGCCCGTCTTGTTTCTCAAGAGCTCAACCATCGGCAGAGCAAGGAAGGGTGATGAGGTACGAATGGCGCCCTGACAGCGAGCCCTGCGGCACTCGACGACGCAGCGGACACCCTTCGTTCTCTTGGCGGGCCAAGAGCAGCGTAGGGCTGGTCGCAGGCTTGTAAGGGGAGGTTAACATGGCTTTGCCGTGGATTGACGTATCGGTAGCACTAAGAACGGGCATGGCGGGCTGGCCGGGCGATCCTCCGACCCGGATCAACCGCGCTCTGGACATGGAGCGGGGCGACCCGTGCACGGTGTCGCTCCTGCGCATGGGGTCACACACGGGTACCCACATCGATGCCCCGGTCCACTTTGTCGGCAAGGCTCCGGGAATTGATGCGATGCCGCTCGATGCCGCTATTGGTTCGGCGAGGGTGATCCCTGTGGCTGACCAAAGATCCGTCACGGCCGATGAACTGGCGCTCCACCGTCTCCGGCGCGGTGACCGGGTGCTGTTCAAGACCCGTAACTCCCTTCGATGCTGGGATACAGACATTTTCACCGAGGACTTCGTCTATATCTCGGCAGAGGCGGCCCGGTATCTGGCTGAGAAGAAGGTACGTCTCGTCGGGGTCGACTACCTATCGGTCGGTGGTTTTCATGACGATGGGGTGGAGACGCACCAGATATTATTGCAGGCCGGCATCTGGATTATTGAAGGGCTTAACCTGAAGGAGGTGCATCCCGGTCGGGTGCAGCTCATCTGCCTGCCGCTCAAGATAGCCGGGGGCGACGGGGCGCCGTGCCGGGCCATCGTACGGCAGAAGCACTGAGCCATCGTAGAAGGGCAGCGTAGTGCGGCTGGCGTGCGGGTCTATCCTAATTTTCTTGCGAGGAGAGGTACACCATGGACAAACGTTCGGCAGCAACAGGGCGCAGATCGAAAAAGCATAAGCCAAGTTGGTGGACAAGATTGCTATCTGTCCTCGTCGTCGTTGCGGGGCTTCTTCTTTCCGCCTGTTCTACTCCGGTCGGCGTTCAGAACATGAGTTCACGGGAGTCTTACCGGAATTTAACGGCCGACGTCCTTTCTGCCGGCACCTTGAGCTCCACGACCACCCAGATCCTCAATCGGGCAGGGCTTGCACAGCGTTTTGAGTCTCAGCCCGACGAGGTCATTGCTACTATTCATAAAGGACTGCCGAATGTAAAGGAGCCGGACAGGCTTTTTGCGCTGGCAGAGCTCTCATTCCTTCATGCCATGCAGTCGGATCAGAAATCGCATTTTCTCTCGGCAGTCCTTTATGCCTATGGCTTTCTCTTTCCCACGGATGTGAAATTTGCGCTCGACCCCTTCGATCCACGGACGCGGACGGCTGTGGATATATATAATCAGGGGCTCGCCGAGGCCTTCAGCACGCCGAGAGTTTACCCACTCGTAAAACCATCAGAGGTTGTACTTATCCCCGGGACGTACTCCCTCCCTTTCGGCAAGCTTACACTCAGGGTAAATTCGGAGGAATTTGTGTGGGGCACCTTCCTCTTTACCGATTTTGTCCAGGCTTCGCAGGTCGAGGTCCGCGGTTTGCGAAATCGCTACCGCTGGCCCGGCCTCGGAGCCGCCCTTGTAGCTTCTCTAACTGAGCTCCCGGGGGCAAGGGACAAGCGGTTTGCCAGGGTGCCGCCAGGATTGAAGGTGCCTGTGACCGCTGTTTTGAGGGTAGACAAGATACATGAAGCGCTAAAAACGGACAACATCGAAGCCGCCTTGCAGTTATTTACAGTCAGCGAGCAGACGACCCTGGTGACCCCACAGGGCCAAATAATTCCCCTCGAGTTTGAGCTGACCGCTGCCCTTGCATCTTCGCTCGAAGGATCGGCAGTCTACGACATGGAGACGAAAGGATTCTTTCTCGGAGACTTCCGACTCCTCTTCGCCCACCGGTTCGAGGATGGGGTCTTTCTCATGGCCCCCTACCGTTCGGGAAGGATTCCTGTCGTGCTCGTTCACGGGACGGCGTCAAGTCCTGCGAGGTGGGCCGAGCTTATTAACGAGATTCAGAACGACCGCGACCTTTGGGGAAGGTACCAATTGTGGCTTTTTACCTACAACACGGGAAACCCCATTCTCTATTCTGCCGGAATGCTTACAGAGGGGCTGCGCAATATCGTACATGAACTCGATCCGAATGGGACAGACGCGGCTTTGCGCAAGATGGTCGTCATAGGCCATAGCCAGGGAGGACTTTTAACAAAGTTGACAGTTGTGAACAGCGGTTCCGTTTTCTGGGACAACGCCTTTGAGGTGCCTATCGGCGAGCTCGATGTGTCGCCGGAAACGAGAAGGATACTCCGGCGGAGTATGTTCTATGCACCGCTGCCCTTTGTGCGGCGTGTGGTTTTTGTGGCAACGCCCCATGGGGGTAGTTTTGTGGCCGGTGGGATTATCGGCAAGACGGCGGGCAGCTTCATCAAATTGCCTTTTACCATTTTGAGCCCAATACAGGAAGTCCTGCTCTCTGCCGTGGGGCAGGGTGATATAAAGTTTTCCGTCAAGAATATACCCAAGAGCACGGACAACATGAATCCGCAAAGCCCTTTCATCAAAGCCTTGTCGTCGCTCTCAGTAGCGCCGACCGTGACGGCGTACTCCATTATTCCGGTAAAGAACTTGGACGCCCCGAAGAATAAATGGCATGACGGCGTAGTCGAGTACTTGAGTGCCCATATCGAGGGCGTCAGGAGCGAGCTCATCGTCGATTCTGATCATTCCACGCAGGGTGAGCCGGCTACAATCGAAGAGATACGGCGTATTCTTCTCGAAAACCTGCAAGAACCGTAAGAGACCCGGCAACTTGCTGCGAGGAGGCTTATGGAGTAAGGCGTGGTGTAGAGCGAATCGGCAACGTGGGTGCGGAGATGGCGGCGGGGTATGACGCTTTCGGTGCGTCGCCATTTCAGTAAACAGAAATCGCCTTCCAGGCTTGCGTTACTTATGCTACAATTCCACACAATACCGGACCCGCATGGTCTCAACGGCGTTCTGGTTCCCGGATTCCGAGTCTTTCTTCCGGTATCAGGGCGTAAGAAGGAAGCAGTCGCCAAAATCTGTCGACAGGGGATGAGCTATGAACGTGACGAAAGAATATCGGTTCTTAAAAAGGGCTTCTTCGCTGGGCATATTGACGGTCATCCTCTGGATTGGCCTGGCGATACTTACCGTAACGGGTTGCGGCAAGGAGAAGAAGGTGGGAGAAGCACCTCCGGAAGTCCAGGTGGCCGAAGCGATCCAAAAGGACGTTCCGATCAACGCCGAGTGGGTTGGCACGTTGGACGGCTTCGTGAATGCCACCATAAGGGCTCAGGTAACCGGATACCTCACCAGGCAGGCCTATCACGAAGGTGATTTCGTCAAGAAGGGTCAGCTTCTGTTCCAAATCGATCCGCGGCCCTTTGAGGCGGCTTACGAAGAGGCGAAGGGTCAACTGGACCAGGCGAAGGCGCGGTGGAACACGGCCAAGGCGACGTTGAACCGTATCAAGCCTCTTGCGGCGCAAAAGGCAGTGAGCGAGAAGGACCTTGACGATGCCGTGGGCGCAGAAGAGTCGACGGGCGCGTCGGTGGTGACGGCCAAGGCCAACCTCGACAAGGCAAAGCTCAACTTGGAGTGGACCAAGGTGACCTCCCCGGTGGACGGCATTGCCGGGATCGCTAAAGCGCAGATCGGTAACCTTGTTGGGATAGGACAGGTCGAAGAACTGACGACCGTATCGACCATGGACCCCATCAAGGTCTACCTTTCAATTAGCGAGATAGAATACTTGAAGGCTATCGAGAAACAGGATGCCGAGAAGCGCAGCGGTGTCCGCAGCAAACCCATGCCTCTTGAGCTGATTCTTGGCGACGGAAGTAGCTGGCCGCACAAGGGTGAGTTCTTTGTAGCCGACAGACAGGTGGACGTTCGGACGGGAACGATCAGGGTAGCCGCGCTTTTCAAGAATCCGGGATACGTGCTCCGTCCAGGACAGTTCGCCCGTGTTCGCGCTATGGTGGACTTGAAGAAGTCTGCCGTTGTAATTCCCCGGAGGGCGGTAACGCAGCTCCAGGGACAATACCTGGTAGCGGTGGTTGGGCCTGATAATAAAGTCACGGTGCGCAACGTCAAGGCGGGGGCGACGTATGGACAACTCTGGGTCATTGACGAAGGAGTTAAACCGGGTGAAAAAATCGTGGCTGAGGGGGCGCAGAAGGTCAGGGACGGCGCGACGGTGAATCCCAAGCCCTTTAATCCTTCTGCTGATGAGACGAAGCCTGAGGCGGTATCGAAGCCCGGGGTACAGCCCACGGAGCCGTCAAAGCACGAAACCAAGCCAGAGGGCGAGCAGAAGCCCGCAAAGAGGTAGGGCCCCATGGCGCGATTCTTCATAGAGAACCCCATCGTGGCCATCGTCATCGCCATCGTCACCGTTATCATCGGGTCGGTTGCAATCCTCGGGCTTCCGGTAGCCCAATACCCCAATATTGTTCCTCCTGAGATTTTCATCAATACGACGTACGTCGGTGCGGACGCCGAGACGGTGGAGCAATCTGTTGCCACTCCTATCGAACAGGAGATGAGCGGCGTGGACAACATGAATTACATGTACAGTCTCAACGCCAACAACGGCGAACTCAAATTGTATGTGAACTTCGATGTCAAGACGGACCCGAACATCGACCAGGTGCTGGCCCAGATACGGAAAAGTCAGGCCGATTCCAAGCTCCCGCAGGAAGTGAACAGCTACGGGGTAACGGTAAAGAAATCACAGTCGGCACCGCTCATGCTCGTGGCACTGCATTCGCCCAAAGGAACATACGATGCCACCTTTCTGGCGAACTACGCCTATATCAACCTGAACGATCAGGTTACCCGCGTTCCCGGTATCGCAAGCGTTATGATCTTTGGTGCCGGTCAGTATGCCATGCGGTTCTGGATCAAGCCGGACCAGCTTGCCAAGCTGAACATCACCACCACGGAGGTAATCGACGCCATTCAGAAGCAGAACACGGTTAACCCGGCAGGCCAGATTGGCGCCGAACCGGCGCCTCCGGGCCAAGACTTTACCTATGCCATAAAGGGCCAGGGACGTCTTCAGACGCCCGAGGAATTCGGGCAGGTTGTCCTTAGGGCCAACCAGGACGGATCGTTCGTGCGGCTCAAGGATGTGGCTCAGGTAGAGCTCGGATCACAAACCTACGCCATGGAAGGCCGTTTGAACGGAAAGCCTTCGGCGGTGCTTGCCCTGTACCAATTGCCTGACACGAACGCTATCGAGGCGGTCAACGGGGTGAGAAAGCTAATGGAGGAGGCGAAGCAATCCTTTCCGCCGGACCTTGAATACGTTATCTCGCTTGACACAACACAGGCCGTTCGCGAAGGCCTAAAAGAAATCGTCCAGACACTCATTGAGGCCATGATCCTCGTTATCATCGTGGTCTTCATTTTTCTCCAGGGATGGAGGGCCACTCTTATTCCGGCCCTGGCCGTTCCTGTATCCCTTGTTGGGACATTTGCCCTCTTTCCCCTCCTCGGATTTGCCATCAATACCATTGCCCTCATGGGGCTTGTTCTTGCTATAGGTCTGGTCGTTGATGATGCCATTGTCGTCGTGGAGGCGGTAGAACACCATATAGAGAAAGGTCTGTCTCCAAAGGAAGCAACCATCAAGGCAATGGAGGAGGTTTCGGGTCCTGTTATCGCCATCGCCCTCGTGCTCTCCGCTGTCTTTCTTCCCACGATCTTTATTCCGGGGATTACCGGCCGGCTCTTCCAGCAGTTCGCCGTCACCATCGCCATATCGGTGCTCATCTCTGCTTTTAACGCTCTTACGCTGAGTCCCGCCCTTGCCGCCCTGATTCTGAAGCCCAAGAAGGCGACCCGTGGCCCCCTGGGGCGGTTCTATGGATGGTTTAACCGGGCCTTCGGCAGGACCACCGACGGATACGTGAACTGGTGTGGTGCGGCCATCCGAAAGCTCGTCATAAGCCTCATTTTCCTCATTGGTATCACCGTGCTTACGGGCATTGTCGGGGGCAAGATTCCGGGAGGATTCCTGCCGGAAGAGGACCAGGGATACATGTATGCAGGCGTGCAGTTGCCGGACGCATCGTCACTTCAGCGGACCAGTGCCGCCACTAAGAGAATGGAACAGATCATCATGAATACGCCGGGCGTCGAGCATTGCACCACGGTAACGGGGTTCAGCCTCCTGTCCGGCGTAACGAACACATACAGCGGATTCTTCTTCATTACGCTCAAACCCTGGGAAGAGAGGAAAAAACCGGAGGAAAAGTATGACGCCATCATGACGCGTCTGAACCGGGAGTTCGCCAAGATTTCCGAGGGGACTGCCTTTGCTTTTTCGCCGCCGGCCATCCCCGGCATCGGCACATCGGGAGGAGTCACCTTCGTGTTGGAGGACCGCTCGGGCAAGGACATCGAGTTCCTCTGGCAAAATACGCAGAGATTCATGGCTGAGGCACGGAAAAGACCAGAAATTGCGCGGGTAACGACGACCTTCGTGCCGACGGTACCACAGGTTTTTGTGGATGTGGACCGGGACAAGGTTTTGAAACAGGGCGTTGATCTTAGAGATGTTTATCGGACGCTCCAGGCGTTTATGGGGGGCTACTTTGTCAACTACTTTAACCGGTTCGGACGGCAGTGGCAGGTCTATGTTCAGGCGGAGGGCAAGTACCGGGCGGAGGCTGAAGGCCTTAAACAGTTCTACGTGCGCAACCGTAACGGAGATATGGTGCCGTTGTCGACCCTGACCAAGTTTGACCAACGATCGGGCCCTGAGTTTACCATGCGTTACAATCTCTACAGGGCAGCGCAAATTAACGTAGCTACCAACCCCGGCTATAGTTCCGCCCAAGCAATGAGGGCGCTTGAAGAGGTATTCCGGGCCTCAATGCCCCAGGGAATGGGTTACGACTACCTCGGCATGTCATACCAGGAAAAGAAGGCGAGCGAAGGGGTGTCGATTACGGTCATTTTCACCATGTCTCTCGTCTTTGTCTTCCTGATCCTCGCCGCCCAATACCGGAGCTGGTCGCTTCCCTTCAGCGTGCTGCTCAGTACCCCCATAGCGGTCTTCGGTGCCTTCGTATTTCTCATGATCCGGGGAATGGAGCTCAACCTTTATGCCCAGATAGGCCTTGTTTTATTGCTCGGGCTTGCGGCCAAGAATGCCATACTCATCGTCGAGTTTGCAAAGATGGAATACGACAAAGGGAGGAGCATCGTCGATGCGGCCCTGGAGGGGGCACGTCTGCGCCTAAGGCCCATCCTCATGACCTCCTTTGCCTTCATCCTGGGCTGCGTGCCTCTGGCCATAGCATCGGGGTCGGGAGCCGTATCGAGGAAGGTGATGGGGACCTCCGTCATCGGCGGAATGATGACGGCAACGTGCATTGCCATTTTCATCATCCCCGTAACGTTCTACTTTGTTGAGAAACTGGCGCACCGCAAGGAGGAATCGAAGGCGGGTCAAAGTGTCGGAACTGGGGGATCTGAGACAGGAGGTGCTGCATGAAAACAGTGCTGCTTCTCGTCGGCCTTGTTCTGTTCTCATCCTGCGCCCTTGGCCCCGACTACCGCCGCCCCGACATCGACACCCCCTCCACGTGGC
>CAZYVU010000054.1:0-14142 GCA_964651435.1 uncultured Pseudomonadota bacterium
CGTTGCGTCTGTAAGGCGCCTCTTCAACGAAAGCGAGGCAGAAATCGGGGCCCACCGGTTGGCCCTTGAGGCCGCAACGGGCAAGGAGCTACCGGACCTGAACCTCTGGTATCGCATCAAGGTGGTGGACGGGACGAACGTGGAGTATTTGATTGATGGGCTCAATAGCCTTCCCGAGGTTGAGATTGCCTACCCGGCGCCGCTGCCTGTGCCGCCGCCTTCCGCCAAGCAAGGGCTTGCCCCGGTGCAGTCGGAAACCCCCGATTATGTTGGGTACCAGGGATATCTTAAGGCCGCACCCGGGGGCATCGACGCCGAGTATGCCTGGACGCAGCGGGGCGGAACAGGCGGCAACGTTACCATTGTCGACGTAGAATACAGCTTCAATGAAACCCACGAAGATTTGCCTGCGGTCACGCTCATTCGCGGCCAACTCTGGGACAGGTACGGCGATGACCACGGCACGGCGGTCCTCGGCGAACTGGTGGCGCTGAATAACGGCTACGGGGTGACGGGTATCGCGTACGGCGCCGCAACCAAGTTCGCGTCGCCCTGCAACGATTCAGAGGACTGCTCAGACTACAATCCCGCTGATGCCATCAATGCGGCTCGGATTAATACACGAAAGGGCGATGTGATCCTGCTGGAGCAGCAGGCCGTTGTTTGCGGCCTGAGCGAAGAACGGTATGGGCCGCTTGAATGGTATCAATCCGTTTACGAGGCCGTCAAGCTCGCCACTGCGGACGGGAGAATCGTGGTGGAGGCTGCGGGAAACGGCCGGGTAAACCTCGACCAGCCATCCTGCGACGGTCGTTTCAAGAGAACCGTGCGGGATTCGGGCGCTATTATCGTGGGTGCTGGTGCGCCCCCCAATTTTACCCAGGAGGACCGTTCCCGGCTGTCCTTCTCGAGCTACGGCAGCCGTGTCGATGTGCAGGGCTGGGGGCAACAGGTTGCCGCCACCGGGTATGGCGACCTCTACCAGGGCGGCGGCAAGAACGAGTGGTACACGGAGATGTTCAGTGGGACATCGTCGGCGTCACCTGTTGTCGCAGGTGCGACTGCCCTGCTGAGCAGCGTAGCCCGCGAGCGAGGGACCGTTTTAGCCCCCGACCGTGTGCGCACCATATTGAGGAACACGGGCAGCGCTCAGCAGTACTCCGCCGGTTTTCCCCTTACGGAGAGGATAGGCCCGCGGCCCGACCTCAAGGCGGCCATCGGACGGCTTCCGGAACCGGAAATCGCCGCAGCCCCACCTCTGCTGCCATTCGGCACCTTGAAGAAGGGCGTGCCTTCGTCCTCGAAGGTGCTGACCATCAGGAACAGGGGCGATCGGGATACCGTGCTCGTTGTAGAGGGCGTAACGGTTACGGGGCGCGACGCTTCTGAGTTTGCCGTCGGTGACGAATCATGCACTGAGCCTTTGGGGCCCGGCGGAGCCTGCACCATATCGGTTACCTTTAAGCCATCCTCTGCCGGTCGCAAGTCGGCCTCTCTTGACGTGTCTTCAAGCGACCCGAAGAAGCCGACCCTGCGGATTACGCTCTCGGGAAACGCCCCGGCCGATTTCCGCTCCCCCACCTCGCCCTGAGGGGCGCCTGCAACCCGTGGAAGGGCGTCGGCGGATGCCACCCGGCGGTCCTTCAGCGGCGGAAGTGCATCTATCTTGCCAGGAATCGTGGTATGTTGGTATAGTGAAGTGACGAAGGAGGATCCATGAAGAAGGCGACGTTTATATCGATACTTCTTGGGGTGTGCTTGGGCTGGTGCAGCTTTGCTGTGGCCTCCGAGTGGATTGAATATGCAGCCATAGGCGGACAGGCCTATTTCTACGACAGGGAGAGCGCCGTCTCGAGCCCATCAGACAATAGTGCGAGGGTATGGACAAAAAGCGTTCCGAAAAGCGAGGAGGACAGACAGAAACAGGCCAAGAAGCTGACCGACACACTGAGGAAGGGCGAGCTTCGCAATATAGACCTGAGCAGCCTTGCCTATACGGTAACCCTTAACGAGATAAACTGCGGCAAGAGAGAGTACCGGGTGCTGTCCACCACCTATTATGACGCTCAGGGTGTGGTGCTGCTTTCCATCCGCTCCTCAAAGCGGAGCTGGGAGCTCATCGTTCCCGACGATCCCATTGAGGCCCTTCAGAAGGCCTTCTGCCCGAAGCCGGCGCCCTGGTGGTACTTCTGGAAATGCTGACGCCCTGAGCGGGCTGCCTACGGCTGCCTTTCCATATTCCCGAGGGCATCCGCCGCCACCGCACGGATGTTTTCATTCTTGGCTTCAAGGGCCTTCATAAGCATGCCCATTGCATCGGGCCCGCCGATCCTCTTGAGGACGCTGATGACGTACAGTTGTACGCGGTCCGCGCCCTGCTCCAACGCCCTTGCAAAAATGGGCATGCAGCGCCCTATCGCTTCGCGATGAGTTGACACCGGGTCCATCCTTCTCAGGGCAGCCGCCGCGTATCTTGCAACACCTTCGTTGTCGTCGCCAAGGGCGCGAATCAAAGGTTCTGCGGCGCTTGCGTCGCCTATCATAAGAAGAGCCTTCGCTGCCTGCCGCCTGGCCGTGACGTTCCCGCTCTGAAGCGCACCCGTCAGTGGCCCCACGGCGGGCGCCCCCATCCTTGCCAGGGCCTGTCCCACCGCCCAGGCCACTCGTCGTTGGTCATTTCCGAGTGCCCCGATGAGCGAGGGAATGGCGGGCAGGCCGATCTTGTCGAGGGCTTCCGCCGCACCCCACCGCACCAGCATGTCCCTGTCGCCAAGGGCGCGAATCAAAGGTTCTGCGGCGCTTGCGTCGCCTATCATAAGAAGAGCCTTCGCTGCCTGCCGCCTGGCCGTGACGTTCCCGCTCTGAAGCGCACCCGTCAGTGGCCCCACGGCGGGCGCCCCCATCCTTGCCAGGGCCTGTCCCACCGCCCAGGCGACCCATCTGTCCCCGTCGCCGAGAAGGCCTATCAGAGGCCCGGTCGCGGCGGGGTCGCGGAGCGCCGCCAAGGCCCTTGCGGCCGACTGTTTCGTTGTATAGTCGCGAGATTTAAGCCTTTTGATCAGCCGGTCGATGTCGCCCATAAGGTTCCTGCTCGTCCTGTGGTACATTATGGCGCTTTTGTAGCGCCGGTTCAACCGATTTCTCGTGGCACGCGGTGTATCAGGAATACCCCGATGGCACGAAGCGGGTCTTCCCCGATTGACAGGGCCCGGCCCTGCTGGTAATAGTATGCCGGACCGTAGCCGTGCGGTTTTCCATATCTTGACAGGAAGGGTGAAAGCAGGAATGAATAGTGACGAAAGGTCGTGGTGTGGGACCCTGAGGCTCTCCGATGTGGGTAAGAAGGTCATCGTTCTGGGCTGGGTTGATGCCTTCCGTGACCACGGCGAGATACTGTTTGTCCACTTGCGGGACAGAAGCGGGATTGTTCAAATCGTGTTCAGCCCCGGCACAACGCCTGCAGAGGTGTGCCGGACTGGGGCATCGCTCAGGAACGAGTACTGCCTGCGCATCGAAGGGGCGGTGGTAAAACGGGCCGAAGGTACGGAGAACCCCAATATCGACACGGGCCAGGTGGAGGTTGTGGCCGAAGGGGCTGCAATACTCAGCAAGGCAGAGGCGCTGCCTTTTCCCATCTCTGAAAAATCGATGGTTGCCGGTGGTGCCGGGATTGGGGGCGACGAAGCGGTCGGCGAAGAGCTGCGGCTCCAGTATCGCTATCTCGATCTCAGGCGCCCCACCATGCAGGACCGTCTTATCAAGAGGCACCGGATAGCGAGGTGCGTGCGGGAATACCTTGACGAGCAGGGCTTTATCGAGGTGGAGACCCCCATGCTCACCAAGAGCACGCCCGAGGGCGCGCGCGATTACCTTGTGCCAAGCCGCCACTACCCGGGCAATTTCTACGCCCTTCCGCAGTCTCCCCAGCTCTTCAAACAGCTCCTTATGGTGAGCGGATTCGAGCGGTACTACCAGATCGTGCGCTGCTTCCGCGATGAGGACCTCCGCCCGAACCGGCAGCCCGAGTTTACGCAGCTTGACCTCGAGGCATCATTTGTTGACGAGGAGTTTATCTACAACCTTTTTGAGGAATTGGCCGTAAGAATGTTTGCCGTCAACGGCATCACGCTTCCCCGGCCTTTTCCCCGGATGACGTGGACGGAGGCCATGGAGGCCACCGGCTCCGACAGGCCGGACCTGCGCTTCGGCATGACCTTTGTGGATGCGACGGACCTCTTCGCCGAGACGCAATACGGCATCTTCAGACAGATACTCTCGCGCGGAGGCTCCATCAAGGGCATCAACGTGAAAGGCCAGTCGCAGAGCCTGAGCAAGCAGGTACTGCAGAACGAATATGCAAAAGAGATCGTCCCAACCTTCGGCGCCAAGGGCATGACGTGGATGCGGGTGTCCGACGGCAGGCTCGACTCCAACATCGTCCAGTTTTTCAGTGAAGGGGAGCAGAAGCGAATCTTGGAGCGCTTTGACGCCGGCGACGGCGACGTTATCCTTATGATCGCCGATCCCTCGTGGCACCTTGTCGTTTCGGCCCTCGGGCAGCTCCGGCTTCACGTGGCAAACAGACTTTCTCTTATCCCGCAGGATCTGTACCGCCCGTTGTGGGTAACCGAATTTCCCCTCTTCGAGGCTACCGACGACGGCATCACGTCGAGCCACCATCCCTTTACCATGCCTGACAGGACGGACTTTGATCCCGACAATACGGATGAGCTTCTGGGGCTCCGCTCGCGATCCTACGACCTCGTCATGAACGGAGAGGAGTTGGGCGGAGGGAGCATTCGGATCAACGACCGGGAGCTTCAAAACAAGATCTTCCGGGCCCTGGGCCTTTCCGCCGGCGACGTGGAGGAGAAGTTCGGGTTTTTTCTCCGGGCCCTTTCTTTCGGGGCCCCGCCCCACGGCGGCATCGCCCTCGGCATGGACAGGGTTGTGTCTATGATTCTTGGGGCGTCGTCAATACGCGAGGTAATCGCCTTTCCAAAGAACCGCAGCGCATACTGCCCTCTTTCGCAGGCCCCTTCCGAGGTGGCGCGCAGACAGTTGGCCGAACTGGGCCTTCTGGGCACGGACGACAAAGAAATCCTCCCCGGACAGGACCAGCAGGACGACATCGTCAGCTCGCTGTCGTGGGTCTCTCGGATCGGCGTACATGAAGGGGAAAGGCAGACCATAGCCGATGCCGTCGACGGTGCGGGCCGTCTTGCCGAAGCGGTGATGAAACACGGGGCGACCGGAGAGCCTCTCTTCACGGTATCGCCCTTGCCGAACCGCGTAAGGTCCGGAACGGAGGCGCGCGACTGTCCGCTTACCGGGACCGGTGAGCTCTTTAAGAACGCTCCGATCATGAAGGGTGGTTTCTTCAAGGTAGCAAGCATACTCGAGTAGGGGGACGATAGATGGAAGGACAGGTTTTTTCTTTCAGGGATACTTCGCCGAGGCCGGCCGTCGAGGGGCCGTTGGGCGGCACCCGTGTCATCGTTCAGCCCGGCCTGTCGGTCCGGGGGTGGCCCACCGATGGGGGTTCGAAGGCCCTCGAAAGGTTTGTTGCCCTCGAAGATGCCACGATCGTGACCCTGCTACGGAATGCCGGTGCTGCTATCAGCGGAAGCGCCCGCATGGCCGAGCTGGGCTTCGGCCTGACGGGCGACAGGCTTGCCGCTGCAGTGGGCATGAATGAAGCCGATTTGGGCATAATGACCGATACGATGGGTGAGGCAAGGGTTGCGGCCGCCCAGGAGGGCCTTATTGCTTTCAAGCCCAGCTTCGGCACTGTCTCCCGGCTCGGTCTGATAGGCATTGAGCCATCCCTGGAGGTGCCGTCGGTGGTGGGCCGGGACCTCGCCCGCATGCAGCAGGCCCTTGCGGCCATGTGCGTCAGGGACGACAACGATTTCTCCATGACAGGGGAAGATCTGCCTGATTTCCTGGCGCTCCCTTCTTTACAGGGAGAGGCAATGCGGATAGGCGTGGTCAAAGAGTACCTCGAAGGGCTGGACGAGCTCGAAAGGAGCGCCATGGATGCGGCCCTTGCCGCATTGGAAAGTACCGGCTTCGCTGTGCAGGGCGTCTCCTTTCCGGACTACGGGCTCTTTGGAGCGGTCCACAACATCGTCGGAGCCGTTGAGGCTTCGTCAAGCGCCGGCAAGTACGACGGCGTCCGCTACGGCCACCGGACCGCTACGGCAAAGAACTGGAACGAAATGTACCTCAAGTCCCGCGGTGAATCCTTTGGCACCCTGATAAAGGCCTATCTCTTTCAGGGGGCCTTCTTCCAGTTCAACCGCTACGACGTTTTTGAGCAGGCCTGCCGTGTCCGGCGTGCCCTCGTCGAGAGATCTGCTCAGCTCATGGTGGATGTGGGCTGCATGGCCTTTCTTACCACCTGCCGCAGTGGGAACCCTTACGCAGCGGCAACGGTGAGCGACGTCTACGGTGCCTTTGCGGCCTCCCTGCCGGCCAACGTAACGGGAGGGCCGTCGGTGCAGTTGCCGGGCATGGCAGTTGCGGAGGGGCGGGATCTGGGCCTGCAGCTCGTGGGCGGGCGCTTAAGCGATCCATCGGTCCTGGCGCGGGCGATGCACATCATCAGACAGCGGGAAGGAGTGGCAGCCTCATGAAATACGAAGCCGTTATCGGTCTTGAAATCCACGCGGAGCTGAACGCGCCGACGAAGCTTTTTTGCGACTGCGCAAACCGGCCCGGCGACCCGCCGAACAGGAATACGTGCCCCATATGCCTTTGGATGCCCGGCGCCGTGCCGAAGCTAAGCGGAGACGCCCTCCAAAGGGCGGTGCTTGCCTGTCTGGCCTTAAACTGCACAATCCAGCCCCTAAGCGCCTTTGATCAAAAGGTCTACTACTACCCGGACCTTCCGAAGGGGTTTCAGCTCTCTCAGCACCATAAGCCCCTCTCGCGGAACGGGTGGCTGGATATCGTGGACGAGGACGGCAATCCCAAAAGGCTCAGGATACACCACATCCACATGGAAGAGGATGTGGCGAAGCTGGTTCACGAGACCGAAGGCAGAACGCCCATCAGCCTCGTTGACTTTAACCGGGCCGGGTCGCCGCTCATCGAGATCGTTACGGAGCCTGACTTCCGGAGCCCTCATGACGCCACGGAGTTCCTCAAGGTCCTGAGAACGCAGATACGCTATACGGGTGCTTCGGAATGCAGCCTCGAATCGGGAACGATGCGGGTTGACGCCAACATCTCCATCAGGCCCGCAGGGTTTGACGGTTTTAACACAAAGGTGGAGGTAAAGAACATGAACTCCATCCGGAACGTCGGTGATGCCATCGCCTACGAGATCGATCGGCAGGCGAGATGCATGGAAAAGGGAGAGCCCATCGTTCTCCACACGCGCCTGTGGGACCCTGAGAAACGGGTCACGTCGCCCATGCGCGGCAAGTTTTCCGGGCCCTGCGTGCCGGATCCCTCTGTCCCGCCCATCATCGTTGGCGAAGCGTGGATCGCAGAGATGAAGGCTTGTCTTCCCGAAATGCCGAGCCGCAAGGTGACCCGGTTTATAGAGCAGTACGGGCTCACCCGCGACGAGGCCCAAGCTATGGGCCAGGAGCGGGACATCTCGGAGTTTTTCGAACAGGCGGCGGGCCGAAGCGCCAATCCCCGCAAGGCAGCCGGGTGGATCGTAGGTCAGGTCATGCCGGCCCTGAGGGAGATGGGCAAATCGGTTGGGGAGACCCCCCTGACGCCGGAAAGGCTTGCAGCGCTCATGTCGATGCAGGACCGCGACGAGATAAACGCCAACGCTGCGAAAGAGGTGCTCCAGCGCCTCCTGAAAGAAGACCGGGATCCGGTCGGCATAGTGGAGGAGCTCGGGTTCCGCCAGGTGTCCGACAGCGCCTCTCTGGCCGCTGTGGTCGACGCGGTCATCGCCGCCCACCCGTCCGACGCGGAAGACTATCGACGGGGAAACCCTAAGGTACTGGGGTTCCTGGTAGGGCAGGCGATGAAGGCAACGCGGGGGAAGGGCAACCCCAAGCTTCTCAAAGCCCTCTTGGAGGAAAGGCTCTCCTGACGCTATAAAGGCGCCGTCCGCGGCCCCTGACGGTTAATCGCCGCAAAAAACCCCCGCCTGAAGGGCAGAAATTGCTCTGTCGTTGAAAAATCCTTGACTTTTTTATAAGTTACGTCAATAATTGTTGTAGATGCTTATTTTTACTGCTATCCGCGCCACAGGCAGGTCATCTGCGCCTGATAATCATAGATATATCAAATATCCCCAAGGAGGGAGTCGTCAATGACAAAGGCAGATGTTGTAGCAGCGGTAGCGGAAGAAATTAAGGTGTCAAAGATGGCTGCAGCAAAGGCTATGGGCGTCGTCATCGATTGCATCGAGGGCGCACTTAAGAAAGGGGAGCGGGTGACCTTTGTCGGATTCGGTACCTTCTCTGTTTCCCAGAGGAAGGCAAGAAAAGGAAGAAACCCCCAGACGGGCAAGGAGATCAAGATTGCAGCGAAGAAAGTGCCCAAGTTTACCCCCGGGGCAACATTGAAGTCCTTGGTGAACGGCAAAGCGCCGGCAAAGAAGGCTCCGGTGAAGAAGGCAGCACCAAAACCGAAGAAGAAATAGGGCGACGAGTCTAAAAAATTAGGGGGCCTCGAATGAGACCCCCTTGCTTTCACAAGAACCCCGCTTGAAATAACCCCTCTTAGAAGAAGTACCAAGCCGCAAAACGTGCCGTATTGAGAGAGCCGCTTCTTCCCAACACGCCCGTCGTGGTGCAAGGATCGGAGTTGCTTGTGCCATATCCCGAATAGCCGGTTCCAAGATAGGTATACTGGAGACCCATCCTGATGGCCGGGTTGACGTCGTAGATGAGGTTGGCCGACATCTGCTGGTGGGTCCGGATCGCGTTGGTCACGCCACTCGCCCAGAGATACCGGTAGCTCAGGTTGTTCTTGACCTGGCCGTAGTAGAGGTTTGCCCACAGTTTGTCGGTGAAGTAGAAGCCCATCTGTGCATACCAGGCATAGGCAGTCGGTGCAACGTAGTCGACGCCGCCGACGAGGATGTCCTGATCATAGGCGGCTGCATCCGAGTTGGCCGATGTAAAGACCCGCCAGTTCTGGCCGTAGAGAAACTGACCCTTCAGGAAGAGGGACATGGACTTGTCGCCCTTCTTCTCGGGGATGATGGGTATGAAGCCCTTAAATGCCGCAGCCCAGGTGTTGACCGTATCGTCAGACCAGGTGCCGACGGAGATCGGGTCTTTGTACGTCACCTTTTCCTGGCCCACCATACCGGACAGGGCAAGCAGCAGCTTGTCCTTGCCGACTTTGCCGCACTTGTCCGTCTGCCACGTCACCTCTGCTGCGATCTGGGGGATGTAGGAGCGGGCAAAGTCGTCGCCCACTGCGTTCCAGGTGCCCTGGCTCGCAGCATTGGGCTGGAAGAGCATGATGTACCAGTTCCAGTTCGGATTGATGGTGTTGGTGAGTCTGATCTGGGGGGCCCTAACGCCCTTCTTGTTCGGATTGGCCTCGTTCCTGCCCAGTAAATCCGGGAAGATGACGCCCCAGTTTTCCCACGTCTGACCGAAGAGGAGGCTCCACTTGGACCAATCCATCTTCATAAATGCGTGGCGAAGTCTAAAGAGTCCGTACGTGTCCGTAGCCCCCGTCGCGCCCGTAAATTCGCCCTCGATGAAGGCCGACGTCTTGGCTCCCCATCCGTCCGGCCCCTTGATGGCCATGCTGAGTCTTGTCTCGCCTGCCGCCATGTAGGTGGCCCCGTATCTGTCTCGCCGGTTCTCATTTGTAATGCCCGTCAGGGGGTTGGAATAGCTGTACCGGGAGGCATAGGTATAATCCGCCCCGTAGCCCTGATCGGCCCAGCCGAAGTCTGCCTTCACAAAGCCCCCGATCGTCACATCCCACCTGCTCGTTACGCTGCCGGCAAAGCCTACTGTCGGAAGCGCGAGCATCAGTACCAGTGCCGCCAAAACCAGTTTCTTCATCTGTACCTCCCTATATCGTTATGTCTGTAACGTCCGAAGGGCCATGGTCTCCCGGCGCACAGGCCTCCCAATCAACACACGAGAGCCAAGGAAGGGTGCGCTGTATCGCCGGCCGTACCAGGTCCTGCTTTCCCCTTACTCCGGTGCAGGACGTTCCTTCCTGTACGACAGTTAATACAGTCTAATAATATCTAATTATCCTAATTTGGTAAAAAAAGCAACAAAAATGACATAAACGGAATAGAACATAGGGCCAGGGAAGGGCGGGGCCCAAGGGCCATGGATGCAACGAACGAACTATTTTTTACGCGATATCCTATGCAGAATAGGGGCACTTCTGGCCCGTCTTGATGAAGGCGCACTCTTTGCTGCATGGCTCTATGTGGACAACCACCTCGCTCTCCAACATGGCGGATGCGATGTCGTGTTTCAGTTGGGTAGCTATGCCGTGACCTTCCTTAACCGAAATATGTTCCGGCAGAACCAGGTTGATATCGACAAACTGTTTTCTCCCTGCCGTCCTCGTTCTGATGTTCCTAAATTCGCAGTATTTGTCGAAATGGGCGGCCAGCGCCTTGACAATGTCCATTTGTCCAGTCTCTTCGATGGAGGCATCGAGCAGCTTCATGAAGGCCTTCTTCAGGAGGCGGAAGGAAGGGACGGTAATGATGATGCTGACGGCCAGGGTCGCTACGGGGTCCACGTGATTGGCCAGGGCCGAAAAACCGTAGTGGCTCAGGAGGATCACAAGGGAGAAGGAGATCGCAATGGCGAGGGAAATGCATCCCTCGAGGCGAAAATGGAGGCCCTCTGCCCGAAGGGCGGGAGAGGCGTATTTATTCCCAAGATTGAGAATGTACTGCGCCCCCCAAAAGTTTATCACCACGCCGATGGCGCTGCAGATCAGGCCGATGAGCGGGGAAGTGACCTCTTCCGTCCGGATGATGTTCAGGATGGCCTGGAAGGACATGGCGAGGGCGAGGCCTATAAGAATGACCCCTTCTATGGCCTCGGTGACATTCTCGATTTTGCCGTACCCATAGTTATGCAGTGTGTCGGCCGGCTTGTTGGACATCTTGATGGCGTAGTAGAGAAAGATCGAGATGCCCAGGGCGATGGCTGATATGCCCAGGTCTGCCACTATGGCAAGGGAGTTGACGACAAGGAGCGTGACGCCTTTGATGGCGAACAGGATGGCGTTGCAGACGAGACTTACTTTCACGCCGAGCATCATCCCGTGTAGTTTTTTTGTCATCCCCTATAGTTTTACAACGAAACGAAAAAAGATTCTTCACTTTTTTTCAAAGTGGTATCCCTTTGATTTTTGCTTGCCTTATGCTTTAAAGTGATTGGGCGACATGCCGCGCAAATTCTTGTAAAGGGGGAACAGGTATGGACGAGAGAATAAAGGCGATATACAGGACCATCTACGAGGGTGAAGCAAAGGCCGCCCTGAGGCTCAAGCTGTTCGCAAAGCAGGCTGACAAGGAAGAGCTTCCACAGATCGCCAAGCTGTTTCGGGTCATCTCTTTCAGTGAAGAGATACACGGCGAGCGTGCGTTGAGGATGCTCCGCGAGATCAAGGATACGGAGACAAACCTCAAGGAAAGCTTCGACTCGGAGACGACGGTGGCGGAGGTGGCATACGATCAGTTTCTCAAGGCGGCGGCCGAGGTAGGCGACGACATTGCCGCCAAGATTTTCGCCCACTCCAGAGATGCGGAAGACATACATGCCCAGCTCTACAAAAAGGCGATGAACCACCTCATGGAAGAGAAGGATACGACCTACTACGTGTGCCAGGTGTGCGGCTACGTGTCCGACGGCAACCTGCCCGAGGCGTGCCCTGTCTGCTCGGCCCCGAAGGCCCAGTTCGTCCCCTTCGAATAGGCCGGCGGCGACGAAGTGAACAGCTATTTTCGCTCATGAAGATTCCCTACGACGTGTTCCGTTTTACCGTTGAGGCCCAGGACAGGCTGTCTCTGCCCCTCTACAAGGGATCCACCCTCAGGGGCGGGTTCGGAACGATCTTCAAGAGGATCGTTTGCGCCCTCAAGAGGGAGGATTGCAACGGCTGCATGCTTCGGACACAGTGCGTCTATGCATATGTTTTTGAAACATCGCCCATGACCGACGCCGCCATCATGAATATGTCGTCTTACGAGAGGGTGCCGCACCCCTTCATCATCGAGCCCCCGACAGACGGAAAGCTGTTGTATGAACCGGGCGAGCGGTTGTCTTTTGACCTCGTCCTCATAGGCAAGGCGACCGATTTTCTCCCCTATTTCGTTTACACCTTCGGAGAGCTTGCAAAGGCGGGCATTGGAAAGGGGCGGGGCAAGTACACGCTGCTCTCTGTTTCGAGAGGTGGAGAAACCATCTATGGGTCGGGCGACGGCGTCATACAAGCAGCGGCGCCGCACTCCCTCTCCCTGCCCGACGAAATTGTCTTTGAGGGCGACGGCCCGGCCCGGTCCTGCGAGCTCCACCTCCTGACGCCGGTGCGCATCGTCTACCGCAGGCATCTCAGCACCTCCCTCCCATTCGGGATTCTTATCCGAAACCTGCTTCGGAGAATAGCACTCCTTTCCTACTTTCATTGTGGGCGGGAGGCGCCGCACTGGAATTACCGGGAAATTATCGCCCGCGCCGAAACGATAGAGACTGCCGGCGATTCTCTGCGCTGGCACGACTGGGTGCGCTACTCGGCCCGGCAGGACCAAAAACTGAAAATGGGTGGCCTGGTGGGCCGCATCGGATACAGGGGCCCTCTCGCCCCCTTCATGCCCATTCTGGAGGCGGGAACAGTGCTTCACGTGGGAAAGGGCACCGCTTTCGGGCTGGGCAAGTTCTCCGTCGAGCAGAATAGGCCTGCATAGGGTCCCCGGCGCACGTTTTTTCTTGACAGTGGCAAAGGCAAAGGGGAAAATCTACAAGGGCTTACAAAGGGAAGAGCGGGGGCTTGAAACAGTATCGCGATATCTTGGTGTCGGTGTTGGGGGTGACGCCGCAAATCGTTACCGAGACAATCTATGCGCTTTCCCAGCAGGACGAACCCGTTTACATCGACGAGCTGTACTTGATCACGACATCAACGGGAAAGGCCCGCGCAGAGGAGGCGCTCGCCAAGGGCAGGGCGCTCGCCAACCTTTGCAGAGAGTACAACCTGCCGAAAATAGAGCTTACGCAGGCGTCTTTCGTGCTCATCACCGGCGATTCGGGCGGTGCAATATCGGACATCAGAAACGCCGATGACAGCGAGGCCCTCGGGAACCTGATCACGCAATTCATACGGGGTCTTGCGGGCGACCCGTCTCTCCGCCTTCATTGCTCCATAGCCGGAGGCCGCAAGACCATGGGCTTCTATCTGGGGGCGGCGCTGCAGCTTTTCGGCAGGCCCTGGGATAGGCTCTACCATGTCCTTGTGACGCCGGAATTCGAGTCGAACCCGGCATTCTTCTACAAGCCGAAGAAGAATAGGACTATCGAAGGCCGGGCAGCCGACGGGTCGCCCCTACGGCTGAACACGAGAGACGCCGTCATCCACCTTGCTGAGCTGCCCTTTATCAGGATGAGGGGGCAACTTTCCTTTGAAGGCGAGGAGTTTCGCGACCTTGTTGCCTTGGGCCAGGAAAGGATAGACGCAGCTACATTTGAACCCTCTCTTGCCCTCCACCTGGCGAATCGTACCGTCACCATCGGCAACAAGGTTATAGAAATGACCCCATCCCAGCTCGTGATGTACGCAGCCTTTCTGCGACAGAAGACAGGTCATTGCGCGGCACCGGAGCGCCTCCATTGCGGAACCTGCACAGCTTGTTTCCCGGGAATCTATGATTTAAGCGATGAATCCATGATTAAGGCCATGGTTGATGACTACCGGCGCGCCTATGGCGGGAATGCCTGGCGCGGTGAAGAGATGCAGCGGAAGCTGGAAAGCCCGGGCGCTTTTGACGGTGCCCGTCAGACGATCAGTAAGATCAACCGGCTTATTCACGAGCAGGCGGCCGATGAGTCCGGCGCAGGGTACTGTGTTATCACAAGTATCAGGAAATACGGCAGCACGCGCTACGGCGTCAAGCTGGACAGGGGCAAGATACGTATTGCGGAGAGCTGAGAAATGTTGCGGCAATGTTTC
>CAZYVU010000055.1:0-13796 GCA_964651435.1 uncultured Pseudomonadota bacterium
CGGTGCCGGTGTGGTGACAGAGATTATCGAGTAAGCGAGGGAGACGATGAGGCAGAAGATCAGGATATGCCTGAAAGCCTTCGATCACCGGCTGCTTGATCAGTCGGTGAAGGAAATAGTGGAGGCGGCAAAGAAGACAGGAGCGCAGGTTGTCGGTCCCGTTCCCCTTCCCACAAGGATTCGGAAATACTGCGTCCTCAGATCCCCTCATATCGACAAGAAGTCGAGAGAGCAGTTCGAGGTCAGGACCCACAAGCGGCTAATGGACATCATCGATCCCACGCAGCAGACTGTGGAGGCGTTGATGAAACTCGAACTGGCCGCTGGAGTCGACGTGGAGATCAAATCGTAGGAGTTTCTTATGGCGAAGGCAGATGTGCTTGATATGAAGGGTGAACGGGTTGGCGAGGTTGAGCTTAAGGATGAGATCTTTAACGTAGAGATCAAGCCTTACCTGATTCACGATGTGATAAAGATGCAGCTCGCCAATCGTCGCAGCGGTACGGCATCGACGAAGACGAGGAGCGAGGTAAGGGGCAGCGGCAAGAAAGTGTACCGCCAGAAAGGCACGGGTCGGGCCAGACACGGAAATATGAAGTCGCCCACCTATCCCGGCGGAGGTGTTGCCTTCGGTCCCAAACCGAGAGACTATTCGTACAGGCTTCCGAGAAAGGTTCGAAGGGGAGCGCTGCGGTCTGCCTTGACGCTGAAATATAGCGGCTCCAGCATGACGATCCTTGATAAACTTGAATTGGCCAAGATCAGCACAAAGGATTTTAGCGGCGTCATTAAGAGTCTCCAGATTGCGAAGCCGCTTTTCGTCATAGCAGCACAGGACGATGTAGTTGAGCGGTCGGCAAGAAATATTCCTTACGTGAAGGTGCTGCGCGTCGAAGGGCTGAATGTGTATGATGTGATGAAACACGGCCAACTCGTCTTGACTCTCGATGCCCTTCAGAAAGTCGAAGAGGTGCTGGTGCCATGAACGAGTACGAGATTGTAAGAAGGCCGATCATTACGGAAAAGAGCTCGCTCCTGAAGGAGTCCGGCAACCAGTACGTTTTCGAGGTTCGTCGGGACGCCAACAAGATTGAGATCAGAAAGGCCGTGGAGAAACTCTTCAAGGTAAAGGTGCTCTCGGTGGCGGTTGCGAACATGGAGGGCAAGAAGAAGCGGCTGGGTAGGTTTGCGGGCAAAAAGTCGGACTGGAAGAAGGCTGTTGTGAAGCTCAGTCCCAAGGACAAAATTACCATATTCGAGGGTGCATAATGGGAGTCAGGGAATTTAAGCCCACGTCGCCCGGGAGAAGGTTTAGCAGCGGCCTGACCTTTGAGGAGATCACGAAGAGCAAGCCCGAAAGATCCCTCCTGGGAAAGGTCAAAAAGACCGGCGGCAGAAACAACTTCGGAAGAATCACCACCCGTCATATAGGCGGGGGACACAAGAGAAAATACCGCGTCATCGATTTCAAGCGCGATAAGGTAGATGTGCCGGGTAAGGTTGTCGGCATCGAATATGATCCGAACCGGTCGGCAAATATTGCGCTCATCTCCTATGCCGACGGTGAGAAGCGGTACATCCTCGCCCCGCTGGGAATGAAGGTGGGAGAGATCATCGTCTCCAGCCGAAAGCCCGACATTGAAATCAAGGAGGGCAACGCCCTTCCGCTGAAGAATATACCTGTCGGCACCTTCGTGCACAACGTGGAATTGAAGCTCGGCAAGGGCGGCCAGATGGCCAGGAGTGCCGGTAGCTACGCCCAGCTTCTGGCGAAGGAGGGCAGCTATGGACACATGCGTCTTCCGTCGGGCGAAGTGCGACTCGTTTATCTTGCTTGTATGGCAACGATAGGCCAGGTGGGCAACATAGATCACGAGAACATTACCGTCGGCAAGGCCGGCAAGTCGCGGTGGCTGGGCATCCGGCCGACCGTTCGGGGAACGGCTATGAACCCCGTTGACCACCCTCTCGGTGGTGGTGAGGGCCGGTCCAAGGGCGGCAGGCACCCTTGCTCTCCCTGGGGCCAGTTGGCCAAGGGGCAGAAGACAAGGAAGAACAAGAGAACGCAGAAATTTATCGTTAAGCATAGAGATTAGGAGGTAGGCTTGTGGCAAGGTCTCTGAGCAAAGGTCCGTTTGTAGATGGGAAGCTGCAGAAAAAGGTTGAAGAGGTAAAGGAGACGAAGAGCTCGAAAGTGATCAAGACGTGGTCTCGGCGCTCCACCATCACGCCTGATTTTATCGGTGTCACCTTTGCGGTGCATAACGGCAAGAAATTTATCCCCATTTTCGTCACGGAAGAGATGGTTGGTCACAAGCTTGGCGAATTTGCCCCGACCAGGACGTTTCACAGCCATTCGGGGGATCGAAAGTCGAAAGTAGCAAAGAGGAAGGATTAGGAGCCATGGAAGTCAAGGCAAAAGCACGAATGATTAGAATATCGCCGAGGAAGGTGCGCCTCGTCGGCGACGCCATCAAGAAGAGAAACGTGAACGAGGCCATGGGCATGCTGCTTTTCATGCCACAGAAGGCCTCGTTTATCCTGAAGAAGCTCCTGGACAGCGCAATAGCCAACGCCCGCCAGAAGAAGTATATCGACGTCGATAATCTGTATGTAAAAAATGTTGTAGTCGACGAGGCCATGGCGATGAAACGGTTTATTCCCAGGGCCATGGGCAGAGGTACGAAGATACGGAAGAGAACGAGCCACATCACGTTGGTTCTCGACGAATCATAATCTGGAGGATAGATGGGTCAGAAGACTAATCCGGTAGGCTTTAGGCTTGGGGTGATCAAAACCTGGGATTCCCGGTGGTTCGCTTCGCAGAACTACGCAAAGTTCCTGCACGAGGACGTGAAGATTAAGAACTTTCTCAAGAACAGGCTTACCCAGGCGGGCGTGTCGAAGATAGAGATAGAGCGGGCGGCCAATAAGGACAAGCGGGTGAAGGTCAACATCCATACGTCAAGGCCCGGGCTCGTCATCGGCCGGAAAGGGGCGGAGGTCGAGAGCCTGAAAAGGGAACTGCAGGCCATGACGGATAAGGAAGTTATCCTCAACATCACCGAGGTAAAGCGACCGGAAACAAACGCCCAGCTTGTAGCTGAGAACATAGCCACGCAGCTTGAGCGCCGGGTCTCCTTCAGAAGGGCCATGAAGCGGAACGTTTCGCAGGCCCTCAAGTTTGGAGCTAAGGGAATCAAGGCCATGTGCGCCGGCCGGCTTGCCGGTGCGGAGATGGCGCGCACGGAGTGGTACCGCGAGGGCAGGGTGCCGTTGCAGACCCTTCGGGCAGACATAGATTACGGACTCGCCGTTGCCAGGACGAAGTATGGCGTCATAGGCATCAAAGTATGGATATTCAAGGGTGAGGTCTATCAGGAGGCAGTGTAATGCTTGCGCCAAAGAGGGTTCGATATAGAAAACAGCAGAAGGGCAGCATGGGCGGGTACTCCCGCCGGGGCAACGAAGTGAGCTTTGGGGATTTCGGACTCCAGGCCCTCGCTCCCGGGTGGCTTACGTCCAGGCAGATTGAGGCTGCTCGAATCGCCCTGACGCGGTATATACGGAGAACGGGAAAGGTGTGGATTCGTATCTTTCCGGACAAACCGATTACAAAGAAACCGGCCGAGACGAGGATGGGCAAGGGCAAGGGGCCGAACGAGGGCTGGGTGGCCGTCGTAAAGCCGGGCCGCGTGCTCTACGAGATTAAGGGCGTTCCCGAGGATAAGGCGCGCGAGGCACTGAGAATCGCGGCACACAAGCTGCCCATCGAAACCAGGTTCGTTATGAGAAGTGAGGAGCAATGAAGGCGAAAGAACTGAAGGAGCTCACCAAAGAGGAACTGCTTAAGAAGATGAGAGACTTTAAGGAAGAACTGTTCAATCTGCGGTTCCAGCATTCCACAGGCCAGCTTGACAATACGGGTCGTCTCAGGCTTTTGAAGCTCGATATAGCCCGGATAGAAACCGTACTGAGTGCAAGGCGCATAGAGGAGAAGAGATAACGATGGAACCGAGTCGAGCTCTGGCAAGAAAGAAGATCGTGGGGGTCGTCGTAAGCGACCGCATGGATAAGACAGTTGTCGTTGAAGTGGAGAAGATATCGAAGCACAGGCAGTATAAGAAGTACGTGCGGACGAAGAAGCGGTATAAGGCCCACGACGAAGAGAACAGGTGCAAGGCCGGTGACCGCGTGCTTATCCTGGAGACGAAGCCTCTGAGCAAGGAGAAGCGCTGGGTCGTAAAGGAGATCGTGAAGCAGCGATCGTTGTTGGTTCAGGAAGAGGTAAGGGACGATGATACAGATAAGGTCGAAGCTTGAGGTAGCCGATAACTCGGGGGCCAAGAAACTTGGATGCATAAAGGTTCTTGGCGGTTCGAAAAAGAGGTATGGTACGGTAGGCGATATCATCGTGGCTGCCGTGAAGGAAGTTATACCGAACTCGAAGGTCAAGAAGGGCGAGGTCGTCAAGGCGGTTATCGTGAGAACCAAGAAGGAGATTCGCCGGCCCGACGGGTCCTACGTCAAGTTCGACGACAACTCGGCGGTTATCATTAATCAGTATAATGAGCCCGTGGGTACGCGCATATTCGGACCCGTGGCCAGAGAATTGAGGGCCAAGAAGTTCATGAAGATTGTCTCCCTGGCCCCGGAAGTGGTGTGAGGACGAGATGGAAAAGACGTACCACGTGAAGAAGAATGATACCGTAATGGTCATAGCGGGAAAGGACAAGGGAAAGTCCGGGAAGGTCCTGAATATCGTAAAGAAGAAGGACCGGGTCATCGTGGAGAAGGTCAACATTATCAAGCGGCATGTCCGCCCGACCCAGAAGGCGAAGGGCGGCATCATGGAGAGAGAGGCACCCATTCATGTGTCGAATGTGATGATCTACTGCGAGAAATGTTCCAAGCCCGTTCGGGTCGGCCGAAAAGTCCTCGAAGATGATCGTAAGGTGCGATACTGCAAGCGCTGCAACGAGATCATAGATAAGTAGGAGGCATGGGTTGAAGACGGCGTTCATGGATTTCTATGAAAATGAAGTTAAACCGGCCCTAATGCGGAGGTTTCAATACGGTAACGTGATGCAGGTGCCGAAGATCGATAAGATCGTCGTCAACATAGGCATGGGAGAGGCGATCCAGAACATCAAGGCCTTAGATGCGGCATCGGGCGATATAGTGCTTATTACGGGCCAGAAGCCCGTCATCACAAAGGCGCGGAAGTCGATAGCCTCGTTCAAGCTCCGGGAAGGAATGCCCATCGGAGTGATGGTTACGTTGCGCAGAGACCGGATGTATGCCTTCCTGGAGAAGCTCGTCCGCGTGGTGCTTCCCCGCGTTAGGGACTTTAAGGGCGTGTCGCCGAAATCCTTCGACGGCAGGGGTAACTACACCCTCGGGTTGCGTGAGCAGATTATCTTTCCGGAGATTGATTACGACAAGATCGATAGGGTGAGGGGCATGAACATTACGATCACCTCGACAGCAAAGACTGACGAGGAAGCCTTTGAGTTGCTGAAACTTATGGGCATGCCGTTCCGCAAATGATGGAGGAGTAGATGGCGCGAAAAGCGATGATGGAAAAGGCGGCCAAAACGCCGAAGTTCAAAGTGAGATCGAGAAACAGGTGCCTCATTTGCGGGCGACCGAGAGGCTTCATGGGTAAGTTTCAGATGTGCCGGATTTGCTTTCGGTCCCTTTCCCTTAAGGGAGCAATACCCGGCGTGATCAAGTCAAGCTGGTGAGGTGAGTACATGGGAATGACAGATCCGATTGCTGATATGCTGACACGAATCCGTAACGCCATCACGGCCAGGCACGAATCGACGGATGTGCCCTATTCGAACATCAAATTCAGCATCGCGAAGATACTTAAGGACGAGGGATACATCAGAAACTATAAGGTCTTTGTAGATGAGTCACGGAAGAAGTTTCTCAAGGTGTACATCAGCTACGACCAGCAGAGCAAAAGTGTCATTACCGGGCTTAGAAGGGTTAGCAAGCCGGGCCGGAGGGTCTACGTAAAGGTAGACGATGTGACGAAGAGGAACCGTTTGAGCACTGTCATACTCTCCACGTCGAAGGGGCTTATGACGGATACAAACGCGAGAAAAAACAACGTGGGAGGAGAACCTCTCCTGATGGTCTGGTGAGGTGAGCTATGTCAAGGATAGGTAAGAAACCAATTGCAGTGCCTGCGGGCGCTAAGGTCGAGATAGTTGACGGATCGGTCGTTGTGACAGGGAAACACGGGACGCTGCAGAGGCCTTTGCTGGAAGGCATCGAGCTTGACATGCAGGAGGGCGTGATTACGGTGAAGAGGGCCAATGACGAGGCGCGAAGCCGAAGCTTTCATGGGCTCATGCGTACCCTTATCGCCAATATGGTGGAAGGTGTCGACAAGGGCTTCGAAAAGAAACTGGAGATTGTCGGCATCGGTTACAGGGCCGAGTTGGGCACCGATAGCGTCGTCTTCTTTCTGGGGTACTCTCATCCCATCAATTTTGCCCTGCCGGACGGCATAAAGGCGCAGGTTGAAAAGCAGAACCTTGTCACCATATGGGGCATCGACAAAGAGATCGTCGGCGAGACGGCGGCCAAGATGAGGGCGCTGCGTAAGCCCGATGTGTATAAGAACAAGGGCGTCAAGTACGCGGGCGAAGCCCTGCGGAAGAAAGCAGGAAAGAGCGGGAAGTAAGGAGCCAAGGTATGCGGAGCGAAGAAAAGGTCCAAGCGAGACTGAAAAGAAAAAAGAGAATGAAGTGGAAGCTGGTCGGAAGCCCCGACAAGCCGAGGCTGCTTGTTTTTAGAAGCCTCAAGGGTATCTATGCTCAGCTAATAGACGACAGGGGCAACAAGGTGCTCATGGGGGCATCGACGGCGACGAAGGAACTCCGCGAGGATATCAAATACGGTGGAAACGTTGAAGCCGCCAAGAAGGTCGGCCTGTATATCGGAAAGAAGGCCCTGGAGATGGGTTATAGCAAGGTAGTCTTTGACCGGAACGGATTCAGGTATCACGGAAGAGTGAAGGCCTTGGCTGACGGCGCGCGTGAGGCCGGTCTAATTTTTTGAGGAGGGTGTCGATTGGTCGGAAAGAAGCGAATCGAAACGGAAGGGGTCGAGTTTCAGGACAGGCTTGTATATATTAACCGTGTGGCCAAGGTGGTCAAGGGCGGAAGAAGATTCAGCTTCAGCGCCATCGTCGTGGTGGGCGATGGGAACGGCCGGGTCGGCTATGGCCTCGGAAAGGCGAACGAAGTTCCCGATGCCATCAGAAAGGCCGTGGAACGGGCCAAGAAGGACATCATTGAGGTTCCTGTAGTGAACGGCACGGTTCCGCACGAGATCATGGCCAAGTACGGAACGAGCCAGGTCCTCATCAAGCCCGCACGCGAGGGAACAGGAGTTATCGCCGGAAGGGCGGTTCGGGCCGTCGTGGAAGTAGCCGGGATTACCAACATCTATACCAAGTGCTACGGCTCGAGGAACTATCATAATGTGGTTAAAGCGACCATACAGGGACTCTCGATGTTGAAATCCCCGGAAGATTCGCTCAGACAGAGAGGAAAGCTTAGGAGCGAGGAGGGATAAGGTGGCTCACCTGAAAGTAAAGTGGACGAAAAGCGCCATCGGTGGTACCGATGATCAGCGGGCTACGATAAAGAGCCTGGGCTTCAGGAAGTTGAACGAGGAAAGGGTTCTGAAGAACAGTCCCGAGATACGCGGCATGGTAAAAAAGGTCATTCACCTCGTGAAAATTGTGGAGGATGTTCAATAAATGAAGATTGCCGAGCTGAAACCCTGCGAGGGTTCTACAAAGAAACGGAAAAGGGTTGGAAGAGGCACAGGTTCGGGCCACGGTACCACGGCCGGTTACGGGAACAAAGGGCAGAGGGCCCGAAGCGGCGGGACGAAGAAAAAGGGCTTCGAGGGCGGACAGATGCCCCTGACCCGGAGAATCCCCAAGAGAGGGTTTAAGAACCCCTTCAGAAAGGAATACGCGGTCATAAAGATCAGTGACCTTGAGGTGTTCAGAGGTCGAGACAAAGTGGGCATTGAAGACCTCCTTCGGGCAGGATTCGTCAAGAAGCTGATGGACGGTGTAAAGCTGCTGTCGGACGGTGATATAGATTTTGCAGTCGCTCTGACGGTCCACAAGGCGTCAAAGCGGGCTGTGGAGAAAATAGAGGCCAAAGGCGGCACCGTAGAGGTGCTTGTCTAATGGGCGGATTCCAGAACATTGGAAGGATTCCGGAACTCAAACGGAGGATACTGGCGACCCTGGCGCTGCTCGCGGTCTACCGGGTGGGTGTGCATATCCCGACCCCCGGCATAGACGGCAGCGTGTTGGCGAGCATCTTCGAGCGGGCAAAGGGGACCCTCCTGGGATTCTTTGACATGTTTGCCGGCGGGGGTCTGGAGCGCCTCTCTATTTTTGCGCTCGGAATAATGCCCTACATTAGCGCGTCGATTATACTCCAGCTTCTGACCGTCGTCATTCCTACACTCGAGCGGCTGTCGAAGGAAGGAGAGGCGGGCAGAAAGAAGATCACGCAGTACACGCGGTATGGAACGGTCCTCATTAGCCTCATACAGGGCTTTGGCATAGCGGTGGGATTGGAGCAGATGCGGGGCGCCGCCGGCGAGCTTGTTGTGTACAACGCCGGATGGAGCTTTCGGTTCATGACGATGATTACGCTTACCGCAGGCACCTCGTTTATCATGTGGCTGGGCGAGCAGATCACCGATAAGGGAATCGGAAACGGTATCTCGCTCATCATCTTTGCCGGAATTGTGGCCAGAATGCCCAACGCCATAGCGGGCACCCTTGGCCTTGTGAACTCCGGAGAGATGAACTGGTTCGTCGTTCTGCTCCTGACGGCCATGATGCTTGGGGTCATCGCGTTCATCATCTTCATGGAGACGTCGCAGAGGCGCATCCCCGTGCAGTATGCGAAGCGGGTGGTAGGGAGAAAGATGTATGGCGGACAGTCGACCCATCTACCGCTGAAGCTCAATACGGCGGGCGTTATTCCACCCATCTTTGCATCGTCCATTCTCATGTTTCCGGCGACAATCGCAAGCTTCATAAGTCACCCCTTTATGAAGAGGTTCTCGGAGCTTCTTACACCGGGATCGTTCCTCCATGAGATATTGTATGTGGGGTTCATCATCTTCTTCTGCTTTTTTTACACGGCAATCGTCTTTAACCCCGACAACGTGTCGGATAACATGAAGAAATACGGTGGATTCATCCCGGGTATCAGGCCCGGCAAGAAAACATCGGAGTACATTGAGAAGGTGCTGTCCCGCATAACCTTTGTGGGTGCCGTTTACATATCTTTTGTCTGCGTGCTGCCGACCCTGCTCGTAAAGAAGTTCAACGTGCCTTTCTACTTCGGAGGAACGGCCCTTTTGATCGTTGTGGGCGTTGCCTTGGATACGATTCAGCAGGTTGAGTCGCACCTCATTCTTCGGCACTACGACGGCCTGGTGAAGAAATCGGCGCGGATGAAGGGCAGGAGATAGGAGGCCCGATGGTCTCACGGAAGCAGGACAAGGGCTAAGTGACGTTCGAGCGATGATAGTGCTGAAGAGCCGGGAGGAGATCGAGAAGATCAGAACGGCGAGTCTGTATGCGATGGAGATAGTACAGTATGTCGGGGAGCACGTGCGGGACGGAGTGAAGACGATAGAGTTGGAGGAGATCTGCGAGGTGCGGATGAGGAGTAAGGGGCGTTTCAAAGCGGCCTTCAAAGGCTATAACGGCTACCCCTACTGCCTATGCGTCTCCACGAACAGCGAGGTCGTCCATGGTATGCCTGGGGACCGAGTGATCAGGGACGGAGATATTGTCAGTATCGACTTTGGTGTGATTTTTGATGGATATTGCGGGGACGTTGCGAGAACCTATCCCGTCGGCAAGGTGGCAGGGGATGTTGCTCATTTGTTGTCCGTTACGGAAACCGCCTTGTACGAAGGAATAGATGAGGCTTGTGAGGGGAACCGCTTGTTTGATATATCCAATGCTGTCCAGAGGCGGGTCGAGGAAAACGGTTTTTCGGTGGTTAGAGATTTTGTTGGACACGGTATCGGCAGAGATCTCCACGAGGACCCGCAAGTCCCCAACTGGGGCGAGAGGGGCCGGGGGGTAAGACTTC
Source organism: uncultured Pseudomonadota bacterium (assembly GCA_964651435.1). Lineage (GTDB taxonomy): Bacteria > Desulfobacterota > Syntrophorhabdia > Syntrophorhabdales > CAYQXL01 > CAZYVU01. The sequence continues at coordinate 10,167 of CAZYVU010000055.1, forward strand.
GTAAGGGGATGGTGCTGGCCATAGAGCCGATGGTAAACGTGGGGTCCAGCGAGGTAGTGGTGGCTGATAACGGATGGACTGCAGTGACGCGAGACGGTAGTCTGTCGGCCCACTTTGAGCATACCGTGGCCATTACTGAAAACGGGCCGGAGATTTTGAGCCGGTTGTGAGAGGAAGATGCCGAAAGGTGAAGGAATAGAAATCGAGGGCACTGTCGTGGAGCCCCTGCCCAATGCCATGTTTAGGGTTGAGCTACCCAATGGGCACCGGGTTTTGGCCCACGTGTCCGGTAAGATGAGAATGCACTACATCAAGATCCTGAGAGGGGATAAGGTTGTCGTTGAGTTATCACCGTACGACCTGAGCCGCGGGCGGATCGTATACAGGGTAAAGTAGGAGGTTTGCGATGAAGGTAAAGCCTTCAGTGAAGAAAAGGTGCGATAAGTGCAAGATTATAAAGCGCAAGGGCATACTCCGGGTTATCTGTGAGAACCCCAAGCACAAACAGAAGCAGGGCTAAGGAGGCATAAGTGGCTCGTATCGCAGGTGTTGATATCCCGAGAGACAAAAGGATTGAGGTGGCGCTGACCTACATTTTCGGCATTGGAAAGGCGCAGTCAAATCTCATCCTCACCGAGGCCGGCATCGATCCCAACAGAAGGACACAGGCCCTGGGAGACGAAGAGATCGCCAAGATCCGCGACATTATAGAGAGAAACTATAAGGTGGAAGGCGATCTCCGCAAAGACGTGAGCATCAACATCAAGAGGCTCATGGATATTGGCTGCTTCCGGGGATTGCGTCATAGGAAGGGATTGCCTGCACGAGGGCAGCGGACGCGGACGAACGCGCGGACCCGTAAAGGACCGCGGAAGACATCGATGAAGAGAAAGTGATGAGGTGTTTTGATGGCCAAGATTAGGAAGGGCGGAAAGAAGAAGGTTAAGAAGAACGTCCCGATAGGTGAGGCGCACATTCAGTCGAGCTTCAACAATACCATCATTACCATTACCGATCCTCAGGGAAACGTATTGTCCTGGGCGAGCGGAGGTGTGGTAGGTTTCAAGGGGTCGCGGAAGAGCACCCCTTTCGCGGCGCAACTGGCGGCGGAGAATGCGGCGAAGAAGGCCATGGAAAGCGGGCTCAGGACGGTAGATGTGTTTATAAAGGGTCCTGGGGCCGGCAGGGAGGCGGCGCTAAGGGCGCTGCAGAGCGCCGGGCTGAAAGTTCATCTTATTCGTGACGTTACGCCCATACCTCATAACGGCTGCAGACCGCCGAAACGAAGAAGAGTATAGGAGGAAGCATTGTCAAGGTATGTTGGACCTTCATGCAGACTGTGCAGGCGAGAAGCCTTAAAGCTTTTCCTAAAAGGGGAGCGCTGCTACACTGAGAAATGTGCCTTGGAGAAGAGGGCCTATCCGCCTGGCCAGCATACGGATACGCGGACCAAGGTTAACGATTATGGGGTCCGCCTCAGGGAAAAACAGAGGGCCCGTCGTATTTACGGACTGAGCGAGAAGCAGTTTAAGCGCTTTTTCGTCATGGCCGAGCGGAAGAACGGTATTACGGGTACCAATCTTCTCGTTTTTCTTGAGCGTCGGCTTGATAACATGGTTTTCAGGCTCGGTTTTGCCACATCGCGGAAAGAGGCGAGGCAGATCGTCTCGCATAACCACGTGTCGGTCAATGGCAAGCGGGTTAATGTGCCCTCCTACCTCGTGAAGCCTGGCGACTTCGTTGAGATCAGACATAAGGAGTTGGCCAGCGTGAAGAACGCTCTGGAGTCCGTGGTAAAAAAGGGAATACCTTCCTGGATCGAGTTGGACCAGGATACCATGAAGGGTAAGATGGTGACGTTGCCTTCCAGGGAAGATATCAGTCTCCCCATCAAGGAGCAGCTCATCGTGGAGTACTACTCGAGGTAGTCTTATACTCCGAGGAGGGTATATGCACATGTTTGAAAGGAACTGGCAGGAACTGATTCACCCAACCAAGCTGGAGATAGAGAAGAGGGAAGAGAACTATATAAAATTCTCTACGGAGCCTTTCGAACGAGGGTATGGGATCACGATAGGCAACTCGCTCCGAAGAATCCTCCTGTCGTCGATCATGGGAAGCGCCATCACCTCCGTATGGATTGACGGAGTGGACCACGAGTTTTCAACGGTGCGCGGTGTTAAGGAGGATGTAACTGAGGTTATCCTCAACCTGAAGAAGGTAGTGCTAAGCATTGAGGACGACAGGGAGAAGACGCTCAGGATAGATGTGAAGCGGGAAGGACCGGTGACGGCCGGCGATATCCTTCACGACGGCACCGTTGAGGTCATTAACAAGAACCACCATATTGCCATGCTGGGAAGCAACGCGAGGCTTTACATGGAGATGAAGGCCTCGGTGGGACGAGGCTACGTGTCGTCAGAGGAAAATTATGACGAGAATGACCCCATCGGGACCATCCCCATCGACTCCATATTTTCACCGCTTAGAAAGGTGAGTTACAATGTAAGCACGGCTCGGGTGGGTGGAAGAACGGATTACGACAAGCTCACTATGGAGATATGGACAAACGGGGCCGTACAGCCCCTTGACGCCCTCTCTTTTGCGGCGAAGATATTGAAGGAGCAGATGCGCATCTTCATAAACTTCGAGGAGGCGGAGGAAGAATCGGCTGTCGAAGGCGCACTGGTAGGCGGGCCGGATCTGAACGAGAACCTCTACCGGAGTGTCGACGAGCTGGAGCTTTCGGTGAGGAGCGCGAATTGCCTTAAGAATGCCGATATCAAGTATATCGGAGAACTGGTGCAGAAGACGGAGCAGGAAATCCTGATGACGAAGAACTTTGGGCGGAAATCGCTCAATGAGATCAAAGATATTCTTCAGTGCATGGGTCTCAAGCTGGGAATCAAGCTTGATTATTTTCCGGCAAGAGAGGAGCTCGACAGGATGGCACTGAAACGAAAGGACCACGTGTAGAGGTAGACTATGAGGCATTTAAATACGAAAAAAACCCTGAATCGGACGACAAGCCACCGAAAGGCCCTTTTGATGAACCTTGCAAACGCGCTCTTTGAGCATGAGCGGATTACGACGACAGAGGCGAAGGCGAGTGAGCTCAAACGGGTTGCCGACCGGCTCATTACGCTGGGAAAACGGAAGGATTTACACTCCATACGGCTTGCCTTTTCTTTTTTGAGAAATAAGGATATAGTAAAGAAGCTTTTCGGCGATATCAGCGAGCGATTCGGTGCCGTCAACGGGGGCTACACGAGGGTGCTCAGGCTTGGTACGAGAAAAGGGGACTGTGCCCCAATGGCCCTGATTGAGCTAACGCTTAAGGGCGAGAAGGAAGAGAAGAAAGAAAAGGACAAAGGGGCAAAGGCCAAGGCGAAGAAGAAGGAAAAAAAGGCTGTTGCATAGACGGTCGATATGTTGGGGGATCGTTCAACGGCAGGACAACGGACTCTGACTCCGTGAATTGGGGTTCAAATCCCTATCCCCCAGCCAAAAATAAGAGAATGGGCCAGCCTTGATGGGCTGGCCCATTGTTTTCTCATGGTTGCTGTGCCCGTCGACTATTTCCGGCGGCAGACCGTGAGCGTCATGAGTGGTGCGCTGCCGTAGCGGGTG
>CAZYVU010000056.1:0-13161 GCA_964651435.1 uncultured Pseudomonadota bacterium
TGCATCGAAAAGTTCACAAGCGGCTCCGGCAAGGCGCCAGTTCTCTACTCTACCCAGGGGTGGTGACCCCAGGGGTGGGGTGTTGCGGGAACCGAATCGTCGTGATAGGCTTGTTGAGACGAAACAGGTTAGGCGCCATGCTGATCGATACCCATTGCCACCTTAACGACCCATCGTTTGCTCACAGGATCGCGCAGGTTATGGAACGCGCACACGCCCAAGGCGTCGTGGCCTTCGTCGTGCCTTCCTATGACAGGCAGTCGATGGCAACGACGGCCTCTCTTGCGCAGGTATACCCCGGTACCATCCTGCCGGCCTACGGCATTCATCCGTGGTATGTGGAGGGAGGCGTGGACTGTGACGAGGTGCGGAGCAAGGCTATCGAGGGCAAGGCGGTGGCCATAGGGGAGATGGGCCTTGATTTCTCTCCGGGCCTCCCTCCCCGTGGGCTGCAGATAGACGCCTGTGTGAGGCAGCTTGATCTTGCCGTAGAGCTCAAACTGCCCGTTCTGCTCCATTGCCGGAAGGCGCACGAGGCGCTTTACGAGATCCTGAGTGGATACGGCAAGAGGTTACAGGGCGTCATGCATTCCTTTTCCGGCAGCCGGGAGCAGATGGAAAAGTTTCTGGACCTGGGCCTCTATATCGCCTTTTCAGGGTCGGTGACACGGGAGAGGGCAAGGAAATACCACAGGAACGCTATGCACGTTCCGCCGGGGAGGATCCTTCTGGAAACAGACGCACCGTCGATCGCCACGGAGACGACGGTGGCCTCGGAGGTGGAACCTCGTCACACCGTCGAGGTGGCGCGGAAGGTGGCGGAGCTAAGGGGAGTTTCCTTTGAGGAGATATGCACCGTCACCACGGAGAATGCCAAAAGACTCTTCAAACTTCCATGAATACTGAAAAGGACGTTTATTGAGTCTGTTTACTCTACCTGGTTTCTTTAGTTGTGATGCCATGAACCAAATGAAAACAAACCAGACAAACCAAACAAACCGTCTCTCTCCTGAGGAAATCTTTGCCCGCACCATCATGGCCTACGGGAGGGAAGGCTTTGAAAAGCTTAAGGGGAGTTATGTTGCCGTAGTCGGCCTTGGCGGCGTCGGGGCCGCTGCTGCCGAGGCACTGGTTCGGGGAGGGGTGGGGCGGCTGAGGGTAATCGACTGCGATGTCGTGAAACCGACGGACATCAACCGGCAGTTGTTGGCGCTCGCCTCAACGGTGGGTCGCCAAAAGGTCGATGTGGCTGCTGAGCGGTTCCTTCAGATTAATCCCTCGTTGCGGATTGAGGCCCTGAACGCCTTCTTTCATCGGGAGACGGCCCGGAACCTCGTTACGCCGGAGGTGGATTTTGTTGTTGACGCCATCGACAGCCTGAACCCGAAGGTGGAGCTTATACGGTACTGTACAATGGAGAACCTGAGCATCATCTCAGCCATGGGCGCTGCGGGCCGCAGGGATCCCGCTCAGGTTGCCATTGCCCGCCTCGATAAGACGGTAAACTGCCCTTTGGCCCGCACCGTTCGCCGCTACTTGAGGCGTCGGGGAATTGCGACGGACATCCCCGTCGTCTATTCGAGCGAGCGGCCGATATCCGGCTTTTTCCATGGGCCTGCCCTCCCGGAAGAGACCGCCGGCACCTATCTCCGGGGGCGGCCTCGCCAATCCTTGCCGAGCCTTCCGACGATTCCGGCCATCTTTGGTCTCTTTGCCGCCGGCTATGTGCTGGAAAAGATTCGTGGATAGGCCAGGCGGGCTGCGGACAGGTCATGCCTGCCTGAGCCAAAGTCAGGCAAAGCTGAACCGCTTCTCGTTGAACAGCCTGATGCACGCCTCCGCTACCGCGCTATCGTAGAGCAGGCCCGAGTTCCGCCCGATCTCCTCGAGGGCCGAGGCGATGCCGAGGGCAGGCCGATAAGGCCGATGTGAGGCCATGGATTCAACAACATCGGCAACAGCCAGTATGCGTGCGTCTATCATGATTTCCCCTGCCTTCAGTCCCCGCGGGTATCCCGATCCATCCATGCGCTCGTGGTGCTGGTAGACGATTTCAGCCAGGGGCCACGGAGAAACGACGTCTTTCAGTATTTCATAACCTTGTCGCGCGTGAAGCCGTATGAGGGCCATCTCGATATCGCTCAACTTGAGCGGTTTACTCAATATCTCCGCAGGCACCGATATCTTGCCTATGTCGTGAATAGATCCGGCAAGTGCGATTCCCTCGACCTGCTCTGTCGGAAGGCCTATCTCGCGGGCAATGGCCTCTGCAAGCTCGGCCACGCGCCTCTGGTGTCCTGCTGTGTAAGGGTCTCTGGTCTCTACGGCCAGCGTCAGCACCTGTGTGGTGGCGCTGATGGCGCGTCTCAGGCTTTCCATGGTCTGCGCAAGCTTTGTCTCTGCGAGCTTCCGCTCCGTGATGTCCTCTGAAATGCCGAGAAGGTACTGCGGTTTGCCGTTCCGCTCGATGATGGGAATCTTCTTCGTGTGGAGGATTCGCTCGCCGCGATGTCTCGTTTGAAGAGATTCCTCAGGAATATCGATGATTTGCCCTCGTTCCAGCACTTCCCTGTCCTTGGCAGTGAAGAAGTCGGCCTGATCCTTGGGAAAGAAGTCGTAGTCGTTCTTGCCGATCAGCTCATGTCTTTCGTATCCCAGCAGTTGTTCGCCCGCCCTGTTGAACCTGACAAAACGGAGCGTCTCCGTCTCCTTGACAAAGATCATGTCGGGAATGTTCTCGATGATGCTGTCGAGAAACTCTTCCTCCCTTCTTAGGGCCTCTTCCTTTGCCTTCAGGATCTGATGGGTTGCCTCCAGATCTGCCATCTTCTTTTCCAGCTTGTTGAAAAGGATCGTGTTGTGTTGCCTGAAGAATTCCATTTCTTCTCCCAAGGGTTTTCCGGTCACGGGCTTTGCCTCATGTTTTCCTTCGAGCACTTCCGTCAGGAGTGCCAGCAGTACGTCCGGGTCCTGGGGTTTGAGAATGAAACGGTCTGCCCCGAGCTTGAGGGCGAACCGCTCGTCCTCTGCGCCGGTGTATGTGGCAGTATAGAAGACGAAGGGTATGTTCTTGAGCGTTTCATCGGATTTCAATTGACGGCACAGTGCAAAACCGTCCATGACCGGCATGAGGATGTCGCTCACAACAAAGTCGGGGGGTGACCTGCGGGCCGCCTCCAATGCCTCTGAACCGTTTGTTGCCGTTACGACTGCAAATCCCTGGCCTGTTAACAACACTTTCAGGAAATAGAGGGCATCCGCATTGTCGTCTACAATCAGGGCTGTCTTCATCAAAGGTCACCGCCCTGTGTGTCTGAAGTAGCAAGGTGTGCTTCAACCTGCTGCAAAAACGTGTCAGGGTTGATGGGCTTTTCGATGTACCCGTTACACCCCGCCTCGATGGTCCTCTCTCGGTCGCCCGTCATGGCGTAGGAGGTCACGGCAACAATAGGCACACGGTCGAGCCGTGGGTCCGCCCTCAACGCCCGCGCAACGGCATAGCCATCCATGACGGGAAGCTGGATATCGAGGAGGATGAGGTCGGGTATCATTGACAGGGCCATATCGATGCCCTGCTGGCCGTCATGGGCCGCCACCACCTCGTACCCCCGTTTCTGCAAGATGAACGACAACAGATACAGATTTTGCTCATTATCCTCCACAATAAGGACGCGCTTGTTCATGGGAGACTCCTTTTTAGGGGGAGGCTGAAGCTGAAGACGCTTCCCTGCCCCCATACACTTTCCAATTCTATATCTCCGCCCAGCAGTCGGACGAGCCGCCTGCAGATGGAGAGACCCAGGCCCGTCCCTTCGTATTTGCGGGATAGGCCCGTATCGATTTGCAGAAAAGGCTCGAAGACCTTATGCATGTCTTCCCTTCGGATGCCGATGCCCGTGTCCGACACCCGAATGGAAACCTCATCCGCCGAGGACTGACAGCTTACGGCCACATGTCCTTCCTCGGTAAACTTGACGGCATTGCTCAAAAGGTTGAGCAACACCTGTTCGACGCGACGCGCGTCGCTGGTGACCACACCCACACCGGCGCCTACGTCTATGGTCAGGGCAAGGCCCTTTTTTTCCGCAAGGGGTTTCACGGACTGGGCAACCTTTGTGATGGATGCGGGCAAGTCGAAAGGCTCATGGGCGACCTTAAGCTGCCCCGCCTCAATCTTTGAAATGTCGAGCACATCGCTGATGAGCGAAAGAAGATGGTGGGCGCTGTTCCGCACCATGCCCAGTTGCTTCTTCTGTTCTTCGTTGAGTTCCCCGACCAGCCCCTGGAGGAGAATTCCCGTAAATCCTATGATGGAGTTCAGGGGCGTCCTCAGCTCGTGGGACATGGTGGCGAGAAAGGCCGATTTGACCCGGTCGGCCCCTTCGGCCGCCTCCTTGGCCCTTTCCAGTTCCTGGGTCCTTTCTCGAACGAGGTCCTCGAGGTGAAGGCGGTATTCGCTCAGCTCCCTCTCTGCGATCTTGCGCTTCGTAATGTTTTCCGACGTAGCTTCGTAGTACAGCATGGTGCCCGAGTCATCGCGGACGGCGCGGGCGTTCATGGACGACCATATTTTGCTTCCATCCTTGGTAAAGAACTCGGCCTCAAAGCCTTCGACGTATCCGTTTTTCTCCATAACGTCCTTAAATCGCTCCCGATCCCGGGGATCAACGTATATCTGACGCGCCATGTCCGTTATTGACTGCACCATTTCTTCCGGCGACGCGTAGCCCCACATTCGAGCTCCCGCTGGATTGACGCTCAGGTAGCGGCCGTCCGGTGTAGTTCGAAAGATCCCCATGACGCTATTTTCGAAGATGCTTCGGTACTTCTCTTCGCTTTGGCGGAGTGCATTTTCCGTTTCCCTCAGCTCGATGATGTGGTGCTCCAATTTTTCATTTGCCTGTCTGAGCTCCATGGTCCGTGCCCGAACCTGGTGCTTTAACACAAAAGCGCCGGCTATGCTCATGAGCAGAACAACGGCTGCAACGAGGCCGGCGACGGAAAGCCACATGGGCAGTTTAAGCTCTACCTGCTCCGACGTCCACCGTTTCAGCGACGCGTAATAAACGGACTGTGGATCCCGTTTCAAATCGGAGAGTCTATTGTCAATGGTGTTCAATACTTGTTTCGGATCGTTTTTGGTCGCTGCAAAAAGCAGGTCCGAGGGGTCGAAGATGACCCCTGTGCCTTCGAGGCCCATCTGCTTTGCGTGCATCAGCCCGTAAAACCGGTTTGTTATTCCTGCATCGGCCCTGTTGTCCGCCACGAGCTCAAACATGGTCGTGTAGTCGGGGACCGCCACGAGCTCCATGCGCAGCCCGAAGCTTTCGGTGAGTCGGATAAAGGCTTCCTGCTGAACGGAACCCTCCAGGACGGCTATGCGCTTCCCGTCCAGGTCCAATATGGACCGGATTCCGCTGCGCTTGTGGGCGTAAACCTGAGACCACGAGGAGAGAACGGGTACCCCGTGGAACGAATAGTGTTTGCTTCGTTCCGGCGAATATGCCACATCGGGCATGAGGTCGATCTCGCCTTTCGCCAGGCGGTCCAGGCCTTCAGCCCAGGTGCCCGGCAGGTAGCGCAGCCGCCATCCCGCCGACTTGGCTATATCTTCGATAATATCGATGAAGATGCCCGCCGGCTTGCCGGATTCGGAAAGAAAGACCTTTGGTGCATTGTCGTAGACGCCTACGGTCAAGACTTGATCGGTGGCCCTGGCGGCAGTCGAGATGAGGCACAGGGCAACGAGCAGGCTCGACAGGACACTTAGGATCAAGGAGCCTGAGGCGCCGGGTTTTCCGAAAATGCTTCGAGCGCCGCTGAGTGCCTTCATATCCATATTAGATGCCTTCACTGAGTCCATCAGGTCCCTTCGGTCGGCCTGCTCGACGCAACGACTATGTCGTTTCCGCCGTGGCCTTTGGCCTGGTACATGGCTGTATCGACTCGCGAGAGCAGATCATCGACAGTCAACCGCCCGTTGATCTCGACGAGCCCGACGCTCAGGCTGAGAGAGAAGACCCCTTTGCCGGTTGTGAAAGGATGGGCCGCAACGAGAGAGCAGAGGCGCCCGGCCGCGGCCTGCCCCTCTGCACCGCCTATGCCTTCGAGGAGAGCGGCAAACTCGTCGCCGCCCAGGCGGAACAGCAGATCTTCCGTTCTCAGAGCCTCCCTGAGAATTCGTGCAAGCTCTATGAGTACGTTGTCGCCGGCGTTATGCCCGGCCGTATCGTTTACCTCCTTGAACTTGTCAAGGTCCATATAGAGGAGGGAGCTGACCGTTCCTCTCTTGGCCTTGGCGATGGCACGGTTGAGAACCTCGTCAAGGGACCGCCTGTTCATCAGTTGGGTCAGTACGTCATGAGTGGAAAGGTATGCCAGGTTCTCCTGATACCGGTACAGTTCCGTGCGGTCTTCCAGCGAGACGAGGCGTTCTCCCGAAGGAAGTTGGACGGGAATGAAATAGATGACCTTTTCTGTGCCGTCTTTACAGGTGGCGCTAAAGGTACGCGTGCGGGGCTCCCTCTTGCCCACGGTCTCCAGGTCCTCGAACCAGGCTGAAATCACCTGGTGCCGGTACTCCTTGCGAGGATATGCCGTCCGAAACCAGGTTCTTCCGTCCGGTATGTCCTGGACGGTGTACCCGAGGAGTTCTGTGAACCTGGGGTTGAGGTAGGCAATCAGGTTATCGGGGGTAACGAGCATGATGCCGAAGGGCGCATTCTCAAGGAGGGTCTGAAAGCGCCTGTGTTCAGACACAAGTCTCTCTTCTGCCTCTTTACGGTCCGTGATGTCGTCGAATACAGCCACGAAGGAATCCTTTCTCGTGCTGTAGACTGCTACAAAGAGAAGCTTTTTTAGGGGTCTCAGATTGACCTCGAAGGTTTCTGGAACACCCGTTAAAGCAACGCGACCGTATATCTCAAATAGCTCCGGATTCAAATCCTTGATATCCGGTATTACTTCAGTGACCTTCTTTCCTATCACGTCTTTCAGCCCCGTCAGTTGCTCAAAGGACTTGTTGACATCAAGGTACACAAAATCGATAGGGCGGCTTTGGTCATCGTACAGCATGTTGCAGTAAGCGAATCCATTAAGCATGTTGTCAAAAAGAGAACGATACTGTTCCTCGCTCTCCTTTAAATCCCTTGTCCGCTGGACGACCAACTCTTCCAGGTGGTCCCTTTCGTGGCGAAGCTGTACCGACATGGCGTTGAAGGCGTCCGTCAGGTCGCCAAGCTCTCTGCCGAAGGGTTCTGCTATCTCTTCGCCCAAATGTTGCTCGTCTGTTGCGATCTGTGCTGCCTTTTCCCGGATGAGGCCGAGGGGTCTCAGAAGGTACCGACGGTAGAGCACGTACTGTATGGCAAAGAGGCAGGCCAGAACGACGAGGAGGATCGTCGACAACTTGAGCGAAAAGAGATTGGCGGCGGCAAAGGCCTCCGACAGCGGGATGCGCAGGGAGACGGCGCTTACCGATTCGCCGGTTTTCCTGCCAAAGCTTCGTTCCGTGCCGTAGTGGTCCGTCAAGCCTCGCGGTGCCTCCCCGGGGGTACTGTGACACCGGAGGCACGACGGCTCCATTGTCTCACCCTTTCGAAGGACGACGAGGTAGGGCCTTCCGTCAATGGTCCGGACGGCCGATTCCGCCTCAAGCGCCTTGTCGCTGTTCAGCCTCTCGATGAAGGCCCGCTCATAGGCATCCGCCTCGTTTTCAGGGCTGCGGGCGTTGATGGCGGCGTCCTTGAAGTAATACCCCGAGGGACTGAGGGACTTGAAGTATTTGTCGATTTCCCGGACTGCAAAGGTTGACGACATCCATGTGTGATCGAAATAGTCCTTGGTCCGGAAGGGTTCGCTCCACGCAAAAATGCTCGGCTTCATGATCTGGCTAAAATAGGCGTGTGTGGCAAGGTTCCTGTCGAGGATGATTCGCGCTTTCGACCGGGCTTCCACGAGCGCCTGCTCACGCATGGCGCTGCGGACCGACAGGACGACTATAAGCGCGGCCGCGACGAATAGTATGCCGACACCTACGTTTAGGAGGAGGGCCAACCCCGTTCTTTTGCGCGGACCGTTCATAGTTGGGCAATGTGATTCTATATGTCCACCGCTTTCTGTTATAAAGCATCTTTTGTGACCTTAGTCAACCTGCAGATTGCCCGGTAGGGCGGCAAAATATGGGCCAAAGGGCTTGCTTTTCCCTCAATCCCTGGTATTATTGTTCACAGAGGGATGAGAGGGCTCCACGACATAGGCCGGTTGGGGATAGCGAGAACGCTTATCGCGGTTTTCATCTTTGTTTGGTCACTCGTCCCTGCGCTCGGAGAGATAGACCCGCAGTACCAAGAGCGAATGGACCAGCTCAAAGACAGGCTGGCCGCCCAGGGATTTGCCGAGGAAGAATTGAACATTTTGCTGGCCGATGAGCGTGTTACTCTCTATCCCCAGATTCTTGAGCGCCGTGGCAAGGGGCTCGACTACATGAGCAAGAAATTCGGCCTCCTGACGCGAAAATCAATAGACCAGGGGGTCCAGGTGCTAACAAAGCACCGTGCAACGCTGGAGGCCGTGGAAGCTGCTTTCGGCGTCGACAAGGAGATACTCGTCGCCATCCTTCGCATAGAGACGAATTTTGGGAGCTATACGGGAAGCTACCCCGTCTTCAACAGCCTCCTTACCCGCGCAGTCATCGAAAACAGGCGGTCCCAGTGGGCGGAAGAGGAGTTGACCTATCTCTTGCGCTTTGCAAAGGAGCAGGGCAGAGACCCATTTTCCATCAAGGGCTCCTGGGCCGGGGCCTTCGGTATCCCACAGTTCATACCATCATCCTATGTACGGTTTGCCGTCGACGGCAACGGTGACGGCCTTGTAAACCTCTATGACTTTACAGACGCGGTGGCCAGCGTGGCCAACTACTTACGGGCCCACGGTTGGGAGAAGGGTAATCGCGAACAAAGCTGGAATGCCGTTTATGCCTACAACCACTGCGACAACTACGTCGAGGCCGTCTTTGCCTACGCCCGGGCAACGAAGAAGAGGTTGGGCAAGGCTTAACGGTCGAAGCGGTACTGCGCTCGCGGCCCCGGACCCTCTCCGCTTTCATGCTGGAGCCGCGGTAGAAACCGATGCGGGGCATCACGAAGAATGTGGCTTGGCCGGGGTGGAGGTTGGTTCGGAAGAATGCTCTAAAATTGCAAGCGGCCCATGGGCCGCAGCGCGTCGTTGAACGCAGATATGCCGTCCCACTCTTCGTCGCGTTGATCGCCGCCGGCCTGGCCGGCAACGTCTTCCCTTTTTCCATTCTTAACGCCGACTTCATCTTCGGCAGCATCTTCGCCATGCTGGCCCTGCAAATATTCGGTTTTTGGTGGGGTGTCCTTGCGGCGGCCGTCATAGCAGGCTACACTTATCTGGCCTGGAACCACCCCTGGGCCGTCCTGACCATGACCGCCGAGGCTGCCGCTGTCGGTCTTCTTATGGCCCGCCGCAGGGTCCACATGGTGACGGCCGATGCCTTTTACTGGCTTGTGATCGCCATACCAACGGGTTATTTATGCTTTACGACCATCTCCCATCTGTCGCCGAGCGGCGCCATGTTCCTCATGGTAAAGCAGGCGATAAACGGCATTACCAACGCCCTCACGGCAAGGTTACTTTTTACCGCATATCTGGTACGGTCGAAGACCATTGCCGTTTCATTCCGCGAGGTCCTTTCCACCGTACTGGCCTTTTTTGTACTCGTTCCTGCGATCATCCTGCTCGCCGTGGCGGGCAAAGCGGATTTTGCCGATACGGACCGGCGGATTCGCGAGGTGCTCAGGAGGGAGAACCTGCACGCGACGGATAACCTCCGCTGGTGGATAGAAGACCGAAAGATGGCTATCGAAGGCCTGGCGAGGATGGCCGGCCATTATGGGCCGCAGCAGATGCAGTGGCGGCTTGACCAGGCGCGAGCGACAGGCGCCAACTTTCTTCGAATAGCGCTCCTGGACGTCAATGCAGTGCTGACGGCCATGTCACCCCTTACCGGCGAATTGGGGCAGCCGAGTATCGGCATGAGCTTTGCCGATCAACCCTACATTCCGGATCTGAGGAAAGAACAGAAGTCCATACTGTCGGAGGTCGTCATGGCCCGGGTCGATGTGTCCAAACCGGTGGTGGCCGTGCTCGCCCCCGTCGTCGTAGGCAACGCATACCGGGGCTACGTTGCAGGTATACTAAGCTTAGATAGGGTACGGCGGATCATCGAAGCAACCCTCGATGAGGAGCACATGTTCTATGCGCTGCTCGACAGGAACGGCAACACCATCGTCAGCAATCGCAGGGATCAGAGCGCCATGACGCCCTTCGTCCGCCGAGAGGGGACCATGAGCCCCTCGAGGGCGGGGTTGCCCGATGGACTCCGCCCCTTCCGCCCAACGCCTCGACGATCGATCTCTGGGGCAAGTCGCATTATGTGGTCGAATCGCCCCTTGGGGGCCCGGCGGAATGGCGGCTCATCCTGGAGCAGCCGGTGGCCCCCTTTCAAAAAAGGCTGTACGACAGTTATACGGGCAGACTCTTCCTGCTCTTTGCCATTCTCTGCCTCTCTCTTGCATTGGCTGAGTTCCTGAGCCGCCGCATGGTGAGGACGACAGAATTGCTGGGAGACATAACCCACGACCTGCCCGAAAAACTGACCTCCGGCGGGTCGATCGCCTGGCCGCGAAGTGTTGTCCTCGAAACCCGCCGCCTCGTCGCCAACTTTATGGAGATGGCCGATTCGCTCACGGCACAGTATGCCCGGATCAGAGAAATGAACGAGTCGCTCCGGGTCGAGGTAAAGGAGAAAACGGAGGCCAACAGGAGGCTGCAAGCGGCCAACAAAGAGCTCGAGGCATTTTCGTACTCCGTGTCTCACGATCTGAAGGCCCCGCTCCGTGCCATCAGCGGCTTTGCGCAGATCATTGCCCGCAGGCACCGGGATGCCCTGAACGAAGAGGCGCAGCACTATGTTGATAACGTCGTTTTGGCAAGTGAGCGCATGGCCGTTCTCATCAATGAGCTTCTCGAGTACTCCCGCATCGGCCGCATTGCCGTAAGGCTCGAGCCGGTTCCTCTGCCGGCCGTCATGGAACAGGTCCTCGATATTCTGTCGCAGCGCGTGAGCGAAGCGAGGGCTGACGTCTCCGTTCCGTCACCCCTGCCGGCCGTCATGGGTGACATGGGACTTTTGCGCCAGGCCTTTACGAATCTTCTCGATAACGCTATAAAGTTTAGAGGTAAGGATACACCGCCCGAGATAAGGGTTGAGGTTCGCGACGAAGGGGGGCATGTTGTCGTGCTCGTCAGTGATAACGGCATCGGTATCGCCCCGGAGTATGCCGAGAAGGTGTTTACTATGTTCCAGAGGCTCCACAGCGAGGACGAGTATCCGGGAACGGGAATAGGGCTGGCGATCGTCAGGAAAGCCGTAGGCCTTATGAGTGGAGAGGTATGGGTGGAGTCGCGGCCGGGACGGGGGAGCACCTTCTGTGTAAGACTAAGGACAAGCGGCAAAGGAGCGGATGAATGATAAAGCCTGCACATATTCTCTTTGTAGAGGACAACCGCATGGACGTGGAGTTGACGCTTGACGCCTTTCGGGAGGCGAGGCTCGGCAACACGGTGCACGTGGCCCCCGGCGGCCGGGAAGCGCTGGACTACATCTTCGGCAGGGGAGAGTTCGGCGACCGAGGCCGTCACCCCCTGCCCGATGTTGTGTTGCTTGACCTAAAGATGCCCGGTATTGACGGCTTTGAGGTGCTCCGGCAGATAAAGGGGTCTCCCGTTCTCAAGCGCATCCCCGTTATCGTCCTCACCTCCTCGAAGGAGGAGGGAGACAGGGCCCTCTCCTACGATATCGGCGCAAACAGCTACCTTGTGAAGCCCATCACCTTTGAGGGATTTCTCGATGTTGTGAAGCAGATAGACCAATATTGGATCATACTCAATGTCGGTCCGCCGAAGGGGGAGTAGCATGAACGGAACGATCCGTGTTCTTCACGTCGACGACAGCCTCCTCGACATAGAGCTGGTGAAAGACGCGCTGACGGCGGAGGAAGAAGATTTCAGCCTCCGATCGGTGCGGTCTCGCAGGGAGTTCGAGGAGCAGATCGAACAGGGCACCTATGACATCATCCTTTCGGACTTTAACATCCTTGGTTTCGAGGGCTTCAAGGTCCTCGACCTGGCCCGCGAAAAGAATCCCCTTATGCCCGTCATTATTGTGACCGGCACGGGCTCTGAGGAAATTGCCGTAGAGGCCATGAAGCGAGGTGCCGCCGACTACGTGATCAAACACCCCAGCCACATCAGGCGGTTACCGGAAACGATACGGAGGGCCCTGGAGGGCTGCCGTATTCGAGTGAAACAGCAGGAGAGCGAAGACCTCTACCGCACCGCCGTAGAGCACTCCAACGACGGTTTTGCCCTGGTAAAAGGAGACCAGCATATCTATGTCAATGAGAAGTTCCTGAACCTCTTCGGATATGCGTCCCTTGATGACCTGAAGGTTGATGGCCCTTACGGTATGATCCATCCCGATGACCGTGAAAGGGTCCTTGCGTACAGCCGGCGGAGGCAGTCGGGTAAGGCGGCGCCGGAGCGTTACGAATACAAGGGGGTGCGGAAGGACGGCGCTACCATATGCATCGAGGCGTCCGTAACCCATGCCGTGTACCGGGGGGAGCAGGTTGTGCTTGCATACCTAAGGGATGTAACCGAGCGGAGAATTGCGGAAGAAGAGCTCAAGAGGACAACGGAGAAGCTGCGCAAGAGCCTCGTGGGAACCGTGCAGGCCATGTCTCTGACGGTGGAGACGCGGGATCCCTACACGGCAGGCCACCAACGGAGGGTGGCAAGCCTGGCCGGGGCAATAGCGAGAGAGATGCACATTTCCGACGAATCGGCCGAGACGATCACCATGGCGGCGGCGATCCACGACATCGGCAAGATGTCCGTACCGGCCGAGATATTGAGCAAGCCGGGGAAACTTACGGCCCTTGAGA
Source organism: uncultured Pseudomonadota bacterium (assembly GCA_964651435.1). Taxonomy (GTDB): domain Bacteria; phylum Desulfobacterota; class Syntrophorhabdia; order Syntrophorhabdales; family CAYQXL01; genus CAZYVU01. Next base: position 13,032 of record CAZYVU010000056.1, read on the forward strand.
TGAGGCTCATCAGGGTCCATCCCCAGACGGGATACGACATACTAAAAGACGTTGACCTGCCCTCTCCTATAGCGCAAATCATCCTGGAGCACCACGAGCGGCTCGACGGCTCCGGGTATCCGCAGGGCCT
>CAZYVU010000057.1:0-12767 GCA_964651435.1 uncultured Pseudomonadota bacterium
GTTTATGTGTCTGAAATAACACACATATTTTTTTGCTACTGTCAAAGATCAGTTAAGCCAATGATTGCTATGCATAGATGCATACTTGGTTGAGCGGAGGCCGTTGCCGGGACAGGCAGGGTGGGACGGGGATTCCCTTCCAGAATCAAGGCGTTAAGCAGGCACGTGCGCCGGTCTTCCTCGGCCGGTCTTCCTCGGCACAAAAATTGTATACTAGGGCGGACAAAACAAGATGCAGGAGGGACAATGGGAAAGAACGCAGACTTGTTAGCGGAACGTGTGAAGCACGTGCCTCAGGGGCCCGCTACAGCCCACCCGGTTTTTGCTGCAAAGGCTGAAGGGGCGGTCATCACCGATGTGGAGGGTAAAGAGTACATCGATTTTTCCGGTGGGATAGGCGTTCTCAACGTTGGCCACTGCAATAAGGACGTCGTTGCCGCGGCCGAGGAGCAGATGCATAGGTTCATTCACACCTGTTTTCACGTGGCCATGTACGAACCCTACGTGAAATTGGCAAAAAAGATGAATGAACTGACGCCGGGCGACTTCCCCAAGAAGACGATGTTCGTCAACAGCGGTGCGGAGGCCGTAGAGAACGCCATAAAGATCGCCCGCCACGCTACGGGGAAATCGGCCATCATAGCCTTCCAGGACGCTTTCCACGGGAGGACCCTTCTGGCGCTGAGCCTTACGAGCAAGGCCAAGCCCTTTAAGGTCGGGTTTGGACCCTACGCCCCCGAGATCTACCGGATGCCCTACGCGTACTGTTACCGTTGCGCCTACGACCTTGAATACCCGTCCTGCGACCTCCATTGCGCCCGGTGCCTGAGAGAGTTTTTTTACACGCACGTGGCGGCCGAGCAGGTGTCGGCCCTTCTTGTGGAGCCGGTCCTTGGCGAGGGCGGTTTTGTACCGCCCCCAAAGGGTTTTCTCAATATCCTGCATGACATCTGTAAAGAAAGCGGCATTGTATTTATCGTCGATGAGATTCAGACGGGCTTTGGGCGCACGGGCAAGCTCTTTGCTTCCGAGCATTTTGAATTGGCGCCGGACATTATGGTCATGGCGAAATCAATTGCCGGGGGATTCCCCTTAAGCGCCGTAACGGGAAGGGCGGAACTTATGGACCACCCGCAGGTGGGCGGATTGGGCGGTACATACTCCGGCAACCCCGTCTCCTGCAGTGCCGGCCTTGCCGTGGTCGACTACATAGAGAAGCATAGCCTTCTTGCCCGCGCACAGGTCATTGGGGCAAAGGTAATGGAGCGGTTTCAATTGTTTAAGGAGCGTTATCCCGTTGTGGGCGACGTGCGGGGGCTGGGTGCAATGGTGGGCATGGAGCTTGTTGTGGACCGGAAGACGAAGGAGCATGCCACTGTTTACACAAAGGCCATTGTGGATTTTTGTAGAGAAAAGGGGTTGCTCATGATGTCGGCCGGCACGCACTCCAATATCATCCGGCCCCTTATGCCCCTTGTTATCTCCGACGACCTTTTGGAAAAGGGGCTCGCGATCATAGGGGATGCCCTTGAAGCGGTCAAGCCCTGATGAGCTGGATGCGTTTCTCGAAGGGCATCCTTTTGACGAGGATCATGCATACCTTTTTATCCGGTACGACCGGTCCGTTGTGTCTATGGACCGGATCCGGCGTACGGTGGGAGAGGCGGGCATAGCAATACTGGATGAGGCGGTGGTATCGGAGGGCCCGGACGAGGAGCAGTCGGTGCTTCTCAAGCTTGACTCGCAGGATGCCCGGGACATTGTGCTGCGCATAGCGAGACATGAGCTCATTGCGGTCGAGGGCTACAATGCCTACGCCGGAAAGAGGGTCCTTCAGACGTGACGAGCGTGGCCAATGCGGAGAGAGTTGAAACCGAGGTAGAATGATGACGAATGACAAGATGAATGAAGCGGTTATGCAAGAGGTTGATCAGTTTTTCGATGACCAGATCGCCTTTCTGTCGAAGCTGATTTCCTTTTCCACGATGGCGGGGCAGGAAGGGCCTTGCCAGACCTTTTTTGCCGATTCATGCCGCACCATGGGCCTTGACGTAGAGCTCTTCGAGGCCGACATGGAGACGGTGAAGAAACATCGGGCCTACACCGAGATCGGATTGCCCTACGCGGGGCGGCCCAATGTCATCGCAAGGCTTAAAGGCCAGGGCGGTGGACGGTCCCTTATATTGAACGGACATATCGACGAGGTTCCGCCCGAGCCTCTTTCCGAATGGACCAACAGCCCCTGGGCTGCCGTTGTCCGGGACAACCGCTTGTACGGCCGGGGAGCTCTGGACATGAAGGGAGGCGTTTCGGCCATGTTCTTTGCCCTTAAGGCCGTTCTCGCCGCCGGCATCAAACTGAAGGGTGAGGTGATCCTTGAAACGGTGGTAGAGGAGGAGTTAGGGGGGAGCGGCGGCACCTTGGCGTGCCTGATCCACGGGGTGACGGCCGACGCCATGGTTACCCCGGAGTGCTCCCAGCAGCGTATCTGGATATCCCATCCGGGGATCAAGTACTTCCGCGTGCGGGTCTTGGGGCGGCCGACCCATGCCGCCCTTTCGCATGAGGGGGTCAATGCAATCGTAAAGATGGTGCCCATTATCACGGCGCTGGACCGCCTTGACCGGGAACGGGCGGGCCGCCTGTCTTACCCCCTCCTGAGCCGGGATACGGGCAGGTCCTGTAACCTCTCCCTCGGAAAAATGCTCGCCGGAGAATGGGTGTCCACCGTTGCCGGCTGGGCCGTCCTCGACTGCCGGGTTGGGTTTGTGCCGGGAGAAAATGGAAGATCGGTGATGGAAGAAATCGAAAAGACAGTCACGGACGCGGTCAAGGATGACCCCTGGTTTGCGGAACACCCGCCGGAGATCGAGTGGTTCGGCTGGAATGCCGAGCCCTGGGTGGAGCCCGAAGATTCTCTCGTCATCAAAAAGATGGTGGAAGCGAGTGCAAAGGTGCCGGGCATGGAGGCGAAGGCCACGGCAGCGCCATGCGGCCTCGACTCGCGGTTTGGGCTCATGTTCGGAACCCCCTCCATCTCTTTCGGCCCAAAGGGGGGCAGCCTCCACGGTGTCGACGAATGGGTTGACCTTGAGTCCCTGCGGGGCCTTACGAAGGTTTACGCGCTCTTTATCTGCGACTGGTGTGGTGTGTCGGGTCAGGAGGAATAGTGTTCTTACAGCAGCTCATCAACGGACTGATTCTGGGCGGGGCTTATGCGCTCATCTCCGTGGGTCTGACCATGAGCTTCGGCATCATGAAGATCTCCAATTTTGCCCACGGGACGATCTACATGCTGGGTGGCTATGCCTGCTACTTCTTTGGGCAGCGCCTGGGCCTTCCGTTTTTTGTTTCCGTCGCCCTGGCCATGGTGGCCATAGGCCTTGTGGGCATTGTCTTTGAACGGCTTGTCTTCCGGCCCATCTACGAAGGCCCCCATCTCAACGACCTGCTCGTGTCGCTGGGCCTTCTCATCTTCCTGGAGAACGGAGCCCAACTGCTCTGGGGCTCAGAAACCCTCAAGGTTTCCGCCCCCTACACGGACACGATGGTTTCCATCTTCGGCGCCCTGTGCACCTTGCAGCGCCTCGTGGTCCTCATCGCGAGCATCGTTCTCATCGCTGCCCTTTACGCCTTCCTCGGTTACACAAAGACGGGCAGGGCCATCGTGGCGACCTCCCAGAACCCGAGGGGTGCCTCTCTTGTAGGTATCGACATCCCCAGAATATACATGCTCACCTTTGCCATCAGCTCGGCCTTCGCGGCGGCGGCGGGAGCTCTCCTTGCACCAATATTCTATGTCTACCCCACCATGGGCGGCATGCCCCTGCTCATCGCCTTCGTTGTCGTAGTCCTCGGCGGCATGGGCAATGTTCAGGGGGCGGTGGTGGGCGGATTCCTCATCGGCATAGCCGAGAGTCTGGGGGGCGCCTACATCTCATCGGATTACAAGAATGCCTTCGCATTCATCATTCTTATCGGTATGCTCCTGATCAGGCCTCAGGGGCTTTTCGGCAGGAAGGCATCATGAAAAACAGTGCAAAACACCTATTGCCCCTTCTGGTGCTGGCAGCGGCAATCCCCTTTCCCCTGATAATAGATGACCCCTATTTCAAACATACGGCGAACGTGGCCTTTATCTTTGCTACGGGCATTTACGGGTTCAATATCATAACGGGCATAACGGGCCAGCTCAATATCGCCCACGCCGGATTTCTGGGGATCGGCGCCTACGCCTCTGCGCTTGCGGCGACGAAGCTGGGGCTCGCTTTTTGGCTTGCCATGCCTTGTGCCGTAGTGGTGACGGGCCTTTTCGGACTCCTCATAGGCTATCCTTCGCTCCGGCTGACGGGTGTCTATTTCGCCCTGACGACCCTCGGATTCGGCGAGATCCTCCATCTCGTCTTTGATAACTGGATCCCGGTCACCGGCGGGCCAATGGGCATTACGGGAATTCCTGCCCCGTCACCCATCCCTCTGCCGGGCGGGGGAGAGATTTCTTTCGAGAGCAAGACGGCGTTCTACTACCTGAGCCTTGCCTTCCTCGTCGTTGCGTTTTACATCAACCGGCAGCTTTTACGCTCCCGGCTTGGCCGGGAAATGCTTGCAGTTAAAGAGAACGACACGCTGGCCCGGTCTGTCGGCATCGCTGTTTCGAGAACGAAGATCATCGCCTTTGTCCTTGCCACGATGCTTCTTGGCGCCTCGGGAAGCCTCTACGCCCATTATTTTCGTTTCATAAGCCCCGTCAGCTTCTCGGTGAGCGAGTCATTCCGCCACCTGACCATGCTCGTTGTGGGTGGAATGGGAACCCTCTCGGGGCCCCTTATCGGGGCGGTGCTCTTCACCCTGCTCCCTGAGCTTCTGAGAAGCGTTGAGGCCTATCAATGGGTTGCCTACGGCCTCATCCTCATGGTCTGCGTCATTTTTCTGCCCAAGGGCATTATGGGGTATGTGAAACAGATAGGCCTGAGAGACAAGGGAGATACTTAGGATTTGGATATGGAAGAACTGCTTGTGGTGCAGAATCTGGATAAGCACTTCGGTGGCCTGAAGGCCGTAAACCAGGTCAACTTTACGGTCAGAGAGGGCGATTTCTTCGGCCTTATCGGGCCCAACGGCGCCGGGAAAACCACTATCTTCAACCTCGTATCGGGTTTTCTTCGGCCCAGCGGCGGAACCATACGGTACGGGGGCGTCGATGTGACCCACCAGGCTGCCCATGTCATAGCATCTCACGGGATGGCAAGAACCTTCCAAAAGATCAACGTGTTTCCCGACCTTACGGTGCTGGAAAATGTGCTGACGGGGCGTCACCTCCAGACAAAGGCCGGCTTTGTGGGGTCGTTGTTTCAGACCGGTGCGTGGCGCAGAGAAGAGAAGCGAGCGAGGGATAGGGCCATGGAAATTCTGCAGTCTGTCGGCCTTTCCAGCTGGGAGCACAGGCTGGCAAAGCACCTGCCCTTCGGATCCCAGAGGGCCCTCGGTATCGCCGTGGCGCTGGCGACGGAGCCGAAGCTTCTCCTTCTTGACGAGCCGGCATCGGGCATGAACAGTGAGGACAAGAAATATATTGCCCAACTGATCCGCCGCATTCATGACTCGGGCATTACGATCCTTCTTGTGGAGCACGACATGAGTCTCGTGATGACCCTGTGCCGCCACATCCTTGTCGTTGATTTCGGCACAATGATTGCGGAAGGGACACCGGAAGAGGTTCGGCAAAACCAAAAGGTCATCGAAATTTATTTGGGAAAAGGGTACCAAAGTGTTGCTAAAGCTGACTGATATCGACACCTACTACGGGCGTGCCCAAACGCTGCATGGCCTCTCCCTGGAGGTGAACGAGGGCGAGATCGTGACGGTCCTCGGGGCAAACGGGGCCGGCAAGTCAACGACCCTTCTCACCATATCGGGCATTGTCCGGGCGAGACGGGGCTCCATCGTCTTCCATGGAAAGGCCATAGAGCGGGAGAAGGCAGGCCATATAGTGAAGCTGGGCATTTCGCACTGTCCTGAGGGCAGGGAGCTCTTTCCCGACATGAGCGTCCAGGACAACCTTAAACTGGGTGCCTTCGTCAGAAATGACGCAGGGGGCGTGGCAAAGGATCTTGACCACATGTACTCCTATTTTCCCAGGCTTTCGGAGCGGAAGAATCAGATGGCCGGTTCTCTCTCCGGGGGCGAGCAGCAGATGCTCGCCATAGCGCGGGCACTGATGAGCAGGCCGACGCTCCTCATGCTCGACGAGCCGTCGCTGGGGCTCTCACCTATCCTGGTGGAGGAGATGTACAGGATCATTGAGGAGATAAACAGAGATGGCACGGCCATCCTTCTGGTGGAGCAGAATGTGGGTTCCGCACTCGAGGTGGCCAACCGGGGATATGTACTTGAGACCGGAAAGGTGGTCTTTTCGGGCACGAGGCAGGAGCTGCAGGGCAACGAGGCGGTCAAGAGGGCCTACCTCGGGGGTTAGGGGCGACCCTGCAATGTCGAGGTCGTCCGGTGCCGGGACGGTAAAAGCGTGTAAATGGGTGCACATGGGGGTGCATCTGAAAGACTGGCAGAGAAGCCAACGAAGTTGTCTGCGAAACGGAAGGCTGCGCTAACCGGTCTTTCGTCCGCAAAACATCAAAAAGGCGGAGGTGTGTCAATGAAATGTGAAAAAAACGGAAGGAAAACCTGTAGAATGGGCTGGATACTCATCGGTGCGGCCCTCATCGTATCCCTCATTTTTATGCCCCTTGCCGCATCGGCACAGAATTTGAAGATCGGTGCCATCTACCCGTTGAGCGGCGGTGTTGCCGAGGCGTCAAGCTGGGTGGTCGAGGGCGTGAAGATGGCTGTCGATGAAATTAACGCCAAAGGTGGTGTTCCCGTTCAGGGCAAGAACGAAAAGATCGAGCTCGTGCTCTATGACAGCAAGTGTGATCCCACGACAGGTGTTGCCGCCGTGGAGAAGATGGTCAACCGGGACAAGGTTGTGGCGGTCACGGGGGACTACTGCAGCTCTGCCGTTCTCGCTGAGCGCGAGGTCACGGGTCGGGCAAAGATAGTTCAGGTGACGCCCATTGCCGTGCACCCCAAAATCACGGCGCCCGAGTATCCCTACATGTTCAGGATCGTCAATACGATCGATATGTATGCAAAGCCCTTCGTCGAGTTCGTTTCCACGAAGCTCAACATAAAGACGGTTGCCCTCATGGCCATCACGGACGATTACGGGCGCAGCGCCGTGACCATCTATAGCGACCTCTATCCGAAGAACAATATAAGAGTGACGGCAACAGAGTGGTTCAAGCATGGGGACAAAGACTTCTACACGCAGCTTACGAAACTGGTGGCCACGAAGCCAGAGGCCATCTACATCGTCACCGATGAAGATTCTCAGAACGTTGGAATACTCAAGCAGTTGAAGGAGTTGGGCTTCAAGGGAAAGATCTTCGGCTGCAGCACCTACGCGACGGACAACATGATCAAACTCGGAGGCAAAGAGCTGCTTGAGGGCATGTATATCGAAGGCGTGCCCTTTGAGCTGAACAAGGACAAACCTGAGGTTCAGGAGTGGCTCAAGCGGTATGCAAAGAAGTATAACCGGAACGGCAACGGCTTCTCGCTCTGGGGTTATCAGTCGATTCAGATCCTGGCCGATGCAATCCAGCGGGCCAACACGCTGACCGACAAGGACAAGATTCGGGATGCCATGAAAAAGACCCAGCTCACCAAGGTGCTCCTCGGCTATAACGGGGAACCGAATTTTGACGCCGTTGGCCAGATTCATCCCTATCTTGGCGCGCTTCAATACAAAGACGGAAAGCGTGTTGCCGTGTACGTCTCCACAAAGGCGAACTGACATAGCGCCTCGGATCTTAAGAGACCCGGGCGGCGATGAAGTGCCGTCCGGGTCGATTTGTCAGGGGGTGGCGGCACAATGGGGCCGTCAGCTCCCCAAGGATCCGCGGCTGGCGGAAAAAGGTTCTGTTGACCGATGAAGGCATCGATGAGGTCGGAGATTGTTGACCGTGTGGAACGGTCATTTGGAGAGCAGTGCGATTTCCTTCTTTCCCTTGTGTCCCACCGGAGCCTGCCGGGGCACGAGGGGTCGTGCCAGGCATTCTTTGCCGAGACCTGCAGCAACCTCGGCCTTGAGGTGGAACTCTGCGAGGCGTCACCGGAGACGGTCAGCCGTCATCCGGCATACATCGATACGGGCGTGCCCTACGGGGGCAGGCCGAATGTAATCGCCCGAAGAAAAGGAAAGGGGGCCGACAGAAGCCTCATTCTCAACGGGCACGCCGATGTCGTGTCTGTGGAGCCTGTCTCTGAGTGGACCGCTGACCCGTGGAAGGGCGCCATCCGTGGCGGCCTCCTTTACGGGCGGGGGGCATCGGACATGAAGGGCGGCCTATCGGCCAACCTATTTGCTGTGCGGGCCCTCATGGACTGCGGCCTCGAGGTGCGGGGCGACGTAATCCTGGAGAGCGTCATAGAGGAAGAATTGGGGGGAAGCGGTGGCACCCTTGCCTGTTTCCTGCGCGGCGTGACGGCCGATGCCATGATCATCAGCGAACCGTCGAGGGAAGGTCTGTGGATCAGCCACCCGGGCATCAAATACTTCAGGGTCAGGGTAAAGGGCCGCCCGGCCCACGCAGCGCGGTCCCATGAGGGCGTCAACGCCGCCGCCAAGATGGTGCCCATCATCAGGGCGCTTGGGGCGCTCGACGAGAGCCGTGCACATTCGCTGTCCTATCCATTGCTGCAGCAGGAAACGGGGCGGGCCTGCAACCTCTCTATCGGAATCGTCCGGGCCGGAGACTGGGTCTCAACAGTGGCTGGATGGGCGGTGATTGAAGGTAGAATAGGATTTCCACCGGGCGAACGCGGCGAGGACGTTCGGGAGGAGGTGGCGCGTACAATCAGGGAGGCAACAGCCGATGACCCTTGGTTTGACGAGCACCCCGCAATCGTCGAGTGGTTCGGCTGGGACGCAGAGCCATGGATGGAAGATGAGGCGTCACCGCTCGTGCAGGCCCTGGTGCCGATCGCAGAAGGCGTCTTTGGTGGAAGGCCCCGCATAACAGCCTCCTCAGGCGGTCTGGATACGCGATTCGGCACCATGTTCGGGGTGCCCTCCCTGGCATTTGGTCCGAAGGGTGGAAATTATCATGGCGTCGATGAGTTCGTGGACCTCGATTCTTTGAAAAAGGTGACGCAGACCCTCGCCCTCTTTGCAGCCGACTGGTGCGGCATCGGGTGAAGGGGGTGGGAAGCGTGGACAAAGCGTAATTGGGAGGTGGAAAATGAAAACCGGCAGTGCGCGTAAACGATGGAGCATGTTCCTGTCTCTTGTTTTGCTGTTGTTATTCCTTGTGGCACCCTTGTCGGCAGAGGCCCAGGCAGTCAAAATAGGGGCGGTCTATCCCCTGAGCGGGGGGGTTGCCGAGGCCGCCAGTTGGGCTGTTGATGGGATCAAGATGGCCGTGGACGAGATAAATACAAAGGGCGGAATATGGCTACAGGGCAAGCAACAGAAGATTGAGCTCGTGCTCTATGACAGCAAGTGTGATCCCACAACAGGGGTTGCCGCCGTCGAGAAGATGATAAACCGCGACCGGGTGGTGGCCATTACCGGGGATTATTGCAGTTCCTGTGTGCTCGCCCAGCGCGAGGTGTCGGGCCGCAACAAGGTTGTCCAGGTAACCCCGATAGCCGTCCATCCCAAGATCACGTCCCCGGACTACCCGTATATGTTCAGAATCGTGCAGACCATCGACATGTACGCCGAGCCCTTTGTCGAGTTTGTTTCCACGAAGCTGGATGTGAAAAGCGTTGCCTTCATGGCCATTACCGACGACTACGGGCGGAGTGCCGTCAGCATCTACAGCCAACTGTTCCCCAAGAAGGGCATAAAGGTTGTGACGACGGAGTATTTCAAACATGGAGACAAAGATTTCTACACACAGCTCACGAAGATTATCGCAGCAAAACCGGAGGCGGTATACATTGTGACCGATGAGGAGGCCCAGAACATAGGCATCCTGAAGCAGCTTAAGGAATTGGCTTATAGCGGCAAGGTCTTCGGCTGCAGCACCTACGCGACGGACAACATGGTGAAGCTGGGCGGCAAGGAGCTGCTCGAAGGCATGTACCTGGAGGGTGTTACCTTTGAGATCAATCGGGAAAAGCCCGAGGTCAAGGAGTGGCGAAAGCGATACTTCCAGAGGTACAACCGTGAGGCCACCGGTTTTTCCCTCGTTTCATATCAATCAATTCAGCTCCTTGCCGATGCCATAGCTCGGGCAAGCAGCACGACGGAGAAGGAAAAGATCCGCGAGGCAGTGGCTAAGACGGACCTGAGGAAGACCCTTTTGGGGTACTACGGAAAGCCGAACTTTGACGAGAAGGGGCAGGTTCACCCATATCTCGGGGCCCTTCAGTACAGGGATGGCAAGCGGGTCGTGGTGTACGTCTCCACAAAGGCCAACTGAGGACAAGGAAAAATGAAATGAAATGTGAGCCCGGTACGATCGGGTGCGGCGCTCCGAGGGCCTAACGATCCTTTAGGGGCGTTCTCGAAATCTCGAAGATGACGCGCGTGTCCGGGTCGGGACACTGGAGCGTGTAGACATCCTCGCGACCGAAGTCGCGCGGGTCATCAGCCTTGCCCATCATAAAGAGGGAGTACTGGATCGCCCCAAGGGCGACGGTGCAGAGGCTGTCCGTCTCTTCGAGGTTTACCATAGTTCCTTCGATTACCATCTTGTCCCCTTCTTTGACAAAATCGCACTTGCTGTCCTTTGCCGTTGCAACCACTTTGTATTTTGCCATAATCCCCTCCTCTAAATGCCAAAGTATAGGACGAAAAAGCTTAGAAACTCCAGGCATTTTTGTCCTTGCTTTGATGGTCTCTCCGTGCTAATGAATTATCATGCTGGGCTTCGACGACCTCTCCGTCTCGGGAGGATTTATTCTCACCATCCTGTCTTTCCTTTTCTGCCTCGGCTACGGCCTGGCCTGCTGGAACCGGGGCGTTATGGAAAAGGACGGCGACTATCGGGAAGAGATCCAATGGGAGCGGGAGGAGATCGAGCTTATCGAAAAGCTCCCCTAATCCCCATGGTCTATCTCGGCGTTTTCATAGTTGTCTACCTCGCAATCCTCGTGTACCTGAGCTACATCGGGTATCGCAAGACGACCACCGTCTCCGACTACCTGCTTGCGGGGCGCCAGGTCCATCCGTTCATCATGGCCTTGAGCTACGGCTCCACATTCATCAGCACGGCGGCCGTCATCGGGTTCGGCGGCATGAGCGCCCTCTTCGGTTTTTCCTTAAGCTGGCTGGCCTTCCTGAATATTCTCGTGGGGGTGTGGATATCCTTCGTTTTCTTCGGGAAGCGGACACGCAAGATGGGCAAGGCCCTTGACGCACATACCTTCCCTGAGCTCTTGGGCAGGCGCTATGAGTCCCGTTTCATACAGGGCTTCTCGGGCCTCGTTCTTTTCCTTTTCATGCCCATCTATGCGGCGGCCATACTCATAGCCATATCGCGGTTCATAGAGGTTTATACAGGCTTCCCCTTCTCTATGGCGCTGGTCATATTTCTCCTCATAACGGCCTGCTACGTTATCTGGGGAGGCCTGAAGGGGGTCATCTACACGTCTGTTTTTCAGGGGCTTCTGCTCGTCGTTGTGATGGTTGTCATCTGTGTTTCCACCTATATATCGCTCGGCGGGCTGGCAAAGGCCCATCGTTCCCTGTCGGAGGTGCTTCCGCTTATACCGATGGGCCTCAGGCAGGTCGGCCACGAGGGCTTTGCGGCCATGCCACGCTTCGGATCCGAAACATGGTGGTATGTGATTACCACGCTGATCATGGGTGTGGGTATCGGTGTCCTGGGACAGCCCCAGCTCAACGTGCGCTTTATGACGCTCAAGTCGGACAGAGAAGTCAACCGCTCCATTCCCTTTGCGGCTCTGTTTCTGCTCCTTACGTCGGGCATCGCCTACCTCGTGGGCCCTCTGACGAACACATTCTTCTTCCGGCGCTTTGGGGAATTGTCCATCACTGTGGCCGGAGGCAATATCGACAAGGTGATCCCCCAGTACATAGAGGCCTTCTACCCTCAATGGTTCGGAGCCGTCTTTCTCGTTGCCATGATGTCGACTGCCATGGGAACGGTGAGCGGGCAGTTTCACGCCCTCGGCACCTCTTTGAGCCGCGACTTCTTCGAACAGGCGCTGCTCCGGGGGCGGGCCGTTGCGGAAACGACGATTGTGACGAGGGTCGGCATCGTTTTTGGCATCCTGGTTACCCTTGTCCTGGGGCTGCTGCTACCCGAGAGCATAGTCGCAGTGGCAACAGCCTTTTTCTTTAGCCTTTGCGGGGCTACCTTTATCCCGGCCTACCTTTTCGCCCTCTATTGGAGAGGGGGCACCAAGGTTGCGGCCAAGGCGAGCATTCTTTCGGGGTTTGGCGTATCGCTTTTCTGGATTCTGCTGGTCCATGAAATGGAGGCCAAAGCGATTGGGTTTGCCCGGCTTCTATCGGGGCGAGACACCCTCTTCGGGTTTCCGTGGAATGTCATCGATCCCCAAATCATAGCGCTACCCATCTCATTTATTGTCTTCCTTGTCGTTGCGTTCTGCACGAAACCGGTGAGCAGCGACACCATCCGCAGGGCCTTTAGACATATCTGAAGACTTAGGGTGAATAAGTGATTGAGTGAATAAGTGATTGAGTGAATAAGTGATTGAGTGAATAAGTGATT
>CAZYVU010000058.1:0-12750 GCA_964651435.1 uncultured Pseudomonadota bacterium
TTGACGTGGGGTTTCTTGCGTTCAAACTTTTTCTTAGCCATAGAGAGCCTCCCTCCATCTGTTTATGGAGCCCACGACCGGAATTGAACCGGTGACCTCATCCTTACCAAGGATGTGCTCTGCCGACTGAGCTACGTGGGCTACTGGAGCGGGAAACGGGACTCGAACCCGCGACCCTCAGCTTGGAAGGCTGATGCTCTAACCAGCTGAGCTACTCCCGCTCGAAAAATACAGTTACGAGCTTTAAGTTTGGAGCTCCAAGTTGAAGAAGACAACCCAAAACCCTACACCCAAAACCCAAAACAATACAATTATGGTGGAGAGGGGAGGGTTCGAACCTCCGAAGGACTGCGCCAACAGATTTACAGTCTGCCCCCTTTGGCCGCTCGGGAACCTCTCCGTGGAGCTGGTGATGGGACTCGAACCCGCAACCTACTGATTACAAATCAGTTGCTCTGCCGATTGAGCTACACCAGCCAAAATGCGTAACTAAGCGCACCTTTGGCCTCAAAAGGAATATTTTATAAAGGATTTTTTCTGTTTCGTCAAGTCTATTATACAGCAATCTACATCCTCAGGGCAAAGAAAATGTTTATCGCTGCCACCCAGCGCAGCGTTACTATTGACAAAAAGGAAAAAATGGTGTTAATTTAGCGACCTTTAAATCTTTTGAGGAGGTGGTGCCGTTATGCGTTGTGAAACGGTGAAAAAGGGTACAGAGTGTATTTTCATGAAAAAAAGCGGCTGCTCCTACAATGGGGGGCAGTGCTATCCAGTCGTGGCCGAGTGCGAAGGTTGCACCAGAATCGTCGAATTTGAGACAGGCCGTTTTTGCTCCAGCTTTCCGTATCCGGCCCAGAAATGGCAGAAGGGCGCCTGCCCCATGTCATCTCACGTGAAGAAGGGTCAGAAGGTAGAGGAGCAGAAGATCAACCCTTTAAAGGCTTCCAAGAGAAGTGCCGGCAAGAAGTAGTCTCCCCTATCGAAGGGAAACGAAAATCAGAGGCTTCGCAGTTCAAACAAAGAAAGACTCTCCAAGCCTTCGATAAGCTGTCCGGGGATTTTCGGTGCAACGCTCCTTGGGACGTGGGCCGTTGACACCGAAGTCGGTTGAGTGGTAGAAATAGTCAAATCTGAGTGGAGGATTGGCGGTGAAAAAAAATAAATCGGCCATCAAGAGGGCGCAACAGGCGGAAGGCAGACGACTGCGCAATGCTCACGTAAAGTCGACCATGAAGGGCTACGTGAAGAAAGCGGTTGCAGTCTTGGATGAGGACAGTGGAGAGGGCGCCCAGGCCGCTTTCAGAAAAGCCGTGTCGAGCATTCACAAAGCCGCCTCCAAGGGCGTTATCCACAGGAATACAGCGGCCAGAAAGGTTTCCCGTCTGGCAAAAAAGGTTCAGGCTGCTGCCAAAGGGTGATTTAGTATTCCATCAGGAGCGCTGCGCAAAAGCGTCTCGCCAACCTTTCGGAGACCTTTTTCAACGCCTCTTGCTTGTTGAACTCTTCGTAGTTGATAATTTCTGCCCCATATGTTTCGAAATCGGAAAGGCTCCAGCGCTTCAGGAGCGTTCCGTCTTTGCGGAAGAGGGATAGGTCTATATAGACGTCCACGCGCTTCTCGATTACGCTTCCCTCCTTGTTGACCGTATACGGAATGGCCCGGACGCGCTGGATGGTGCCTTCCACATAGGCATCTGCCCCGGGCCGGTTGACCTGGAAGAGACCCGTGTTGATCAGCTCCTTTGTAAATGCGTCGGTCATGAATCCGGGCACGTGGGCCTCGTAGCTCTTGTTCTTGAACATGGGCACGGACAGGGAGGCGATGTCGCCGGCATAGATGCCTTTGTCTTTCACCACTTCGTAGCCGCAGGACGTTACGAGGAAAAGCGACAGAAGGAGGCTGAGGCAGGTGATCAGCCCTCTCCCCATTCCGCCATTCCGCCATTCCGCCATTCCCCAATCTGCTCTCTTCTCAGAACTCCGAACTCCGAACTCCGAACTTTTTTCCCTCACGCGCATACGATGTTCACCAGTTTGTTGGGCACAACGATTGTTTTCTTCACCGCCTTGCCTTCGATATGTCGTTGGACCTTTTCAAGGGCATAGGCCAGTTCCTTGACCGTTGTTTCGTCGAGGTCCCGTTCCACGTCGATCTTGTCACGGAGCTTGCCGTTCACCTGTACGACCACGGTGACGGTCTCGTCCCTCGCCAGGTCTTCCCTGTAGCGCGGCCAGGCTTGGCTGCCGATCTGGTCCTCTTTGCCCATCCGGGACCATAGCTCCTCGGCAATGTGGGGGACAAACGGAAAGAGCAGAAGAAGGACCATCTCCATGGCACCCCGCAGGAGCCGCAGGGTCTTCCCTTCTCTCCAATCGCCTTCCAGTACCTTGTAGATGACGTTGACGAGCTCCATGACGCTGGAGATGGCCGTGTTGAGATGGAAGCGCTCGACGTCCTCGGTAACCTTCTTAATGGTCTTGTGCGTCTTAAAGAGAAGCGCCCTCAGTTCACCGTCTTCCGGGACCGTATCGATGTCGCCCTTGACGGCACTGAGCGTTTCTATACGCTCCATAACCATGCGCCAAACCCTCTGCAGGAATCTGAGGCTGCCCTCAACGCCCTTGTCCGTCCAGTCCAGGTCTTTTTCCGGCGGTGCGGCGAAGAGGCAGAACAGGCGGGCCGTGTCGGCCCCATACTGATTGATCATGCTATCGGGGTCAACCACGTTGCCCTTGGACTTGCTCATCTTGGATCCATCCTTGATGACCATGCCCTGGGTGAGCAGGTTTTGAAAGGGCTCGCGAAGGCCGACGAGGCCGAGGTCGTTCAGCACGCGGTTAAAAAAGCGCGAATAGAGGAGATGGAGGACGGCGTGCTCGACCCCCCCTATGTACTGGTCGACGGGCATCCAATAATCGACGCGGGACCTGTCGAGCGCCCCTTCGCGGTGGTCAGGGCAGGTGTATTTCAGATAGTACCACGATGATTCGACGAAGGTATCCATGGTGTCCGTTTCGCGCCTCGCCGGCCCGTGGCACAGAGGGCATGTCGTCTCGTAAAAGGACCGATCCTCGGCAAGGGGTGATTTCCCTATCATGTGAACATCGAGATTGAGGGGCAGGACGACGGGAAGGTCCTCGTAACGAACGGGAACGACGCCGCAATCGGGGCAGTGCACCATGGGTATCGGCGCACCCCAATACCGCTGCCGTGAAATCCCCCAATCTCTGAGGCGGTAATTGAGCTTCCTCTTTCCCAACCCTTCTTTTTCCAGATGGTCGATTATGGCGTCGATCGCCCTTCGGTTTTCCATGCCGTCGAAGATTCCCGAATTGGTTAGAATGCCGTCGCCCTCGTAGGCGCTCTCCATGGTGGCGCCGTCCAGCGACGCGCCCTTGGGCACGATGGTTACGATGACGGGCAGCCCGTACTCCTTGGCAAAGTCATAGTCCCGCTGGTCGTGGGCGGGTACGGACATGATGGCACCCGTGCCATACTCCATGAGCACGAAGTTGCCCACAAAGATGGGTATGCGGGCCCCGTTCAAGGGGTTGACGACATATCTTCCCGTGAAGACGCCTTCCTTCGTCATGCTCGGCTCGGACCTGAAGGACCGGTCCTGGGCCTTTGCCTTTTCCACAAAGGCCCGCACCTTGGCCTCCTGTTCCGTGCCCGCACAGAGGGCCTCCAACAGAGGGTGTTCCGGCGCCAGAACCATAAAGGTGACGCCGAAGAGGGTATCCGGTCTTGTGGTGAATATGGTGAGGGGAGAACCGTCCTCAAACCGGAAGTCGACCTCTACGCCGTAGCTCTTCCCGATCCAGTTCCTTTGCATGTTCAGGACCCGCTCGGGCCACCCGGTCAAGAGGTCGCAGGCGTCGAACAGCTCGTCGGCATACTTGGTAATGGCAAAAAACCACTGGGTCAGTTCTTTCTGGACAACCTGCTCTCCACAGCGCCAGCAGGCCCCACCCTCCACCTGTTCGTTTGCCAGCACCGTCTGGCACTTGAGGCAGTAGTTGACGGGAGAGCTTTTCCGGTACACGAGGCCACGCTCGTACATTTTGAGGAAGATCCACTGCTCCCAGCGATAATAGTCCACGTCGCAGGTGGCGATCTCCCGGTGCCAGTCGTAACTGAAGCCGAGGCGTTTCAACTGCTTCCGCATGTACTCGATGTTCTCGTAGGTCCAGGTGGCGGGGTGGATCCCCCTTTCCATAGCCGCATTTTCTGCAGGCATACCGAAGGCATCCCAACCCATGGGGTGGAGCACGTTGAAGCCCTGCATCCTCTTGTAGCGGGCCACCACATCGCCTATGGAGTAGTTTCTCACGTGACCCATGTGAATCCTTCCGGAGGGGTAGGGAAACATTTCCAGAAGGTAGTATTTCTGCTTCGAAGGATCCTCGGAGACCTCAAATAAACCCTTTTCCTCCCAGATCCCCTGCCACTTCGTTTCAATGTCCTGCGGTACATACTGTTTCATGCCATATCCTCACACCATCACAAAACGGTCGTTTGGGCGCATCCCTGCGAAACCGAACGAACGGTCCCGCCGGCCCTCTTCGGACGCCATCGAGCGAGGCGACCTGCGCTACCGGCCCAAAAGGGCCCTGATCCTGAGGCGGAGCGCGTTAAGCCGTATAAAACCGCCCGCATCCTGCTGGTTGTAGACGGAGTCCTTGTCAAAGGTGGCAAAATCCTTCATGTAGAGCGAATTGGGCGACTTGCGCCCTACGACGATGCAGTTGCCCTTGTACAGCTTGATACGGGCCGTGCCGGTGACGCCGCGCTGAATCTCATCGGTAAAGGCCATGATGGCCTTCATCTCCGGAGAATACCAGAAGCCGTAGTAGATGAGTTCGGCAACTTTGGGGATCAGGCCGTCCCTCAGGTGCATTACCTCGCGATCCATGGTGATCGACTCCACGGCACGGTGGGCGGCGTGAAGAATGGTGCAGCCCGGCGTCTCGTAAACGCCTCGCGATTTCATCCCAACGAACCTGTTTTCCACGATGTCGACCCGGCCGATGCCGTGCTTTCCTCCCAGGCTGTTCAGGCGTGCGACAATCTCATAGGCGCTCAGCCTCTTTCCGTTCACGGCCACGGGGACGCCGTCTTCGAAGGAGACCTCTATGTACTGGGGCTTGTCAGGGGCCTTTTCCGGAGAAACGCTAAGGCGGAACATACTTTCATCATATTCCTTCCAGGGATCTTCGAGAATGCCGCCCTCATAGCTGATGTGCATGAGGTTTCTATCCATGCTGTAGGGTTTTTTCTTGGTCACGGGAACGGGGATGCCGTGTTTTGCGGCGTAGTCGATCAGTTCGTCCCGCGACGTGAAGGACCATTCCCTCCAAGGCGATATGATTCTCAGGTTGGGCGCAAAGGCGTAGTATGTCAGCTCGAAGCGGACCTGATCGTTGCCCTTTCCCGTTGAGCCGTGGACAACGGCATCGGCCTTTTCTGCCAGGGCGATCTCGACCTGTCTTTTTGCGATAAGCGGTCGGGCGATCGATGTGCCCATGAGGTAGGATCCCTCATAAACCGCGTTGGCGCGAATGGCGAAAAATATGAAATCGCGGGCAAACTCCTCCTTCAGGTCTTCTATGTAGACCTTCAGGGCACCCGTTTTATAGGCCTTTTCCTCGAGGCCCTCCAGCTCATCCCCCTGGCCCACGTCGGCGGCGTAGGCGATGACCTCGCAACCATACTTCTCTTTGATCCAGGTAATGATGACCGATGTGTCGAGTCCGCCCGAATATGCCAAAACCACTTTTTTGATCTTAGACATTGTCTCCTCCGTATCGTTCCTTTTCCATGGTGCTTTTCTATCCCTGCAGCCTTGCAGCGGGCCGCCCTTCCTGCTTCTCTCTATATAATGTTACCTTTCGCTCAATTACTCTACTCAACTACCTATTTCCTCAATCACTTAATCACTTCTTTCCTTATGTCCTCGTCCGTTATGAGCCATTCCATCAATGCCTTCTGCACGTGGAGCCTGTTCTCTGCCTGAGTGAAAAGCACCTCTTCAAACTGTTCGAAAACGTCCTCCGATATCTCCTTGTTGCGGTACGCGGGCAGGCAGTGCATCACGATCGCGTCGGAGCGTGCCGCCCTCAGCAGGTCTTTGTCTACGCGGTAGGAAGCGAAGGCTTGCTCCCGTTCCTGCCGCTCCCGCTCCTGGCCCATGCTGACCCAGACGTCCGTGTTGATGACGTCGGCGCCTGCGGCAGCCTTGAACGGATCTGAGGTGTATTCGACCCTTCCCGATGCGAGAGCCCTTTCAAAAACGGGGGCTGCAGGCCTGTAGCCCTCCGGCGCGGCCAGGGCCAGCGTAAAGCCGAACAGCAGGGCCGCTTCGATCCAGGAATTGGCGACGTTGTTCCCGTCCCCGACGTAGGCGATCCGGAGTTTTCGGAAGTCTCCCTTGAACTCGGTAATGGTGAAGAGGTCGGCAAGTATCTGGCAGGGGTGGTAGAGGTCCGTCAGTCCGTTGATGACGGGAACGTCGGCCCATTGGGCCAGCTCCTCCACTGCGTCCTGGGAGAAGGTTCGGATCATGATGGCGTCGACATAGCGGCTCAAGACGCGGGCCGTGTCGCGGATCGGCTCGCCGCGCCCGATCTGCGTTTCCGAGGTGCTCAGAAAGATGCCGTACCCCCCGAGCTGCCGTATGCCTACCTCGAAAGATATGCGCGTCCGGGTGGATGCCTTTTCAAAAATCATGGCGAGGCAACGGTCCCGTAAGGGCTTAAATTCCTGCCCCCGGGCAGCCATGCCTTTCAGCGTTGCGGCTCGGTCCACAAGATAGCGTCCCTCGTTCGAAGAAATGTCAAGGAGCTTGGTAAAGTCTCGTTTCACTTGCCCTGCCTTTCAAATATGCGATCGGCCACGTCTATGAAGATATCGACCTCTTCCTTCTTGGTGATGAGCGGTGGGAGAAGCCGCAAGATCTTGCCCTTCGTGCAGTTCAGGATGATGCCCTCCTTGAGAAACTCCCTGTGCACGGCGTCACCGTCTATGGAGAGCTCGATGCCCCAGATAAGCCCCATGCCCCGCACATCGGTAATGAAGGGATACTTGGTTTTCAGCCTCAGGAGTTGGGCCTCCAGGTAGCCCCCCGTCGTCTGGCAGTTCCGGATAATGTCCTCGTCTATAATGGCGTTCAACGTGGACAGGACGGCGGCCATGGCAAGAGGGTTCCCTCCGAAGGTCGTGGCGTGTGTTCCGGGCTCGAAGGCGGCCATGACATTGTCTTTTGCAATGACGGCGCCGACGGGAAACCCGTTGCCGAGTGCTTTTGCCAGGGTCATCACGTCCGGCTCAACGCCGTAATGCTCGTAGCCGAAGAATTTTCCTGTCCTCCCCATGCCGGTCTGAATTTCGTCGACCATGAAGAGTATGTCGTTCGAGCGCGTGAGGCTGCGGATGGCGGCCACGTAATCCTTGCCGGCAGCGTAGACGCCCCCCTCCGACTGAACCAATTCAAGCAGGACCGCGCATGTCTTCTCCGAAATAGCAGCTTCCAATGCAGCCAGGTCGTTGAAAGGCACATACTTGAAGCCTTCGAGCAGTGGGGCGAAGCCCTCATGAAACTTCGTCTGGCCCGTAGCCGTCAGCGTTGCCAAGGTCCTTCCGTGGAAAGAGTTCTCCATTACAACGATCTCGAACCGACCGGCACCGTATTTCTTCCACGAGTAGCGCCGGGCAAGCTTGATAGCTCCCTCGTTGGCTTCTGCACCGCTGTTGCAGAAGAAAACCTTGTCGCCGAAAGAGTGCTGCACAAGCAGTTCGGCCGCCTTAATCTGCGGTTCGATGAAGAAAAGGTTGGAGATGTGAAAGAGTTTGTGGGCCTGGGCCGCAATGGCGTCTGCGATTTCCTTCTTGGCGTGGCCGAGATTGCACACCGCTATGCCGGCCAGAAAATCGAGATAGCGCCTTCCGTTCATGTCCCACACCCAGCAGCCTTCTCCTTTCGTGATCACGAGAGGATAGCGATTGTACGTGTTTGCCAGAAACTGCTTGCCTTTCCTGATAAGTTCATCCTGCATCTAACGCTCTCCTGTAATTTCTGTTCCCACTCCTGAATCGGTAAAGATTTCAAGAAGAAGGGCGTGGGGGACCCTGCCGTCTATGATGTGCGTCTCCCGGACGCCGCCCTCGAGGGCGTCGACGCAGCACTCGACCTTTGGAATCATGCCGCCCGAGATGACGGCATCGTCCAGGAGTTTCTTGATGACAGGCTTCCGGAGAAGCGAAATCAGCTCGCCACTTTGGTCGAGGACGCCCTTCACGTCCGTCAGGAGAATGAATTTCCGTGCCGAAAGGGCCTTGGCAACGCTTCCCGCCGCGGTGTCGGCATTGACGTTGTAGGCGGCGCCATCCAAGCCGTCGGCAAGGGGTGCAATGACGGGTATGTACCCCTGCCTGGACACCTCACGGATAAGGGCCGAGTTCACTTCAACGACTTCGCCGACAAAGCCGATCTCGGCATCGTCATGGCGCTTAGCCACGAGCAGCCTTCCATCTTTTCCTGAGAGGCCTATAGCCTTTCCCCCGAGATCGTTGATGTTCTTTACGATTTCCTTGTTGACGAGGCCCGAAAGGACCATCTCGACCACTTCTAAGGTCTTTTCGTCGGTGACACGCAGACCGTTAACGAATCGGGTGGGGATGTTCAGGTCCTTCAGGAGTCTTCCGATCATTGGGCCGCCCCCGTGGACAATGACGGGATTAATACCCACGTACTTAAGCAGCACGACGTCGCGGGCAAATTCTTTTTTCAGTTGAGCCTCTTCCATGGCGGCCCCGCCGTACTTGATGACGAATGTCGTGCCGGCAAACTTCTTGATATACGGTAGCGTTTCCAGGATCGTCTCAATCTTTTCCTTCATCTTTCCATCCTTCTTCCTTCAATCTTCAACTCAAAACTCATCAGGGCCTGCGAACAAATCATATCCCGAAAGGCGCATGGCCGGAAGGAGCTTTTGCCGAGTCACGCCTTGGAGCACGACCCAGGGAGCGACCGAAGCAGGGAGGCAAACAGCGTTCCGGCCATATAATCGAATTTTTTCACAGGTTCTCACTCAACACTGCCTTTACAGTATGTACCTGCTCAAATCGTCCCTTTCCAGAAACTCTCCGAGCTTTTCCTTAACGTAATCGCTCGTTATGACGAGTGTTTGACCGCCCATGTCCGGCGCCTTGAAGCTAATGTCCTCAAGAAGCTTTTCCATCACCGTGTAAAGCCGCCGGGCACCGATGTTCTCCGTCATCTCGTTGATCTTTTGCGCAATGTCGGTGATGGCCTCCAGGGCCTCTGCATCGAATTCCAGATCGATATCTTCCGTTTTCAACAGGGCCCGGTACTGCTTGATCAATGCGTTCTCGGGTTCCGTGATAATGCGATAGAAGTCGTTCCGCGTCAGGGAGTCGAGCTCAACCCTGATAGGAAACCTTCCCTGCAGCTCCGGGATGAGGTCGGAGGGCTTCGACATATGAAATGCGCCGGCGGCGATGAAGAGGATATGGTCTGTCTTGACCATGCCGTACTTGGTCGTCACCGTTGTACCTTCCACGATGGGCAGAATGTCCCGCTGAACCCCCTCCCGGGACACATCCGGTCCGTGGCTCTGATCGCGGCTCGCGATCTTGTCGATCTCGTCGAGAAAGATGATGCCCGACTGCTCGACGCGCTCGATGGCGTCCTTCGTTACCCGGTCCATATCTATGAGCTTTTTCGATTCCTCCTGGATCAGGTGCTCGTAGGCCTCTTTGACCTTCATGCGGCGTCTCTTGGTCTTCTTGGGCAACATGTTGCCGAACATGTCCTTTATCTGCATGTCCATTTCTTCCATGCCCGATGCGGAGAAGATTTCGATAATGGGCAGGGATCGCTCGGCCACCTCCACCTCGACGAACTTCTCGTCAAGCTTCCCGCTCTTGAAAAGGGCCCGGAACTTCTCTCGAGAGTTTTCCAGAGGGACTGCCTCACCGTGACTCTGGGCCGTTCTCTTGACGGGTAGAAGCAGGTCCAGAATCCTCTCCTCCGCAAGCTCCGTGGCTTTCGAGACGACCTTTTCCTCCTCCTCTTTCTTGATCATGTTGATGGCGAGCTCGGTGAGATCCCGTATCATCGATTCCACGTCCCGGCCCACGTAGCCCACCTCGGTAAACTTCGTTGCCTCTATCTTCAGGAACGGCGCATTGGCAAGCTTGGCGAGACGCCGGGCGATCTCCGTTTTTCCCACGCCCGTAGGCCCAATCATAATAATATTCTTGGGTGCGATCTCATCCCTCAAATCCTTTGAAATCATCTGTCGGCGCCAGCGGTTCCTAAGGGCTATGGAAACGGCCTTCTTTGCCTTTTCCTGGCCGATGATGAACCGGTTCAGCTCGTCCATTATCTGCTTGGGTGTCAACGTCCTCATAATCTATAGGTCCTCAATGATTATCTCGTGGTTGGTGTAAATACATATGTCGGCGGCTATGTTTAGAGACAGACCGACGACCTCGGTGGCCGACAGCTCCGTATGATTTATAAGGGCCTTTGCCGCCGCTTGGGCGTAAGGGCCTCCGGAGCCGATGGCCGCTATGCCGTCGTCCGGCTCTATGACGTCGCCTGTGCCCGAAAGAATGAAACTGTGCTCGGCGTCGGCAACGACGAGAAGCGCTTCAAGGCGCCTCAGGAGCCTATCCGTCCGCCAGTCCCTGGCGAGCTCCACTGACGCCCTTGTGATGTTTCCGTTGAACTGTTCCAGCTTCTTTTCAAACCGTTCCATGAGCGTAAAGGCGTCCGCCGTGGCCCCTGCGAAACCGGCAAGACACCGGTCATTATATATCTTCCTGATCTTTTTTGCCCTCTGTTTCATTACCGTAGTGTTGAGGGTGACTTGACCGTCGGCCCCAATAGCGACCCTTCCCCTGTGGCGAACAGAGATCACTGTTGTCGATATCATTCTACCTTCTTGGATGAGATTTGTCGTATACCTCCATGAGCTTGTCCATGGAGGTGTGGGTGTACTTCTGGGTTGTGGAAAGTTTGGCGTGGCCCAGGAGCTCCTGAATGCTCCTCAGGTCCGCATTATTGTCGAGCATATGGGTGGCGAAGGAGTGCCGGATGCCGTGAAGAGCGAGGTCTTTGAAAAGATGAACGTTAAGCTGATGCTTTTTCATAATTTTCAAGAGACCCCGGTAGGAGAGCCGCGCTCCCTGGGCGTTGATAAAAACGGGTCGCCCCGGTGCGCACCGGTCTTTGCTTTGCAGTGCCTCTATGTAGTGCTCCAGTGCGGCCTTTGCCTTCTCGCCGAACGGGAGTATCCGTTCCTTCTGTCCTTTGCCCGTCACCCGCACCCACATGCCGTCGAGGTGCAGGTCCTTGAAGTCGATGCCGAGGGCCTCCTGGGAGCGTATTCCCGTAGAGTACATGAGCTCAAAGATTGCGCGGTTCCTGAGGTTGAGCCAGCCTTCCTTGGGCAGGTAGTCGAGGAAATGGAACATCTCATCGATAGTATAGAACTTGGGCAGATGCTTCTCCATGCGCGGGTTGCGTATGACGAGGGCGGGGTTTTCAGCTATATACCCCCGGCGCTTGCAGAACCGGAAGAAGATTTTGATCGATGAGACCTTCCGGGCAAGGGTCGACTTCTTGACGTTTTTGTATATGCTCAGGATGTAGGCGCGGATCGTGTTGTGATCGACGACCTCTTCCGGTCCCTCCTCGACAAACCTGACGAAATGCTCGATATCACCGTGGTAAGCCTTCTTGGTATTGGGCGGTGCGGCCCTCTCCACCTCCAGGTGTTTGTAAAACTCCCTGGCTAAGTTTCTCATCGTGTGTGTCGTCATGAAACTAATATTCTATCGCTTTTTCGCAAATAATCAAGTGAATACAAAGAATTCCGAGGCCGAAACGGCCCGTCACCTCGGAGCCACAACCGCATCCATCACGAAGGCGGTCCAAAAGATGGTACGATCCGGCCACCCTATTCAGGAGCCATCGAGTCTCCCCCACATTTCCCCTTGACAACCTCGCACCCCCCGGTAGAGTTCTTCTATCGGTTCCATCATCACCGTCTCCACAAGGGGGGAGCTCTGGATACCGCAACCCGTTTTCTCTGTTCGTTGCTCATGGCGGGCCTTCTCGTCACTGTCCTCCCTCTCACCGCTTCTCGCTTCCCCCGGTCTACATCCCCTCGGCAGCCCCCGACGATCCCGCATCAACGGGCCTCTATTTCCAGAACCCCGAGATGAACCCCTTTACCGGGGCTCTGGGCTATAGGATACCCATCGTCACTCCTCTCGGCAGAAACGGCATCGCCCCAACCTTGCCCTCACCTACAACAGTCAGGCCAGAAACGGCCTGGCGGGCATCGGCTGGACCATTGATCTGGGCTCCATCCAACGGAACACCAAGTACGGCCTGGATTACACCAACAACTACGGCCCTTTCCCCTATCCCTTCGTCGCCGCCATCAACGGCGCCACCTCTTATCTCATGTACGATTCGACCTGGGGTTGTTACCGGAGCGTCATCGAAGGCGCCTTCTCCAAATACTGCTTCATCAACGAGACCTCATGGATCGTTACCGCCAAGGACGGCACGAAGTATTTCTACGGCAGCAGCGACGTTTCCCGCCAGGACGATCCCAAGGACCCAAGGAGGGTCTTCAAGTGGTGTCTCGGACCCAAGGGGACGTTCCTGCCATGTTGTCATATACTCACTCCCCTTCTTTTCCGAAGAG
>CAZYVU010000059.1:0-11640 GCA_964651435.1 uncultured Pseudomonadota bacterium
AAACCACCTACGGTGGTAACGGCGACGGCTTTCTGGCGCTCCTGTCCCCGGACCTTACCTCCCTCACCCAGGCCACCTTCCTGGGGGGGAGCGGTGATGACTGGGCATATACCCTTACCATCGCCGAGAATAGTATATATGTTTCCGGGGCAACGGGATCGTCCAATCTACCAATGATAAAAGGCGGGGCTCAGCCGGCCCTCTCGGGCGCTTACGATGCCTTTGTCTCCCTCCTGTCCCCGGACCTCACCTCCCTCACCCAGTCCACCTTCCTTGGAGGGGGCGGCGATGACTGGGCCAACGGGATTACAGTGGGTCAGACGGGTGTGTATGCTACGGGTTACACGACCTCTTCGGCCTTTCCCGGCACCACAGGGGGGGCACAAAGCAGCTACGGCGGCAACGGCGATGCCTTCGTCTCCCTGCTGGCCGCGAACCTTAAATCTATCACCCAGTCCACGTTCCTCGGTGGAAGTGCCACCGATGATGCCTGGGCCTTGGCCCTGGGGGAGCAAGGCATATACATTGGCGGCGGCACAGCCTCGACGAACTTCCCCGGTGCCACCGCGGGCGCCCAACCGTTATATGGGGGCGGAAGCGGTGACGCCTTTGTCTCCCTCCTGTCCCCGGACCTCACCTCCCTCACCCAGGCCACCTATCTGGGGGGAAGCGGGTACGACAGGGCCTTTGCCATTGGCATCGGTGCCACCGATGTTTACGTTGCCGGGAGCACGGCCTCTGCAAACTTCCCCAACACGACAGGGGGCGCCCAGCCGGCCCTCTCAGGCTCTTACGATGCCTTTATCGCCCGTCTCGATACCGCGCTGCGGTCCGCCCTCGTCACACCCTCCGTCTCCGGGGGCCACGGAACGATTACCCCTGCCGCGCCACAGTCGGTGGCCCTGGGCCACACCGCTACCTTTACGCTTGTCCCAGACGGGGGCTACCACGCCGATACCGTAACAGGCACCTGCGGCGGTATCCTCTTCGGAAATCAGTTTACCACGAACGCCGTCACCGCCGACTGCACCGTTATCGCCTCATTTGCCGTCAACCGTTACACCGTCACCGCCTCTGTCTCCGGGGGCCACGGGTCGGCAAGCCCTCCCGTTCAAGACGTTGACCATGGCAGCTCTGCAACCATCACCTTTATTCCCGACGCAGGGTTTCATGTAACAGGTATTACCGATAACGGCCAGCCGGCCCAGCTTGGGAACTCGTACGTCATAGGCAACGTGACGGGCAATCATACCGTCGTGGCCCTCTTTGCCGTCAATACCTATACGGTGACCCCGTCGGCCGGTCCAAATGGGAGCGTCGCGCCTTCCGGCCCCCAGGCGGTCAACCATGGAAACGCCACGTCCTTTGTCGTTACCCCCAATCCCGGCTACCACGTTGCTTCCGTCGATGGGTGCGGCGGCACGCTGACGGGAAACACCTATGTCACCGGGGCTGTTACGGCAGACTGTGCCGTTACCGCCTCCTTTGCACTCAACACGTACACCATCAGCGCCGTCGCCGGAGCCCATGGCTCCATCTCGCCGTCGGGCCCTGTGTCGGTAAGTGAGGGGGGCAGCCAGACCTTTACCATTACGCCCGAAAAAGGCTATCAGATCGTCGATGTTCTCGTTGACGGTATCTCCGTCGGGGCCCTCTCGAGCTACACCTTTACCGATGTAAGGACCACCCATACGATAACGACCGTCTTCACGATTACCACCCATGTCCTGACGGCAAACAGGTCGGGTACTGGGACCGGCACCCTTGCAGCCGAGGGCCTGACGTGCTCAGGCAGCGCCTGCACGGGTACTTATGAGTACAATACGATGGTTACCGTTGTTGCCTCTCCGGGCACCGGTTCCACATTCAGCGGCTGGTCGAACTGCGACTCTGCATCGGGGAACACCTGCACCGTTACGATGCTCTCAAACAAGACTATCGGCTCATCTTTTACGCTCAACACCTATCAGGTGGCGCCATTGTCCGGGCCCAACGGAACCATCGCCCCTTCCGGCCCCCAAACCGTAAGCTATAGCGGAACGGCGTCCTTTACCATTACCCCCGATAGGGGCTACCACATCAAGGCCGTCTCCGGCTGCAACGGAAGCCTTTCCGTCTCCACCTACACGACGGGCCCCATCACTGCTGACTGTGCGGTAGCGGCCAGCTTCGAGATCAACCGGTACACCGTAAGCCCCGCCGCCGGCGCCAACGGAAAGCTTGTACCGGGGGTTCTGCAGGGGGTGGATTACGGCACGACAGTGAGCTTTACCGTGATTCCCGATGCGGGCTATCACGTTGCCTCAGCGTCCGGCTGCGGCGGATCACTCTCCGGCAACACCTACGTCACAGGCGCCGTCACGGGCGACTGCGGTGTTTATGCTGTCTTTGCCATCAACAGGTATGTTCTCAGCGCCAATGCTTCGGGCACCGGGACCGGCGCCATCACGGCACCTGGGCTCACCTGTTCGGGGCTCACCTGTTCAGGCACCTACGATCACGGAAGCTCTGTTACGCTAACCGCCACGCCGGCGGCGGGCTCTATCTTCTCCGGTTGGTCCGGGTGCGACAGCGCTTCGGGCAATGCTTGTACGGTCGTTATGGGTGCAGAGAGGTCGGTGACGGCCGCCTTCACCCTGGTGAAAACGCTGACCGTTACCACGTCCGGCGGCGGTGCCGTCTCGTCGTCTCCTGCAGGCATTTCCTGCGGCACCGATTGCAGCGAAGCATATCTCCCGGAAACCATTGTGACTCTGACCCCAACCCCTGTCGCCGGTTCCGTTTTTGCCTATTGGACGGGGGCTTGCATCGGAGAGCTTCCGGCCTGCGTTGTCACCATGCATGGGGATGTTACCGTGCAAGCCGTCTTCGTCCCTGCCAAGACAAAGGTGCTCAGACTCACGGTAGCCAAGACAAAGACGAGGAAGGGGGACGGAACGGTGTACTCCAGCGACAATACCATTTCCTGCGGCAAGGACTGTTCCGATACATTCTATGCGGGTACCCCCGTCGTGTTGACGGCCACGCCGGAGCCTGACTCGGTCTTTGCCGGCTGGACCAACTGCCCTTCGTCCTCCGGAGAAACCTGCTCCCTTACTATGGACAAGGCCTACACCGTCAGGGCCGCCTTTATCGGTCCTTCCGTCCTTACCGTCGGCAAGAGATCGGTCAACAAGGGAAAAGGCGCCATCATCAGCGCCCCCCTGGGCATCGACTGTGGTAACTCCTGCATGACAGGAAAGGCGGGGTTCACAAAAGACACGGTCGTGACCCTTACCGCAAACCCTGATGAGGTATCGGTCTTTACCGGCTGGTCGGGCCCCTGCTCGGGCACCGGCACCTGTACGGTGACGATGGATCAGCCCTATGCCGTAAAGGCGTCCTTCGTGGGGCCCTCGGCGCTCAAGGTGGCGGTCACCCTCAAGAATAAGGCAATGGGCACCGTAACCAGTTCCCCGGGAGGCATCATCTGCCCCAGCGATTGCGCTGAATCCTACCTCTATGACACGGCCGTCACCCTGACCGCCACTGCCGGCGCAAGCTCCACCTTGAGCTCGTGGTCAGGCTGCGACTTCGTTTCTGACCACACCTGTACCGTCATCATGACGAGGGCCAGGAGCGTAAGGGTCACCTTCGACAGGTCGAAGACCACGGAAAGGTACGATACTACAGAGGTTTACGGGGACGTGGGCGAAGAGCCTGACCGGATAGAAGAAAGCGGAGAATAGGGGGCCATCGCGGCCCGTTCCCGCTGCCCGGCCCAAAGGCGGGGCATCATAAACCTAACAGGCCAATTCGTTTACAGAATGCACCCCGAAACCGTTGTACCAAAATATAGGAAATCTTTACAGAAAACGGTACCGGGCCTGCAGAGGGCCGCCGGCACCGCGGCCCTTCAGAGGGAACGGGAGGTAGGTATGATGTCTTTGAGCAGAGCCCATCCGGCAGCACATCCGGCCGGTCAGGAACGGCCGGCCATCAAAGCCCGCCATTGCATGCCCCGCTTTGTACCGCACGGAAGGGCGAGCCTGCGCATGACCATGCTGGTTCCGCTGGTTTTCTGCCTCTTCTGCTCAGTCTTTTCCGGCGGGGCATGGGCCGTAGACTACTGGGCGCCCTGGGTAACGCGGCTTGCCACCGATTCGGCGACCGTCAACTGGCGGGGAGACGACCAAGGGGCCGGCTCGGTCGAGTGGGCGACAGAAAGTTACTATAACGAACACCATAGCTTTCAGAAGAAGATCGAGTCCCAAACGGCAGGGGCCTACCAGCATGTACTGCTTTCGGGTCTCGAACAGGATACCTCCTATGTATACAAGGTGCGACCGTCGGGGAACCCTGATGCGTTCGGTATTCGGGTATTCCGGACCATGCCGGTCAGCGGCCCCTTCACCTTTATCGTCGTGAGTGATACGCACGCCCAGGAGAAACGGTTCAAATACGTGGCCGATGCCATCGCCGCCAACGAGACGAATGTGCTCTTCATTCTCGACGGTGGAGACTACGCCGGCTGGGATGATGAGACATTCTGGACCGCCTATTTCCAGTACGCCGACGACATGCTGGCTAAATTCCCCATCTTCAACACAATCGGAAACCACGAGTATCACAACTACGGTCACGCGGAAGGCCCGCCCACGGCCGCGGATGAGTATCGCTGGGCATTCGATGTCCCGCCTCAAGGGTCCCTGAACCACTCCTTTGACTGCTCGAACATCCGATTCGTCGTCCTCAACTCTCCGGACCCGAACAATGCCAACGGCGACGACCCGCACACGTCTCTGGCCTTAGCCGAGAGCCAGGCGCCGTGGCTCGAAGATCAGTTGAACAATACGATGGCGGGAACATTTACCATACACCACCACCCCATATGGGACTACGGCAGAACGACAATCGATCCCCACCTCCGGCCGTGGGAGACCCTCTACCACCTCTACGGTGTGAGTGCCAATTTTGCGGGCCACACCCATAACTACCAGCGCTATGACGTAAGAGGAATTCCCTATTTCGTCGTCGGTAACGCTGGAGGGAAGTTTGCCGACATTATGGCAGGCTATCCCCACGCCTATTGGTACGAGTACGGAGAGACGCGGCAGCTCGGGTACCTTAAGGTTACCGTTGATCCTGAAAACAACCGGGCGACAGCGGAAGAGATCTTCGTCGCCTCCGTCAAATCGGACGATACGGAGACAGCCACAGCCCATAATCCGCCAATCGTCGCCGACACCGTCACCTTTCCCCTCGTGCCCAAGCTCCGGACCCTTACCGTTACAAGGTCGGGCCTCGGCTCCGGCACCATCGTTTCGTCCCCAGCGGCCATAGATTGCGGCCGGACCTGTGTAGCGCGCTTTAAGAAGATTGCGACGGTAACCCTGACTGCTACCCCCGAAAAAGACTCCCTCTTCAAGGGCTGGACGGGCAGTTGCAGAGGGCAAGAGCAATGCTCCGTGGTTATGAACGGTGACGTCGCCGTAGGGGCCATTTTCGAGAAAGGATGCACCTATACCATGCGGCCGAAATCGAAGACATTGACGTACAGGGGCGGCGAGGTGGCCATAGGGGTGACGGCCCAGGGCCCCGGTCTATGCCCGGCCCCGGATGTTGTCAACCACGCCGGCTGGATCACCCCTACCGTACTGCCCTTTACCGGAAACAGAGGTACGATCAGACTGTCTATATCCCAAAACACCGCTTCCACGGCGAGAGCCGCCACTCTCGTCATCGGGTCCAATAACTTTGCTGTAACCCAAAAGGGGAAGCCATGAGGCCTTACTCGTCTTGCGGGATGAACCTGCCCTGCGCACTTGACAGCTTCAAAATCTGTGCTATAAGGATAGTAGCATCTACCGGAAGGCGGTCCACCCACCATTTGACTGGTGGTGCTTATGTAAGAGAGCGGTACCGGTGGAGAAACTCTCTTGGGGCTTGAGTTCTCAGTCTTATGTGTGGAAAGGCCCCCGGCTTGCCACAGGTAGTTTGTCTGCGGTGGCAACTTCAGGGAAGAGCGTCCTGCAGGCTGGAGAATTCAGGCCTTTTCTTTGCCGAAACGGGGCCGCGTTCATGGGGGTTTTTGGTCCTTGGTCTTTGGTGCCGTCCATAGAGGAGGCCCCTTGTGTTCTCGGGGGCCCCGCCGGATGACAAAACCCGGAACCCGACACTGGCTCGCCGGGCCTTCAGATATTGCTCCTTAGCGAAGAACGGCTGAAAGCTGTGTGAGAAAGGCGGACCGGTGCCGACATCAAGGCGGCCTGCGAGCGTGCATCCGCCCCACTGCGGTTGGTATGGCCATCGCTGGGGAGCACCCGGTCTTCTTGTTCGCTGCTGCTATCCTTGGCTTGATGTATGGGTGGGCGGGCCACCGACCCAAACTGCCTACACTACAATAGCGCCGTTGAGGCGCTCCGGCCCCCGGGATTAGCCCTTTGAGGCCTTTTTCTCTTTCTTTGCTGCCCTCTTTTCCTTCACGGTCTTAGTCGGCTGCTTCTTTGTTTCCTTCTTAATATCGCTGCTCTTTGCCATCGCTTCGTCCTCCGCCTAAAGAATTGCGTATATATTCTATTATAGGATGGGGAGCGCTCTCAAGAAAACGAACCTGCTCCCCAAGGTTGGTTTGGTTGTTCACTATGCTCCGGGTCGAATAACATGGTGAAAGACTTGACAACATGCCTCATTAAATCTTTCTTGTCGTAATTTTAATAAACGATGAATTAGTGATAGCTAATTCAAGATGTTATGGCGGAAGTGCATGGGAATCGAAAACTTCCGCTGTCCTGTAAGTAACCAATATTACAAGTGGTTCTACAGGGCTCGTTCGATCCTGGAACGAGTCTGCACGATTGCGCTCGAATAGAGCACAAATTAGCGGCGTCATTCTCGTTCGCGGGATACAAAAGAAAAGAAACTAATACAATAAAAAGCCACGGAAGCTCTTGGCGGGGCATCTCCGTGGCCGTTCGGTACCGCCCTACACGCCGGAAGCGTGAAGGGGGCGTATGGCTATTATAGCATACCCTCCTTGTTCGTCAAGAAGCCGTGTTTTCGCTGCCAACGTTCGGGGCAACGCTCCCAACGTGGCTACCCGTACCCCTGTGGAGAGATTTTTCCCTCTCCTCGAAGGGTTTGGGAGAGGGAAAAAGCGATCTGCTTTCATCCGTTGCCGCTCCGAGCATGCAGGGCGAGTGCCTGCAAGGCGCGAGACCTGCCACGAAGGGGCGGCCCGGGACTGCTGGCATAAACCCGAAAGACCCGGCAGGCTAGCGGAGCGAGAAGCGAGCGCCCGCAGCGCCGAGCGAAGGCGAAGCCGAGCCGGGTCTTTTCTAGACTTGAACATAGGACACATCTCGTTGAATCGGCCTGTGACGGGGGTTCATGCGGGATGCTGAAGGGAAAAACGACAGTGAGGGATTACGGGGACGGCTACGTTGAAGCATCGTGGGGCGTATCTACGGAAGGCAAAAGAAGAAAAACGGAGAGAGGGAAGTCAAAGGATAGGGAAAAGAACAATGAGAGGGCGAGAAGGAGGGCAAAGGCAGAAGTAAGAAGGAAATGCATGGCCGCTCAACTGGATCACCTGCTTACCCTGACGTACAGGGAGAACGTTGTTGACAGGGAAAAGGCATTTCATGACTTTGAGGCATTCGTCCGTCTTGTTCATACCTATTTCCCTGACTGGAAGTACGTTGAAGTAGCAGAAAGGCAGGACCGGGGAGCAATGCATTTTCATCTTGGCGTGAAAGGGTTCCAGGATGTGGGCCTCTTGCGCTCCCTGTGGAGGAGGATCGTCGGTGACGGAAACATCGACGTTAATTACGTGAAGACAAATAAGGGACTGACCTGGAAAAGGCACAGGCTTGCCATGTACCTGGCCAAGTATGTGGGAAAAGAGATGGAGGCCGAGCTGAATGAGAGACGGTTCCGGGCTTCTCCTGGCATAGCGATACCGGAGCAGATACTCCATATGCCGTGGCACGTTGTCAAAGACTTCGCCTTGTTCAAGGTTCAAGCCCTGGGCGGGAAGGTCGGCTTTGTGTGGAGTCCCGAAGAAAGTAAAGGCCTGTATGGCTGGGCCTGTTCATGGGGGTGATGGATGGATCATTGGGTGCTGTGGAAAGGATTAACTGACGAAGAACGGCTTCAGTTGATGTTCAAGGTTCACTTCGGGAAATGGGGTGATATTGACAGCATCATAGACAGGGCAAGATGTCAGTATTGCTACGACTACGTGAAGGTCAGATATCACAGGGATTGCACGAACGCCGACAAGTCGCCCGCCGAGATCCTGGCATGCATGAAGGAACAAGCACAGGAACGCATATATACCCCGTATATGCCACCGGGGCCAAAGGAGCGGGATCAAGGAGGGGATTAGCATGCATGGAGAACAAAGAAGGCAGTCAAACTACGCTGAAGCGCAAATCGAGCAGCTTCTTGAGGAGATCAGGGAGGTTTATGAATCATACATTGTCCTGAAGTACATCGATCTCATGGCCCTTGACCCTGATGACAAGGGGAGTTGCTTTCCGGATGATTACTATAAGCTCTCCTGCGACCAGTGTTGCAAGAAGATCAACGGCACGTGCCACGGAAAAGAGCTTATAGGCTACGATGTAATGCATTGTCTCTTAAGCGGCGGGGTGGGGGAAGTGATCATGTTCTTGGGGAACTTGCAGGGGTAGTTAACTAAAAAGGAATAGGGAACGGTTTGTGGGTGGCGACTTTCTTCCTTTAATCAGATGGATGCTTTCGCTGGATAATGCACGCTGAGTTCACATAGTAGCTTATGCATGAGAGGCTGTAAAAGATGCGCTGCATCTTTTACTTGAAAAGGAGCTGCCATTGTTAGAGAATGACTTCAACAAAATGGATTAGAGTACCGTCAATAGCGAGTTCCGGTGATCAGATTCTCCAGACTGGACACAAGCAGGGAGTATAGTTCCAGGCTATGACTTCAGCAAAGGAGGGAAATGAGAAAATGAGAGGAAAGTCATTTCTTGCGCTATTTGCCGTAATGCTACTTCTTAGTGGCTGTGCCGCTACAACGCAATATAGGGTCGAAAAGATCGAGCCACAATTTGCGAAGAGCGTCAAACATGCAGCTTCTTTGACTGTCGCACAATTTGACGCTATCACGGAGTCTGAAGCGATTGAGAGAGGCTTATCATTCGGTCTCATAGGGGTTTTAGTAGCAAATGCGGCAACAGCGAGCGACATAGAAACACTTGGGATTAAACTGCAAAATGAGACACTAAAGATGCTCGCGGAAGAAACCAACAAGGCGAATATTAACTACAAAGCAAACGATGCACTTAACAGGACACCCAGCGAAGAGCTAAGTAAGCGTTTTAAATCCAATCGACTCTGGGGTTTCAGCGACTTGAACGACGCGGAAGTAAAAGCTTTCTTTGAAAAAAATTCTGACGTGGATTTCATTATTCACATAACCTCTTATGTTTTTACACAGTATTCAAAATTGGTCGTCGCAACAAAATGGATAATATACGATAAGGATGGGTCTATAGTTGCCCGCATTGAAACTAAATCACTCACCGAACTGTCTGAACAGAAAATGTCCGAAGAGGCGTATTTAAACGAGATGTCTACGCTCCAACGAAAGAATATCAAAGAGTTTCTTAACATGTTATTTTCGCAATCCGTTGGCTCATGACAAGGTCAGTGCAGCGGGTGCGCTGTATGATCCGCTAAATTCCCGCCCTTTGTTTCGTGTGGAAACCGGCGCGTTATAGTTGCATCGATCAGAGACTATTTGGGGGGGGGGGGCCGGGAGCAGGCAGAGTAGATTTTACTTGACAAAAGCCATAGTTGCATCTAAATTTTAATTTGACGATTGTCAAATGGCAATCAAGGGGCAGGGCCATGATGACCAAGGAATTAGAGACAATTTTGAAAAAGTACCCAAGGGGCTTCCATACGGTGTCAAAGAAAGAGATGGATGAAATCTTAGATGCGTTTGAATATCAAATGGAGTCGCCCGGAGGTATTTCGGGAAAGCTCGGCGTATCTCGGGAAACACTGCGGGTTTGGGGCAAAAAGAAGATCATTCACTATTTTGTTTGTCGGGACAGGCTATTTCGCGTGACCCAGGCATATATACCCTTGTTGACGCTCGTTGATGCGCCGTATCCCAATCCGGAACCGTTTCAAGATGCAATAGACAGAATTGCGGGATGGTTTGGAAAAGTAGACCAGAGGCGGCGTGAACACTATGAGAAAGAAATTGAGCAGGAAAAGCAAAAACAGGCAGAGGAAGAAGGAGCATGATGTGTAATTTTTTGGCAAGTAATTTGATGATTGTCAATTGGCAAATTACTAAGGATCGCTGATGGGGAGTTGAGCTTGACCGGCGGAAACCCTAAAAATATAATGCCTCAAGGTACATTCCAATTTGGAGGTGTTTGCATGAAGGGCAAGATCGGCTACGCGGCTCACGTCAACAGGTACTATGTTGCATGGTATCACCCGGAGAACAAAAGGACCCACAAGATATACTATTACAAAGGCCAACCGCTCTATGATAGACGGATGGCGGCAAAGCTCCTTTCATGTATGCAGGCTGATGTGGAAAAAGGGGTGTTTCGTATTGAGCAGTATACGAGGGCACCGGCGGGAGTAGCTTCATATTTGTTGGAATGGATCGAGACGGTAAGGCCCACACTGGCGCCGGCGACGTATAAGGATTACAAGAACAGCATCGAAAATCATCTGGTACCGTTCTTTGAAGAAAACCGCATCCAACTTTCAGAGATTCAATACGATACTCTGGTGAAGCTACTTAACAGCATAGACCGGGGCGGTAAGGGGAAGCTCAATGTAATGTATTGTCTTCACGCTTGCCTCGATTTTGCTTGGAGATCGGCAAGAATCCCTGTGGTTCCGCCATTTCCAAAAAGGAAGACCTACAACATAACGGAAACGCCGATTTCCTGGTTGGCTGAAGATCGGCAGAGAGCCATTATTGAGGCCATACCTATAGAGCACCAACCCATTTTCTGGTTCATGAAATTTCATTTGAGGCGGCCCGCAGAGGCCATGTCGCTCCATAAATCAGACTTTGATGGCAAAGTGTTTGTGGTCCACCGGTCCTTCTCCGCTCGGCGACTTACGGACAGAACCAAGACAGGGGAAATCCATTATGTTCCGATGGTAGATGAGTTCGCTATTCACCTGGACAACGAATTGAGAAAGCAGCGGGCATTGGCGCTGGTGTCGCCATACCTGTTTGTCAATCCTGCCGGCAGGAAGGAGGGTCAATACTATACTCATACCGTTCTTGCAAGGCTCTGGAAGGCGGCATGCAAGAAGGCGGGGGAAAATATAGGACTGTATCCGGGAATGAAACACAGCTCCTGCTCCCAATTAGTTAACGAACATGGATACTCGATCCACGAGGTACAGACGGCCACGGATCATGCGCGGCTCGAATCGGTAAAGAAATATACGAAGGTGGAAGTGTCGTACAGGAAAGCGCTGCTCGAAAAGAAAGTCGTCAAGTTCCGCGAAGCTGGAACGATTCTGGAACGAAAAAGGAGGAATTAATGATAATCAATTCAAGATGTTATGGCGGAAGTGCATGGGAATCGAACCCACCCACCAGCTTGTGGCCGGTGCACTGGTTTTGAAGAC
>CAZYVU010000060.1:0-10462 GCA_964651435.1 uncultured Pseudomonadota bacterium
GTTCGGGGGAAGAAGTTCGGAGTTCGGAGTTCGGAGTTCGGAGTGGGGAGTTCGGGGGAAGAAGTTCGGAGTTCGGGGTTCGGAGTGGAGAGTTCGGGGGAAGAAGTTCGGAGTTCGGAGTTCGGAGTTCGGAGTGGGGAGTTCGGGGGAAGAAGTTCGGAGTTCGGGGTTCGGAGTGGAGAGTTCGGGGGAAGAAGTTCGGAGTTCGGAGTTCGGAGTTCGGAGTGGGGAGTTCGGAGTTCGGAGTTCGGAGTGGGGAGTTCGGAGTTCGGAGGAGAGGGGGAAACGGAAAGAAAGTGATTGAGTGATTGAGTGATTGAGTGAACGGGGAAAGGAGAAAAGAAAAAAAGTGATTGAGTGATTGAGTGATTGAGTGAACGGGGAAATGGGGAATTAGGAGATAATGCATGTTGGTATGGTTGTTTGCTTGTCAACCAGACAAACCAGAGAAACCAAACAAACAAAACAAACGCTTTTCTGTCTTTACGGGTACTGCGGGAGCTGCATGAGGCCGGACGTTTCCTCCATGCCCAGGGCGACGTTCATGTTCTGGATTGCCTGGCCGGAGGCGCCCTTGACGAGGTTGTCGATGGCCGACGTGACGACGATCCTGCCGTCGGGAAAGGCCTTGAGGCCTATGTCGCAGTAGTTGGAGAAGCGCACGAACCGGGTGTCCGGATAGCTTCCTTCGTCGAGGACCCTGACAAAGGGCTCCTCTGTGTAGGTCTTCCGGTAGAGATCCAGGACCTCGCCCGTATCGAGCGTGCGCGTAAGGTGTCCGTATAGGGTCGTAAGGATGCCGCGGCTCATGGGGAGCAGGTGCGGCACAAAGAGGACTTTTGCGTCGGAGAGCTTCGAGACCTCTTTCTGTATCTCGGGCTCATGGCGATGGACGCCGACACCGTAGGGCCTGAATCCTTCGGCAACCTCGCAGAAGAGGCTGCCCAACTTTGCCTCTCTTCCGGCCCCGCTGACGCCCGACTTGGAGTCGATGAAGATGTGGCCCGACAAGAGGCCCTCCCTGAGGAGGGGGTAGAGTGCCAGAATGGCCGACGTGGGGTAGCAGCCCGGGTTGCCCACGAGCTTCGCCCCGCCGATCCCCTCCCTGTACAGCTCAGGGAGGCCGTAGACGGCCCGGGGGAGCAACTCTGCAGCCCTATGGAGTATATAAGCCTGCTCGTAGGTGCCCAGGTCCTCAAACCTGAAATCGGCGCTCAGGTCCACGATGAGGGACCGGCCGTCGAAGAGCTCCTTTGCCTTGTCCATGGACGTCCCATGGGGCAGGCAAAGGAAGTATACGTCGCAGGCGCCCCTGTAGTTACCGTCCGTCGGCTCCAGCTCCGCCTCGAAACGCCCCTTCAAAAGGGGAAAGAGGCTCGAAATCTTCTTTCCCTTGTAGGTGTTGGACGTGACAAGCGTTACCGTTGCCTGTGGATGGGCAAGAAGTGTAGAAATGAGGACAAGGCCCGTATAGCCCGTGGCCCCTATTACACCAATATTCCACATACACGGATTATCGTTTCGAGAACTGGAAGCTTGCCCGTGCGGCCTTCTTCCCGTATTTCTTCCGTTCTTTGGCCCGCGGGTCTCTTCTGATAAGCCCCTGCTTCTTCAAGGTGACGCGGAGGTTCGCGTTGTATTCCAGGAGGGCCTTTGCAATGCCGTGGCCGAGGGCCCAGGCCTGGGCGGGGACCCCGCCGCCGTGGACGTTGGCCACGACGTCGAACTTGCCCGAGTTGCCGGTGAGGACAAAGGGCTTGTCGACCATTAGCTTCAGCTCTTCCTGAGGGAAGTAATCATCGATGGTGCGGCCGTTGATGGCATAGACACCGGCGCCCTGTTTGATCCAGACCCGGGCTACGGCCGTCTTACGTTTTCCCGTTGCGTAGTACCTTCTTTCAGGCACCTGTTCCTCCTTGTTCTAACGATTGCGGCCGCTGTGCCTGGTGGGGGTGTTCGCCGCCGCGGTAGACCTTCAGTTTCTTCAACGTCTTTCTGCCGAGGGCATTCTTCGGAAGCATGCCGCGAACGGTGAGCTTGATCATCTCCTCCGGTTTCTTCGCCAGCATCGTCTTCGCGTTCACACCTTTCAGACCGCCGGGATAACCCGTATGGTGATAATACATCTTGTCGTCGAGCTTGTTTCCCGTAAGCAGCACCTTTTCGGCGTTGATGACGATGACGAAATCGCCTACGTCCATGTGGGGCGTAAAGGTAGGTTTCGTCTTCCCACGCAGGACCGCTGCGACCCGGGCGGCCAGCCTTCCCAGGGGAACGCCTTCCGCATTCACTACATACCAGCTTTTCTGCACGTCTTCCGGTTTTGGAAAGTATGTCTTCATATGGGCACCCTCAAAATTGCATTAAGCTAATATATCTCGGGCCTTCAGTCAAGTGAAAAGTTGGCCGTGCCGTGGTGGGGTCCACGGCCCGCGCAGGGGATCGGACCGCCCTTATCGTTGCTTTCTAAAGGGTTACGTGGTATTCTTAGGCTTGCAGCACCTGCGCAACCAAGGCGTTCCGGAGCCCGGACGCCACCTCAGAATACGGGAGCTACAAGCCATGAAACAGTTTAAGGTACTCGTTACGGACAACATAGCCAAGGAGGGCCTCGGCATCCTGGAGCGGGACGATGCCATG
The DNA here is from genome assembly GCA_964651435.1 of uncultured Pseudomonadota bacterium. GTDB lineage: Bacteria > Desulfobacterota > Syntrophorhabdia > Syntrophorhabdales > CAYQXL01 > CAZYVU01. The sequence continues at coordinate 2,641 of CAZYVU010000060.1, forward strand.
GATGTCGACGTAAGGGCGGGCGTCAAAGGAGAGGAGCTCAAGGCCATCATCGGCAACTACGACGCCATCGTTACACGAAGCGGAACGCCCATAACGGAGGGCCTGCTGGAAAACCCCGGAAAGCTGAGGATCATCGGCCGCGCCGGCGTGGGCGTCGACAATATCAACATCGAGGCGGCAAGCAAGAAAGGGATCGTCGTCATTAATGCCCCGACGGGCAACACGCTGGCCGCCACGGAGCTGACCATGGGCATCATGCTGGCGGCGGCGAGGAAGATTCCCCTTGCCAACACTTCGCTCAAAGAGGGCAAGTGGGACCGCAAGCGGTTTATGGGCGTCGAGCTTTACAACAAGACCCTCGGTATTGTGGGGCTGGGCCGCATCGGCACCGCCGTGGCAACGCGCGCCAAGGGGTTCGGCATGAAGGTCATAGCCTACGATCCCTTTATCAAGCAGACCAAGGCCGACTCTGTGGGCGTAATTCTCTATGACAGCCTCGAGGACCTCCTGCGTGACGTGGACGTCATTACGTTCCATACTCCGTTGACGGCGGCCACCCGGAACATGATCACGGCAAAGGAGATCGCCCTCATGAAGAAGGGGGTTATCTTCGTTAACTGTGCCCGGGGCGGCATCGTGAACGAGGAGGACCTGTTCAACGGCCTGAAGTCGGGCAAAATATATGCGGCAGGGGTCGATGTGTGGGAGAAGGAGCCGCCCCAGAGCACCAAGCTGCTGGCCCTGGAAAATGTCTTTGCGACGCCCCACATAGGGGCCAACACGAACGAGGGGCAGAAGGCCGTATCGGTCATCATCGCCGAGCAGGTGGTGAACGCGCTCCACGGCCGGCCCTATTTGAACGCCGTCAACATACCCTTTATGAAGTCGCAACTGCCGGAGCACATGCAGCTTTACTTCAACCTCGTCGAGAGAATGGGTAGGCTTGGGGCCCAGCTCATAAAGGGGAGGCCGGAGCGGATCAAGGTCATCATGGTGGGCAAGACCTTCGAGGAGGACCTCTGCGAGCGCAAGTTCGACGTGCCCTTCAGCTACCAGCCTTTTACCATAGCGGCCATCAAGGGATTCCTGGACATGGGCCTTTCAGAGACGGTGACCTATATCAACGCACCGTACCTGGCAAAGGACAGCCACATCGTCGTTGAGGAGACGAAGACGGACCAGTATGACAAGTTCAACGACGTCATTCTCTTCATCATCACGACGGACAAGGAAGATGTCACCATCGCCGGCACCGTCTTTTCTGACAAGCTCGGCCGAATCGTGCTTATCGACCGGTTTCACCTCGACGTCATACCGGAAGGGACCTTCCTTCACTTCAAGATCTACGACCGCCCCGGCGTTATCGGGAAGGTGGCCACGATCCTCGGGAAGAACGGCATCAATATTGCAGGGTTCAGCCTTTCGCGCCACACCGGTAACATGGAGATCGCCTTTGTCGCCGTCGACAACCCCATTCCACGGAACGTTCTGGGGGACATTCAGAAGATAGACGGCATGGTGGAGGCAAAGGTCATAGAGCTGTAACGGCCCCGGCGGGCAGGCAGACAAGCCCCATCATCACCGGACGAGCGCCGGCAAGCTTTGCCCAAAGGAGAGCGGCCCTGCCTTGCCATTTCCCGGCGAAATACTTATATTATGGTCATAATAGTGGTCTCTTTTAGCCTATCGTCATTCTCTACGGGGGTTTCTTGAGGAAAGAGAAGGGTTCTACAAAGGGCTCAACGGCCGGAAAAAGAGGGGAGCGGAAGAAACCGAGGAACGTCTTCCTTGAAATAAAGGACAAGAAAGGCGTCCGGGATAAGAAGACCCGAAGCTTCACCTTCATCTATTTCATTCTGGCGCTTATCGCCATCGTCGTCATCAACAGCTATTTTTTTAAGACGGAGGTGAAGAACGTTCCCTACAGCGAATTCAAGGACTTCGTTGCAAAGGGCAAGATCAGCGACGTTGTCATCGACACCGATACCATTCAGGGGAACCTTGCGGGCGACGACGGCAAGGCGGTCAAGTTTCTCACCAGCCGCGTCGACGACCCGGATCTGGTAAAGGAGCTCCAAAAATACAACATCAAGTTCGCCGGCCAGTACGAGAACAAGTTTTTCAAGGCCATCATCTCCTGGATACTACCCTTCGCCGTTATGATCCTTATCTGGAATCTGCTCATGAGGAGGATGGGAGGGGCGCCTTCGGGCGTCCTTAACTTCGGCAAGAGCCGGGGCCGTATCTACGGAGAAGACGAGATAAAGATCACCTTTGACGATGTGGCGGGCGTTGATGAGGCAAAAGAAGAGCTGAAAGAGATCATCGAATATCTGCGAACGCCCGACAAATTTCTCAACATCGGCGGAAAGATACCCAAGGGTATTCTCCTCGTCGGGCCGCCGGGCACGGGGAAGACGCTTCTCGCCAAGGCTGTTGCCGGGGAGGCCAAGGTACCGTTCTTCAGCATGAGCGGCTCCGATTTCGTGGAAATGTTCGTCGGTGTCGGGGCATCGCGGGTGCGGGACCTTTTTGCGCAGGCACAGGAGAAGGCGCCGTGCATCATCTTCATAGACGAGCTGGACGCCCTGGGCAAGGCGAGGGGCATGAACCCCCTTTCGTCCCACGACGAGCGGGAGCAGACGCTGAACCAGCTTCTTTCGGAGATGGACGGATTCGACACTAAGGCGGGCGTCATCATCATGGCGGCCACCAACAGGCCCGAGATCCTCGATCCCGCCCTGCTCAGGCCCGGCCGGTTCGATAGGCACGTGCTCGTCGACAGGCCGGATATAAAGGGCAGGGAGGAGATTCTCCAGGTCCACGTGCGGAACGTGAAGCTGGGTAAGGACATAGACCTGAAGGTCGTGGCCGCCCGGACGCCGGGATTTGTGGGGGCCGATCTCGCCAACCTCGTCAACGAGGCTGCGCTCCTTGCGGCAAGAAAGGGCAAGACATCGGTGGGCATGGAGCAGTTTGAAGAGGCCATCGACCGTGTCGTTGCGGGCCTGGAAAAGAAGCAGCGGGTCATGAACAAGAAGGAGAAGGAGATCGTGGCATTCCACGAGACGGGACACGCGTTGACGGCCGAATCGCTGGAGACGCCTGACCCGGTCCACAAGATATCGATCATTCCCCGCGGCGTCGCCGCCCTGGGGTATACGCTGCAGCTTCCCACCGAAGACAGGTATCTGATGACGGAAAAGGAGCTTATGGACCGGATGTGCGTTCTGCTCGGGGGCCGGGTGGCGGAGGAGATCGTCTTTGGCGAGGTCTCGACGGGTGCCCATAACGATCTGGGCAGGGCGACGGACATCGCCAAGTCCATGGTGAAGGAATACGGCATGAGCAAGCGTTTGGGCTCTGTGACCTTTGAGCGGGAACGGAAGCCCCTTTTCATGGATGTGGGCCAATCCTTCGGCAGCAGGGATTACAGCGAAGAGACGGCGCGGGAGATAGATACGGAGGTGAAGCGCCTCATCGACGACTGCTACGGGAAGGTAAAAGGGATACTGACGGACAGGCGGATCGTCTTGACGCGCGTTGCCGAAAGGCTGTTGGAAAAGGAGACGATAGAGGGTGATGAACTGAGGTCCCTCATAAAGGAGGCGGACGGACGGGGTGGAGACGAACAACCTGGCGAAGAAACAGATTGATCTCATCAGGGAGTCGATGTGCGTCGTAGGAAAGTGGATGGAGTGCCGGTCCTGCCACGACTCGGACATACTTGCCTTCCCCATGATCGAAGAGTTTGTTGACGACCGAGGGAAGAGCTGCCTTTTTAAGCTCAAAGAGATGTGCCACGGCCTTTTCCGGAACTCAGATTCGTCCGGCTTCAGGGAAAAGCTGTACGATATGACGGTGGGATGCGTGTTTCACGAGGCCATGAAGCTGAGGGAAAACCTCTACCAGATCGAGCACTACCGGCCGCACCGCGACGTGTCCTCCGCCGACGTGACCCCTCAGGAGCTGAAGATGGTGCGAGAGATCGACACGCTCCTCAAGAAGTCGCAGAGGGGTGTCCGCGAAGGATTCAGGGAGATCGCCGTGCTCGTGGGCCAGCTCGTGGAGCAGTTGAGGGAGCTCATCAAGTCATACCGGGACAACTATCTGCTCCCGCGATTTCTCATCGAGAGCGAAAGGTCGTTGACGAAGATCTATGGGAGAAAGGGGTTTCATCGACTCGCACAGGAGCTTTGGCGGGGCGGCAAGGCGGACCTGCTCTGCCGGGCCGGCGAAAGCTATCTCGAAAGCGAGTACTACGTGCAGGCCCGCGGTCTTTTCAGAAAGGCGAAGGATGTGGAGCCCGGACACGAACGGGCCCGCTTCCTCTACAATGTCGCTTCGGCCTTTGCCTTCTACTATGCAAACAAGTACACCATGGCGCTACGCTTTATCGATGAGGCGCGGGCCCTGGCCGCCGACTCCGGTTGGGGAGAGTACGAGAGTAGGTTGGAGTCCCTGACTGAGGATATCGCCCGGGAGCAGCGGAAGCGGCACAGAGAGATTTTGTGACCAGGAGGAACAGAGAAGATGCCTATCTATGAGTACAGGTGCAGGAGCTGCGGAAAGGATTTCGAGCTTCTCGTCTTCGGCAAAGAGGAGCCTCAGTGTCCGGAGTGCGGCGCCAAGGACCCTGAACGGAAAATGTCGTCCTTCGGCTTTTCGGTAGGGTATAAGTTCAAGGCCTCCTCAGGCGGAGGCACAGGCTCCTGCTCCGGGTGCACCTCTTCCAACTGCTCCACGTGTCATTAGCGCCGGGCCGATAGGGAGGCCGGCGTTATCCGGATATGGGCCTCGTCAGCAAGGTGCTCGATCTCGTCAGAAGGGAGGGGCTTGTCGTTGACGGGGACCGGGTACTGATAGGCCTTTCGGGCGGCGCCGATTCCACGGCACTTTTCCACATTCTTCGAGAACTTTCCTCGGCAATAGGGCTGACCCTCGGTGTGGCGCATGTGAACCACATGCTCAGGGGTGCCGAATCGGAGAGAGATGAGGCCTTTGTGCGGGGTCTTGCCGAGGCGGCGGGGTTGCCCTGGTACGTCGTGCACGTCGATATACGGGCCATGGCCGCCTCGCGGGGCCTATCCCGCCAGGAGGCCGGACGTGATGCGCGTTACGGTTTCTTCCGCAGCGTTGCCGAGGCAGAGGGCTACACAAAGGTCGCAGTGGCCCACACCATGAACGATCAGGTGGAGACGTTTCTCCTCAGGGTCGTGAAAGGGACGGGTCTGAAGGGGCTTGCATCCATTCCGCTGGCCAGGGGGAACATCATTCGCCCCCTCCTCGAAACGTCCCGCACCGATATTGAGGCGTACCTGCGGCAGAGAGGGATCGCCTTCGTCGAGGATTCATCAAACGAAAGCATCGCTTATGAGAGGAACTTTCTCCGCCACCGCGTCATTCCGCTCCTGGAAGAGCTGAATCCGGGCCTGCGGAGGGCCGTTGCCGGACTGCTCGGTGATCTGGTCTCGATCAACCGGTCCCTGGAGGAACAGGTGGAGGCCTTTCTGCGCTTTTCCGTCAGGCGGACGGCCGACGGCACCATCGTCAGCATCGCCCGGCTCAGGGGGCTGAGCGAAGAGGCCCGTTTCCGCATATACTCGTCGCTGGTGCTGGAGCTGGACGGCCGCGTGCTCCTTCAAAGGCGTCACGGGGCGCTCATCGAGCACATCTGCTCCGGGCCGGCACCGGGCGCTCTGGTCGCCCTACCCAGAGGTTTGCGGGCAATGCGATCGTACGGCGAGCTCAGGTTTGCCAAGGCCGCCCTGCGGCCGGCAGTAAGGAACACCTTTTCCGTAAGATTGGGCCTAAACCCCATCCCTGATTTGGGGATTGCGCTCACCATCTCCATTGTCGAGGCAGGTCGGGAGGAGGTGCGGGGGGACGGGTCAACGGCGCTCTTCGACGCCGACCGGACGGGTCTGCTGTCGGTCCGCACGTTCCGGGAGGGTGACAGGTTCATGCCCCTCGGCATGACGAGGGAGACGAAGCTGAAAGACTTTTTCATGGGGCGGAAGGTTCCCCGGTCCGAACGGAGGGATATCCCCCTGCTCCTGTCGGACGGAAAGATCATCTGGGTTGTCGGACAGAGGATGGACGAACGTTTCAAGGTCGGGCCGGCTACGGCGAGGATGCTCAAGGTTGTGACATCGCACCTGTCCAATGAGACCCCGGAACCTGCCGGCGGGTAAAGGTCGTCCTTCGCCACAGGCGGGAGAGGGCAGAGCCTGCACGGATTTGACACAGGCAAGCTGGTGCCGGATGGCCCGTGACCGATGGAAAAATAGCTGTTAACCGGATTGCAATTTGGATTGACAAGAGGATAGCGGTTAGTGTAAAGACTATCTCCAACCGGAAGGGTTGTCGCCAAATCTTAACGAAACCAAAGGAGCCCCCGCCATGTTATCGAGAAAAGCGCAGTCACTGAAACCATCGCCTACTCTGGCCATCACCGCCAAGGAAAAGGCCCTTAAAGCCCAGGGGCTCGACATCGTGGGGTTCGGCGCAGGAGAGCCGGACTTTGACACGCCGGAACACGTGAAAAAGGCTGCTATCGACGCCATTAACGAGGGGTTCACGAAGTACACGCCCGTGGGGGGCATAGACCCGCTGAAGGATGCCATCATAGAAAAATTCAAGCGTGACAACGGGCTCACATACAAGCGAGAGGAGATCATCGTTTCCTGCGGCGGGAAGCACAGCCTCTACAACCTTTTCCAGGCCATTTTCGACGAGGGGGACGAGGTTATCATACCGACGCCTTTCTGGGTGTCGTACCCACCCATGGTGGAGCTGGCGGGGGCGAAGCCCGTGCTCGTCGAAACCTTCGAGGAGGAGGCCTTCCAGCTTACGGCCGCCATGCTGGAGAGACAGGTGACGGCAAAGACAAGGGGTATTATCCTCAACTACCCCTCTAACCCCGTGGGGTCCGTCTTTTCGCAGAAGAACCTTGAGGAGATAGGCAAGCTGGCCGTGGAGAAAGGAATCTACGTTGTGTCGGACGAGATCTACGAAAAGCTTACCTACGATGGCTATACCCATAAGAGCATCGCGTCCCTGGACCCCTCATTCAAGGACCGCACCATCATCGCCCACGGCGTTTCGAAGACTTACTCCATGACGGGCTGGCGGATAGGTTTTGCGGCGGGCCCGAAGGAGGTTGTGCAGGCCATGGGCAACATCCAGAGCCAGAGCACCTCGAACCCCACCTCCATTTCACAGCGGGCGGCCATAGCGGCCCTCAACGGACCGCAGGATATTATCCAATCCATGTTGGTCCAGTTTGCGAAGCGGCGCGATGTCCTCGTGAACGGGCTCAGGGCGATTCCGGGCGTGACCTGCCACAACCCGGAGGGCGCGTTCTATGTCTTCCCCAACTTCAAAGCTGTCATCGGCAGGTCGTACAAGGGAAGACGCATCGGCTCCATCAGCGAATTTACGGAGATACTGCTGGAGGCCTTCCATGTGGCCGTCGTGCCGGGCGTGGAGTTCGGGAAAGAGGGCTATCTGCGCCTTTCTTTCGCAACGTCCATGGAGAATGTGGAGAAGGGGCTCGACCGGATCACGAAGGCCGTGGCGGCGCTGGAGTAAGGACAAGCGGAAGGCTGCTCCAGGTTTGTGCAGGGGACTATATCTGCCGGCTGTCCGCACCTTGCCTCCCACACCCGCAAGCGGGTACCCGGCTGCGCGCTGCTTACGCTCGCAAAAGGGGTTGTGCTGCAGGAGTGCATGCCTGTCCGCCGGGAAAATTGACAATTGAAGATGTGACCGTATGCCGTGTAGAACGTATGGCTTGTTGGTTAAAGTCCAATCATGGGAA
>CAZYVU010000061.1:0-10328 GCA_964651435.1 uncultured Pseudomonadota bacterium
CCACGGCCGTACAGTACAGGATCCCTTACACGACGACCCTTTCGGCCGCCCAGGCGGTGGTCAATGCCATCGAAGCGATGAAGACCGGCGGTCTTCATGTCAGGGCGCTCCAGGACTACTACTGATAGATCCCCTATAGACAAGGCTTTTTTTCTCTGGTAATCTTTCCTTGAGAGGTTGTCGCCCCACGGCGGCAGGTTTCAATCGTGAGAAGGGTCTTTCTGTCCATAGCCGTTGCCGCACTGGCAATCTTCCTGGGCTCAAACCTCTTTGGCTATTCCTGGTTTTTTCTCCCCTACCACGAATATACGATACCGGGCTACCCCTCAATGGGATCGACGGCAATCGGCGACGTGAACGGCGATGGCCTCAACGACATCGTCGTCAACACAGTGGATGATCATACAGGGGTGTCGCATGTGGCGATACTCTCTCAGACCGCCTCGGGACAGATCAGCGCCTGGACACTCTATCGGATGGACGATAACATACGCCTCTACAGCTCTTCCTTGGGGGACGTCAATAACGACGGGAGGACCGACGTCATCGTAGGAGGCCAGGAGTATGATAGCGAAACCGGCGAGCCAGCAGACACCTTTCTGGGCGTTTTGCTCCAGAATCAATGGGGAACCCTCGATGCCATGCAAATCTACCCGTGGACTAGGTTCAATACGCTCTACCCCAAAGCAGCGGACATGAACAACGACGGTCTTGCCGATGTGGTGGGCATGGGCTGGCAAGGGAACTCGATCTCCATCCGGTACCAGGACGGCGAGGGCACACTCTCAAAGGAGGTGGTTTACGAGATCCCGCCGGACCAGTACAATTATTTCGTACCGGCCGACATCAATAATGACGGCCTCATAGACATCGTTGCCATGACCCGGACGGGGCTTCAGATCTTCGTCCGCAACCATGACGGTACATTCCAACCGCCCTATTTCAGGGGCCTCTCCGAAGACTTCCGCATATACGGCCTCGCCGTCGGAGATGTCAACGGCGACAGCCTTAACGATATCGTTGCCTCGTTCAACAGCGACTCTTCCGGCCCTCGGATTGCCGTCATCTATCAAACTCCCTCGGGCACCCTCGGCCCTTTAAATCTGCAGCCCTGCTATGCCATGCCCACATCCGTCAAGATCGCCGATGTAAACCTCGACGGCAGGAATGATATCGTCGTTATCCATGCCTACTGGTATGCCTTCGGCGTTTTCCTGCAGAACCCTGACGGCACCATGCTTCCCGAAGAACTCTATCCTTTTGCCCGGTCACAAAACGGCAGCCCCGATGCACTCGCAATAGGCGACGTCAACTCCGACGGGCTTCCCGACGTGGTGTACGGGGACCATGCCGACAACCGGGGGGCCATCGTGGCACTCCACTCCAAGGGGTACAGCACTATCACCGTAGCCCTTGAGGGGGGCGGAACCGGAGGGGTTATCGACTCCAGCGGCACCATATCCTGCAGTTACTCAAGCGGCGGCCACTATTGTGCAAGCGGGATATGGAAGGGATTTCCCATAAGCTTCTACGCGAAGCCCGACAAGGGCTCCCGGTTCGCCGGCTGGGCCGGCTCCTGCTCCGGCATCGGGCCATGCAACCTTACGACGGGAGGGGATATAGCCCTTACGGCCTTTTTTGAGCGGCAGACGGCACTCACTATCAAGCTCTGGTCCGACGGTTGGGAGTACGGCATGGTGACCAGCTCACCGCCGGGCATCGAGTGCGGCTCCCGGGGGCTCTTCTGTACGTATACCTTCGACAAAGGAACCTCAGTCACGCTCACTCCCCACGCGGCACCCGGCGCAACCTTTATAGGCTGGAACGAAACGTGGTTATGCCCCGGCCAGGGTGAATGCACCCTGGTCATGGACAGCGACAAAGAACTGAACTTAGGTTTTGTGTACTGCACCTACTCTCTCTTCCCGTCGCACGTCGCCTTCCCCGCTGCCGGAGGAAGCACTACCGTCTATGCCACAATCATACGTTCCGGCTCATCTATGTGTGCGGTGCCCTACCCGGTCGAGGACTGTTCATGGCTGAAGGGGCATCTCACCGACCCCAAGGGTATTACGATAGGGCTGGATGCCGACGATAACCGGAGCGGTTTGCCACGGACCTGCACCGTCACGGCCGGTGGTCAGCCGGTCGTGGTCACCCAGGACGGTGCATCCTGTTCCGTTCTATCGCTCAAACCCCTGTCGCAGACGCTCCCTTCTACGGAGGCTTCGGGCGCCTTTCTCGTCAAGACGACCCTCGGTGATTGCCCATGGACCGCATCAACGCAGTCCCCCTGGATACATATCACCTCCCCGCAAGGGACCGGGGAGGGGCGGGTCACCTTCGCCCTCGACGCCAATACGGGAAAGGCCACCCGGACGGGAACGATTTCCGTCCGGTCCGTATCGACGCCGGCTGTTGAAAAAATATTCACGGTGCGTCAAAAACCGGGGAAGAAAGCCGGCATGAGGGTGCCTGCGGGCCGTGAAGAGACCGGGAATGGCATCAAAGGGCCCTTTTACGAAAACCTGTTCCGGCCATATGTACTTTTCGACCCTGGCTCCAATATCCTCGCCATCGCCGTGGGGGATATTAACAATGACGGCCGCAAGGACATCGTTGCATTGACCATGGAAGACCTTTTTGTGTATCTCCAGGATGACAAGGGGAACCTCCGGGAGCCGATCAGGTATGAGGGGTCTATCGGGTATGCCGAATCGATCGATGTGGCCGATGTGAACGGAGACGGCAGGGACGATGTCGTAGTGGCGTATTGCGGCCTGAAGGTTTATCTTCAGAATTCCAACGGGACCCTGGACCCCCCCATATTCTATCCTTCTCCCGCGCCTTCGGGGTACTGCTTTGCCGACCTCGTGAAAACGGGCGATTTCGATAATGACGGCCGCATCGACGTGGCCGCAATAGGCTCTCATAATAAGTCCGTAGCCGCTGGGGTATGGTATCAGAACGCCTCGGGGACGCTCGATCCGCCGCTCTTCTATTATGTTCCTTACTGGGGAAAGGGCGAGATCGATGCTGCCGACGTCACCGGGGATGGAAGGACCGACCTGTTGGTCATGAGCGGACAATACTCCGGCGCCCCCAACGTTACGATCTTGCCGCAGACCCCCGAAGGGACGCTCGATGCCCCTTTTCAATACGACTTGTACGACACGCTCACCTGGGGGATGGCGGCAGGCGATGTGAACGGCGACGGGCTGAAAGATGTGGTGCAGACAACCTGGGACGGATTTATCGGCGTCTTTCTGCAGGGTCAGGACGGCAGGCTGCAGGAGCCCTTAGTCTATCCGACGCTTGACCGTGGCGTCGAGGATGGCATCAGAATAGAACTCGGATCCGTGGCCGTGGGCGACCTCGACGGAGACGGGAGGGATGACATTGCCTTTTTGTACCAGCTCTACCCTTACCTCGGCGTCTTCCTTCAGGACACAAACGGCGGCCTCAGAGAAGAGCAACGCTACCGCGTACCGGGGGACTACTATTACAGTAATCCCAAGGCCCTCATCGTTGCCGACGTGAACGGCGACGGGTTCAACGACCTCGTGATCGGGGAGAATCAATCCGGCGTGGTGATCCTCTACAACATGGGCAACACCCGCCTGCTGTCGGTTAAGAAGACCGGCGAAGGACAGGGGTCGGTGGTAAGTTATCCCGACGGCATCGACTGCGGCACCTCATGTACCAAAGGCTATCCTATAGGGACCACCGTGACCCTCACGGCTAAGACCGGTGCCGATTCCGTCTTCACCGGCTGGTCCGGAGCCTCCTGCGCCGGCACCGGCCCCTGCGTTCTCACCGTCACAAACGACATCGATGTGCAAGCAGTTTTTTCCAGGTCCTGTGCCTATTCCATCTCGCCGTCGCGCATCACGGAGCCTTTCGCCGGCGGCACAATGGAGGTGGAGATAGGGGCCACAGGCGCCGCGTCGTGCCCAAAGCCCGTCGTCCGCGTGCCTTACGACTGGATAGAGATATCCGCAGTTTCCTGGAAGGACAACAGAGGCACGATACGAATCGTCACGGCGGAAAACGACAGTACGGTGCCAAGATCGGCAAACATACCCGTTTACGGAACCTGGCTCACCGTGTATCAGGAAGGCATCCCCTGCCGGGTCACAATGTTTGGGGCCGTCTATCGGTCCTATGGCCGGGAAGGAGGCAAAAGCCGAGCCTGGGTAGGTACCGACTCACGGGACGAATGCCCGTGGATCCTTTCCGTCTCTGCCCCCTGGATCCGCATAGAACCATCCTACGGAAGGGGAAACTACAACACCATCACCCTTTCCGTCGATCCCAACACCACAAACATGCCGAGGAGCGCCGTCGTCACTGCAGCATCACAATCACAACCCCAAAAGAAGAAGACCCTCATCATTCGACAGAAATAATGTCATCCGGCCCAAGGTCGGGAGACGCTTGAGTCTCGCACCAGCCGCGAACGTATTATGGAGTCAGGGCTTGACGCCCCGGAGCTGCTTTAGTGTTCGAAAACCAGGCGCAGATAGGCTCTTCCGTCCTTTTCACCACCCTCCACGCGCTTCGCTAAGCCATGAATAATGCCCGATGACGCGGCCTTGATGGCCTCATCGAAATCTTCAGGGCTTTCCGCCGTCTCCATCACCGCGTTCCAATCAACGGGCTGAGCCTTGGCAGGCTTCCAGGGCCTTCCCGCATAATCGATGGTCAGGATCAGCTTGTATTCATCGAATTGCGCAGTCAGGAGCGGCGTCCCCTGTATCAACCCCCCTTCCCCCAGAGCTTCCAGTGCCTCGCCTACTGCCAGTCCGGCACTTGTGATGACCTCGCGCCGTGCACCCCATGTTTCCCCGTAATGCTCAAGAAAGTGCGCCGCCTGATCGGCCCTGTTCGGCGCATCGAGCATCAGCCGGCCGGTCTGCGAGATCCCGAGGCGAAATAGGAGATTGAGCCCAATGGCAACGGAAACGCCGATGACGAGACCGGAACCGAGGATCGGCTTCAGGTCGATGGATACCAATGCCGTCAGTTCGGGGACGAGCATCACGGCAACCCCGGCGGCCAGGCCCAGACCGACTGTGGCCCGGCGTCGCCCGTTCAGCAGTCTCGAAAGGATGAGCTCCGCCCCGGAGACCATCATGTAGGCGGCAGTATAGATCATGATGGCGCCGGCAACGGCCTGGGGCATCATGATGATGAATGTGGCAAACTGGGGGAGAAAGGCTACGGCCATGAGCATAATCCCCGCGGCCACCCCCACCCGCCTGGCGGCAACGCCGGTAGCATGGGCAAGTCCGAGATGGGCCGAGGAAGAACCGATAGACATCGTGCCTGCCAGGCCGCAGAGGGAAATGCACAAACCTACACCGTTCAGAAGCCGGCCGATCATCGGGAAATCGGGCCGGCGCCACTGTTTGTTGTTCATACGGTCGATAACCACCCCGCAGCCCACCTCGTCGACGGCACTGATGATGATGGTGAAAACGAGCGGAATAATAGCGCCCGGAACCCAGGCCAGCGTGGGGCGGACATAATCGCCCATGGGAAGGGAGAAAAAGGGCTGACCGGCAACAACGGTCAACTCAGCAATACCGTATTGACCGGTCAGGATGGCCGCGCCCAATCCGGCAGCAGCACCGATGGCCAGCCCGAGGACGCGGAGACGATCGGTGACCCAGACTGACACCGCCGTAATCGTTGCCAGCGTTACAACGCCGATGATGACATGATCGAACTGGATGGAGGCCTCGGCCCCGGACAATAGCCCCGTACATCGCCGGACCCCTCCGGGCAACAGGCCCATCCCAAGAAGCAGGAGAAGAACACCTGTTACCTCCGGCGGAAAGAGCACGCGCAAGCGGGGAAGAAAGCGTCCCAGAAAGAAGACGGCGATACCGGCAACGAAGACACCGCCCGTTGCGGCCCCCAGTCCAAACGTGTTGGCAACGGAAATGAAAACCATAAGGGTGACGGTGCTCGGGATAAAGACGAGCAGGTGGCCGGCGCTGACCCGCGTGGTGAGTCCGTTCAACAGCGTCCCGAACCCTATAATGACGACCCCCAGGGAGACAAAACCCCTGAGCGGACCGCCCGATAATCCTATATCTGTGCCGGCAATGACCATGTAGACGACAAGCATCATGGCCACCAAGGCATGTTGGGCTCCCGCCAGAAGAGTCGTGGACCAGGGCGGCGCCTCCTGGGCAATATAAAGCATCTCGCGGGGTTTTTCGCGCTTCGCATCGACAAAGGGCGGAAGGATGGAATCGAATAACTTCTTCAGAGTACATGATAAGAACCGGGCCGTCACTGAAGGGAATATAGAGAATCGAGCCGTCGTGTGTCAATCAGAAAATTGATTGCAACGAGCGGCCGTCTTCCCTTGTCCGGCATAGGCGGTTCTTTCAGCGGCAGGAAGTCGGCGGCCCCTTTTTCGGTCCCATACCAAAGAAGAATCGCATCGGGTTGAACGGCCTCACGAGCAGCTCGTACAAGCCAAAGGTGAGAGGGAATGAGGCCGCCGCGATGACTATGAACTTGAGCGGGATGTCCATGCCCGAGGGAACAAAGAAAAAGCCGACGCAGAGTATCACCGTCTGATGGAACAAATAGAACGGTAGAAGCGCCCCGTTGCCGTAGTTTAGCCACCTGCCGCGGGACTTGAGGTATCTTGCCCCTATGGTGAGCGTAACCATGACAGCGCTCCAACTGGAAATACTCCACAGGATCTGGAAAAGGACGTACATCACGGACAGCGGCTGTCGGCCGAACGGCGCATAGCCGAATACTTTGACGAGAGCAATCTCACCCAGAAAGGTGGCCGGCCACAGAACGACGCAGGCTGATCCATACCTGACGAAGGCGCCCGCGAAGCGTTTGTCGGCGGGAATGATATAGCACGTGATAAAGTAGATCGCGTACCAGACTAATTCTGCCCAACTCTTCTGAGCCTCGAACGCAACAAGGGCCACGGTCAACGGAACAAGAAAGACGAACACATCACATCGGCGCTCACACCATCCCGCACGGGTTCCTATCCATCGTTGCCCCTGATCCTTTTTCAGCCAGAGGAACAGAGGGAGGGAGATAAGCGAGATGAGAAAGAGGTCCTGGAGGAACCACAATTGACCGGAAAAAGGCACAGGCAGCAAAGTAGTCGGCCTCTTCGGCAGGTGGGGCAACCCAAGGCGGGCGAAGTAGCGGGGAATTATCTCGGCAAAGCTGCCACCGTATCCCGAATTGGTGAGCTCGTCGGAATAAAACTGCGGCGGTAACAGGATGAGAAGGCCTACCGTATAGAGCGGAATGAGAAGCCGCTTGACGCGTTCCCACAGATACTCCCCGGCCGTCCTCGAGCTGAGCGCGTGCCACGCGCCGACGCCGGACAAGAGGAAAAAAGTTCTATAACCCAGGGCCAGATGATTAGGCGCACCGTCCAGAAGAGAAGCTCGCTCTGCTCCCCGTTGTTTACATACCACTCCTGGGTATCAAAGAAGCGCGTGCAGTGGAAGACAAAGACGGCGAGCATAGCAATGATCCTCAACCAATCGATGTCGTTTCGGCGCTCGCCCAACCCTGAATACACCTTGCGGCCTCCTAAATTCTGCGGCCTCCTATCACGATCTGTTGTTCATTTTTTTACAACGGATATCCACTTTTCAAGTGCAAAACAGCCCCAGCCCAGCGTTGCGAATTGCCGACCGGAACTACCGGCTGCAAGGTGGTCTTTCGCGGGTATTGTTTGTTGCGAGTTGGACAAAGGACCTCGCTCAGCCCCAGTCTCACGAGTCCGCTGATTTCGGGAGCACCGGCTTAATGTCGACGATCAGAGTTTTGTTAATCTCGTCGACCGGCCCCACCCTCATTCTGTTCCCAATGATCTCCAAAATGGCAAACCGGCTCAGGCCGACTGTACTCGGTCTATCGGAAGACCACATAGACAAGAACCGACCATGGGCCTGTTTATGGCCTGCGTGGATGCACTTTTCTGGTCAACGGTGGTTAATGTGAGGTTCGAGAGCCGTCAACGACCATGATTGTACTCGTGTCTGTGATGTATGCCGGGAGCATGGGGGTGTTCATGGGCGATGGCCTCATTGACGCGAACAAGCTTTCTTAAGGAGGTGCAACGGGCCATACCTTTCGGCTTCTTGACTCAGGTGATGGAGAAGCTTAGCTCGATGGTGCCCACTTCTTAAGGAAGGCGGTGAACTTCGCCAAGTCATAATCCTTACCCGCCTCCAATTCGCATGTATCCTGAGAATGGAGGAGCTTCCCATTTCTATCAAGAACAATCAACTGGGGAGTACAGTGGGCTTTGGGGTAACGGGAAAGCGCCTTCGGATTCGGGTTTTCGGGGCCGATAGCTATCTTAACGGAGACAAAATTGGCCGCTTTGGTTTTCTTCAATTCCGGGTTCTTGGCATAGAAAGCGTCCATGGTTCTGCACCAGGTGCACCACTCGCCCCCTACCTCAAGGAGGACATTCTTACCGGTCCGCTTTGCTTCCGCGATAGCATCACTGATGTCCTTTTCGGCGTCCCTCTTGGGGTCGTACTGTGTGACAGACGTATACCCTGCGGCTTCCGTTGTTTTCTCCTGGAAAAGCGATAGTAGACAAGCAAGTATAAACGCAAAACAAAGGATGACTTTCACGGGTTTTTTCATAGCGCACCTCCAGCGTACTGAATACCGTACCTGGGCGGGGGAAGTCAATTCTGTTCCCTCATTTTATGACGCTGCCGACTTCGCCATGACGATGGTCGCTCGGAAAAGGACGGCGAATCGGTCGCCAGTGCTTCTCTGTCCATTTCTAACCTCAAGTGTGGTCTCGCAAAACACTCAGCATATGATGAACTATATGGCTGGCTATTCTGAGGTGCCCCAAAGCCCAGTTCTTCCGTATCATGATAGGACCTGAAGGATAGTCATGATTGGATATTTAAAGCCTGACCCCAAGATTGTTTTAAGTGTTCCAAATACAGGTGCAGATAGGCTTTTCCGTCCTTACCGCCGCTCTCCACGCGCTTGGCCAAGCCATGAATGATGCCGGTTGAGGCCACCCTGATTTCCGCATCGAGCTCCTCGGAGTCTTCCTCCTTATCCATCCACGCCGCCCACACAGAGGCTCCTCGTACAAATAGGTTCGTAGGAGTTCCCTGACGAACACACTGAACAAACGAAAATCATAGAAGATTGTCAATCAAACGGGGTACCGCACGGTAGACCCTATCGTCATGTCGGCGACAGGGGCCGGCGACGGACGGCGAGAAAGCCTTCAACCCAGAAGATGGCAAGCGATGCCCAGACAACGCTGAAGCCGATGCAACTGCTCTTTGTGAAAGGCTCACCATAGATAACAACACCTATGAGGAATTGGAGCGTCGGGGCCATGAACTGGATAATACCGACGAGCGAGAGAGGTATGCGCCTGGCGGCCGATGTAAACATCAGGAGCGGGACTGTTGTGACCACGCCCGCACCGATCATCAGAACGTTGGACAGGGCGCCGCCGTGGAGAAATGCACCCGTGCCCACCTTGTCAGTATAGAGTAGGTAGAGTAGCGCCGGAACTATGAGAATGCCCGTTTCCAGTGTAAGGCCCTGGAGCGTACCCAATGGCGCTACCTTCTTGACCAGACCGTAGGCGCCGAATGTGAATGCCAGGGTCAAGGCAATCCACGGCAACTCCCCATAGGCGAACGTGAGATACACAACACCCGTAGCCGCAAGACCCACCGCAACCCACTGCCACCGGCGCAGATGTTCTCTCAGAAAGACAACGCCCAGCAGTACACTGATAAGGGGGTTGATAAAGTAGCCCAAGCTCGTTTCAACGATGAAGCCCGCATTGACGGCCCAAACATAGACCAGCCAGTTGATGCTCAGGAGCACGGCCGCTCCGAGATAGATGGGACACGCGGACCATGTGAGCGCACCCTTGGCGAACGCCCTCCATTGACGAGAGATCGTCACGGCGCCGCAAAGAATTACACAAGACCAGATAATGCGGTGGCTGATTAGCTGCACTGCCGGCACGTGCTGGAGCAACTTCCAGTAGACAGGGAATACCCCCCAACTTGCGTAAGCCCCTATGGCGTACCAAATGCCTCGGTTCATGGGGGTGTTAGATTACAGAGGGTCAGCCTTGACCCCTCTGCTCTACTTGACGGCGTTGATTTTTCTCTTGACGATCTTGCCTTTGTCTTTAGGGAAATCGGCCTTTATGTAAACGGTCTTCTGAAAAGCCCTTTCAACCGTTCCTTCCATCTCTTTCTTTGCAAAGGTAAATTTTACCTTTTCCCCTACATTCATTCTATTCCTCCAAAACC
>CAZYVU010000062.1:0-9804 GCA_964651435.1 uncultured Pseudomonadota bacterium
TCTTCACATCCTGAAGATCACGGGGCGGAGGGCTGGGGGCAGCGGCGTGGAGAGGAAGGACGGCGAGGGCAAGGCTGACGAGGAGAAGGAATCCCGAAATCTTTATCGAAAACCAATGCGGCCTCACACGACCCATCCTGCTTGCCCCCGGAGACATCAATTTCAGCCTTCCCTCACCATGTGCTTCATAAGGTGCGGTACGTTTAGATATGCCGTCCCGGCACATCTTGTCCGTGCTTATTGAATGGTATGCCAAAAGGGCGTGAAATTCAATACGATAGGCCTAAGTCAAGAATCAGGTGCCGGCTATGCTTCGAGCAACCCTATCGGGCCACTTGTGCTATACTTGGAAGACGAGGGGAAGGGTTTATTCTCGAAACACCGCGCCCACAGTGCACCCATCGGCAACTACTGGGCTTTCGACACTGTTTTGCCGGGCAATGGTGTCTGCGCATCTTCTTAGCGGAGGGGTTACGAGCCCCCGGCACCTCGTAGGAGAGGATTATGCCTGCGAAGCGTAGCTATGATTATGATCTGATCGTCATCGGTGGGGGTATTGCAGGGATGGTCTCAGCCGTAACAGCCAACGGCCTTGGCCGGCACGTTGCCGTCATCGAAAAGGCGAGGATAGGGGGCAACTGCACCAACTCAACATGTATTCCCAGTAAAGCCCTTATCCGGCTGAGCCACATAAGCCATGACGTGGCGCAGCTTCACCGGCGCGGTCTCCTGAGCAGCCCACCGGGCCCGTTGGACGACGGCACAATTATGCCCCATATCAGGGGCATTGTGGAAAAGGCCTACGAAAAAGATCGGCCGGAGTCCTTTGCCGACATCGGCGTCGACGTCATCGATGGTTCAGCCCGCTTTGTGGACCCGCACCGCGTAGAGGTGGGGGGTCGAGCCATTTCCGCCGCCAAGTTTATCATCGCCACGGGCACAACACCTTTCATCCCTCCCGTTGACGGGCTTCAAGACATAGATTTTTTGACCAACGAGACCCTCTACGGGATAGAGGAGGTCCCTGAATCGCTCATCATTCTCGGTGGCGGTATAGACGGGCTTGAGTACGCCTCCGCCTTCGCCCTCCTTGGCGTGAAGACGACAGTTGTTGAGATGGCCGCGAGGCTCCTTCCCATGGTCGATCTTGAGCTGGCCAATCACCTTGCAAAGGCGCTGCGTGAAAACGGCGTCTGCCTCATGATGGGAACCAAAGCCATTCGATTCTGCAAACGCGAAGGCAAGGTGGACCTGACGGTGGCAAGGGGGGACGGATCGCAGGAGTCAATCGTGGCCGATCGGGCCATAGTTACCGTAGGCAGAAAGCCTGATCTGGCAGGCCTCGCCCTTGAGAAGGCAGGTGTACAACAGAACGCCCGGGGCATCATTACGGACAAAAAACTCCGAACATCGGCCGCCCATATCTATGCCTGCGGTGACATAGCCGGCCCCTATCAGTTGGCCTCCACCGCTGAGGCGCAGGCGATTGTGGCAGCCACGAACGCCGTTCTGCCCGTAAAGCGGACCGTCGACTACAGCAACAACGTCTATGTTGTCTTTACAAGCCCGCCTCTTGCCTACCTGGGCCTAACAGAGGAGCAGGCGTATGAAGCCTGCGGCGAGAAACTGAAGGTTTATCGCTTCGATTACAGGAACATGCGGCGGGCCATCGTTGACGGAGACAGCACCGGCATGGCAAAGGTCCTCTGTGACGGACGGGGCCGCATTGTGGGGGCCCATATTCTCGGTGAGGGCGCAGCCGAGGTCATTCACGAGATTCAGGCGATAAAGGCCTTCGGCAAGCCCTTACACAAGCTGAACGTCGTGACCCACGCCTACCCGACCTATGCCCAGGCGCTGGTGGGGCGGGCGGGGCAACTGGCCTTCCTGGACCATATGGGGACAAATGTGCTTGTAAGGCTTGCCCTGCGCCTTCTCCCCGGCTGCAAAAACAGACTCCATGTTGCCCGCCATCGCCTGGCCGAGGCGGGTCCGGCCGAAGGGACACCGGCGAAGATGGGGCTTCAGGAAGGACCGCACCCCGGTCCCTCATGCACTGTCACGTCCAGTGACGCCGGCCCCGGCTTCGCTATCGTCCATGTGAAAGGAACCCTTGACGGGACCTGCGAGCGAGTCTTGTCGCGGACATGGAGCGACGCTGTCGGGAGATCGAAGAATATTCTCCTGAGCCTCTCGGAACTCGTGCATGTAGACCCCGAAGGGGCCGGTATACTGGTCAAGAACGTAGCCCTCACGGCCCGGAACAAGAAGGGAGTTGCTGCCGTCGGGCTGAAGGAAGATGTCAGGGATGTGTTTCGGCTGACGCGCCTCGACGAAGTCATTGCGATCTTCGACAGCGAGACAGAGGCCTTATGCTGTCCCAACCTTTTGGAGCGAAGGGGCCCAACAGGCACGGGTCGCTCAACCTCCGTGGAGACCCCCGCGGCAGGGTGGGCCCGGTCCATCGACCTCATATCCATAACGGATATCCCTCGGGCGGCCATGAATATCAACGTCCAGGGCAGGCATACAACGAGCCCCGTAAAGGGCTTCGGTCCCCTTTGGGAAAAGAGATACCGCCTGCGCCTCGGGGACACGGACATGGACCCGAGGGAAATCGTCTCCCTGTGGAAGTCGGTCTTTCCCCAGTTCTGGCCAAAGGGCAACGAGGTCTTTCTACCGAAAGGGGCCGCCATAGCCCCCGGTACGCCGGCCGTCCTGAACCTGAGCCTTCCGGGAGCGCTCACCCTGGCAACGGGCATTATGGTCATGTACGTGGGCGACAGCTCCTTTAGCTTCATGACCGTCGAAGGCCACATGCTATCGGGCTGGATCACATTCAGCAGCTTCCGCGAGGACGGGGCCGTATTCATTGAGGTCCACCCGCTTTTCAGGTCCGGAGATCCCCTTATGGAGCTAGCCCTCCGTTTCGGCGGGGCAAGAGAGGAGGACAGATTCTGGCACCAAACGCTCAATAACCTGGCCCGTCGCATCGGTTCCCACGGCCACATCGAGCAGCACACCATCCTCGTTGACGGACACATGAACGGGCATGAAAAACGGAACCTGTGGCAGAACGCAGCGATCCGTTCTGCCTTGTACATGCCCCTCCATCTGATCAAAAGGATGGTTCACGGGAAAGATGACGTCGAGGAGCAGGCGGCCAAGGCCAATGGCGCTTCGCGATCACTATGACGCCGTTGTCGTCGGTGCGGGGCCGAACGGGCTCTCGGCGGCCATCACATTGGGCCGCACACTTGAGTCCGTGCTCCTGTTGGAGGCCAGGCCGACCGTAGGCGGCGGGACCCGCTCCGCCCAGTTGACCCTCCCCGGCTTCGTCCACGACATCTGTGCGACGGCCCATCCCCTCGGGGTCGCATCCCCTTTCTTTCGTGACCTTAACCTTTCACGATACGGTGTCACGTGGGTTCACCCGGAAATAGTCCTGGCACACCCCTTTGACGACGGGTCGGCCCTTTTCCTCCACCGGTCGCTGGACATCACGTGCGACAGCCTTGGCCCGGACGGCAAGGCCTACCGGGATCTCCTGTCCCCCTTTGTGGAAAACCACGAGCAGCTCCTTTCCCACATCCTGAGGCCCCTCCATTTTCCGGAAAACCCTTTGTTGATGGGCCGGTTCGGCATGAGGGCGGCCGGCTCGGCCCGCCGCCTGGCCGAAAGGATGTTTCGGGTCGAGCGAACCCGGGCTGTCTTCGCAGGCCTCTGCGCCCACGCCATGATTCCCCTGGAGAAGGCCTTCACGGCAGCCTTCGGCCTCGTCCTCGCCACGCTGGCCCATGCTGTCGGATGGCCAGTCGTTGAGGGAGGTTCTCAAGGGTTAGCCAATGCGCTGGCTACCTGCTTTCTCGATGAGGGCGGAGAGATAGAGACGGACAGACCGGTGTCGGCCGTACGCGATCTGCCGAAGGCAAAACACTATTTCTTTGACGTAACGCCCCGACAGCTCTTGAACATCGACGGCCTCGGCCTTACGGGGGGTTACCGCACCAGGCTTGCCCGGTTCCGCTATGGCCCCGGCGTTCACAAAGTGGACTGGGCCCTGCGGGAGCCCATTCCCTGGAAGGCCCAGGCATGCAGGAGGGCAGGGACCGTTCACCTCGGCAGCTCCTTTGCCGCGATCAGCGCTGCGGTTCGCGACGTCAACGCAGGAAAGATGCCTGCCTCCCCTTATGTTGTCCTCGCCCAGCAGACCATCTTTGACCCCTCCCGTGCTCCTGCCGGGGCCCACACGGCATGGGCTTACTGCCATGTTCCCCACGGCTGCACAGAGGACGCGACGGCTTCTATAGAGAATACGATCGAGAAATATGCACCGGGGTTCAGAGAGATCGTTCTGGCCCGTCACTCCATGACTGCCCGTGAAATGGAAGGCTACAACCCCAATTATGTGGGCGGAGACATCAATGGCGGGACCCAGGACCTTTTCCAGCTCTACACGCGGCCGGTCATCTCTTTGTGCCCTTACAAGACATCGACCCCAAACATCCGCATCTGTTCCTCCTCCACCCCTCCCGGCGGGGGCGTCCACGGCCTCTGTGGCTATTACGCCGCCAAAAGCCTTTAAGTGCGAACCGAGTTTTTGTCAAGCAGACCCTGAAGACACTGGGAGTTGCCGGGACGCGGGCACCCGCAACAAGCATTTGACAGACACGGGCGGACTCCCTTACTATAGTGTCTCACGACACGCCAATAGGAGGGTTCAATGAAACGTGTGACGGCGGTTCTTGCCGCACTGTGCCTCACCTCTCTGTCAGCTCTGGCAGCGGAAAGCACCCCTGCAGACATCCGGGGAACCTGGGCCGGTCTGACGCACTCGGCCGTCTATGGGACGGGCCAGCACCACCCCGAGGGAAAAGCGTCTGATGTCCGATTCAGGCGCATCGAGATCACGCTGGCCATCGATAGGCAGGAGGGCAGAAATTTTGCGGGGAAACTTTCTTCGCCTGCCCACACCGAACCGGTAGTCGGCGCCTTTGCGTCAGATCTTAACAGTGGCGTCATGGCAGACCTGGACGGCAGCTATACCTTTAAGCTCGCCGGCAAGAACCACATGGAGGTCTGCTACACGGGAAGCGGCGGCAACGCCGGTTCCGCAAAGGTGGCTGCGTGTTACGATCTAAAAAGAAAGAGCTCCACGCCATAGCCTCTTTTTGTGGAAAGCATACTGTCTGCCGGCGGCGCACGGCCTCGTGCCGGGCAAAAAAGATTGGGGCTTGACAAGGAAGTTTTTTGTGCTAAGCTTTCACAATGGAAAAGGAGGACCCTATGAAGAAACTGATAGCCTTTCTTGTAGTAGCGGTGTTTGTCTGTGCGCCGTTAGCCTATGCCGGCCCAGGCCCCGCTCCGAACTCGGGGGATGGCGTTTCTGACGGCAGCGGGCTTGACCCAAGCCCCTCGGCGTCAGGCGCGGGAAGTGAACCAAGGGGCCCTGCACCCAATTCGGGCGACGGCGTCTCCGACGGAAGTGGCTTTGACGGCCCTTACGGTACAAGCTGGGAGGAAATGATTTAGGGCTTTACCTGGGTTTGTAGACTGCTGCGGAAAACCCAAAAAGACAGGATAGAGGATCCTGTCTTTTTTTGTGACAAGTTTAAGCCAATCAATCCCTTTGGTAGTAGCAAAGCAGAATCCTGCTGTTAATAACAGGTTTTTGTCATCATTTATTAAGCATTCGCCTCAACCGTTTCTGTGGTACACATAAGGCACTCTTTGCCGGAAAAGAAAGGCCTTTGCCGGCAACACAATAGTCGATCGCGTAGTCGGACCGGTCGTTGGCGGTCAAGGACGATCACGCTTATTCCTTCACTTTTGTGGTATTATTATAGAGTTACCGTGCAGCGGCCATTTCGTGTTGCAAACACAGGGAAGGCGTGGCGCGAGGTCGTATCGGAAAGGTGTCTAAGCACTCTCGGGAAGCATGACGGGCATGTGCCGCAGGGGAACGAGGCATGGCGATAGGCGAATCGGGTCGGCTTGTGTATCGGGCAGCCGCATCGAGCGGCCACACCGGAACGAGTCGCTTATTATATCAATAGACAAGGGGGACCCCGAGGCTGATGCGGACGGGTAGCGCTACGGGAGCGGCAAACATGGATGATGTAGCCGGCAAGCTTTGGTCTACGGACAGCACCGTCAGGATCGATGCCATAGACAAGCTAAGCGAGATGGCTGGCGAGACTGCCGTACAGGCCCTCTTGGGCGTTCTGGGTGATAATCAATGGAACATCAGATGGTCGGCTGTCCAGGCCTTGGGAAAGATAGGCGACCCCACTGCCGCCGGACCCCTCGTACGGGCATTGGGAGATGAAAACTGGATGGTCAGAAAATCGGCTGTCCAGGCCTTGGGAAAGATAGGCGACCCCACTGCCGTCATACCGCTCTGCTCGTCCCTCGAGGACGGGAACGAACAGGTCAGAAAGGCGGCTGCTTCGAGCCTTGCACGGTTGCGGGACCCCCGGTCAGTCATACCGCTCTGCTCGTCCCTCGAGGATGGGAACGAAGAGGTCAGAAGGGCGGCTGCTTCGAGCCTTGCACGGTTGCGGGACCCCCGGTCAGTCATACCGCTCTGCTCGTCCCTCGAGGATGGGAACGAAGAGGTCAGAAGGGCGGCTGCTTCGAGCCTTGCACGGTTGCGGGACCCCCGGTCAGTCGGCCCCCTGATCCAGGCGCTCAGGGATCCAAGCGAAGATGTCCGGGAGGCGGCGGCCACCACCCTTGGCTGGATTGGCGGCAGTCACGCTGTGGACCTGCTCATCAACGCACTGAGAGATGAAGAATCGGAGGTTCGGGGATGGGCGGCCAACTGCCTGGGCAGGATAGGTGACAGGCGCGCCCTCGATCCTTTGATCGACACACTTAATGATGAGGACAGCAAAGTCAGGCTGCGGGCAGTGAGGGCCCTCGGTTGGATCGGTGACCCCGGGGCCGTAGGACCGCTCGTCCTTGCCCTCGGGGAAGACGATACGGCCGTCTTGGAGAGCCTGTCCATAGCCCTAGACCTGATGGATGTTGAAGGACTCAGGAGACAGGGCTCCGAGCACCATATGTCTTACTTCAGCAGAGCGTTACGGCATGGCAATTCCCAGGCTCGGCGCCATCTCATCAGTGTTCTCGGCAAAATCGGCACCCCTGAGGCAATGAAGGTCCTATACGATGAGGGCGTCCATTCGGCGGCATCGGCAACCTTGAGAAACGCCAGCGCCGAGTGAATACAGACCATCGTACCTCCCCCCCCTATCGAACCGGAGACACCAACTGAGCCGATTTCTCCTCCGCTTTCCGTTCACTCTACCCTTCGCGGGAACGTGAGCTCGCAATGAAAAGGAACCACGCGGGAACTACCGTGCTATTATACATACAGTAACCGGCCTTGCCTGAATCCATGGGGAGCGGCGCGCCGAACGAACAGAAAAGGGGATCGCCATGGCTCACATACCTCCCATATATCTCGACGTCCTTCAGAAGATAGCCGCATCGCTTATTGTCCTGTTGATTGCCGTAGTCATAAACCGCATGGTGGGAAGCCTTCTCAGAAAAAGGGTCGGCGACAAAGCCCAGATGGTAATATTTCGAGGCCTTGCCCAAAAGATTATTTACATTATCGCGGTCGTTATTATTCTGGTCGTGGTCTTCGAACTCGGCAGCAATTTTGCGACCGTGTTGGGCATTCTCGGAGCGGGTGTCGCCTTCGCCTCCCAGGAAGTCATAGGGTCTTTCGCCGGCTATCTCAATATTATCACCGGCAATATATTTCGCATAGGGGACAGGATACGAATCGGCAACGTTGTGGGAGACGTTCTCGACATCAGTCTCCTTCGGACCACCGTCATGGAGATAGGAGAATGGGTAAAAGCAGATCAATACACGGGCCGGCTCGTCAGCCTTGCAAATCGCGTCATCTTCTCTGATCCCGTTTTCAACTACACGCAACATTCCCGCTATATCTGGGATGAGGTTATGATTCCCGTCACCTACAGCAGCAATTGGAGACGGGCAGCGGAAATGATTCTCGCAAAAGGGCAGGAGCGAACGGGGGAGTTTCAGGCCGAGGCCAGGGCGGAGTTCCAGGAAATGGCCAAGAAGTATCCGGCAATGCATTCTGTACAGGTAGAACCATCCCTCTACATCACCATGACGGACAATTGGATCGAGTTGACGCTTCGCTATATCGTCGGGGCGGGGGACCGAAGACCCGTCAAGGGTCAAATCCACGGAGAGCTGCTCGAACGTTTCAGCGAAGTGCCGGACATTACCGTTGCGTCCATGACCGTCGATATCGTCGGCTTTCCAGCGCCCGGGAAAGGCAGCCCCCTCTCCTAAGCCGTACCAAAGCACCTTCCGCACGTAATCTTTCAACTCATCCCGCCGAAATACGAAGTGTTCCTTTATCCCGTCGCCCCTGTGGGATGGAACCTCATACCGGCCAGAGGAACCGCAAGACAAGAAAGGGGGCCCGAAGGCCCCCTCGTTGGTACCGGTAAAGCTGATCTTAGAAGAAGTACCAGGCTGCGAACCGGGCGCTGTTGAGCGAACCGCTTCTGCCCAGGACGCCGGTGGTGGTGCAGGGATCGGAACCGCTGGTGCCGTATCCGCTGTAGCCCGTTCCCATGTAGGTGTACTGGAGGCCCATCCTGATGGCAGGGTTGACATCATAGATGAGGTTGGCAGACCACTGCTGGTGGGTCCGGATGGCGTTGGTTACGCCGCTGTTCCAGAGATACCGGTAGCTCAGGTTGTTCTTGACCTGGCCGTAGTAGAGGTTTGCCCACAGTTTGTCGGTGAAGTAGAAGCCCATCTGTGCATACCAGGCATAGGCAGTCGGTGCAACGTAGTCGACGCCGCCGACGAGGATGTCCTGATCATAGGGGTTTGCATCTGCGCCAACCTGGCTGAAAACCCGCCAGTTCTGGCCATAGAGGAACTGACCCTTGAGGAAGAGGGACATGGACTTGTCGCCTTTCTTCTCGGGGATTATGGGAATGAAGCCCTTCAGGGCTGCGCCCCAAGTGTTGACTGAGTCGTCAGACCAGGTGCCGACGGAGATCGGGTCTTTGTAGGTGACCTTCTCTGTTCCTACCATACCGGAGATGGCGAGGAGCAGTTTGTCGTTGCCGATCTTGCCGCACTTGTCGGTCTGCCAGGTTACCTCCGCTGCGACCTGAGGGATGTAGGAACGGGCAAAGTCATCGCCGTAGCCATTCCAGGTACCCTGGGCGTTGGCGTTGGGCTGGAAGAGCATGACGTACCAGTTCCAGTTCGGGTTGATGGTGTTGGTGAGTCTGATCTGGGGAGCCCTGACGCCTCTCCTCATGGGTACGCTCTCGTTCCTGCCCAGCAGGTCGGGGAAGATTACGCCCCAGTTATCCCAGGTCTGACCGAAGAGGAGGCTCCACTTTGCCCAATCCATCTTCATGAATGCATGACGAAGCCTGAAGAGGCCGTAGGTGTCCGTAGCGCCCGTAGCGCCCGTGAACTCGCCCTCGATGTAGGCCGATGTCTTGGCGCCCCATCCGTCCGGTCCCTTGATGGCCAGGCTGAGACGTGTCTCGCCGGCTGCCATGTAGGTGTTGCCGTACCGGTCTCTCCTGTTCTCGTTGACAACGCCTGTTGCGGAGTTGGCATAGCTGTACCGGGACGCATACAGATAGTCTGCGCCGACACCCTGATCCGCCCAACCGAAGTCTGCCTTTACAAAGCCGCCGATTGTCACATCCCACCTGCTGGTTGCACTGCCCGCAAAGCTGACGGCAGGAAGTGCGAGCATCAGTGCAAGTGCGACTAAAA
>CAZYVU010000063.1:0-9120 GCA_964651435.1 uncultured Pseudomonadota bacterium
TGAACGGCCGTTCGGATACAACCGGATTGGATGTTCGAATAGAGCGGATTAGACACCCAGGAAAACCTCGATCGTGACTTCGCCTCCTACACCTTCGAGCCCAAGGCAAGCGTTCCGGTGAAGGTCATCGTCCTCGACGACACGTGCAAGGAGAATCCTTACGCCGATGCCCAATCATACTCCCACGGCTGCCTGGACCAGGAGCGCTACGACTGGCTGATACGTGAGCTCAACAAGGGTCAGGCTGAAGGCAAGCTCATGATCGTGGCCGCCCACGTGCCGGTGGGACCCCAGACGAATGTCCCCGACGCCCCGGTCCCTCAGGGCGGCGTCTCCAACGAGACCATCGTCCCCATGTTCTTTTCCACCTGCCGTGGCGCGACGACGATAGGCGAGCAGTGCGCCGCAGGCACCGATATCTCGAACTACGACCCGGTCCCCCCCCTACAATATCGTGACCGACACCATGCTGCTCCGTACTCTCCACAACTATTCGAACCTGATCCTCTGGATGGCAGGACACCGTCACATGAACGTTGTCACTCCACAGCCTGCGCCCGCCGACAAGGGGCCGGAGTTCGGCTTCTGGGAGGTCGAAACTCCCTCAACCAGGGATTTCCCCCAGGGATTTCGTACCTTTGAAATCATACGAAACGACAACAATACGGTTTCCATACGGATCACCACCGTGGACCCGGCGGTCCAGGACACGGATTCCCCGGCCCTCGTCTCCCGCGGGTACGCCATCGGTGCGCACAGGATAGCGACCGGCACCATCGGACTCACCGATACGACGTCGCACGTATACAATGCGGAGCTTATCAAGCCCCTTGCCGATCCCTATACTGTTGACGTCGATGTAGTCGGACCGGGTACAATAACAATGGGTCCTTATCAAGCAGATACATTCACGGTAAGCCGTCCGTGCCGGGCAGCCCATCTTCCGGGCACTGAGGTAGTCCTTACCCCCACGGCCGACCCGGGGGCGGCCTTTGCCGGGTGGTCCGCCTGCACGGGAACGTCAGCCTGCACCATTGCTATGAGCGGCGACATGACCGTCACCGCAACCTTTACCCGGGCACCTACCGCGGTGGTCACACCCGCCTACAAGAACTTCGGGAAGGTAAAGATGGGAAAGAAAGCTGTTGCCACTTTTATGATTAGGAATACAAGGGCGAAAGGCACATCCGATCTCACCATCGGGACCGTAGCTCCCGGCCAAACGGACAAAGGGCAATTCGGCCTTGTGGTGGGCAAGGACAAGTGTTCGGGAAAGACCCTTGCGCCTGACCAGAGCTGCACCTTTCGGGTTTCATTTCTGCCCGTTCACACAAATACCAGAACAGGAACTATCGTCATAAACTCAGATGATCCTGCTTCACCGACCACCATCCCGCTGACGGGTGTAGGAGAATAGCGATCGGTACGGTTATGTACTTAAGGACGTCGCCTTTATCCCCGCCCCCCTTTATGCCCTGCTATCATGGGTTGTATCCGCTGCAACTCCGACTATATCCCCCGTCAATTGCGGCGCGGTACGACGTCGAAGGGAGCCATCGTTCGTAAAAAACGGCCGGCGGTATGGCCAGCTTGATGCCATGGCAACCCGTGGTATCGCACCACTGTCCACTGCCGAAGAGAACGTCCCTGATCGTCGTCGAGTGGTCGAAGTCCACGTAGATACAGACATAATCATCCTTGTATGCATCGGCAAGGACATACCATGAGTACTTACCGCTGGCGTAATGGTCTATCCAGTAAGCGCTGGTATTGTTCGAAGCGTTGGCGCAGTAGGGGGTGCACCAGTAGACTATGTTATGTCGGTCGTACCTGTCATACGTGAAATTCTTGGGGACGGAGATGGTTGTCTCCTGCAGATAGTCGATGCTGAAAACAGTGGGTAGAAGGTTCTGGAAATAGTAGGCCTCAAGGGAGTTCTGTATGGTATTCTTCCAGACTGACTTGTCCGAATCCCCGTACATCCAGCCCGGCCCACCGTTCTCGGGAGTCTCATCGGGTGAGGTCATGAACTTCTTCCCCACGTACTGGAGCTTTCCCCAGTCGCTCTTCACCATGTCGAAGAGGATGTCCTTTCCCGACTTGCAGCTTGACCAGAGGTTGTCCATCTGTGTGGCAAGGGATGCGGCCTCGGTATTCACCTTCGTGTAATCGGCACCTGCCGGCGTCTTGGAGAAGAGCTTCATCCCAATAAACAGGGCGCCGTTGATAGCCCCCATCGTAGCTTTAACGGCCATGTTCGGCACCACGACTGATCCGGCCGTCAGAATACCCCGAACGACGATGAGGGTGTCCCACAAGACCTTGCTCGTGTCCGGGGGTTTAACCACGGCCTTCACCGTTTCATAGACCGTGGCCAGCGTTCCCATGGAACTGATCTGCATATCGGTCAGGACCGTATCCAGGTCGTGCATAAAGATGTTTGTGAGATTGACGTAGTTGAACTCGCCCTCCACGGGGTCGCAGAGTTGGGCCTGCATGGCCCTGAAGACGGGCTCTGAGAAGTAGCCCACCGGCGGGTTCGTCGTTGTGGGCGGATAGGTGAGCGCATTGCAGGTGCTCTGCCAGGCGCCGGGGTCAATGGGGTTCAGCGTGTACTGGCTCCTGATGTCCGCTGACCCGTGTGCCTTGATGCCGATGTACTGGTAGGCCGCAACCTGCTCCGAGTACAGGGGGTCCGAGGGGTCGGGCAGAGGCCAGGGCGTGTACGGCTCCAGGGCAACAGAGAGGAGGCTGAAGTCGGGGCCGCTTGCGGAGACCGTCGCGTCCCGCACGTCTGTTGCGGCCGGCACGAACCAACCCTTGTTGTCCTTGTGCATGACGACCCGCAGGTTCTCCCCCGGAGAGCTCGCCTCTACTGAAACGCTTTCCGTGTAGTCGTAGAGGTCCCGTATATCGGCCACGCCGAGGGGATAGGCGTAGAACACGGGGTTCGTCGTCCCTACCAGCGAGTAGGTTGAGCCTGATCCAAGGCTGTTGAGTACCCCGATTGTTCCACCGAAGTAATTGCCGATGGCCTTTATGAGGTCGGTGTAATAGGTCGACTTGTAGCCGATAGGGGTTCCTATACTTGCGAAGATGACGGTGTACCTCTGGAAGGTGTCCGCCTTCAGGGAATTGAGCCAGTCATACATCCGCTTTTGTTCCGACTCGCTCACCGAGCCGGTGCCGGTACCGGAGTTTGTCGAGAACGTAACGTTGGTCTTTATCCCCTGCTGCGACAGATAGACTGCCGGCTCCAGCGTATCCCTGTCCAGCGCGAGCACCTGGAAACCGCCGACCGCCCCTGAACTCAGGGGTTCGGACGCGTAGGAAACGACGTTCGCCTTCTTGGGGTCGGACACTTTTATAGTGTTGCTTGTGGCAGTCGGTCGCGCGCGGGTCTCGATCTCTATAAATTCGGGGTAGGCAAAAGTCCGGCTGCTGGTCAGATCCGCATTCAGGTACTGGACGAAGGCGCCCTCGATGTTTGAGCCTACCCGCGCATCGAGACGCAGTGCCTTGTGATCATAGTTGCTCAGCTCAACACCGTTGTCGATGCCCAGGCCTTTGATGCCGATAAGAGAATAGCTGAACTGGACAGGAGTACCATCGGGCAGTTTATAGGAGAGTGGCTGATACCAATTGGAGGTAAATACGCTCGACGCACCGAATCCGCGGAGCGTGTTCCCGAGGTTGCACATAGGAAAGGAGCCGCAGACCGAAGCCGGTTCGGCAGAATAAAGGCTCGATATAATAACCAGGCTGCTCGTGTCCAGGGTATTAAGGTAGTTGAGCATACTTGTGCTTCCGCAGGGGACGTTGAAGGTCTGATGATCCTTCTTTGCCAGCGTGGAGCGGTCGAGGACGAGGACCTGAAACCCACTATTCGTTGGAGAGCCACAGTTCGTCGGTGCCGGCGCCGTGTATGTTGTGGAGCCGACGTGTATGGAGTAGTCGGAATACAGAGTGCCCGCACCCGACACAACCCGCGTCTGCACCGGAACGGGCACGAAGTTAGGATAGAGGGGGCTCTCTGCCGTAGCGGTGATCTTTACCATCACGGGTTCACTCTCCCACCCGGTGCCCCGGACCCTCAGCTCCAGGCTGTAGTCACCTGGTATGTCGACCCTGACGGCGGGGCTGGGCGACAAAGGATCCGAAATCATGACGTTGGCGCCCTCAGGCGCACTGAGGAGTGTCCACATGTAACCAAGGCCCGGCCCAAAGAGATTGGTGCCGTCAGGCGTAAAGTCCTTGTCCACAAAGACATGCTGGGGCTCCTCGTTCTTGGCGATAATAACGGCCCGTATCGCCTTCCCCGCCTTGCCGAGGAACGAGACGGCGAGCCTGTTCTTTTTTACCGGCTGAAAGGCCGTTTCCACATAGGGAATGCTGTGGTTGAACTGGCGTGGCGTAACGACCGGACGGCCGTTCATCATCACGTGGGCGTTTGCAAAACCACTTGTGTTGCCGACGTGGAACAGATGGAGGCTGAAATCGTAGGCGTCGGGATCTGCAACCTGGAATTGACGTAATCTCGTTACCGGTCCATCGATCGAACGAACGAAGTTTTCAGGCCCGTACACACTGAAAATACGGGCCAACCCGATTTCCGGGACAGCCATCCAAGTGAACAGCATACCCGACAAAGCCAGCAAGGCAATCAGGCTGATTCTTTTCATTTTGCGCCCTCCCTGGCACATGATGTTCCCTGTCCTTAGCAGAAGAGCGAGCCGTCTCGCTAAATCTATCCCCATGCATTTTTCAGAAGCTGCCGTTGCGCCTGCGCCGAAAGCGGAGGGGCTTTCCGGGCTCATGCCTCCAAGAGGTCTTTTCTCGCGATGGTCTCGCCTTTGAATGCGACGAATACAGGTCACATCCCCATGGTATTTTCTACAATCCTACAATGCTATGCCCATAATGGCATTCTGTCAAAGGATTTTTGAGGCAAAGTGACCCTAAAGTACGTCGTGCTCGCTCAATACCCCGCATCGTCGAACGTACGATGGCCCCATGCCCCGCACAGCCCGTCATGATGCCCCGGAGTCTTCCGGTTTTTTCGATGTCATCAATGGTGCCGGTATACTTAATTTCTTTCTTGTCCGTCCACAATGGTCATCAAGGCCAAAAAAGGAATTACCGACTTTGCAGCGCGCAAGATATCTGCCGCCCTATGCGCCCCTTCACCTTGCCCACGTTCTTTCTCCGCAGGCTCGACGTTCTCCCGCCATTAGTAGCGAAGGCTGCAACAGGCGCTCCCGAAAGGGCAATGATTTAGGTGTATTCCATCCAAGCTCACCCTCTTCCTACTGTATCCGCGCAACTGCCAATGTGCTGCTGAGGGACCTACGTTTTCCAAAACTGCCACCACGGCCTCTTCTGGGCCTTAAGAATTTCCTCCTCGCTTTCCTGCAGCTTGAAGTACGGAATGAACAGATCCTCCATTCGATAGAAGCCCTTGGGCTTGCCCTGCAAGTTCTCAATGGCGAATAAGATGCCGTTTCCAAAAGCCTCGCGAGTGATCGATTCGTGCCTCAAGCGGACCGTTTGATAGGGGAAGCCGAACAAAATTTCATGAACGCTTATAATACCCCCTGCGCGTAT
Source organism: uncultured Pseudomonadota bacterium (assembly GCA_964651435.1). GTDB lineage: Bacteria > Desulfobacterota > Syntrophorhabdia > Syntrophorhabdales > CAYQXL01 > CAZYVU01. The sequence goes on from CAZYVU010000063.1 coordinate 5,605, forward strand.
GGTTTTGATGTCTTCATCAGGTAAGCCTAACTCCCGCGCAATGATTTTTGCAGTGCCCGAAACCTCAGGCTTAGCCTTGAAGTGTTCTTCAATGACAACAATGTCCGTGTAGGGGGCGATATTTTTCAATATCTTGGCCGCAACCAACAGGAAATTGATGCCCAAGGTGATGTTCGGTGAGTGCATTACGACGGTTTGCTTTGAAAGTTCTTTCAGCCTCTCCAATTTCGTTTCCTGGTAGTTAGAAATTGCGCTGACAATGGTGATCCCCCGCTTGGCTGCCTCGTCTCCATAGTAATCCAGGCCATTTTCAGAGGAGAAATCGATGACAACGTCAACAGGATGTTTGTCGAAGAGCTCGCTCACGGTCAGCTCGTCTCTTCTGTAAATCAAAGCAGGCTCCTCGGAGGCGATCCCTAAGAACTCCGGCACCGACCGGTGTTCAAGCAAAGAAGACTGTCGTATTACCCACTGCAGATTTGTTCTCTTTGACTCGAGCAGAACCGACGCGACCGGACGTCCTGTTCTGCCAAAACCCATAAGGCCAACTCTCATATTATTATTCTCCTGAATGTCACGTTTGTCGCTTGCCCCATTCGACGCCCAATGTCGGGGTGCTCTGTCGGCGAGCGACCTTTGATTCGAATCGTTCTGTTCGGACTTCAACACATCGTTGGCCTTCTCCTCAGAAGACCCGGACTGGTAGACGGTCCCGGTGCGCTGCCGAAACGTCCGTTCCGCCCTTTCGTTCTCCTTTGACCCGTCCGGCCAAATCAAGATTTCCGTTATGACGGAATGCGGCAGATCGGGATTCTCTTGGGATTACATGTCGTGGCGCCATTGCAGGGTAAGGCAGACAAGGATTCTTGCTATCTTTCCTCTTAATCTTACCACGGTGTTCGAGAACTCTCGAAAAAGGCCCGATACCATCAGATGACGGGGACGTCACCAACGGGCTTCTCTCAATTGCAGGGCTTCCCTATCCCATCACGAGATTCGAGTTTCTTAATAAGCGAGGGCCGGAGCGAATCGTCCGGCCAATAGCAGAAAACGCGCAGACCTTCCTCTTCCAAAACAGGGCCGATCCATTCGAGGGCTTCACCGGTATACTGATAGAGCTTATCGCAGGGAATACTCTTTTCCTCAAAGTTTGTTAGTTTTGAAATGGCTTTGCCGGAGACACCGTAGACAACTCTCTTGACGCCGGAATACCACATCACCGAGCAGCAGAACATGCACGGCGCAGCGCTGGTGTAGATAGTGCCTTGCCGGAGCACTTCACGAGGAAGTTCCCGACGGGCCTTGATCAGGAGGTTTGTTTCAGCGTGACGAGTGAAATCGTTGTCGGTGTTCACGGTGTTTTCAGCGGTCAGGACAACTCTTCCCTGGTAGACCAGGACTGCACCAAAGGGATGATTGCCCTTCTTTCCGGCGCTGATTGCCAGGTCAAATGCTTGCCGGATGAATGGTTCGTGAGGCGTTGCCGTTTCCGTTTTCACGGAATGTTCCCGGAGCCCACCGAGACCATGGTTGTCTGCCAAAGCATGTTCCGTCAACATTGATAGCCCCGGAAGTAATGCGAGACAAACAAGGCCTATAAGAGTTTTCATCATGCCTCCGTCACGATTGTTGTCAATCGCCCTTCACAACTTGCAGGATCTGTTTTGCCCGTTCCGCAAGGAGATGCATGCCTTCCCCCCGGCACGACAGTGCCGCACAAGTGAAGCGCCTTAATGTCCGCCCTCCAACCGTACGGAGAATTCCATCGATTCTATTGTCGGGCACGGTCCGTCCCTATCAAGAACGATATTTCTAATATCCATCCGGACCCGGCCAAAACGACTAACCTTCTTGATTTCCTCCCCCGCAACGGACATTTTGGCGTCTCGTCCTTGCAGTAGTTATCCCGATATCAGGACTTTATCAACCTGCTTGACCGGTTTGCCTCACTGATCCGGTGGTTCAGCGCCGTGCCGGACAGAGCTTGCATTTTCAGACTGACGCTGAATGATCGCGAGATACTTCTGTTCGTTTGAGAAGGCAGCAAAAACAAACAACACGGCTGTGACGGCAAGGACGATGCATATGAGAACAACCACCGGCAGCACTCCTGCCATCAGAGCCATTGTCGATCCGGCGATTGAACCATTTTTCAATCGTGCCATCACAACAAATGGGTTGGCTACCAAAGGCTTTGAAAAAAATAGCCACATGCCAAGCCCAATGAGCATAGCCAGCAGAATGACTCCGACGTATCTCCATGTCCGGACAAGTCTCGCCCGCCTCGCCAGGAAACGCTGCTCTTCGCCGCTCAAACGCATGCTTGCTCCGCTTTAGTCAGATACCCAACAAAAGGGCCCCCGAGTGCTCGCTTTGCGGGCGATTGCGCACAGAGATTACCCTGGTTCTTTTACCATGATACGTTATGACTCCTTGCCAACTATATCCGGGGAATTCTCCCGACGACAGGAAGCCTGGGCTCATCGGCCGTCTTTACCGGAATCTCAATAAGGTCCGAGTCACCCCGCACCGCTTGAACCTCATCATAGAAATCGATCCTGAGTTTTTCCCTATTTCCCTCACTTTTCTTGGGATCAGGTTCACATTCCATAATGGATAGATTATACTTTCACTATACCTTTGTTGCAACAACTTCATATTATTGTGTTTTCTTTCTCTTGGTTCTAACGAACAGGAAGTTCACCCGGAGCGCGTTTATGGGCGATCGGGTGGAACGGGTTGATACTATTCGAGGCAGGTGCAGCCGGCCGATCCCCTATGTTGATCTGTCGGGCCATTTGCTTCACTTCGGCATGACGAAAACAGTCAACGACGTGGTCATTCACCATGCCGACTGCCTGCATAAATGAATAGCAGATGGCTGGACCAACGAAGCTGAACCCGCGGCGTTGCAGGTCCTTGCTCATCGCGTCTGACTGATAAGTCCGTGCCGGCAGTTCCACCGTCGATTTCCAACTATTCTGATAGGGCGTTCCTTCCACATACTGCCAGAGAAATGCGGCCAGCGTCCCATACTCCTCTTGTATCTTTAGTACACCCCGTGCGTTCTTGATCGCCGATTCTATTTTGAGGCGGTTCCGTACGATGCCTGGGTTGGCGAGCAAGCGCTGGACATCCCGCTCAGAATAGGCGGCTACGCTCTCGGGATCAAAGGAATGGAAAGATTTAAAGCAGCATTTCGAATAGGTACCGGTCATCATGCGCAGGCACACCCCACTCCTCATCATGGTAAGCAGTGTAAAGAGGATTGTTTCCACTCCATTCACATCTGCACTTCATCCAGTTCTCCAAGCAAACCCAACGCCGGCATTAAGTCGCGCTAACGCATCACCGGGGCATCAGCGCAAATACGCCCCAGCCCAGGTATTCACGCGTGTAAGCGGCGTAGCGCTCGGGTTCCGAGGTCAGTTTGGCTCGAACATCTTTCGCGAACTCGTCGTCGGGATTGGCTTCAAGCCATCGGCGCATGGTGAGCCACTTGGCCGCCTCGTATCT
>CAZYVU010000064.1:0-8961 GCA_964651435.1 uncultured Pseudomonadota bacterium
GGACTTAAAATCCCTCGGTGCTTCGCACTGTACGAGTTCGATTCTCGTCCCGGGCATTCAGCCTCTCAACGGGCCCCTTATTCGTGCACATGCTCTTCGCTCAGCGGGAAGCTCGGGAAGAGACCCTGAGAACCAGGCGCTGGAGGCGGTGCTCCAGGGATGCACGCTCTTCATCGCTCAACCACGCAGCCTCTTTTAAAAAGCTGTCCACAATCTGGAGCGCCTTTTCCGGTTCGCCGGCATGGTGCTCGTAGAATTTGGCGAGCTCCTCAGCGGCAAAGACATCATGGGGGTCCGATGCGAGAAGCTGCCCCCAGAGCCGCACCGCGTCATCCCAACGGCAGGCCCTTTTGCATATGAGAGAAAGCGTCCGTTGCGCGCCCATCGCCACGTCCCTGTGGCATGACGAGGTCAACGTTTCGAGGATCCGCGAAGCCTTTTCGGCATCGCCACGCTCCTGAATCAGTCCCGCCAGCTTCAGGAGGTCGCTCTGATGACTGTGCCCCGTCTCTTTGCTGTCTTCGACAAGGTCTGAGAGGTGCTTGAGAAGCGCCGCCAGCGAGACGATATCCAGCCTGTTGTGCGTGAAGACGTCGCCCAGCAGCCTTCCGTCACGCCGCCTGAGCCAGTCGAAGTAGCGCTGGGGGATTTCGAAGCCGGGCACGTCGCCCTCGCGCCGCACGCCCAGGATCTGTGCTTCTATGGTTGACAGGCGGGCGTTTTCCAGGCGATGGGCGAATATCCTTCGGCACGGGTGAAGCAGGTCGATGTGCGGCATGGCCGTAAGGGTGTCCCGGCAACGGTTGAGGATGAACCGTGCCGAAAGAAGGTTCAGGTCGTAGGCCTTGCCGTTGAAGGTGACCAGGAACTGCCTTTCCGAGGCAAGCTCGCTTACATGCCTCAGCATGGCTGCTTCTTCGGAAAAATCCCGCGCAAAGAGCTGGCGCGTCACGAATCCACCTGCCTCAAACCACCCCAGCCCGATGAGGAAGGGAAAGGTCCCTGTGCCGCCCATGAGGCCCGTCGTCTCGGTGTCGAGAAAGAGTCCGCCTGACAGCGACATCTCTCCCGTTACCTGTAACCCGGCCAGGAAAGCCGTCGTCTTCATATTGAGGCACCCGACGTCGCCGATGCGCACAGATCCGTGGGCTTCCCGGGCACCCATAGTGCTGTCGCAGAGGAAAAAGGAGCCGTAGGGCGTCCTGGCTTCGCCGCCGGCCACAACCTGCTCCAGTGGCGTTACATGTCGTCGTGTCGGAGGCGGGCCTGGCACGACACTGCGCTCCCGGCGGTTCATGACCCTGTCTATCTTTCTCCGAAGCTCGCTGATCCTGTCCTGCTGCGCGGCCGCCGACGGACCGGCCGCTTCCCCGGTGAGGCGCGTCAGGCGGTCTCTAAGGCTCATGTCCTATCCATCAGATCAAGGATGCGGAGGGCCGCCTCTTTGGCGTTCGGTCCCACCTCCAGCAGGGGCCCTACGCACATGGGGCACCCGTGCCCGCACCGGCATGAGCCGATGACGGACCGAAGGGCCTGCATGAGCTCGTCGTGCCGGTCAAAGAGGTTCTCCGAGAATCCGATGCCGCCCGGGTAAGCGTCGAAGATGAAGACCGTGGGGTCAAAAGCATCTTCCACGACGCTGACGGGCTGGTTCGGGCTTGTCGTGATGACCCGGTGGTTGCTCCCGTGGCGCACGTACCACTCGCCGCTCTTGTCACCGATGCACCAATCGACATCACGAATGTCCGCCATGACGAGCATGGCCGAGATATGATGGAGGCAGTAGGCAAGCCCGGCGAGCCCGTCAACGATGTCGGAGCGGATCAGGCTGAGCGAATTGAGCAGGTCCCAGGGGATGGTGAACCAGTAGCTCGTGGTGTGCATCTCCCGTTCGGGCAGGTTCACATCGCCGTAGCCCACGTTTTCCGAGGTATAGAACTTGATCTTTTTGTAGCCCACCACCTTGCGGGCCACGTGGACCTCGCCGTGCTCCACGATGACCCTGCCCTTCATTCTGCTGTCGAAATGGTCGATAACGCGCACGCCCGTATAGGTCATGGCATCGGTGTAGTAGTCCACATCTACCTTTCTCACATAGGCCTTCTTGCGCTCCAGATCGAGCTTGTCCACGTGGTACTGCTGTGACTCCACCATGTAGATGGCCTCGTCATGGACGGCGGTGAAGGCGCTGTCCCAATCCACCTCGGCGATGACCCTGTGGCTTGCGGCATCGGTCGTATCCACCACCACGACGTTCTCGGGGTTGATGGTCCGCAGGGAGACCTCGTCAGCCGGATAGCTCTCGGCCGCCCAGTGCCAACGCTTGTCGACCCGATGAAGGACGCCCTTTTCCTCCAGGTATGAAAGCAGCTCCATGAGGTCTTCCTTGCCGAACTTTTCCCCCTCCTCGAAGGGCAGCTCGAATGCGGCGCTCTTGATGTGGTGGAGCAGGATCAACAGGTTGTCGGGGTTCACCCGGCAGTGCTCCGGAGAGCGGGCAAAAAAATAGTCGGGGTTTTCGACGATGAACTGGTCCATGGGGTTGCTCCGGGCGATCAGCACCGCCAGGCTCCGCCCTGCCCTGCGGCCCGCCCTGCCCGCCTGCTGCCAGGTGCTGGCGATCGACCCCGGGTAGCCGACCATCAGGCAGGCCTCCAGGTCGCCGATGTCGATCCCCAGTTCGAGGGCGTTTGTGCTCACCACCCCCATGACGGTCCGCTCCCGCAAGCCCTTTTCGATCTGCCGCCTCAGGTTCGGCAGGTAGCCGCCCCGGTAGCCCGTCACGTAGTGGTCACCGCCGGGAATCTTAGCCCTGAACACATCCTTCAGGTATTTGGTAAGAACCTCAACGGAGAGCCTGCTCGTGGTGAAGGCGATGGTCTGAATCTTGTTGCCCACAAGGTCCGTCATCATGGTGCGCGCAGGCGTCAGGGACGATTGGCGTATGCCCAGCTCCCTGTTTACGATGGGCGGGTTGTAGAGGATAAAGGTCTTGGCCGACCGAGGCGCCCCGCTCTCGCCGATGAGAACGACCTCTCTTTCCACCAGGTCTTCGGCGTGCTCCCTGGGGTTTGCCACCGTCGCCGAGCAACAGATAAAGACGGGGTCCTGGCCGTAGAAACGGCAGACCCTTTTGAGCCGCCGGAACACGTTTGTCACGTGGCTGCCGAAAACGCCGCGATAGACGTGAAGCTCGTCCACCACCACGTATTTCAGGTTGGAAAAGAGCTTCTGCCACTTGGTATGGTGCGGCAGAATGCCCGCATGGAGCATGTCCGGGTTCGTGACCACCACATGGCCCTGCTTGCGGATCGCCTGCCTCGCGTCATCGGGCGTGTCACCGTCGTACGTGAAGGTCTTCACATCCGTCTTTAGCTCGGCGATAAGGTTGTGCACCTCCGTCATCTGGTCGTTGGCCAGCGCCTTCGTGGGGAAGAGGTAGAGGGCCCGCGTTTCGGGCTCCTCCATGGTCCTCTGGAGCACGGGGATGTTGTAGCAGAGGGTCTTGCCGCTGGCCGTTGGCGTCACGAGCACTATGTCCCTGCCCCGGCGTACCAGGTCAATTGCTTGGGCCTGATGGCTGTAAAGCTTCGTAATGCCGCGCCCGACGAGAACCTTTTGCAGCAAAGGGTTTATCCACGGAGGATACTGAGAAAAGCTGCCCTCCGATGGGGCAATCTCGGCGATGAATGTGGCGTTTTCAAGGAAACGCCTGTCGTTTCTGGCGCGGGCAAGCCATTCTGAAAGGCTCAAATCAGCCATGGGACCCCCGCCGGGCATTGCGCGGAGCCGTCAAGCCCTTCGCGTTGCCGCTCGGAGTGATCTTGCGTGACGCGCCAACGCCTCTTTCGAAAGAACACCTCATGTCATATATAGTTAACGTTTCTTGTCTTGTTTGTTCAAGCTTTCTTTGCAGGTCGGCAGGTCCCGGGCGCCGGGCTCAGGCATGTCCCCGATCCCACTCTTGCTATTCTATCGGGAATCATGTAGGAGATAACAAAAGGACGGATTGTACACATCATAGGGGAATGGCCGCAATGGCGGGTGATCGGATGCTTCAAACGTCGATGGGTGTCGGACGGAACGGTCGGAAGGAACGGTCGGCCGCCGGAGCCCATGAGTCTTTTCCTTCCATGGGTATGAGCAAGCTTGCCCGGCTTGGCAGGATTATCGCATCATCGGCAGCTTTCGTGATCCTGGCTGTTCTCATTGCCGGGTGTGAAAGGAAATACGAGGACCTGGATATCAGCGCCTATCAGTACCGCGACACACGAGACCTGGTCAGGTTCGTCTATGACGCCTCGCTGATGCTCAAAAAGGACGGCCTCAAAAGCCTGCAGCATTTCCGCGACAATCGCGGACTCCACAATGCGGCCGACCGCTACTTCTACATCTACGATATGAACGGCGTCAACATCTATCACGCAGGCATGCCCCATCTTGAGGGCAAGAGCCTCCTGGACGCCACAGATAAGAACGGCAAGAAACCGGTTCGAATGGTGATCGCGGCGTTAGCCGATAAGAACAATCCGCACGCATGGATACATTATTTCTGGTGGGAGCCGGGCAAGTTTTATCCCGTTCCCAAGTCTTCCTGCCATTTCAAGGTTACCACCCCAGAGGGCAGAGTACTGTTCGTTGGCGGCGGCCTGAATTATCCCCACGAAGAGAGGGAGTTCATCAGGATCATCGTCGACGGCGCCGCCCAACTGATTACGGAAAAGGGCAGCGCTGCGCTGGCCGAGATAGCGGACCCCGTCTCTCAGTACAACTTCAGGGACGTTAAGGTTTTTGTTTTCACCCCGACGGGCACGCTGCTCATATCTCCCGTGATGAACGAAAGCTCTGCAGAGTTAAAGCTCCTCGACAGTGTCGACGAGATGGGCCATAAGCCGTTCAGAAAGGCGTTGGCCGAGCTGAACGACAGGGATGCGGTCTGGCAGGTCTTTCTCGCGAAAAACCGCTATCAGCGCATGCTTGTCAAAAAGACCCTCTATGTGCGCAAAACATATCTGGACGGTCGGGAAGTCTACGTTGGCGCCATAACGGACCTTCCCCAGCCGCCGGGATAGCAGAGGCTACCAATGCCGGACGACAGAAAGTATGAATATACCGTAAATGAGGTGCCGCCGCTGCCGCATCTGCTGTTGTCGGCCTTCCAGCATGTTCTGATCATGATTGTCGCCATCGGCATACCCGTCATCTTCGCAGGCCAAATCAACGAAACCCCGGAATTTACGGCGACCCTCGTCACCTTTTCCATGATTGCCTCGGGCATCGGATCGATCATACAGCCTTTGCGATTGCCCTATCTGGGTTCCGGCTACCTGTGCCCAAATCTGTGCGGCCCCTCTTTTCTCAGCCTTTCTCTTTCGGCGGCCTGGATCGGCGGCCTGCCACTCATGCGGGGCATTACAATCGTTGCCGGCCTGATCGAGATATTTCTCGCGCCGGTCATTCAAAAGCTCAAGAACGTGTTTCCAATATACATAATCGGGCTTGTCGTCGCCCTCGTTGGGATCAGCATCGTCCAGATTTCGGTAACGTCTTTTTTTGGCCTCACCTTCCACGGCGATGCCATACGCAACATAGATATTCTGATCGGCGCCGTATCACTTCTGATAATGGTCTTCTGCAACCTGTGGGGAAAGGGGTTTGTCAGGGTCTATTGTCTGATCATCGGCATATTCTCGGGCTGGATTCTTGCCCTCATGCTCATCCCCGAGCATTGGAACAACCTCCTGCTGCTCAAGAACACGAAGCTCTTCGCGCTACCCCAATTCGAGACCCTCCTCAAGCCGGTTACGTTCCGTTTTAACCTCCTCATTCCCCTCATCGTTATTGCAATCGGCAGCACCTTGAAAACGTTGGGCAACCTCCTTGCGGCACAGAAGATTTCGGAGCCTGAACTGGAAACGGTCAATTTTGTACCCATCCGCAACGGCATCGTGGCTGACGGCATTGCCACTGCCCTGTCGGGGCTGCTGGGCGCGATGGCAGTCGACACCTCGTCAAGCAACATCGGATTGGCCGGCGCCACCAAGGTGCTCAGCAGGTGGATCAGCGTCGTGGCGGGGGCCATCTTTATCGTGCTTGCATTTTTCCCCATGCTGACAAACGCCCTTGCCCTCATGCCGAAGCCTGTTCTTGGCGCCTCCCTGATTTTCAGCGGATGCTTTATGATCTGCGCGGGGTTAACGCAGATGCTCGGTGAAGGTTGGGACTCACACAAGACCTTCGTGGTCGGCATAGCGCTCTTTTTCGGCTTAAGCACCGCCTTCCTGCCGACGCTCTATGCCCGGTCACCGGAGATCGTGCAGACATTCTTTACCGATCCACTGCCGACGACAACAATCCTTGCCGTCATATTGCATCAACTCTTTGGCCTCAATACAGCATTCGGCAAGGCCAAGAAGGCCCTGACGGGAAAGAAAAAGCCTTCCTGAAGGCCACCCGCCTAACGGGCTTCTCAGCCGTTTTCTCATTTCCCCCTGCCGGTGGGCCTCTCCTCAGCAAAACGTGACGGTGGCACCAGGACCATCCGCTCCACCACCGTGCACCGGAGTAAGAAGTTCCAGATAGGATCTCTCGTGGGCGAATCCCGCCGCCTGGTAAGGGATCGCCTCCCCATCGTCCTCGGCCTTCGCAAGGGGTGCATGGAGACTCATCCGGTCGAGGGACGTGAGGACATAGGACCCTTTTCCGGCAAAACGCGGACATGGTATGATGTTCTCCTATCCTTACGTTTCACGGGTTGTGCATTTGCGAACAAAATTCTCCATACAGGATTGATATGGGATTACTATGGATCAATGATGTTTCGATAGCCTTCGGCGGGCCGCCGCTCTTGGATGGCGCTACGCTCCAGATCGAGGCCGGCGAAAGGATCGGCCTCCTGGGACGAAACGGCTCCGGTAAGTCGACCTTTATGAAGCTCCTGGCGGGCGACGTTGTTGCCGACTCAGGGCAGATTGTTCGGAGCGGCGATGTGAGGGTGGCCATGCTTCCACAGGATGTCCCCGACGACCTGCCGGGAACGATCTACGACGTCGTTGCCTCGGGCAGCAGGGAACATGTGGAGCTGCTCAGCGAATACCACGAGCTTACGTTTCGGATCGGCCACGGCGGCGACAGCAGCCTCTTGAAAAGACTTGAAGAGGTGCAGCACCGCATAGAGGCGTGCGGCGCCTGGCAGCACCACCAGAGAGTCGAAACGGTGCTCGCAAGGAGCGAGTTGGACGGAAATGCCGAGTTCCGGGTTCTCTCTGCTGGTCTGAAACGGCGCGTTTTTCTGGCCAGGGCCATGGTGCATGAGCCCGACCTCCTGCTCCTTGACGAGCCCACCAACCATCTCGATATAGCCACAATCCTCCGGCTTGAGGATGTTCTCCTCAGCTACGAAAAAACACTTATGTTCGTCACCCATGACAGGGCCTTCTTGCAGAGAGTGGCAACGCGGATCGTAGAGATCGATCGGGGGCGCCTCACATCCTTCGCCTGTGATTACACAACCTACCTCGAACGGCGCCAGGCCTTGCTGGAAGCGGAAGAAAAAGAGCGGCACGAGTTTGACAGAAAGATGGCCAAAGAAGAGGTCTGGATCAGGCAAGGCGTGAAGGCGCGTCGCACCCGCAACGAGGGCAGGGTGCGGGCCCTCATGGAGATGCGCCGGGAGCGGGCGCGCAGGCAGGAGCAGGCAGGGGTTGCCCGCCTCTCCATTCAGGAGGCCCAACGGAGCGGCCGCATGGTTGTCGATGCCGAAACAATCGGCTTCGCCTGGAACGGTAACAAGATCATAGAAGCCTTCTCCACCACCATCATGCGGGGCGATAAAGTGGGCGTCATCGGACCGAATGGGTCAGGAAAGACCACCCTTCTCAGAATACTTTTGGGTGAACTGACGCCACAACAAGGAAAGGTTCACCTGGGTGCCGGGATCAGCGTGGCCTACTTCGATCAACTCCGGGCGCAGCTCGACGAGACGAAGACCCTCAGGGAGAATGTTGCCGAGGGCAGCGATACCGTCGTTGTGGGCGGGGTCTCGCGGCACGTCATGGGATACCTTCAGGATTTCCTCTTTTCGCCCGGCCGGATCATGGGGCCTGTCAGCTCGCTCTCCGGCGGCGAGCGGAACCGCCTGCTTCTTGCGAAGCTCTTTGCCGTACCCTCCAACGTTCTTGTCCTTGACGAGCCCACCAACGACCTTGATGCCGAAACCCTGGAGCTACTCGAGGACCGCCTTCTCGAATACAGCGGAACCATTCTGCTGGTCAGTCATGACAGAGAGTTTCTCAACAATGTGGTCACCTCCACGATTGTTTTTGAGGGTGAAGGAAGCCTTAGGGAATACGTGGGCGGCTATGATGACTGGCTACGACAGAGGAAGGAACCGGCTGAAACGGTAAAGCCGGCGAACCCGAAGGATGAGGGGCGTAAGAAGCCGAGGCCGCCCAAGGAAAAACAAAAGTTAACCTTCAAGGAAGCCCGGGAGCTCGCTGCTCTGCCCCAAACAATCGAAGCCCTGGAAGAGGAGAAGCAGCTCCTCCTGGGGACCCTCAATTCTCCTGAGTTTTACGCCGGCCATGATCTGGCCAAAATACATGGAGCCAACAACCGGTTGGAGGCGCTGGAGAAGGAGTTGGATGAGGCGTACCGTCGCTGGGACGAACTGGAAAGCATGGCAGCAAGATTAGCCGCCCAGCCGGACAGGCAGCCTTCACGAGAGTGATGGGCGCATTGCCGCATCGATTGGGCCGCGTGGACCCGGAAGCGGGAATACCCCGGCAACTGGGTGGCGAACTTCGTGCTCGGCGACGGCACGGCCTTCGACTACGGCTACGATTACACCGAATGCGGGGTCGTCAAGTATTTCAGGGCCCAGGGGGCTCCGGAACTCGCCCCCTATTTCTGCCTCAACGATTTCCCGAAAAGCGCCGTCGACGGTTCAGGCCTCTCCCGCAC
>CAZYVU010000065.1:0-8825 GCA_964651435.1 uncultured Pseudomonadota bacterium
ATGTGCAGTAACAACTTGGAGCGATTCAAAAAGGGTACTTGCTTCTCAGGGATCATTACTGAAGAGCGTCCCGTTGGTCCCCGGGCAGAGGTCCGGCGTTGCCCGCTCTGGATGCGTCTACTGAACGAGGATGATCTGGAGGTCCATGACGTTCGTGCCTGTGGGGCCCGTAATGAAAAGACCTCCGGCCTTTGAGAAGAAGGTATAGCTGTCGTTTCTTGTGAGGTGGTCTCCAGCGTCGAGGCCCCGGCCCAGGCCGTCGGCGAACGTAGAGCCATCCGCAATGGCCCCGGCGGCGTCCGTGGGACCGTCCGTACCGTCCGTGCCCGCCGAAAGAAAGGCGATGCCGTCAGTGCCTGCAATCTCTCCCGCAAAAGCGAGGGCCATCTCCGTATTGCGGCCGCCCATACCCGAACCCGTCACCGTCACCGTCGTCTCTCCGCCGGCGAGGATGCACCGCGGTCTGCCGTCAGCGTTCTCTTTCGCCTTCAGTGCCAGTGCCCGCTGCGCAAGGTCCTTGCCGACGACGGACGCCTCCCCCGCCAACTCCGAGGAGAGTACGGAGACGTCGAGCCCCAACTCCCGGGCCCGTGCAGCCGCAGCAGCGAGCGCGATGCCGTTACTCCCCACGATGATGTTCTTGACAGCGGTAAAGACAGGGCTTCTCGGTTTGGGCGTGTCGGCCGCTTCGCCGCGGATACCGTCTGTTATGAGCCGCAATGCCGCCTCTGGTATTTTCTCCGCCAGGCCGTACCTGGACATCACGGCGAGGGCATCGTGATAGGTCGAACTGTCGGGGGCCGTGGGGCCCGAGGCAATGACATCAAGCCGGTCGCCGATGACGTCGGACAATATGAGCGACAGAAGAGGTCTTGGATGGATCAGCCCGGCGAGCCTTCCCCCCTTGACGCGGGAGAGATGCTTTCTCACCGTATTCAACTCCCCGATGTCCGCACCTGCCTTAAGCAAGGCCCCTGTAACGGCCTGCTTCTCCGCCAGCGTCAGGGGGTCCATGGGCGCAACGAAGATTGCCGAACCCCCGCCCGAAATGAGACAGACTACGGGTGTATCGTTATCCAGGGCGGCAATCACCCCCAGGGCCGTCGTCGTGGCCATCAGCCCGCCCTGATCCGGCAGAGGGTGACCCGCCTCAAAACAACGGATTCGGCGCCCCAGCGGGTCGGCGCCCAAGTGGCCATGCTTGGTGATGACGACACCTCGGACAATGTGCGCTTGAAACGTTTCTACGATTGGAGCAGCCATCTGGTAGGCCGCCTTGCCGAAGGATAGGAGGAATATCTTACCTGTCGGTGACGTGCCGATAGCCCTCTCGATGGCCCCGAAATGAGTCCTCACCGCCTCGGCGGGATTAACAGCCCTCAAGGCAGCATCGAAAATATCCCGCAAAACAGCATAGGCTTCCGACCGGGTGCGCACAACGCCTCCCTTTCTTTCAGCTTCCGCCGACGTCACACTTCAACAGGTCTGAAAACGAGCATGATGCCCATGACGACAAAGACCATCGTCTCGGCCGCAGGACCCCAGAACCTGCCCGTTATGGCCATAACAAGGCCAAGGACAAAGGCGGAAACAAAGGTACCCTTGATGTTACCCAGCCCGCCCACGAGGACAACGGCGAAGCTGATGAGGAGCACCATCATGCCCATGTAAGGGTGAACGGACGTGATGGGCGCATACAGAACGCCGCCCAAGGCCGCCAAACAACCGCCAAGGACGAAGATGAAGGAGAAGTACTTGTCCACGTTGATGCCGAGGCTTCGCACGGCATCCTTGTCGTCCAGGGCCGCAACGACGATCTTGCCCACAATGGTCTTCTTGAAAAAGAGCGACAAGGCCAGAAAAAGGGCGATGGAAAGGGCGATGATAAGTACCCTGTAGACGGGCAGCGTAATGCCGAGGATCGATATATCCTTTCCGATGGGGTCCGAAAGCGGTATAGGTGCAGCGCCCCATACCCACTTGATCACATCGACGCCAATGAGGACCACGGCATAGGTGGCGATGATGGCATAATCGATGGACACGCCGTAGAGCTTCCTGACGACGAACCGTTCGATGACATAGCTTATGGGAATGACGGCCGCCACCGCAACGATGGCGCCCAGGAAGAAGTTGTCCCTGAAGAAGGGGAGTGCCGTCACGAGAAGGTAGGCGCCGATGGTGTAGATGAAACCATGGGCAAAGTTGACGATGCGCATTGTTCCAAAGGTGAGCGACAGGCCGATGCTGATAATGTAAAGGATGCCGCCTATGGTCAACCCGTATGCGATGGTGTTTAGCATATTCCTACCTCACTCAGAGTTGGGGGGCCCTTCTGGGAACCTTCCCCGTTATGTATCCCCAGACGCCCTTTCTGAACCTGAAGACGATGATGAGCAGCGCAAAACCGAGAAACATCTCCCACCGCGAGATGTAGGATGCCAGATAGTTGCTCACGACCATGTAAAGAAAGCCGCCGATAATAGAGCCATAGAGGCTCCCCGCCCCGCCGATGAGTGTCGCAAAGATCACCTCCACGGCGCGACCCGGGTCGATAAAGCTGGGCGTCACGTACCCGTAGTTGAGTATCGAGAGGGCCCCGGCAAACCCCGCTATGGCCGTAGAGATAATGAACGTGATCCACTTGTACCGGAAGGTATTGTATCCCAGAAACTGAACCCGCGTCTCGTTCTCCTTGATGGACTTGATGAGGATGCCGTAGGGAGACGATGTCAACCTCTTCAGAAAATAGTAGGTCAGCAGAAGACAGACAAGGACAAGACCGAACATGATGGGTTTCTTGCTGAAGTCGAGAAAACCAAGCTTCGACAGGTTGGCCGACATGCCGTCCTCGCCGCCCGTGTACTTCGACAGGGCAACGATGACAAGGAATGACCCGATCTGGTTGAAGGTCAGGTTGATGAGGGCAAAGCATGCACCGGTAGTGCGGACGATAATCGGGCCAAGAATGACGCCTATGAGGGCCCCGGCGGCGATACCGGAGAGTATGCCGATGATGGGGTTGTGCGTGAGGTGATCGCTTACCAGGGTAATGGCGTAGGCCCCTGTTCCCAGGTAGAGCATGTGGCCGAAGGAAAGCCGCCCCATAAACCCGTAGAGGAGGTTGAACCCCAGGACGTAGATACAAAAGATAATAAAGTCCGTTGTACGGTTCAGCCCCAAGACGGGCAGCACGGCGAGAAATCCTGCCGCAATAACGGCCACATCGAGAAGGCTTTTCCAACCCGTCGCCCCTGCCCTTTCTCCATCGTTCACCTGACGTAACACATTCTCCTCCAAAGGTTATTGACGGTCCGGCCCCGACGGAGGATCGGGGAATCGATCTTCGTTCCCCGCGCCCCCGCCGGCCATGGAATTTCCGTCCAATCTACACGAGGCTTGCGAGAAACTGCCTGTAGCCCATCACCTGTCCGATCTTCGGGAAGATGAACTTCTCGGCGTAGTTCTGCTCCTCGTCCGTATCCGTGCCTGTGCAGTCACCGATGACGATGACCCGGTAGCCCTTGTCGTAGGCCGAACGGGCCGTCGACTCCACGCACCAGTTCGTGTGGAAACCGACGATGGCCACATACTCGATCATGTTGACCCTCAGGGTGTAATCGAGGGCCGTCGACCAGAAGGCATCAAGGGTCTTCTTGCCCCTGATGATAAGGTCTCCCTTCTTCGGCGTCAGCTCGGGAATAATCTCGGGACCGGGCGTGCCGGCCACCCACGCGCCGTAGACCTTCTGCCCGTCGATGGTCCACCCCGTCGGCATGTCGATCTCCAGGCCCCTCAAGCCGCCCATGCCGGGACCCTTGGGGTCGATCTCGGGAAAGCCCGGCTCAAAGGCCTCGAAGGGGACGTACATGATCTTCTTGATCTTGCCGCGCGCTTCGTTGACAAGGTTCACCAGGTTCTCGATAACCTTCCTTTTCTCGAGCTGCTCGGCGATAAACTGATACATGGAGCCGCCGGGCTTGAGAAAGTCGTACTGCGGCTCTATGAGGACGATTGCCGTTTTTGCTGCCTCAATTTTTGTCTCGCTCATTGCTCAACCTCCCTTTATAGTGTGGTCTCTTCTTTTTCCGGTCGAATCTTCAATCCGTCCCTGTATATTTTCGGCGCCGTCAGCGGGCGCGCGTTTTCCGGGCCATACGGAAGCATTTCTAAAGGTACCGCTCCAGCACGCATTTATCGGATATCTCCGCTTTTTCTCTGATCTCCCTGAGGATCTTACCCTCCCGCATCATGTAGACCTTGTCGGCCAGCATGCCGACGACGGACAGGTTCTGCTCAACGATGACCATGGACATCTTGCCCTTCATCGTGGCCAGAACGTTAAGGATATCGTTGATGGTCCCTGCGGCGAGTCCTTCCGTCGGTTCGTCGACGAGCAGGAGCTTCGGGTTGCCGATCAAGGCCCGGCCGATAAGAAGTATCTGCCTCTGGCCGCCGCTTAAGCTCCCCGCCTTCAGGTTAAGAAACTTCTCTATCTTCGGATAGATGGCGGAGACCCGCGCGACGGCGTCGTCGATCTTCTCCTTCACGGGGTATGCGGCAAGTTCCAGGTTCTCCTTCACGGTCAGTTGGGAGAAAACACGCTTGTCCTGAAAGACGTACCGGATGCCGAGGAGCGCCACCTTCTCCGGCGCCATACCGCCGATATTGTTGCCCTCGAAGGTGATCTCCCCCTTGGCGGGCGCATTGAATCCCGCTATGGTCTTGAGGAGTGTCGTCTTGCCGGCGCCGTTTCGTCCGGCAATAAAGACCGTTTCACCAT
The DNA here is from genome assembly GCA_964651435.1 of uncultured Pseudomonadota bacterium. Taxonomy (GTDB): domain Bacteria; phylum Desulfobacterota; class Syntrophorhabdia; order Syntrophorhabdales; family CAYQXL01; genus CAZYVU01. Next base: position 4,784 of record CAZYVU010000065.1, read on the forward strand.
GGTTCACGTCCAGGGAAATATCGTGGAGCACCCTGGCGTGGCCGTATGCAACATCCAACCCCTTTACACCGAGCATACAAGGCCCTCCTCTTTCCCCCAGTAGACCTCCCGCACCATCGGGTCCTGGAGGACCTCGCCGGGCACACCCTGGGCGATAAGCCGCCCCTCGTGCATGACGCAGAGCCGTTCGACAATATCGAGGATGCGCGATATCTTGTGTTCGATAATAACGAGGGAAAGCCCCTTCTTCACTTCGTTGATGATGACGGAAACCTCCGTGATCTCGTAGTCGCTCAAGCCCGCAAAGGGCTCATCGAGTAGAAGTATCTTCGGCTTCATGGACAGGGCCACGGCTATCTCCAGCTTTCTCTTGTCGCCATAGGACAGCTCCGCCGTCGCAAGGGGGGCCTTGCCGTCGATGCCGAGGAGACGCAGTGACTCCATGCAGTTGTCCATAATGCGCCTCTTGTGGGCACTGGAGAGGAAGAAGCGGCCTTTCGACGCATACTCCTCCCCGAACCGGACCCTCGACAGAACGAGATTTTCTGCCACCGTAAGGGAGTCGAAGACGGAGACGAGCTGGAACGTCCTCACGATACCCATCATGACGCGCTCATACGATGGCGCAGCCGTCACGTCCTTCCCTTCGAAGTAGATGCTGCCGCCGGAGACGGGAAACAGACCTGTAAGCAGGTTGAAGAAGGTCGTCTTGCCTGCCCCGTTGGGTCCGATAATGCCCACGGCCTCGCCTTCCCTCATGTGGAAGTCGACGTTGTCGACGGCCACGAGTCCGCTGAACTCCTTCGTGGCATGTTTCGTTTCGATGATTACCTGGTCCTTCATGCTTTCCTCGTGCCGGGTTGTAGAGGCGGGGTCCACCGAGGGACCCCGCACCGGAATCGCTTATTTATAGCCCAGGGTGGCAAGGTTGGGCAGATAGTCTTCACCCGTGTAAGCCCCGATGATCTTTACGAGGTCCCACTTCTTGTCTTTCCTCTCCTTGGCGCCCTTACCCATAACAACGAAGGCGCCGTACTTGAAGAGCGGCTGATGGTCGGCGCGCCAGACGCCCTGACCCTTCATGGAGTCAAACTTCGGGTTTGCCATGAGCGCCTTGGCCATCGCCTTGGCATCCGTCGAATTAGCAAGCTCCATGGCCCTTACGGCCTCCTGTACGCCTTCGTAGGCCATAGCCGAATAAGGATCGGGGGGATACTTGTACTCTGCCTGGAATTTCTTGGTGAACGCATCGGCAGCCTTGACGATGGCGGCATCACTGAAGCCCTTCATGTCGTAGTACCAGGACATGAGCGAATATACGCCCTCCAAGGCCTCGGGCGGCACGCCGCTGCCGAAGGAGTTGGTCATCCAGTCGAACCAGATCTTTGTCTTCTTCTTCAGCCCCGTCTCGTAGGTCTGCTTGAGAACGTTGATGGCATCGACGCCCCAGTGGGCCAGCATAACGATGTCGGGCTTGCTCTCGCCGATCTTGAGAAGGTATGAGGTGTAGTCGCTCGTTCCGACCGGAGACTCTACATAGTCGACCTTGACGCCCAGCTTGTCGAAGGCGGCCTTTGCGCCTGCCCACTGGTCGCGGCCGAAGGCGTAGGCGGGACCGAAGAAGACGATCTTCTTGAGCCCAAGCTGCCTGACGATGTACGAAGCGCCGGCGTACCCGATGGAGTAGGCGCATCCGTGGATGGAGAAGGTTGTTTCAGCCATCTCATCCTTTTCAAACATGTTGATGGCCACGACATTGACGGGGAAGTAGGCGATAGGCGTCTTCTTCACTTCCTTATTGAGGGCCGCCGATATGGGTGCAAAAGTCTGACCCACGATGGCGTGCACCTTGTTCTCGTCCATCAACTCTCTGAAGCGCCGTATGGCGATGTCGGGCTTCGATTCGTCGTCCTTGACAAAAAACTCGATGGGTACTTTCTTGGCGCCGAATTTCACCCCACCTGCCGCGTTGATTTCCTTAATGGCGAGCTTGGCGCCGTCAAGCTGCACGGGACCGATGGGCGACGCCGCGCCGGTGAGGCCGAACATGAGGCCGATTCGCACCTTGTCCGGGGTCTGGGCCTTACCCTCTCCCGCCGTCAAAACAAACCCTACGCACACAATAAACGCGACCAACACCAAGAACCGCACACTGCTTCTTTTCATGATGAACCTCCCTGTCCTGCTTTCGTTTCTACTCATTCTTCTTCATTTTGCCGCTGCCGCATGCTTCTTCGCCCCGGTCTGACTCCGCTTTTCCTCGAGACTGCCCGCCTTCTCGCTTGTTGTCCGCTCTATTTCTTTCCACTGGTCATCGGAGGCGCTTGCCTTGATCCGGTCCATCATCTGGCGGTTGTGCCTCCGAAAGGCCTCTTCCGCCTTGTCGGCGTCACGCTGCCGCAAAGCTTCGAGGATCGCTCTATGGTCCTCGAAGAGGTCCTCCAGCATGGGCCGGATATGGAGCGATATGGGCCGCATCTTATGTTTGATGGCCTCAAGCATCTCCTGCAGGGTCCGGTTGCCGCTTGCTTCGTAGATGAGAGCGTGAAAGTCGAAATCCGATTGCGAATAGCCGACGAGGTCACTCCGGTCAATAACCTTTCGCTGCTCTTCGAGGCGCTTAGCCATCTTCTTGAGCATCCTGTCGTCGACGTTCTGCGCCGCCAATCTGGCCGCCAATCCCTCCAGGACCTCCCGGACGGAATAGAGCTCCAGGGCCTTTGACGGGGTGAGGGAGACCATAAAAACACCCCGGTTGGGTATGTTCTCCAGGAGCCCCTCCTGGATAAGCCGGTGGATGGCCTCCCAAACCGGCGTCCTGCTGGCGCCCACTTCTTTGGTGATCTGTTCCACGTTAATGCGCGTCCCCGGCTCGAACCGGTGGACGGCAATCATATCTTTCAGGATTTCATAGATTTGAGAGCTGAGACGTTCCTTGCTGACCTGCATCTGTTTACCCGTAGAAACATTATACATCTAATTTCTGGCGTGTCAATATATTTCATACTTTATTTTTCATATTTCATGAAATGTTGTCCCCAGCGTCGCTACCTGATGCCTATCGCCATGCCTCCCCCCACATTGCCCCTTGACAACCTCGCTCCCTCCCCGGTAGAGTTCTCTTATCGGTTCCATCATCACCGTCTCCATTAGTGAGGAGTTCTGGATACCGCCTAAGACCCGAACCATCGGCCCATGACGAATGCCGATATCGGGCGATACTTCAACAATGCCTGTTCGGCCGTCACCAAGGTGGCGACTCGGCTCAATCACTGCATCCCTTCAATCTGATAACTAACCCCCTCCAGCACAGGCCCTTTCTTTTCCGTAATGAATTCCTTAAGAGCCCCGCCGCCTATGGAGGTTGGCTACGGGTAAGTAATGATACCGCAGCGCTGCGAAGCCTTGTGCAGTTGCCTGTCCAGGGTCGCAAGTGGACTTTGAAGGCGAATGGCAAGCTCAAGATAAGCAGCATCGTAAGCTGAAAGCCCATATTCGATAGCCAGTCCATGGATGGCCCGCGTAAGGGTCCCTGGAGCCGCACGGTCCGTTTCGATAGGCAGTGCCGCAAAGATGCGAATAATTTTGATTATGTCGGCTCCACTAATAACCTTCCCCCTAGTCGCCGTCACAAGCACGTTCGAGAATTCATACCACCAGAGGGCGGGAACCCACAGCTCGAATGGCTCATCCAATTCTGCAAAAAAAGTCTCTACCTGCTTTGAGCGTGTGTCCGGCAGGAACAAGGCTGCCGCAAACGAACAGTCAACGACGCAGCGCGTCACCTCTTCCTGCCTTCTTTCACGTATTCACAGACATCGAGGCGTCCCTTAATTTTGGCCCGTATCGCGGCCAGCTCGTTGACAAGCTCTTTGTTTTGCACAGGCGCCTCATCAGGAATGGGTACCAGGCGCGCCATGGGCTTACCTCTTTTCGTGATGGTGACAACCTTGCCATCCGCAACCTCTCTGAGGAGCCTGGAGAGATGGGTTTTCGCGTCGAACGCACTCACAACGGTTTCAGTGGATGTCTTCATAACAAC
>CAZYVU010000066.1:0-8051 GCA_964651435.1 uncultured Pseudomonadota bacterium
GGAAGCCCTTCAGCGCTACCTGCCTAACGACGCCGTGGATCGGCTCACCAAAAGCAGCACCGCATTCCATCAGGCTCACCGGTTGGTCTACGGCATATGCCTCTGGACGGACGCCGAGCAGTACACGACCCTTTCGGAGCGCTTAACCCCCGAGGAACTGGCGGCCTTCATGAACAGGTATTTCGAGATCATCTTTAATCCGGTAAAACGTCACGGCGGGATCATCTCGAACGTTATCGGAGACTCCGTCCTCGCCATCTGGGCGGCCCCTTCGCCGGACGCCCAACTGAGGCGGAAGGCCTGTGCTGCAGCCCTCGATATCGGTCAGGCTATAGAGGAGGCAAACCGCTCCTCTTCCCTGCCCCTGCTTCCCACAAGGATAGGAATTCATTCGGGCCATATCGCTATCGGGAACGTGGGGGCCATGGACCATTACGAATACCGGCCTATCGGAGATATCGTCAACACGGCCACCCGCATCGAAGGTCTCAACAAGGTCCTGGGCACCCGTATGCTGGCGTCGAAGGAGGTCGTTAACGACCTGGAGGGAATTCTGACACGACACGTAGGCACCTTCCTACCCGTCGGCAAGTCAAACCCTCTGGCACTGTACGAGCTTGTAATGGACATGGATCAAGCAAAAGAGCATCATCTCAGCGGCTGCGCCCTCTTTGAGGCGGCGCTTGAGGCCTTTCGCTCGCGCCGGTGGCACGACGCCATGGAAAAGTTTGAGGCATCCATACAATGCTTCGGCAGGGATATGGCCTCACAGTACTACATCGGCCTTTGCCGCCTTCACGAAAGCGATCCTCCCGATGAGACGTGGGACGGAACAATACGCATGGATAGAAAATGAACGGCGATGAACACCATTTTAGCCCTCCGCGGGCTCCGGGGTGGACCTTATGAAACGTTTAGTGGGCTTGTTCTCTCTTATCATTCTTGCCGTCACGGCCGGCGCTGCCATTCCCCAAGAGCTCGGGACCCAGACGGCCGGCGACGTGGTAGCCCGGCTGGTCTCCCTTCAGGGAAAGATTGAAGTCCGGCGCGTCGGGCAGACACAATGGCATGCCGTGAAGGCGCAGGACCTTTTTGCGGCCGGAGACGTCGTGCGGGCCGGGCCTCGCAGCAGGGCCGACATTGCCCTGGTGAGCGACACCGTTGTTCGCATCGACCAGAACACGACGATTCTCTTCTCGGAAAGGGACAAAAAGTCTTTCTCCGTGGTGAACATAATAAAGGGGGCCTTCTACTTCTTTACCAACAGGCCCCGCTCGCTCAAGGTGGAGACGCCCTTTGTAAACGGCTACGTCGAGGGCACAGAATTCTACGTTCGCGTCGACGATAATGCCGCCCTCTTCTCCATCTTCAAGGGACGGGTCGCCCTCTCCAACGAGAAGGGCTCTCTCGCCATCGGTGAGGGCCAGTCCGCCGAGACCCGGGCAGACAGGGCGCCGGAGATTAAGGTGGTTCTGCAACCCCGTGATGCGGTCAAGTGGACGCTCTACTACCCAACCATCATCGATTGTCCGCCCGTCGATCCGGAACACGAGGCGCCGGCAGACGCAAAGGTGCTTTCGTGCCGGGCCTCGCACCTCCTGTCCGTGGGCCGGTTTGACGAGGCCGTGCCGGAGCTGAACAGGGCCATCGCCCTCACCCCATCCTACGGGCCCGCCCTGGCCATGCAGGCCATTCTCGCCCTCGTGGAGAACGACAAGGTGAAGGCCGCGGCACTGGCCCGGAAGGCCGTCGATGCCGACCCCCGCTCTGCTGCCACATGGATGGCCCTCTCCTACACCCGGCAGGCCGATTTCAATCTGGCGGGAGCCCTCGAGAGTGCCCGCAAAGCGGCTGAGCTCGACCCGCAAAGCGGCCTGGCCCTGTCGCGCGTCGCCGAGCTCCGGCTCTCCGGCGGGCGCCTGGGCGACGCCCTCGCATCGGCGCAGCAGGCTGTTAAGGAGGACCCGCGGCAGGGCCGCAATCAGACCGTCCTCGGGTTCAGCTACCTCTCGCAGATCAAGACAAAGGAGGCCATGGAGGCCTTTCAGAAGGCCATAGACCTCGATCAGTCGGACCCCATGCCCCGGTTGGGCATGGGCCTCGCCGTCATACGGGAGGGCCGCCTCGCCGAGGGGCGGGAGCACATCGAGATCGCCGCAAGCCTCGACCCGCAGAACTCCATTATAAGAAGTTACCTCGGCAAGGCATACTACGAGGAGAAACGGGAAAAGCAGGCCGCCGATCAGTTTGCCCTGGCAAAACAGTTCGACTCCAAGGATCCGACGCCCTTTCTCTATGACGCCATTCTCAAGCAGAGCACAAACAAGCCCGTCGAGGCCCTCTACGACCTTGAAAAATCCATGGAGCTCAACGACCAGAGGGCCGTTTACCGCTCGCGCCTCCTTCTTGACGAAGACATCGCCGTGAGAAGCGTACAGCTCGCCCGTATCCATACGGACCTGGGCTTCGCTCAGCGTGCCCTCTCCGAAGGATACCGATCCGTCAACACCGATCCGGCAAACTTTTCGGCCCACCGCTTCCTATCCGATGCCTACACGGCCCTGCCTCGCCACCAGATAGCACGGGTCAGCGAGCTCCTCCAGTCGCAGCTCCTCCAGCCCATAAACATCAACCCCGTCCAGCCTTCCCTGGCCCAGGGCGCCAACCTTCCTCTCGGGAACACGGGGCCGGCCGACCCGGCATTTAACGAGTATACGCCTCTCTTCGAGCGGAATCGCTTCGCCATCCTGGCCAGCGGCATAGCTGGTGAGCGGGGCACCTGGGGCGACGAGGTGATCCAGTCGGGTCTCTGGGACAGGTGGTCATACAGCGTGGGCCAGCTCCACTACCAGACAAACGGCTATAGACCTAACGACTATTCGGACAGCAACGTCTACAACGTTTTTGGGCAGATGCGCCTCTCCTACCAAACGAGCATCCAGGTGGAGCTTCAGTCTAACACGTGGAACCACGGCGATGTGGAGCAGCGCTTCTTCTCCAACGACTACCAGCCCTACCAAAGGACAAAAGAATACAGCGACTCGGCCAGGCTGGGATTTCACCACGCCTTCACTCCGGGCTCCGACGTGATTGCAAACCTCGTCTACCGTCGCCAAAGGGAGGACCTTCAAAACAGGGATCCTGCGGGGCCGTTCACGTACAACGTAGACCAGGACGGCTACATGGGGGAGGTTCAATACCTCTGGCGCAAAGAGAGGCTTAACATAGTCACCGGCCTGGGATACGCATCGACGGACAACAACGAATCTTCGGGGGCCGCCATTCCGCCGCCGCCCCCATGGTACATTCTCGACACGCAGAGCTCTACCGTCGACTACACGAACCTTTATCTCTACTCCCAGATCAACGCGCCCAAGTCCCTTGTTTTTACCATCGGTGCAAGCGGCGATTTTCTGCGCGGAGCCGTCGTCGACCGGAACCAGTTTAACCCCAAGTTCGGCATCACCTGGAACCCCTGGCCGTCCACCACCTTTCGGGGTGCAGTCTTCAGGACACTGAAAAGGGCCTTGATTACGAGCCAGACCGTTGAACCCACGCAGGTCGCGGGCTTTAACCAATTTTACGACGATTCGGAGGGCACCATCGCGTGGCGCTACGGTGCCGGCGTCGATCAGAAATTTGCGAAATCGTTCTACGGCGGCATGGAGGTCTCATGGAGGGACCTCCAGGTACCCATCCAGACTATTTCAACCCCGGCCATGCCCTTCTCCGGTGTGAAAGAATTTGACTGGCGAGAACGCATGGCAAGGGCCTACCTCTACTGGACGCCCCATCCCTGGCTCGCCTTCAGCGCCGAGTACCTGTACGAGCAGTTCGACAGGGACCAGCTCTATAACGCCGGCGTGGAACAGGTGAGCACAAACAGGGTTCCCGTGGGGGTCTCCTTTTTCCATCCCTCGGGCATCACGGCACGCCTGAGGGCCACGTACGTCGATCAAAAGGGCCTTTTCAGGCCTCAGAACGTGCCTCTTACCGACCCGAACCTCTACGGAAGGGAAAACTTCTGGGTCGTCGACGCGGCGCTAAGCTACCGGCTGCCGAAACGGTACGGCATGATAACGGCGGGGGTAAAGAACCTTTTTAACAGGTCCTTCAACTATCAGGATATGGACCCCCTGAACCCGACGCTCAAGCCCGACAGGATGGCTTACGTGAGGGTAACGTTGTCGTTTTGATGGCGGAGGAGGAAAGGGGCTTGGCTACGGCAAATGCCGAACAACATCACAAGAAAGGAGGTGGATAACAGCGCCTTCCGCAGGGAAGGAACGGGCCGCGTGAACAAAAGAGCGGTCAGAGGTCAAATTCTGAGCAAGGAGGAGAGACTGTGGGTCAGGAAAAAAGGGGATTTTTTAAGTGGACTGACACGGACGAACACGGTAACCACAAAAAAGAGGCCGAGTTTCTCATCAGTGAGCACGGGAACAACCACCAGGTTACCGATTGGCACGAGGACAAAGACCTCGGGGACAACCCCAAAGTGGAGGAGCTGATTAAGAGGATGCGGGCAATCCATGTAGGCCATTATGCGGGCTCGCAACCTGAGCAGAGCGGCCTCGCCGCATTCAGCTTCGGAAGCCCGGGGTGTGTCTATTATTGGATAAACGGCAGGCTCTTTTACCGGTGAACGTGAGCCGCAGATCGGCGGTCTGCCGATTCAGCGCTGTAATGGTTTGAGCAGTTTATGGAGAGAAAAGGTCTTGCGATGTTGTTCCAGAAGGAACGAGGCAACTTCCGCCGGGGTTGGCGCCGAACCCGTCGACCCCGGCGTCTTGACGGAATTTGCGGAACGATGGTATATCCTGGCAAGGTATCTACAGCATGGCCACATTTGACGGCGGACTAAACCGGGTCGCCTGATGGCTCAGCAGGACGGCATCGTCGGTTTTGACAAGTTTCTCCTCATGGCCCTCTTCAAAGAGGGGGCCATGAGTCTTCGCGCCCTTGAGCGCCGAACCATCATTTTTCTATCGCGCATCTGGTACCTGCAGAGCAGGACCGGACAACGTTCCATTGCGCAGGACCTCATTCATCACCTTTCCGGGGTCCGCTATCACCTCCGCCACAGAAGCCCGTCGATGGAGGCCCTGGACACGGAGAGCGAGTGCAGAAAGCTGACGGGGATGGGACTTGTCCGCCCCACCCAAGGGGGCTCGTACGAACTGACCGAATCGGGACGGGCACAGGCGCAACAGTTCGTCGAGGGCATGGAGGCAACGGCCAGGACGGTCCAGAGCAAGATCCTCAACCCATCGGCGACGGCCCGTAACGCCGTCTTCATAGACTTCTTCCTTGCCATTATTAAGTTCGGGGCCGGCTTTGTGAGCGGGAGCGTGGGCCTCAAGGCCGATGGCGTCGACGCCATATCGGATACCATAGCGGCCTTTCTTGTGTGGCTTGGCGTACGGTTTAAGAAAGAATTTCTCAGCACGCTTCTCGTCATCTTCATGCTCTTTGTCGCCTCCCTGAGCCTTGGCTACGAGTCTTTTTCAAAAATCCTCGAGACTTTTCGCGGCACCATCGAGCCAATGGGGATGCCCCTCCTTGTCGTATTCGTCGAAGGAATCTCCCTCATCGCCGCTGTAGGGCTCTACTGGTACCAACGCCAGGTAGGCAGGATGGGACACAGTCTCACGCTGATCTCCCAGTCCGTCGACTCCAAGAACCACATCTACCTCTGCATAGCCGTCATTGCGGGCGCCCTTCTTTCGCTCGCCGGCATCTACTTCGTCGACGCGCTCATCGGCGCATTTGTGGCTGTGAGAATTTTTCTTGACTCCATCGGCCTTCTCAGAGACGCCATTAAGTCTGCAGGCGCGGACAACACCGACCTGTCCCGCTATCACATGCCTTTTGAGACATACTGGGAAAGCCTGCGCCGCGGAGCGTTCCGGATATGGATACTCTTTGCGGTCCACGAGGAAGGCCTCGAAACAAAGACCCAGATCGTAGACTCTTTGAAATCGGCCTTTGGCTCGCCCGTCTATATCCCCGTCCTGAGCGAGCTTCAGGTGGCACAGCCGGAGATACCCGATTTTGAATCCGAGTTCTCCAAGCTCGTTCAGCCCCTCGTCGCCGGCCGGCTCCTGAACGACAAAGACCAGGGCCTTTCGATCACCGACAAGGGGCTGCTTTATCTCACGTCTTTCGGCCGCACCTTCCGGTATTACGATGTGCACCTTTCCGACTCGCTGCTGCTAAGCATGTCAAGGAGTGTCTAATGCGGGAGGAAAATCGGCGGGAAGAATCCTTTTTCATGACCGGCAAACGCATGGAATCGCTGGCCGATTGCATCTTCGCCTTTGCCATGACCCTTCTCGTCATCAACCTAGGCCTCCCGGACCCGAAAACCGTCTATGATGAGGAAGCGATCAGGCAGTTTCTCCTTCATCGCGCAAAGCTCTTTGACGACTACGTGTTAAGCTTTATCCTTCTCGCCCTTTTCTGGGTGGCCCACCACCAGCTCTTCAACCTCATCAAGCAGACGAACCGGATGTTTCTCCTTATAAGCGTATTTGTGCTTATGTTCACCGCCCTTATACCCCTCAGCACATCAATCGTCGCGCATCTCGGCCACTTTCGGATGGCAAGCCTTGTCTTCGACGCCAACCTGCTCATCGTCGGCTTTCTCTTCTATATAAGCTGGGTTTACGCTGAGCGTCGGGGGCTTCTGGAGGAAGGCGCAAGCCGGCATGACATTGCCCTGGGCAAACTGCGATCCCTCCTCATTCCCGCAGCCTCCATCGTAGCCGCACTGGTTGCATTCATCTCGCCCCGATGGAGCGGCACCGTGTACATTTCCATACCCGTCATCCTGTTTTTTATGAGAATGCACGAAAGGAGGAACCGGGACAGGACCTGACGACCGGCTCACCGGTCGAGGATAAGCGCTGTCCGGCCCTTTTTGAGCGAAAGGCTTGACAAGTCGCCTTCCTATCGTGATTAATATGTGAAACATGGTGTTTCGTCTCGTGACTTCTCTGTCGTCGTACACCAAATAACAACAGGCCGGCACGAAGGCTCTCGCGGAATAACAATGGAAAAATATTTGATAACAGGCTTCTCGGGGTTCATCAGCAAACACTTCTGCGAATATCTTGAGCGAAACAGGATTGCAGCCCTCATTAAAGGGGTAGACATTACTGACCACGATTTGAATTTTGATGACTACGAGCATCTTTCCTTCGAGTTTGAAAAAATGGACTTGCTGTCGGTAAGCGATACGGCACGGATAATTCGCGATTTCCAGCCACGCTACATCCTCCATCTCGCTTCTTACAGCAGCGTCGCCTTTAGCTGGAAATCACCCATCGAAAGCTTTAACAACAACACTAATATATTTCTCAACATCTTGGAGACGGCACGAGAGTTTGATCTCAGTGTTCGCATATTATCGGTAGGGTCGTCGGAGGAGTATGGGAATGTCCGCGAGGAAGACCTGCCGCTGAGCGAGGAAGCCCCCCTGAATCCCACGAGCCCTTATGCCGTGGCGCGGGTTTCACAGGAGCTTCTTTCGAAAGTTTACGTGGAAGGTTATGGCCTTGATGTGGTCCTCACGCGGTCATTTAACCACATCGGACCCAGACAGAGAGACATTTTTGCCGTGGCGTCCTTCGCCAGGCAGCTCGCAGAGATAAAGAAATCAAAGCGGACGGACGGCACCATCGTCACCGGCGACGTATCGATCGTCCGTGACTTCATCGACGTCCGGGATGTGGCGGCCGCCTACTACCTCCTTCTGCAGAAGGGCGAAAAGGGCCACGTCTATAACGTTTGCAGCGGTAAAGGAACGTCCCTGCAAGATCTAATATCGATCATGGCGGACACACTGGGCATCAACATCAACGTACTGGTCGAAAAAGGTTTGATAAGGCCTGGCGATAACAGGAAAATAGTTGGCTGCAACGACAAGATTAGGGAGGCGTTGCGTTGGAGCCCCCAATATAGCTTGGAACAGAGCCTCCGCGACACCCTTGCCTACTGGTACAGCGTAATTCCGTAAGGCTTCTCCCCCTCTCCGTTTCTCCGATTCT
>CAZYVU010000067.1:0-7099 GCA_964651435.1 uncultured Pseudomonadota bacterium
ATCCGAACAGCAGTGTCGGGAGATGAGCGACGTGGAGTTACTTCTCAGGGATCAAATATTGAAAATTGGCCTCCTAGCCACAGGATGCCTCCACGTGCGTGACTTCTGTAAGCAAAAAGCCGGGCGGAAAGCCATCGGCATGTGGCATTTTAGATTGCGACTTCCTGCCTGCGGCAGGAGTCAAAAGTCAGAAGCCAGAAGTGAAAGACGAGGGTCACCCGAGGCGGCAGGGATACGTCGAAAGTCAGGAGTGAAAAGCGGCAGTTCCGGACCCCGGACGGGTTTCTTCGGCCGTTCCACTCCTGACTCCTGACTTTCCCCTGCCGTTCCACTCTTGACTCTTGACTGATGACGTTTGACGGGCGAAGCCTGGCCTTGAGTTTTTGTCGATGGATGGTCTACACTTGAAAATATGATATACGAAATGGCAACGATTCCGTTCGAAAAGGCTGCCGGGAAGTATGTTCGCGAAAAAGGTGAAACCAAAACCATTCAAAGAATGACCTATGGATAGTAAACACCCGTACTGAGGGGGGGGTATCGTGAGTCATCAGAAATCGAGCGATATCATGGTGCGTCAGGTTGCTCCGGATGAAGACGAGGCATGGGACGCTTTGGTAAGCGCATCACCGACATCCAATCGCTTTCTCCGTAGCGACTGTCTCAGAATGCTTGAAGAGACCGATTCCGTGGGAATCCGCTTTCAACGCGTGGGGGTTTTCAACGGCTCCGGCGTATTGCGCGGGGGATGGGCTCTTCCCTACATGGAGCGATGCGGTGTACGCGCTTCCACGTACTTCGAATTCTTTTACGCAAGCCCGATGCTCGCCCCGGATCTTGAGAGCGGCTCTGTCCACGTCTGCCGAGAGCGGCTTGAAGCCTTGCACGGACTGGCTGAAGGCCACGCACGCCGACTCCATTTTATCGAAGCCGAAGCGCATCCGCATCTCCGGGATGTGCGCGGGATCCAGTATGCCGGATTCGAGATTCAAACACTCTACACCCATATCTGGCACTTCGGCGCCGCCGACGAAGTATTCATGAAGATGAATCGGGAGAGAAGGCGGTTGATCAGGCGGGCGGATGAGTCCTACCGCTTCGGGATTCTCTCACTGCGGGATGCCGCCGACGGTTTCGTGCCTTTGTACAAGCGCTTGATGCGCAAGTTCGACTGGTTGCCGGGAGAGCAGTGGAGCCAGGACCTGGAAAATAGGCTGGAATGGCTTCTCGATCATGACGTCGGCTCGGTCTTTGGTGCGTGGGATTCATCCGGTGAGCTGTGCGGCGCCGTAATCGTGCTCCTCAGTCGTGAAGATCGTACGATTTACCTATGGCGGTGCGGCTACAAAGCAGGCAAGGCGGGCGACACAATAGTTCCGGCGCTTTATTGGCACGCGGCCGTCCATTGGCTTGAGCAGTGGGGTGAGCCCTTGGCATGCAACCTCGGCGGGTCGCCGATGATGAGTCTGTCTCAGTTCAAGGACTATCTTGGCGCGGATGTGGTTCCTCACCATAAGCTCGTGTACAGGCCCCTTCGATTTAGCGCACTTTCATGGCGAATTGGGCGTGCCATCAAGGAGCGGGGCCGCAGAAAGTTGACCCGTGCCTACCTGTCGTGGAAGAACGACTGAGAAGCTGTAAGGCAATACCCTTCCGGGCTGTCCATGACCGGAAGGAGATCTTGTCGGGTTGCGACTTCGAGCATGAAGTGGCGGCGACCCCGCCGTCCATGCGGGGTAAGTCCGACATGGTACAGTATGGTAAGGATGGAGCCCCATGCGAAGAAAGCCAATTCTTAAGCTGCTCATCATTGTTTCGTTGCTGTTGGTCGGGTGCGTCGCCGCCCAGGCGGACACTGCCCTGTTGGAGGCGGCAAAGGCCAGGCGTTCGGCCTTTCTCAAAGACCTGGAGACGATTGTCAACATCGACTCCGGCACCGATGACGCGGAGGGCCTTGCCCGTGTCGAATCCTTCCTGGCAGCCCGGCTGAGGGCATTGGGCGCTGACGTGGAGGTCCTTCCGGCGCCCCCGGCAGCAGGAAAGATGGTTGTCGGCACCCTGCACGGCAAGGGCGCTGCCGATATCATGCTGCTTATTCACTACGATACCGTTTTCGGTGCGGGCGAGGCAGCCAGGCGGCCGTTCCGGGTTGAGGGAACAAGGGCCTATGGCCCCGGCGTCGCCGATGCCAAAGGCGGGGCGCTGATCATTCTTCATGGCCTGGAGATGGCGCGGGAGCGGGGCTCCACGGGGTATAAAAGGCTTACCGTCCTGTTCAATCCCGACGAAGAGAAGAGCTCGTTGGGCTCCCGCGAAACGATCCGCAGGTTGTCATCGCGGCACGATTACGTGCTTGTTTATGAGCCCCCTGAGGGCGACAGGGTAACGGTCGCGACAAACGGTATCGCATACGTTCACCTTAGCGTGAAGGGCCTTTCGTCCCATGCCGGGTCTGCTCCCGACAAGGGTCGCAATGCGGCTGTGGAGCTTGCCCACCAGGTGTTGCAGCTCAGGGGCCTTGGTGATCCGGAAAAAGGCACGACGGTCAACTGGACCGTTATGCGCTCCGGCGAGAAGGTGAATGTTATCCCCGATAAAGCGCAGGCCACGGCCGACATGAGGATGTCCGTTCTGACAGAGCCCGCTCGCGTGCAGGGGGATGCGGCTCAGATCGTTCAAAAGAAGCTCGTCCCCGACACGGAGGTGACGGTCACCGTTGAGGAGCGCAGGCCCCCGCTTCCCCGCAATCCGGCCGGCGACAGGCTCGCGGCGTTGGCGAACAGCATCTACGAGGAGATAGGGAAGAAGATCGAGCCCGTCGCCATGCGCTACGGTACCGATGCCGGCTTCGCCTATAACCCGGACAGCTCGAAACCGGCTGTTATAGACGGCATGGGCATCGTCGGCGACCGCATTCACTCGGCCGACGAATGGGCGGATCTGGAGAGCATTGCGCCCAGGCTCTACCTGACGGTGCGGATGCTTGAAGCACTTTGACTTTCTCCCGGTGTTGCTCTGCGGTTAGGTGGGAAAGGTGAGGGTGATCGTTGTTCCTGCGTCACCGGTTTCTATCCGAAGGCCGGGGCGAACGCTGTTATTATAGTGACTTAACTTACACCGGCTGGGCGGAAAATGATAGAAGAAATTAACCCTTTACCGTACGTGCGGCGTACTTCAGGGCCTGTGCTATGTCCTGCTGAAGGTCCTCGAAATCTTCGAGGCCCACAGAAAGGCGCACGAGGCCTCCGGTGACGCCCCGGGCGAGCCGTTCTTTTTCCGGCATAGCCGCGTGAGACATCGTTGCCGGGTGGGAGAGGATGGTCTCGACGCCGCCCAGGCTGACGGCAAAGAGGGCAAGCTTCAGGCGGCGCAGAAAGGCCTGGGCAAAGGACTGGCCGGCCAGCTCGAAGGAAAGGACGGCACCGCCGCCCAGCGCCTGGCCCCTGTGAATGTCCGCTCCGGGGTGTCCCGGAAGGGCGGGATAGTGGACGGCTCGCACGTCGGGCCTCCCGGCGAGCCATAGCGCAAGCCTCTCCGCGGTCTTCTGCTGGGTCTCCATGCGAGGCGCCAGCGTTTTCAGGCCCCTCAAGAGCAGCCAAGAGTCCTGAGGCCCCAGAATGGCGCCGAAACCCACCTGGACCTGCTTGATGCGGTCTGCCGGTTCGGCCTCCCGGGCCACCGCCAGGCCCGCGACGACGTCGCTATGGCCGCCGAGAAACTTCGTTCCGCTGTGGACGACAATATGGAAGCCTGATTCGAAAGGCCTCTGAAGGTAGGGGGTCATGAACGTGTTGTCCATGACGGCCATGATGTTGCGACGGGCGGCCATTTCGGCGATAGCCCTCAGGTCCGTGATGCGCAGCAGGGGGTTGGAAGGTGTCTCGGCAAAGATCATGCGCGTCTGGGGGGTGATGGCCCCTTCGACCTCGTCGGTCTTTGTCATGTTCACGAAGGTGTGTGTGAGACCCCACCGCCGGAAGAGGCTGGTGAGCACGCGAAAGGTGCCGCCGTAAACGTCTGCCGGGGCAATGATGTGGTCGCCCGTCTTGAGCAGGAGGAAGATGGAGGCTATGGCCGCCATGCCGGAGGAAAAGGCGAAGCCCTTTGCTCCCCCCTCCAGTTCGGCGATGGCGTCTTCCAGTGCCTTTCGGGTCGGGTTGTCGCTGCGCGAGTAGACGTATTCCTGTCCCTGCCGCCCCTTCTTCTGCACAAACGTGGAGACCTGGTAGATGGGTGTGCTGACGGCGCCAGTCGGGTCCCCCTTTCCCTCTCCTGCGTGAACGATCCTGGTCCCGTATTTCATGCCGCCGCGGTTCGCACTCATAGTATCTCCCCTTCGGAGCCGGCGATGGTGCCGCCATGGGCCCTGCGCCGTCCTTCCGGCGTTCTCTGCGGTCCCTGAACGCCAACCGGATCATCGTTTCCCAGGAGGTCCATCTGCATCTGGCCGTCGATGTACCCCTTGCGCTTTCTCAACCCTATCTTTTCAAGAAGGCTGGCGCCCTTATCACGGGCGCGGCTTGTGGCCTCCGAAAAGGTCTTGCCCACCTTGTCCTTTGAAACGTCCCAGATGGCCTTTGCTACCTTCGCGGTGCCCTGGCGGACGATGCCGCCGAGCATGCCTGCGGCCTGGACTGCTGCGCTGCGGCGGAGGATGCGCTTCTCCTGCGCCATGAGGGAGCCGCAGTAGGCCTTGGCGATAATGCCCACCCTGAGCGTGAGAAAGGCGTTGGCCGCCCCGGTGAGGATGGACGTAACGAGTATGGATGCGACAAGCTGAAAGCCGGGGATGGAGCCCGTAAGGGCGCCGAATGTCGCCGAAAGCACGGGCTCTACCTGCTCGCTCACGTCGATGTCGTCCAGTTCGCTTGCGATGAAGGCCGTTGCGGCTACGTTTGCATAAAGGCTCACGAGATCACGAAAACCGGGCCTTTGGTAGTAAAGGTGTGCAATCTGCCAGATCATGCGGGTCTGGGCCGAAAGGACGAGGAAGGCATCGAGGCGGCCGTTCTGGGAGATGGCCGTGGCGAGGAAGACCGTCGACGCGTTGGCCTCTATCCGCTCATCGGCCTTCTGCCCCAGCACGGCGAGGGCCTCCTCCACGCCGTCGCGGCCCGAAAGCTTCATGCCCCGGAGGGCGGGGTTTGAGGCGAGGCGCTTCCTGACCTGTTCGAGGTAGGAGGGAAAGGCGCTGTGGTGGTCGCTTGCCGGGGGGCGGATGGACCGGGGCAGCCGCAGGAACATGACGATGGGAACGGCCACGAGAAGGCAGTAGAAGGCAATGAGACCCCAGAGTACGGCGGCGCCGAACCCCTCGTTGATCTTCGATGCCATGGCGACGATCTGGGCCGTCTGGTTGACGACGAAGATGACGAAGATAAGCAGGACCAGAATTCCGACGGGGAGCACAAACTTTTTCAGAAGATCCTTCATCGCCGCCTCACAGGAAAAACTTTCCGGGGTTCATCAGGTCGTGAGGATCGAAAAGGCCCTTCAGCCGGCGCATGACATCGAGGCTGCGGCCGTGCTCAACGGGGAGGAACGGGGACTTCCCCATGCCGACGCCGTGCTCGCCCGTGCAGGTGCCCTCGAGCTCAAGGGCCCTGCGTACGACGAGGCGGTTCGCCTTCTCTACCAGCGCCCAGTGGGAACGGTTCGCGGGGTCGTCCATGACCACAACGTGTACGTTTCCGTCACCGGCATGACCGAACACGTAGGCAGAAAGGCCCTGAACGGCCTCCCTGGCGTAAGCCGCCATCTCCGTGTACCGCGAGAGCGGCACCGCCACGTCCATGATGAGGGGAAGACAACCGGGGTGCTGCCGTTTGATCGACTCCAGGGTCTGGTGGCGCATCTCCCAGAGTCTGGCACGCTCCTGGGCGCCTATGCCCTTGTCCAGGGATAGGGCATTGTTCTCTCGGCAGATATCCTCAACGTAGGCCATCTCGTCGGTCAGGGCCTGGGCGCTGAATCCGTGAAACTCCATGAGGAGGGTGGGTCGCTCGTCCAGGCTGAGCCCACGGTCGCGGTTCAGGACAGCCATGACGTTGCCGTCGAGAAACTCCAGCGCCGCAGGGGAGAGGCCGGCCGTCATGATCTGAAACACCGTATCGGTGGCCCGGGCTACGTCGGGAAAGGTGGCCCGGACGGCCATGAAGTTTGCCGGAAGGCCCGTTAGGCGCAGCGTAGCCTCCGTGGCGATGCCCAGCGTGCCCTCGGCCCCAATGAAGAGCGCCGTCAGGTTGTAGCCCGAGGAGCTTTTCCGGGCGCGCGAGCCGACGGTAATCACGTCGCCGCCGGGCAGCACGACGACGAGCCGCATGACGTTATCTCTTGTTGCGCCGTACTTGACGGTGCGGATGCCGCTGGCGTTGTTGCCGATCATGCCGCCGATCGTTGCCGCGGCGCCGGGGTCGGGGGGAAAGAAGATGCCGTGATGGCTCAACGTCTTGTTCAGCTCCTTATAGACGACGCCCGCCTCCACGTCCACCTGAAAATCTTGGGGCCGGATGTCGATGACCCTGTTCATCTCCTGGAAGTCGATGCTAATGCCGTGCCGGACGGGGATGGGATTGCCCTCCAGGCTCGTACCGACGCCCCAGGGGGTCACGGGAACGGCCCTCTCGTACGCGAGGGTCACGATGCGGCTCACGTCGCCGGTAGAGTGCGGCCAGACCACCACATCGGGAAGGACGGGCTTGTGGTACGACTCGTCGTGGGAGTGGAGGGCGAGAACCGACTCCCCCGTGGACACATAGGCCTCCCCGACAATGGCTTTCAGTTCTCTCACAATCCCGGCGTCCATGGCAGCGGCCCTCCTCGTGCCTTAGTATACTGCATCTCGGCCTTGTGAAAAAGACGTTGGGTGACTATGGGGGCTCTTCAGCAATTCAATACCGCTTCAAGCGGGGCGACAGGTTATGAGGACGGGAGGCTGAGGGAAGAATGATCAGAACGGTCAGCCATTGACATGGGACAGGGCGACCGCAGAGACGAATCGGAGAAGCGGTGAATCGGAGAGACGGAGAGAGGCTGAAAGAACCGAGGTTGAGAGGTTATGCCGATATGGGGCTGAAGCGATTCAGGAATGGGATGTTAC
>CAZYVU010000068.1:0-6614 GCA_964651435.1 uncultured Pseudomonadota bacterium
CTGTGCGATCGGCATTACCCGTTCCCACGCTGGCAAGAGAGGAAAGGGTTGGGTTGGAAGGGTTGCCGTATCCGTTGTAGCCCGTGTAGTTCCGGATCCACTGGATACCGAACCTGATGGCCTTGTTTGCATCCCACAGCAGATTTGCGCCGTAGCTCTGGGTCATGTTGTAGTTATTGACCATAAGGTTCCGGGCATAGTCGCTGGCGTTGTGTTTCAGGTAGCCGTAGTTGCCGTTCAGCTGAAGGGCGTTGGTGATCCACCATGACAGGTTCGCCTGGAGGCCGAACATTGTCGGGGCGCCGTAGGTGCCATCGGGCCTCTGGTAGGAGGCGTAGTTGGAGTCATAGAGCCAGCCGCTGCCGTTCAGGTTCTGGCCGACGAAGAAGTTGCCGTTGAGGAGGACGGCCATCGCTTTGTTACCCTGTTTTTCGGGAACGATGGGTACTGAATACCGGAGGGCGACAGCCCATGAGCTGAGGGTATCATCCTTGTAGTCATTGACGGCCGCGTTGACGTACGACATGCTCGTGCTGTTGGTCTTTCCGTAGTAGCCGCCCAATGCGAACTTCAGGTTGTGGGGGCCGATCTTGCCGCAACGGTCGGTCCAGTAGGCAACCTCGCCCTGGAATCCCGGCCAGCTGCTTCTGGCGAAGCCGTCATTATACTGACGGATGCCCTGATATCCCGACCACTCCGTCGCGGAGGTGAGGCCGAACATGGCGTTGAACTCTTTCGTGAGGAAATAGCGGAAAGCGATCTGGGGAGTCCTGATACCCTTCAGGTACTGGGCATAGTCCAGGATGCTGACCGTCGGGACGTAGTAGGGCATGCCCCACTGCTGCCACGCCTGGCCGATCAACAACTCTGCGGACTGCCAGTTCAATTTCATGAAGGCGTGCCTGAGCTGGAATCCACCATACTGGTTGCCCGTTGACGTGCCGCGGAAGTCGCCTTCGATGAAGGCGCTCGTCTTGGCGCCCCACAGGTCGGGACCCTTGATGAGGAAGTTGAAACGGGTCTCAGCACCGCTCATGAAGGTGTTGCCGTACTCGTCGGCAAGGATCTTGACTCCGGATGAGCTTGACCGGGAAGCGTTGACCGCGTCCGCGTTGGCGTTCTGTGAGGTCCAGCCGAGGTCGAACTTCACGAAGCCGCCGAATGTGACATCGTATCTGCTTGTCATGCTGCCTGCGTTGCTCACTACAGGAATAACGAGGAACAATGCAAGCATAACCAATACTAACTTCTTCATTCTTGCCTCCTTAAGTTTTTTTTTCGCATCCTTATACACTATTGTCGCCACTCCACCTCCCTTGATTAAGTTTTTTTAATACTACCAACCCCCCTTGGACCTGTCAAGCGAAAAATTAACATCTTTTAATAAAAAAATGCGGGTTATGGGTGATAGGTCATAGGTCAGGGGGAAACACTATGGAACTCTTTCCTTAATTAGATGTTTTGCCCATCACCCATAACCCATCGCCCATGACCCGTCTTTGGCATTTTGCCCATCACCCATAACCCCTCTTTTGTGCTATACTGTCTACCAACTAATCCAAGGAGGGGAACATGGAACCGAAAGACGTACGGCTGCAAGGGTTGTTTCAAACATACGGGAAGACGATCATCCTGCCCTACGATCAGGGGCTTGAACACGGGCCCCGGGACTTCTTCAATGCCAGGTACGCCGAGGACCCCCTGCACATAATCGAGATCGCAAAGAAAGGGCGATACAATGCCGTCGCTCTCCATATCGGGAACGCGAGGCGCTATTTCAAGGACATGTACAACCAGGTACCTCTTGTGCTCAAAGTGAACGGCAAGACGGAGATCCCCTCGGACGACGAACCGCTCTCGCCCATCACCGCCACCATCGACGAGGCGCTCCAGTTATCCGCCATCGCCGTGGGGTACACGCTGTACATCGGTTCGCCGAGACAGGATGAAGACATCGAGCAGTTCACCTACGTCCGCGAAGAGGCCCACAGGGCAGGTCTTCCCGTCATCGTCTGGTCCTACCCGAGAGGCCGCGAGATAGAGGCGAAAGGGGGCAAGAACAGCCTTTACGCCGTTGAATATGCCGCCCGCGTCGCCGCCGAGCTCGGCGCCGACATGATCAAGGTGAATGTTCCGAACCCGAAGAAGAATTCCGCCGTGCCGGCCCCGTATCGCGACTTCGAGACCGACCAGATGGAGGCCATCAAGCGGGTCATAGGTACAACCGGCGGCGTTCCCGTAATCTTCGCCGGCGGTGAGATGGTCTCCGACGAAGACCTCCTCGCCAAGGCCAGTCTGTGTATTCAGGCGGGAGGGTCGGGCTTCATCTTCGGACGCAATATCTGGCAGAGGCCGCTCGACAAGGCACTGGCGATCACCCGCAGCATCAAGGAAGTCATCAGAACGCAAAGGCCCAGGAGATAACAGGGAGGTCACCGTGGAACCCTTCAAGGTCCTCGACCATGACGCCGATGTCTGTCTCGAGGTCTACGGGACCTCACGGGAAGAACTCTTTGAAAACGCCGCCGGAGCCATGCTCTCCCTCATCACCGATCCCCGGAAGGTCAGACCGGCGCTGGAAAAAATGATCATCGTCCCGGGCAACGGGGAGCTCCTCATCAATTTCCTCAATGAGCTCCTTTTTGTCTGGGATGTGGAGAGATTCATCCCCGCCGAAGTGACTGTCTCCTTTCAGGGAGAAGGCCTTACCGCCCTTATCAAGGGTGAGCCCTTCGACGAGGACAGGCACAGCATCGAAGTGGAACTAAAGGCGGTCACCTACCACAAGTTCGCCATAACCGAAACAGAGGGGAGATTCAAGGCTACCATTATTATAGACGTATAAAGACCTGTCTCAGGTCTCAGGTCTCAAGGAAGCGCAGGGAGCATCAGGGCCTTCTCCGGGTGTTTTGACCTGGAACTTGAAACGTGGAACCTGGAACCTTCTTTTCAGGGAGGGTGCGGCATGAGCGAAGAAAAAGTGAAGCTCGAGAAGCTCGATGAGAACCGTTATGTCGTCAGGAGGACCGGGGCTATGCGGGTTGACGGTATCGTCTACATCGATGAGGAACTGCTCGGATATCTCGGCACCGATGAAAGCATCCAGCAGGTCCGGAACGTAGCCACCCTTCCCGGGATAGTCAGGGCCTCCCTTGCCATGCCCGACATCCATTGGGGCTATGGCTTTCCCATAGGCGGGGTGGCGGCTTTCGACGTCGATGAGGGGGTCATTTCTCCCGGCGGTGTCGGCTACGATATCAACTGAGGGGTCCGTCTCGTGCGCTCCGTGCTGAGTGCGAAGGATGTGAAGGAAAGGCTGCCCGCCATCGTCGAGGGCCTCTTTCGGAATGTTCCGAGCGGCCTCGGCTCCCGCCGCAAGGATCTGAAGCTCTCTCACGGCGAACTGAAAGGCGTTCTCAAAAAGGGGGCGCGCTGGGCAATAGCAAATGGTTTCGGCACCCAATCCGATCTCGAACACATCGAGGATCAGGGCTGCCTCGATGAGGCCGATCCCGATGCTGTTTCCGACAGGGCATACGAACGGGGGAAAGACCAGCTCGGCACTGTCGGCAGCGGGAACCATTTCGTCGAGGTGGGCTATGTCGCGGAGATATTCGATGACGAGGCAGCCCGGGTCTTCGGCCTCTTCCGTGACCAGACCACCATCATGATCCATACCGGGTCGCGCGGTCTCGGTTACCAGGTGTGTGATGAATCCATACGGCAGATGCTGCCCGCCGCCGCGAAATACGGCATAGATCTCGTCGACAGGCAGCTGTGCTGCGCCCCGCTCACCTCCCCGGAGGGACACCGCTATTTTTCGGCCATGGCCGCCGCCGCGAACTACGCCTTCGCGAACCGTCAGCTCATAACCCACTGGGTCCGTGAGACATTCGAAGAGGTATTCGCCGCAAGTGCCTCTTCGCTCGGCCTCGGACTCGTCTATGACGTATGCCACAACATAGCCAGGAAGGAAACACACCGGATGGAGGGCAAGGATGTGACGCTCTGTGTCCACCGCAAAGGAGCCACAAGGGCCTTCCCCCCGCACCACCGCCTCGTCCCCGACAGGTTGAGGGAGGTGGGCCAACCCGTTCTCGTTCCCGGCGACATGGGCAGGGCCTCCTATGTCCTGGCGGGAACACAGCAGGCCATGGACGAGACCTTTGGAAGCACCTGTCACGGCGCAGGCAGGATCATGAGCAGGAGTGCGGCCCTGAGATCCGCCAGGGGGCGGTCGATCATCAGGGAAATGGAAGAACGCGGTGTCTGTGTGAGAGCGGCCAGCAAGGCAACCCTCGCGGAGGAGATGCCCGAGGCCTACAAGGACGTCTCGAAAGTGGTTGAGGTCGTCCACAGGGCGGGAATATCCCGGCTCGTGGCAAAGATCGTACCTCTCGGATCCATCAAGGGATAAGGACCGTTGCAACCGCTCGAGCCGCTTGAGCGTTCAGGAACTCGCCATTCCAGGAAGACCCTCTGTGTCCTTCCGCAGGAACGACGTTTCTTGTTTGTTTTTTACGTTCAAGCGGTCTAAGCGGCTCAAACGGTTGCAACGGTCCTTGTAATAGTGGTATTAACTGGTATGGCGGACAGGGAAGGACTTATCGTTGTCTTTACCGGCGACGGGAAGGGGAAGACCACGGCGGCGCTTGGCATAGCCCTCCGCGCTCTCGGCCGTGGTCAGAGAACGGCCATCTTCCAGTTCATGAAAGGCCGGGAGAGATCGGGCGAGCAGATGCTCGACAGGAACACCATCCCCCTTATCGAGGTCCACGCTTTCGGCGCCGGGTTCCTGAGGGAAGGTGACGATCCGGCACCCCATCGCACGGCTGCCGAAGAGGGTTGGCGGGCCGTCGAAGAGGAACTCTCCTCGGGCAGCGCCGACATCGTTGTCCTCGACGAGATATCCCATGCCGTCAACAACGGCCTCATCCCCGCGGGGCAGATCGTTCGATCGCTCAGCAGCAGAAGAGCCGGCCTCCACGTGGTCCTCACCGGCCGAAACATGCCCCCCGACCTCATTGACATCGCCGACATGGTCACGGACATGAAAGAGATCCGCCACCCCTACCACACCGGTAGGGGGCCCGTGGAAGGAATAGACTACTGATGTGACGCTCCCTCTGGAACGATGGGTTCAGGTCGCTTTCATGCTGGAAGACGGAGCCTGAAACATGGAACCTTGAACCTTAAACCGTCTTCACCTCCTCGCCAGGTAGACGCTCACAAAAATGATCGCTCCCCCGATGAGCTGGGAGAAATGGAGGGTCTCGTCTAGAACGAAGTAGGCCGCCAGCGCCGTGAAGACGGGAACGCAATACTGGTAGACCATGGTGCGGGAAACCCCTATCCGTGCAACCCCCCGGTACCAGAGGAAGAAGGCGACAACGGTCGAGAGAACGATGGAGAAAACGATGATGAGCCAACCCGTCATGGAAAGACGCCCGAGTTCGCCCGCGTCGAAGAAGGTTGGCACGAAAAACGAAAGGAGAACGGAGCCGGCCGTCATGCTCCACGCCGTCACCTTCAACGGGGAGTGTCTTTCGAGGAGCGGCTTCGACAGTATGGTGTAAAGTGCCCAGAGAAGGCTGGCGAAGAGCGCGAGAACATTTCCGGCAACGTCACCCTGCATGAAGACGTTCCAGTCGCCCTTCGTCATGAGAATGTAGACACCCGCAAATCCGGTGACAATGGCAAGGATCCTCTTCTTCATGAATCTCTCGTAGCCGAAGAGACTGCTCAGGAAACTGCCGTAGATGGGGGACATATTTATGAGGATCCCCACGTTGACGGCGGAGGTGTATTTCAGGGCGAAGGTGAAAACGAACTGGTAGACGGCGACACCCACCGCCCCCAGCAGTGTGAGCCTCCACATGTCCCGGGGAGGCACCTTTACATCTTCGAGAAAAAAGAGTAAAAGAAATAGAAGAAGGCTCCCCGTGATGAACCGCACCAGTATAAGGTTCACCGGGGACAGGTCGTTAAGAAGATACTTGACGGCCACGAGGTTCACACCCCAGATAACAGAGACACTGAGGAGCAGGATATCTGACAGGCGTTCACGTTCCACGCAGTTATTCTTAATTGCCGTGAAATGCTTTGTCAACCGTTAACCACGAGAAGTCACAATAATGATGGAGAGTGCGATGGACCCCAGGGAAAAAATGATCTTTGCTCTCGACGTAGACCGTTTCGAGGAGGCGCAGCAGCTTGTCATGGAGTTCAAGGACCACGTGGGCATGTTCAAGGTGGGCAAGCAGCTCTTCACGCAATGCGGCCCAAAGATAGTCGACTACATAAAGCTGAAGAGCTCGAAGGTCTTCCTTGACCTCAAGTATCATGACATCCCCAATACCGTGGCCAAGGCCTCCATCGAGGCGGCAAGACTCGGCGTCGACATCCTGAACGTCCATGCCTCGGGGGGATTCGCCATGATGAGCGAGGCCAAGCGGGCCCTCGTCGAGGCAGGCAAGAACCCGGGCCTCGTGCGCCCCAGGATCATAGGGGTGACGGTCCTCACGAGTCTCGATGACGCGGAGCTCAAAAGGGTCGGCTTCGACATTCCCGTCATCGAACTGACGAAAAGGCTGGCGCTTCTCGCGAAGGAAGCC
>CAZYVU010000069.1:0-6460 GCA_964651435.1 uncultured Pseudomonadota bacterium
ATAACGCATCCGACGTTGAGCTCATGCCACTTATATTGGTCCATAGGTTTGGCCACGGATTTCCTCCTCGATCGACATACGGGATTGCGCCTAACTTACAGGCTCAACTTAGGCTACTAATATTCCCTGAAAATGGTTATTTGTCAACACAAATTTTGTTTGTGTTGACGGTTCTTCTCCCGTTGGACGGGTCTCCCGCCGGATAGTCAAAAAATGGTGTTGACAAAGGCGATACTTGTAGTCAACAATAAGAAGAAAAAAACGGGAGGTTGCGCGATGCCTATCTATATCATGTTGAGCACATTGACGGACGAAGGCAGAAAGACGATCAAGAAACATCCCGAGAGAATCGAGGGCGTGAACCGCGAGATTGAGCTCATGGGGGGCAACGTTTTGGCCCAGTACGCCGTCCTCGGCCAGTACGACTTCGTCAGCATCATCGACGCACCGAACAATGAGGCAATAGCGAAGATATCGATCGAGTTTGGATCAAGGGGAACGGTAAGTATCGTCACCATACCCGCCATACCCGTGGATGAATTTATCGATAAGATGAAATAGGCAGCGGTTTATCACCGGAATCTACAATTTACAAAAGCGAGTCTATCAATGTCTTTCTTGACCTATAAGGACGCCGGAGTCGACATAAAAAAGGCCGATGATGTGTTGAACCGCATCAAGCCCAAGATCCAAAGCACGTACAACAGTTGCGTCATGAACTCCATCGGAGGTTTTGCCGCACTGACGGAAATACCGAAGGACTATAAGGACCCCATCATGGTCAGCTCCACGGACGGGGTGGGGACGAAACTGAAGGTAGCCTTTCTTGCCGGAAGACACAACACGGTGGGCATAGACCTGGTGGCCATGAGCGCAAACGACATTCTCACGCTTGGGGCCCGCCCCTTCTTTTTTCTGGATTACTTTGCCTGCGGAAAGCTTGAGGACAGGGTCTACGCCGATGTTATCGCCGGTATATGCGAAGGATGTGCCCTCGCCGGCTGTGCACTCATAGGCGGTGAGACAGCCGAGATGCCCTCTTTTTACAAAGACGGCGAATACGATCTGGCGGGCTTCGGTATAGGCTTTGTCGACAGGCACAAGATCATTGATGGTGCTTCAATACGGCCCGGTGACGTCATCATCGCCCTGCCTTCATCGGGACTTCACAGCAATGGCTACTCATTGGTCAGAAAGGCCCTCTTCGAGGTTCACACCGTCGATATAGAGGCAACCTATGACGGGTTTTCCGTGCCCTTGTGGGAAGAACTCCTGCGGCCCACACGAATCTATGCAAAATCCTTGCTTCCCATAATTGAAGACTTTACCGTAAAGGGCATGGCCCACATAACCGGCGGCGGTCTACCCGGAAATGTCGAGCGAATCCTGCCTGACGAGGTGGCCGCTCAGATGTTTGTCGACGAGAAACAGATCCTGCCGATTTTCCGATTCCTCCAAAAGATGGGGAACGTGAAGGATCAGGAGATGTTTCGGACGTTCAACATGGGCTTAGGGTTCGTTCTCGTGGTGGACAAGGCAGATGTGCAGCCTGTCATGGACAGGCTTTCTGCCGTCGGTGAATCACCTTTTGTGGCCGGCGAGGTCACAAGCCCCTGCAAGGACGCCCCGAAGGTGCAGGTAACAATCCGGTAAAGACCAGCCCCGGAGCTACAGCTCGAAGTGTTTCAATTGCTGCAAAACGGACTTTCTCAGTTCCTGGGGAGTTTGCCCGCCAAAAAGAAACTCGCCTTGGTCGTACCAGGGCTTTAACAGGTCAGCCATTCTTCCGCCGCACGAGCAGTGGCATTCATCCGTAAAGCCGGCGGGCACGACTCTGTCTTCGCAGCACTCACCACAACGCAAGACCCGTTTTGCCCCCGACATCTTTCCGCGCTTCGCCACAGGCCTCCCGTCAATCTCCACAATGTCCATGGCAAAGTCTATCACGCGGGCGTTGCTGATCGTTGTGCCCACCCCGTAAAAATCGACGCACGGGTTGAGGTTGCCTATCTCGTTCTCGTCAATGCCGCCGCTGACAAAAATCTTGACGTGACCGAAACCCCTTATGTTTAACTCCCAGCGGACCTCCTCGATGATGCGGCGAAAGTCCCCCCGCCTCGTAGACGGCGTGTCGAGCCGGACCGCATACAAACGGTCACGCAATTCCTCGGCAACCCTGACGGCCTCGATTTTTTCATCGTTAAAGGTGTCGATGAGGACAACTCGTTTTACCCTGTCGTCAAAGACCTCATCAAAGGCACGCACGGCGTCGACAGTGTCGCCAAAGACCAGTATCAGAGCGTGGGGCATCGTACCCGCAGGCTCCTCGTGTATCATCTCTGCATCAAAAACGACGGAAACACCATCGCACCCCCCGATAAATGCACTCCTCTCAACCATAGGTGCGATTGTGGGGTGGATGCGACGGGCTCCAAAACTGATGACCGGCTTCTCACCGGCAGCCTTCTTGCATCGTGCCGCCTTCGTCGCGACACCGGACGACTGGCATAGAAGGCCCAGCATGGCTGTCTCCAGTATGCCGAAATCGGTGTACATTCCTTCAATCTCGAGAACAGGCTCGTAAGGCCTGATGACGGTTCCCTCCGGCATTGCCCTCACCTTTACGTTCAATCCTCGCATCAGTTGAGAGAGCTCTTCGAGCCCTGCAAAAACAGCCCATGGAATATTCTCAGGCAATCTCTTCACGATGAACTCGGCCTTGACCCACTTGTCGATCCCCTTTCTCTTAAGGACCTCCATGGTCTTAACGAAATAGACATCGGTAACTTTGCCGCTTTTGATATTCTCGAAGTCAGCCACGAAAAACATTGGGCACCCCATACCTTAATTAAGTGGGATAGATAATAATCAATTTGTCCGAAAATTGTAAACTAAATTTCGGTCAGCGCAGGTATTTCCTCAAATCAACTTCGATGGGGCAGCCTTGGCAAATGTGCTTCTTGCGGCAAGCCGTCTGACAGAGCCGTACGATAAGGGCGTGGAATTCATTAAAAAGATAGGTGTCACAAGGAAGATTACTCATGAAATATGCTTGCAAAGAGGCGTAGTCGATATGGCCATCGACGAGCCCGTGGTTCCTGACGAACCTCTTCGTGTAAGCATCGATGACGAAAACGGGCTTCTCGAGGGCGTAGAGGAGGATGCTGTCGGCTGTCTCGGGGCCTACGCCCTTGACGGCCAGCAGCTCTTTCCGGACTTCTGCCGTTTCGCCTGCTTTCAAAAGGTCCATAGAGCCGGCATAGCCATCGCAGAGATAGTAAGCAAAAGCCTTAAGCCGGCGCGCCTTGATGTTGAAGAAGCCTGCCGATCGTATGGTGGCCGCAAGGTATTCCTCGTCGGCCGCAACAATCCTTTCGGCGTCCATGAGACCCTCGGCCTTGAGACACGAGATGGCCTTCTCAACGTTCCTCCACGATGTGTTCTGGGTAAGAATGGCCCCGATTGCAACCTCTAAGGGGGAGTCGGCAGGCCACCAGCGGCGGGGCCCGAACACTGCGAGAAGAGCGTTAAAGATTCCCAGAAGTCTCTGGCTTGTATTCCTCATCGGTGATGAAAAAGAGCATGTGCATGAAGGCTATGGCCTCTCCACCTGCCCTTTCGACCTTGATATCGATTCTGCCTATCTTGCGACCCCGGTTCGTGACCCTCGCCTCGGCGAAAAGCAAATCTCCCCGCGACGCCGCCTTCACATACTGAATGGTCGACTCGACAAGGACCGCCTTCCTACCCAAGGTATTGCCGCAAGCGCCACCGACATGGTCGGCAAGGGTAAAGATGATTCCGCCGTGAACAGTCCCGAAAATATTAAGGTGATCCTCGCTTACCTGAAGCCGTCCGGTGGCGTAACCTTCAGCGACGTCGCAGATCTCTATGCCCATGGGCCTGCCTACGCTGCAGTCGTTGAAGAGGTCCCGTATTTGCTTTTCATACATTGTTCCGCCTCAGCCTCACGGTACGATAGTACCATATCAGACCACATTCCCTGTTGGCAATAGGAAAAGGAAAGGTTTGACAAGGGTCTTTCTTCTGTGTTACACCGCTAAGCGTCCCTTTGCAAGGGAAGAGAAGTGAGAATCTTCCACTGTCCCGCAACTGTGATGGGTTAGCGCTTGCATGGATTACCGGCCACTGTTCCGCTTCTCGGGATGGGAAGGCGCGGGCGCTTCGGCACCCTTAGTCAGGAAACCTTGGGTGGACAATAGACTACACATCATCCTTACGAGGTATAAGGGGGCGTGCCGATGTCCAGCGCATTTATCTCAGTTCGTTCTTCAGATTCGGTCGCAAGAATATCCGTAATTTGCCTATGTCTGCTATCCCTTTCCGTCCCGGGGATCACGGGTGGCAGTCCCGCTCTGGCGGCCGATGAGCCGATCAGCCTCGAGGCAATCGTGGTGACGGCATCGAGAGACGCGGAGCCCCTCAGGGAGGCTCCTGCCCATGTCACCGTGATCAGCAGGGAAGAAATCCGGGAAAAGGGGGCCACAACGGTCGTCGAGATCCTTCAGGATCAGCCGGGTCTCTTTGTCGTGAACCAACTCGGCAATCCTAAGTTCTCCACCATTGACATTAGGGGTTACGGTGAGGCGGCGGCGTCAAACGTGCTCTTCCTCATAGACGGCAGGCGGGTTAACAACGTAGACATAACGGGTGCCGATCTCGCCCAGATCCCCGTCGAGGCCATCGAGCGTATCGAGATCTATCGGGGGCCAGCGACGGTAATGTTCGGCGACAACGCTGCCTCCGGCGCCATCAACATTATCCTCCGCCGCGGAAAAGGCCCCCTGACCGCACAGGCGACGGCCACCGGGGGAAGTAATCGCCTTCTTCAGCCAGCCGTCAACCTCTCGGGCACCAAGGGTATCTTTTCTTATTTTATGATGGCGTCGCTCAATGAGACGGACGGTTTCCGGCACAACAACAGCCTCAAGGCCAAGGATATTTTTGGGAGCTTTGTTTTGGGCGACGAAACAAAGGCGTCTTTGTATCTCAAGGCGGGTTACCACAGCGACGGCTATGGTATGCCGGGCCCCCTTCTGTGGCAAGACCTTCCCCTTGGTGCCCTGGACCCCAAGGACTCTTTGGAACCCTATAACGACGGCTCAACAGAAGATTCTTTCGTCGATGCCGAGGCTCGATTGTCGCCCATTGATGGTCTCTTGTTCTCGGTGGGAGGCTCATACAGAAAGCGGCACACGGCATCCTGGTTCCAAGGAAGCTATGCCGGGATGCGCTGGTACAACCAGTCCATGGGCGTTCTCGAAACATATGCCTTTACACCCAAGATAATCTTCGACCACCCGCTCTTTTCGTTGAAAAGCAGCTTCGTCACCGGTTTCGACTTCTACCATTACCCTACGTCCGTTGACTGGTCCGGGGCCTTCGCCACCTTTCCTTCCCACACCCTCGCGTCGATCACAAAGAATGATTACGGTTTCTATGCCAATGAAAAGTTGTTTCTGACCGATCAAGTCCAGCTCGAGGTCGGTTACCGCAGGCAGAAAGCGGCATATGACTCGGGGTACCGCAATTACGTTGCTCCACCATCCCGACAGAACGCATCCGAGACGTGGTGGCAGGACGCTTACCGGTTTGCCCTGAACTACCTCTTCACGGGTAACGGAAACGCTTTCATAACCTATTCCAAGGGGTTTCGCTTCCCCACGACAGACGAGATGATCAACGTGCAGACGGGCACGGTTAACGCAAGAATCAGGCCTCAGACAACAAAGGAGCTGGACATCGGCGCACGGTGGAATCCCCTGCCCTATCTGGGAGGCAGCCTGACAGTCTTTGAAATCAGAAACAGCGACGAGATCTATTACAACCCCTTCACCTTTGCCAATGCCAACTATGATCGCACGTTGAGGCGTGGCTTTGAGGCAACGGCACGCATCCTGCCGGCGGACCGGCTCCAGTTTGACCTCTCCTATTCCTACGTGAGGGCACAGTTCGATGGCGGGCCTTTCGACGGTAATACTGTTCCGTTCGTTCCGGAAGGCAAGGTCGCCGGTTCCGGCAAATACGACTGGAACGGGTTCGGTTTCTACGTCGGAGCCGTGTATACGGGCTCCCGCTATGCCATCAGCGATCAGTCCAATACCCACAGGACAGTACCGGGTTATGCAACCGCCGATGCGAATATCAGTTACGACACGAAATCATGGTTTTTTCAAGTTGGTGTTCGAAACCTCTTCGACAGACAATGTTACGATTACGCTGTCGCCAGCGCTTTTTCTTCAAGGGTGAACGTGTACCCCGCTCCAGGGCGGCAGTACTTCTTCTCCGTGCGGTACACCTACGATAGCTGAAAAAGGTACTTGAAAAAGAATGGTCTTACGGGGTATCCTTTAGCGTTTCGCGGGCCGACGTAGCTCAGTGGTAGAGCAGCTCACTCGTAATGAGCAGGTCGCGGGTTCGACTCCCATCGTCGGCTCCA
>CAZYVU010000070.1:0-6057 GCA_964651435.1 uncultured Pseudomonadota bacterium
CGCGTCATAGGAGCCGCTGCAGCCGGCAATGGAGCTAAGCTGGTAGCCGGGGTCGGCAGTAACGTTGAGGGCAACGACGTCGCCCCTCTTGAAGTCCGAGGTGCAGGTAGCGCCGCAGGAGAGACCCGGAGGGGTGCTCGTTACAGAACCCAATCCGGACTTGGTGACGGTAAGGGTCTTCGGATAGGTTACCGTTATGGCCTTCCGGTTGTTCTCTTTGGCGGTCTCGGGTATTGCGTTGGCCTCGTCCACGATGACGACGACCGTGTATTCCGACAGGACCACCGGCGGCTCCCAGAGGAAGCCCACATCTGTACTTTGGCCGGGGGCCAAAGACTCCAGCACCTGTTCGTAGAGGAGTTCACCGGCTGCTGTATCCCTCCGAAACTTCACGGAGACCACCTCTGTTGTGATGGCGCCGGCATTCGCCACCGTGGCGGTAAAGGATATCTTCTCGTCCGTAACCTTCGTCCAGTAGGCATTTTGTATGGCAAGATCGGCCACGGCAATGCGGATGTAGTCTATGTTGTTGGCTCTATCGCGTTCTGCGATGGTCTGCTCCGGGTCGATGACGGAGAATATCTTCAGCGGGGCTGCAGTTTGGGGCACCGTCCAGGTTGAGGAGGCCACGGCCGAATCGCCGGGCTTGAGGGGAGCGCCAAGTATCGCCGTCCCGATGAGGCTTCCTGCCACGGCTGGATCGCCATTGTAGAAGGCAACAGGTATGGAGTCCAATACGGTGTCGCCGATATTTTCCACCCGGGCCTCGATAGTTATAGACGCACCGGGGGCAGGATTCTCCGGGGTAGTTCTGAGGCTTTCCATTTCGAGATCGCTGCCCATCGCATACTTGAGGATGTAGAGATCGCTCCCCGGCTTGGGTATTGCAGCAAGGTTGGCTCCCGCAGAGGATTCAGGAGTCCTCACATATGCGGCAACAAGGGTGTCTTCCTGGAGAAATGTTGCCGTGAGATAGCTTTCTGTCTCCGCGTCAGCGGTGAGTCGCGTCTTGCCCCCCCAGAGCCCGAAGATGGGGTCGTAGAACAGAGCGAAGATATCGGAGCTCTTGCCCGATACGCCGACCCAGAGAAGCGATATCCGACCGCTCTCGCCGGCGGCGAGGCGAAAGCCGGCAAGGTTGGTGGAATATTCGCCGGTCATGATGACCTCTCTGTCATTCATGGCGAGGTTCGATACGCTCGACACCTCGCTGCCCCTGAGCCAGACGAGGAGCGAGTTGCCGGCGCCGTCCATGGCCAGCTTCGGGTTGTCGTCCGGGACGGCGTCGCTGCTGATCCTTGTGAGTGGACCCCAGGCGCTGCCTTCGTACGTCATGGCGAAGAGTTCGCGGTCTTCTATGGTAGAGGGATTGCCGTCCGTGTCCTGGCTCAGGACGAGAAGGCCCTTTGTGCCGTCGTAGTCAAGATCGTATCTCACAATATAGGCGGGCACGGTAGCAATTGCGGCGGGTGCGCTCCATGATGCCCCGTTGTAACGGGAAAACCATATGGTGTTGGGCTTTTCGGCGCTGCCGAGAATGTCGCTGCCCTCATTGCCGATCCAGGTGACGATAGTATTGTTCATAGCCCGCCCCGCGAGCCTCGGGCTCCTGTCAAGATAACTATTATCGGTCATCCGCACACGGGTAGACCACTGGCCCGTCTGGGCGTCATATAACGCTGAAGAGATCTCGAGGCCTGCGGCCATGGCCTCCAGGGCCGCATCGTCGGGCATCTGTGTCTTCTCATCCTCCCACACGGCCATGGCGCTGCCATCGGCAAAAGGAAGGATCATGGGGTGGAAGTCCGCGGTGCCGTCATCGCCTAACGGAACGGGGTCTGTCCACTCTGCACCGTCATACCGGGAGAAGACCGCCATGGTCCTGTTCATAGCCGTTCTGTCCGGGTTGTCGTACAGCCAGGCAAGACTGACCGCACCTCCCGCACCTCTCAGGTCCGCATCGGGGTAAGGGAAGATATCCGTTTGGAGAGAGGCCGTTCCGACCACAATCCCCTGTTCCTTGTTGGGAATACGCGTGCGTCTAAACTGCGGCCTCTGCAAGAACGTGCCGTAGTCTGTCGCATTGAGATATCCCCGCGCCGCTGGCGCCAGTGAGCCCTTCACCGCTGCCCCGCAGAATACACCACAGCTACATTCTATGTAACCAGTACTTTTCAACCACTCGCACTTGGCCAGTTCCCACTTCCCTTTCCATAGTAGCAGATAGGCCTCCAGCCATCCCGCGAGACTCACACCCACGTCGAAGCCCGGCGATGCGGGCTTCTGGAAGGTGAGCTCTGTCCCTCCCGTCAGCCCACCACCGACGTTGGCTAACTCATCGAAGCCCGCAAAGACCCCGGCGCTCAGTTCAAGGCCAACCTGGAGCTTACCGTTTACGGCCAGAGGGCTCACGTCGTTGACCTCAAGAGTGCCACTCCCCGCGCCCTCCAGGGTCACTTCGAAAAATCCCGGGATGGGCACCGGACCCAGCGGGACCGCAAAGGGCCAGGACTTCTCCACCGTGCAGGAGCCGTTCAATCCAATGGATCCGTCCCAGTCCCAGTAGCAGCCCGGGTACTGGTAGGCGGCATGGACACCGGCGGCCATGCTCAGTTTGCACTCCGCCCCTGCTAGCTTCGCTTCCAGGACGGGTTTGTTCCCCCAGTCAAAATCGACGGCCACATTGCCGTCCCCCTGAACGGTAGACTTTACCGTTGGAACGAATCGAAGGCCTATACCCTTCTGGCCGATGACAGGGAGGTTTGCGGGTACTTCCTCCGCGTCAATCAGCTCATCCACCAATGCGAAGTCGAATCCTATTTCGGTGGCGTAGCCGAAAGAGCTTCCCAGGTCTCTATAGGTGAATACGCCGGAAAGGGGTAGATTGGAGGTGACGATAAAGCTGGCTGCCTTGACCTCCGAGACTGCTCCGTCAGCACCGATCGCCTGGACCTTCAGGGTGCTGCAAGAGGGAAAATCCTCACCATCCCCCATATCGAAGGTCTTTGTTGCCGTCGCTCCAGCAGTAGGAACGTCATAGGCCTGCTTTGCCGTAATGAACCGCACCTTTTCCGGCGGATGAGGGCCCCAGTCTACGGTAGCCGTAAAGGAGACAGGGAACGGCACGTCGGACAAAAAATAGCTGAATCCGCTGTATTTCGATTTCACGTCCGTGACCACGATCTTCACGGCGCTTGCCGCTTGGAGCACCATGGCCCTGTACACCGTCGCGCCCTGAGCGATGGAGATATTCTCCACGTGGGGTACGTAGCCTGCCTTCTCCGCCCGGAGAACGTAAGCACCGGGCGCGATATCGAGAAGGCTGAAATTGCCCTGGCTATCCGTGGCTGCCGTGACGGTGGCTACGGTGACGGTTACCCCCGAAAGGGGATTTCCCTGTCCATCGAAGATCCTGCCGTAAACCCCCACCCGGCCCACGATGGAGAAGCTTACCTCGTTGCTCCTGGCGCCGGTGGCGTCGTCGAAGGCCCACCAGGTATAGGCTCCCGGAAGTTTGTCCAAAGGCGCACTGTAGGTGATCTCAAAATGACCTGTCGGGTCGAGCTGTTGCTTTTGTGTGGGATACTCAGTGCCGTCGGGCTTCCGGAAGTGGAGGGTGGCGGTACCGTTTGGAGTGAAGCCCGTTCCCCACTCGGTGAAAGCCGTGCCGGGAGGGCCCGACTTGGGGGTCATGTCGACGACGGGCCCGATAATAGCGGTAAAGGTAACGGTAACGGTCTTCGACATGTCCATGGTCACAGTGCAGTCACCGGTGCCGGAGCAACCTCCTCCGGACCAGCCGGTGAACCGGTAACCGGGGTTCACTTGTGCCTTGAGGGTCGCCAAGGTGTTGATCGGGATAGGCTCCAAGCAGTCGGTTCCGCAATTGATCCCCAGACCAGTAACTGTCCCTCCAGCAGGGCTTGTATTGATGACGGTCAGAGTGGGGGGGACTGCAGGTGTCTGCCCCTGGTATAACTGGGTGATCTCGGCAGAGGGCAGGGCGCGGTTGTAAATGAGAACATCATCAACGATGCCGTTCCAGTACAGCGTGTGCCAGCTATAAAGCGACTGAGCGTGGGCCCCTATGCTCGCCGGATGCGAATTAATACAGCAAGAAGTCAGAGCAAGTGCGGGCAAAGCACCAGTCTTCTTGAGCTCTCCGTTCAACCATAGCTCCAGCCTGTCGCCCTTGCGGTAGACGCAGCTTACGTGTGTAAACTGGTTGGTCGGTAGCTGCGAATCTTCATATACATAGAATACGGCCCCATCACTCACTTTGACCGAACACGAAATCTTTCCGTCGGCCATCAGGACGATACTCGAGTGGCCATCAAATCCAATGGGCATGCTCTCGTTCTGACTTCTCGTAAGTATCCAGGCTGAGTACGTAAACCCATCCGTCGATGGGTCTATGATTTGTGTGGGAAGGGCAATATAATTTCCACTGAAATCATAGGCACTGTTGGGGTTCCCGAAACGGTCAGCCGTGAGGGTCGCTCCGTACACCGTCCCATCGCGGCCGTTACCGCTCTCGTCATTGGCATTGCCATTAAAGGGATAGTAGGCGACGAGGCCATCGTCCAGATTATTCTCGGGGTTGATTGAATCCCCGCGAACGGGCCACATGTACGCGGTATAGTATTGGCCCCGCGTGGACACGTGACCATCCCCCAAATCAACATACCATTTTTCGTCCGAATGGTAGGCGTACGTCGTTGAGGACCAGTAGTAGCCCCAGGCAACATTGAGGAAAGGGTTGTCCGCCGGCAGGGCTGGGTTTTGCCGTGACCTGTCAGTGAGGCTCTGAAGCTCTTTGCGGTTGGGGACCCGCCAGTCTGAGTAGCCACAGAGGGAAAGATTATTGGCAAAATCAATGGCGCTACCCCAAACTTCGGCTCCAGCCAGATTGGCGTTCCGTGTCCACAGGAGCCCCGTGAGATTGTCCGTAACGCAATCCCCGCTCATGGTAAACCGAGGCGCGGGCCAGGGAACCCCTTGTTCCAGGTCCCCGTCATCGCCGGGACGAAAGGTCTGCAGTTGGCCGGTCTTCCACGTTTTGGCCGGAACGCTCACATACCCATCCCGTACGGGCCACACGAATTGAGTGGTTCCACCGTAATATACCGTGCCAAGCCACATATTCACGTACCATGTGTCGTCTGGGTAAGCCGCATATTTTGTTGACGACCAATAGGCGGCAGGCTGCACGTTGATAAAGCCTTCGGCGGTAAGCCATGTAGCGCTATCTGCCTGCTGGGCATTAACGAGGCTCTCCAGTTCGTTGATATTGGGAAGTCGCCAATCAGAGTACCCGCAAAGGCCAAGATTATTCGCATAGTCGATTGCGTCGTTCCACCAGGCTTTATCCCCAACGATGTTGGCGTTTCTTGTCCACATGAGCCCCGTGAGATTGTCCGTCACACAATCCCCGGTCGTGGCAAACCGGGGGCTTGGCCACGCCGCACCTTTGCGGGCATCGCCATCGTCCCCTGCCCTATACACGGTTGTCTGCCCCGTCTGCGGCAGTTGCACGGCAGCACCTAACGAGTTGAATATTAATAAGATCAGGGTTAGTACCGTCAGAACCGCAATCTTTTTCACCATCGACTACCCCTTTTAATGCCGTTATGTGTAGGTGTGAAGCAGAAAGAAAGTCCCTCGCCCCGGAACTTCTTGTTATCACGCCAATGATAGAAAAAAATCGAAAAGTTGGCAAGGTAATTTTTTGGAAGTAAAACACAGAAGAACCCTTCGGGGCTTCTCGGGTTCCGGGGAGACCATCGCTTTACTCGAAATGGCTCAGATGGTATATGCTTTATAGTAGATTCTGCGAGCAGAGGGGGTGGCCGGGGCACCCACGCAGTGGGTCGTGGCTTTGCCGATAGAGGGGGCGACGTGAGCCCCTGTAATAGATACCAGGAGGCACCTGTGAATACCGCAAAGATTTTCAGGAACGGAAAAAGCCAGGCGGTTCGCCTTCCCAAGGAGTTCAGGTTTGACGGGTAGAGTAGAGAACTGGCGCCTTGCCGGAGCCGCTTGTGAACTTTTCGATGC
>CAZYVU010000071.1:0-5611 GCA_964651435.1 uncultured Pseudomonadota bacterium
TGGACGATAGGATAGGCCGTGAAAAAAACTCGTCACCAACTATTGACAATATCTCTGAAACCATTCTGAATTGCCCGGAGCTCAAAACCGGCAGCACGTACGGCTTCCTCCGGGAAGTTCCGGAGATCATCAAGACTCGACCCAACGAACTTCAGCGGCTTGGGACCTATAAGATCATTATACAAGTTTTGATATATTCCGCAAGTCTACCTATGTTTGTCCAGTTTCGTAAGGATAACGGAAAGCTAAGCCAGAGTATCCCGACAGGGCCACGATCGGCTTCAGCGCCTTGTTGGCGGCCCTTTCTATGCTTTCACAATTTCTATGATGGCCTTAACTACTTCGTTCAGCTTTTCTTTCTTGATATTGCCGACTCGGTACAGGATGATGTGAGTATCTGCGGTGAAGAGGCGGTTGGGCCTTAAGTTGCTCGCCTGTTTAAGACCCCCTGACTCGAAGTCGGCGTCGTCTAGTGAGATGGCGTAGTTGTCTCTTATGCTCTTGCTTGTGATCTGGCAGAGAATGACGTCTTCACCCTCAAGCGGCGCGAGAACGAGGGCCGGGCGCCTTTTTGACTGACTCAGATCCGAGAAGGGAAAGGGAATGACGACAACGTCGCCTTTTACAAACCTTGCCATGCTTCGTTCTCCTCAGGATTCAGCCAGTCTTTCCTTAAGGAGGACTCGCTCATTGTTGCGGTATCCAGCTTTTCGCGAAGGGTTTTTGCTTTCAGGAAATGAACGAAATCAAGGACCTCCGAAAGAAGTGGCTCGGGAGCTTCTTCTATCTCGTTTATGAGTTCCTCTTTTGTACTCATGGTAGCACCTTTTCTTCATGGATTTATTCACTATTCTCTTACAGTCAGAAGTATACCACTGTTCCCTGACCTCTGCCCAGCTATTCTCTCGTCATGGTCGATCTCTATCGCCAACGGAAAGTTCACCGGGAGGCCCGCTTTTTGGCCGATCCGGTGGAAGGATTTGTTCGACTCTGCGCCTCCACTTTTCCCGTCTCTTTGGTCAGTCGCAAGTCAAGACGGCAATCGATGGCCTGCGCGTACTTACGTAATGTAGCAAGGGAAGGAGAATGTTTCCCGTACCCTGACTCCAAACGCGCAACGACTGACTGGGTCGTACCCATCCGCTCCGCAACCTGGGCTTGGCTGACGCCTGCTGCGGCACGGGCTTTGAGGAATTCGTCCAGTAACGCAAACTCTTCATCAAGCCGATCGTACTCGGCTTTTACGTCGAGACGCTCCAAGGCACGAGACTTAACTTCTTTATGTTTTAGCATTCGTGACCTCCTTCATCCGCCGTCGGGCTAAGGCTAGCTCCTTCGGTGGCGTCTTGTCAGATTTCTTGATAAATTGGTGCAAAATCATGATTTTCTTTCCGATCACGGTACAGTAAAGTACGCGGGCAATGCCCTCTTCCGCCTTTAACCGCAGTTCAAACAGTCCCTCACCCATCGCCCGCACGTGAGGCATCCCCAAATCCGGTCTATAAATTCCCATGCGGTCTGAATATCGAAGGTAGCGGGCAACGAGGCCAGCGGGTAATGCCAGGATCTCCGCCTGAAGCGACTCATTGTAAATTGCAATATGTGATTGTCCAATTCATGGATACATTATAGCATAAATGCTATATCCAGCGCATTGAGATTATACAATCCCTGCGGCCGAACGATAAGCTCAGCCAGAGGCGCAAGCAGCCTTTGCTTTCTCCGATTTGGCTGCAGCATTGGGTTATGTGCCACTCTGTTCATTCTCCCCCAACGCAGTTTTGGCAAACAAGAATTCCTTGCCATATAGGTTGTATTCGAATTGAAAAACGACGACTTCTTTGCCGTCGATCCATGGCTTTAAGCCGTGATAGATGTTTTTTATAAGGCCGCGACTATCTTTCGGCATGACTATGAATACGCGCCAATCGCCCGGTTCAGGCCTGAGGCGATGATAATATCTGGAGATTTGCCCATTTAGTCTGTCGATGTCGTCACGGTTCAGGGGTTTTGATTTCAACTCCATGAGGACGTTCCGGCCAAATTGATCGGCGGCCACAATGTCCACCCTCCACTCACCGATGGCCCGTTGCCTTTCGACGAGTTCCAGCCCAGGTTCAAGCACTGCCAGATTGTCCACCAAATAGTTCTCCAGCGCTTTCTCTGGAATCTGTACAGAAGTGCGCGGACGCTTAGCGTCCGGTCTGTTGGAAAAATGATACCTGGAAAACTCCGCGCATTCAGAATAGTGTTTTGCCTCCGCTTCAAAACGGCGGGGTTCTTCTTGTGAGGATGCCCGTCCAAATGCCGATTGCCGGACACAAAATGGCAAGTAGTCAGGTTCAAATAACGTCACTTCAGGACAAACGTTTTCGACGGAAGTGGCAATATCATGCGTGTACGCCCATGATATCACCTCCACCGACTTAATCATGCCTTCCGGGTCCCATCTTTGGCCTGTCTTATGTAGGAATTCCTCAAATGAAATACCGGCCCCACCCAAGTTCATCCCCATTTTATACCTCGTTTCAACCGCCCTACAACAGTCTGCGAGAATAGGACATCGCCTTGGCCTTTGCCGCTCATCTGAATTGACCCACCCCTGCTCAGAAGAATTGACCCGGTGGTGAGAACCGGTCCGCGATATTCTCGTATATGAACAGAACACCCCAAGACCATCAGAAAGGCCCTCGTTTACCCTCCCGAAACACCGCATCACCCCCAGCCTTCTGTGCCGCATCCATCCCGACCCCGTGTACACTATAAAAAAACCTTGGGGGTGCGCGGGTGGTCAAACGGTGCCAATTCTGCGGAAAATACTTTACTCCGGATCACCGGGTGAAGGATCGGCAGAAGGCATGCTTTGATCCCGCGTGCAGAAAGAAACGGAAACAGGCTGCCCAGGCGGCATGGGCCAGGAAGAACCCGGGGTACTTCGTCGATCTCTACGAGACCTACGTGAAGCCCTGGAGAAGACGGACCATGATAAAAGACGAGATACCCCTTGCAAAGCCGCTCCAGAAGGTCATTCTCCTCATACCGGATGACAAGGTCGGCATGATAAAAGATGAGATAAGGCTGCACAGGGTTGGTACGCGGACATTTGCCGCTACCGGGTACGGGTAGGCCGTGATAAAAGACGAGATGGACCGTCACGTTCTCCTTCGGTATGATCTGCGCCATGGACGGCAAACGCCTTCAGGAGATCGAGATTGCACAGATCAATCTCCGCTATGCCCACACACGAATAGAACGGCCCGAAACGGTTCGCGCACTGGCAGCCTCCATCGAACGTGCGGGCCAGACCGTCCCCGTCATCGTCCTGCAGTCCCGCGTTCTGCTCGACGGCTATCTGCGGGTGCAGGCCCTTGAGCGCTTAGGGCGCCACACGGTGATGGCGGAGATCTGGGAAGGCACCGAGGAAGACGCCCTCATGGAGATTATCGCCCGCTCCCATACCCGCAGATGGGACGTGTTCGAAGAGGCGGCCCTTCTCGCGGCGCTGCAGGAGCAGCACCACCTCTCCCAGGAACGGATCGCCTCCCGGGTGGGACACAGACAAAGCTGGGTCTCGGGGAGACTGGCGCTCTACCACGCCCTCACGGAAGACCTGATCGCGCTGATCCGGAAAGGTGCGGTCTCCACCTGGACGGTCACGCGGGTCATCGTCCCCATTGCGCGCGCGATACCCGAGCACGGGAAGCTCCTCACGGAGCATCTCCCCGGGGCGTCAACGCGGGAGATGGCCCAGTTCTTCCGTCACTACCGGAAAGCGACCCGTCGGCAGCGGGAGAACATGGTCCGCGAACCGGCCCTCTTCTTCGCGGCGCTTCGCGCAAAGGAGGAGGACCGGGAGGCCGGCGTTCTCAAAGAGGGCCCGGAGGGCGCGTATCTCAGGGACCTGCGCATCATCACCCACATGCTCAAAGGACTCCTGAAGGATGTCCCCCTCCTGTTCTCTTCCGACGAGAGCACCGCTGACCGCCGCCTCCTCGTTGCCGCCTTCCGGGACAGCCGGAAGCACTTCGCGGAACTCGAACACGCAATCGGGAGATACCATGATGAACGACGAGATGATCCGGACCATGCTCACCCTCGCCGGGCGGGGGGTTCCCATCCGGGAGATCGCCCGGATGCTGACAATCTCCCGGAACACGGTGAAAGACGTCATCCGGGGGAAAGAACGCACCCATCGGGCATCCCCGCATGAGGAACACGTTCCCCGCATCCGGGAGGCCTTCACGATGGCCCGAGGCAACGCGGTGAGGGTTCGGGAGATCCTCGAAGCACAGGGGGTCCATATCCCCTACAGCACCCTCACGCGGATCGTGAGGGACCGGGAACTCCGGGAGGATCGCACACAACGCTCCGGCGCCTACACCTTCGGACCCGGCGAGGAGATGCAGCACGACACCTCTCCCCATCAGGTGATGCTCGACGACAGGAAGGTCAGGGCCCAGTGCGCCGGGTTGGTGCTCGCCTCTTCGAGAAAGCTCTTCATCCAGTACTACCCGTCATTCACCCGGTTCGAAGCGCGGGTCTTTCTCGATCGCGCCTTCAGATATATGGAAGGAACCTGTCCCCGCTGCACGATCGACAACACGAGCGTCATCGTGGCCCACGGATCAGGTCCCGATGCGGAGATCGCCCCCGAGATGGAGCGCTTCGGCGAGATCTACGCCGTCAGGTTCGTTCCCCATGCCATAGGCCATGCGGACAGGAAGGCCAGGATCGAACGGAACTTCGCCTATGTAGAGGGGAACTTCCTTGCCGGTCGCACCTTCCGGGACTGGCACGATCTGAACGAACAGGCAATACGCTGGTGCAACGAGGTGGCGAATACGAAAGTGAAGCGTTCCCTGGGCATGAGCCCGGAGGCCGCCTACCTCATGGAGAAACCGTATCTCACACCCCTTCCTCCGTATATCCCTCCCGTCTATCAGACGTTCATGCGGACCGTTGATCTCGAGGGCTATGTTCATGTCGACACGAACCGCTACTCGGTACCGGAACGGTTGGTCGGCAAGGAGGTGGAGGTCCACAAATTGTGGGACACGATCGAGGTCTTCGCGAAGAACCAAAAGGCGGCCGATCATCGGCGGCTTATCGATAAGCGGGAGAGCCGCCTGACCGCACCCGGCCATCATGAACCCTTGCACCGGGCGAGAACCTATGACGGGCCCTCAACAGAAGAGAAGGCTCTCACCGGGCAGCACGAGTGGCTCGATACCTATGTCAGAATACTGAGGAATCGGTCTTCCGGCAGGGGTGTCAGACCCTTGCGGAGACTGCTGGATTTGAAGCGGACCTATCCGCCCGAGGCCTTCGAGAAGGCGGTTCTGGAAGCATCACGCTATGGACTATGTGATCTTGCCCGGCTGGAACAGGTAATCCTCTCGTACGTGGCCGGCGACTTCTTTACCGATGACCTATGAACGAGAAACTCCACGACCTCATGACGGCGCTCAGGCTCAAGGGCATGGACGGAATCCTCGACGAAGAGATCCACCGGGCGGAGAAGGACGGTATAAGCGCTTCTGAGGTCCTCTTCCGTCTTGTGACTTTTCACGTTATCGGACCCACCCCTTTTCACATCAATTGACCCAGGGTG
>CAZYVU010000072.1:0-5424 GCA_964651435.1 uncultured Pseudomonadota bacterium
GGCATGTCCGCTCAACAACGAGCCTCGTGGTGGCAACCTGCGGGGTATCTGAGGAATGCATTGAGATTTAAGGCCCCGCATGGCCGCAGCACGCACGGCACCGGCCAAGGCCGCTCTCTTATCCCGACCTCCGCCACAAGGCCCTCCGGCGGGCCGACGCATACGCATCGCACCAGTTCCGGCAACTCTCCCCGATTCCAATGGC
The DNA here is from genome assembly GCA_964651435.1 of uncultured Pseudomonadota bacterium. GTDB lineage: Bacteria > Desulfobacterota > Syntrophorhabdia > Syntrophorhabdales > CAYQXL01 > CAZYVU01. The sequence continues at coordinate 206 of CAZYVU010000072.1, forward strand.
CATTCTCTGACAAGTACGTTGCGATACTTGACACAATAGATACATCGTATATATTCTTAGTATACGTGACGGTTGATTTTGAAAAGATAACGGGCTTTGACTGGGATGACGGCAATGTGGCCAAGAACGAGGTGCACGGGGTATCCTATCTTGAATGCGAAGAGGTCTTTTTTGGCGATCCCTTGTACATAACCCCCGACGAGAGTCACAGCGGCGCCGAACAGAGGTTCAGGGTGCTCGGGCAAACGAGGAACGGAAGACTCCTTGCGGTCATCATCACACTCAGGAAACAAAACACGCTTATTCGTGTGATATCGGCCCGGGACATGCATAGAAAGGAAAGGAAGCTTTATGAAGAAGGAACGTAAGCCCATTCCGCGGTTTGCTTCGGAGGACGAGGAAAGGAAGTTTTGGGCAACGCACGACACTACAGAGTACTTCGATTCATCCAGAATGGTGCGGGCGGCCTTTCCCAACCTGAAACCTACCACCCGCACAATATCCATCAGACTACCCGAGTCCCTTATCAGCCAGCTCAAGGTCTTAGCGAATAAGCAGGATATCCCCTATCAGTCTTTAGTCAAGGTGTATCTCGCAGAAAAGGTAAAAGAAGCCCTCAAGCAATAAGAACCTACGGCCGCCCTCTTATCTCATCGTAGTTCTCGAATATTCCGTGACGACGAGGGTGAAATCCTGGTTGTATTTCCAGTTCCAATCGGGAATAAAGGCCGGTTTACCGTCGAACGCATCCCGCTTGCCCATATTTCGGTAAATGTAAGATTTGAGCGCCGCTATCTTGATATCGATAAAATAGGTGTTGAAGAGCACCTGCCCCAGGTACGAGTCGGCAACGCCCCGCGTCTGGAGGGAGTACGATCTTTCGGTAGTTTCCGTATCCTTTGTTGAAAAAGAGCCTGTATGCTTGACCGTTATATCCATTACGGGCCCGATGGGTATCGACGGCTTGAAAGACCAGTTGAAGCCCCCATACCATTCTTTGTCATCCGTCGCCGTTGTTGAGGCGGTCTTCGATGCATCGAGCGTCGCATCGTTGTCCAGCTTATACGTGTGCACCTGGTTAATCCTTACGCCCGTCTTGTCAGGTGTCTTGGCCAAAGCGAGAAATTGCTTAAGCCTCGTCTCCTGCTCCCATGCCCGGATCGCCTTCACCGCGGCATCGCGGCTTTCCCGTGTCAACGTCGTGCTTACATCCCGGGCCGCCAATCCGGCCGATAGAGGGCTGGGAATGACATCCTGCCCGATCAGCCGGTCGGGCTGCGTTACATCGAATCGCTCATAGAGCATCACGGCGTCCTGGCCGACGCTGAGGGACAGGACCGGAAAAACGAACGCGTACGAGTCAAGCCCTTGAACGGATATGGTCGCGCCGTTTTCCGGCATGAAGCTGTACCAGGCCGACACCTCCGGCTTGATCGTGTTGTACACGACAATACCCCATCGCGTGAAGTCGTCAAAGCTCGTGTCGTGATAGCTGACAGAGATGGTGACGGATTGGGTCTCAACGTCCGTCTTCTCGGTCCCTGATTCCCAGGAAAATCCGCCGATCAGGCTTTTACTCCATTGCCCGATCGGGGCCATTCCCCCCACGCCGATATCGGCCTCAAACCCCCCACCGTAGGAACCTTTTGTCCAGCCGATGTGCTGGGTACCCCATTTCCTGGTAAAGGAAGGCGTGTTTGCGGGGCTCGGCGCCCCCAGGACGGCGAAGTACGGCCATCCGTAGACCACCATGGCCACATTCGCGTTCCCGTTGACCAGGTCCCGCTCTCGCTTCTGCATGGCCGTCAGCTCTTCTTCGCTCTTGCCGTCGTACTCCGATACCCCCTTCACGGAGCCGTCGGAAACGCTTTCAACGTGAAGCTTCCCTATACTATTGGAGGCCAGTGTCCATCCGGGCCCCTTATCGTGGGGAGGGTTGCTGATATAGTGGTCGATATAGAGGTTATTGCTCTCATCGTTCCTCAGGTACGGCCCTGTCGTCCACCGAATGAACTGATCCGCCCAGTAGTCGGCCTTCCCCCAATCCTTCGTCCAGTACTGCCACCACCACGCATTTGCCTTTACCGGGGTCTTCAGCTCAAGACGGTTTTCGGCCTGGTTGAAGATAATCTCGGCGCCCCAGGTCTCCATGAAGTGCTCCACATCGATCTCCGTCAATACTAATTGCGCGTCAGTCTTGCGGTACTCGATGGCATTTCTGGAGAACCAGTACGTCACGGCGCCCTTTTGGTCGGGATTGGCAAAGGCGCCGCCGACCACCGTCGGGGCCCGATGTCTCTCCCACTTCTTCAGGTGCCAGAAGTCGGGGCCCTCGCTCATGTCGCTGAAAGGTTCCTTGTCGTTGAGATCCGTCTGGTAGAGCTCCAGGCCGCTTGCTTTATCGAAGCTGGCCAGCGCCAGGCTATTCGCTTGATTGGAGAAGTTGCGGGTGTTCCACACCTTACCCTCCCGCTGGTACCAGACTGCTACTGCGGCGGGGATGGCCGCCTTGCCTTCCCGATTCGCCACGGCCCCGTTCAGATCGATGAGATCGAGATTGATGTAGCGAATCGAAGACGACCACTTCCCTGTTTCGACGGCCTTCAGGGTCTTGAGGCCTGTTTTCGGGTCCGTCGTCTCTTTAAGCGACAAAGCATAGAGATCTCCCGTTCCGTGGGTAAAGAGGAGCATGGACTCGCCCTTGTTTTCGGGGTCGGGCAATTCGAGGATGCGGCCAAGGGGGTGACTGCCATACCCGATGATTCTGTCAAAGGGCATCCGGTTCCCTTTCATCTCAACGGGAACGATGTTGGGAGCACGGTTCGCAAAAAATGCCCGGCTGGAATCCAAGATTTCGACGAGGTAGAGCTTGTTGTTCCTTGCCGGCGCGTGGTCCAGGGCGTAGACTGCCGGTTTTCCCCTGACGGCCCCCATAAGGAGACACTTGACGTCGCTTTCTTTTCCGAGAGCGTCGGGAAGATTAACGGTGATGATTGACCTGCCAAAGACCAGGTTCTTCCCGCCTCCAGCCTTAAAAAGGGTGTCCGCGAGCGCATTGCCCGGCATTAACACCCATAGGATCAGGCCCGCCCATAGGCAGAAACGCCAACTCCTCATGCTTACCTCCCCTTCTTCCATGATTGGTCTCAACAGCGCGATGCTGCCCGCTGAGGGGCATTATACACGGGCCATCAGCGGCGGCGCAAGAAAACTCCGAGGTCACCTATGAAAAAGGTTGTCAAGCATAATCCTCAACGATGCTTCTTCTCACCAGGCCGTTGAGAGTCCCGTTCCTCTGGGTCCCTTCGCAAATGAAGGACTAGGAACCTTAGTCACCTATGCGTGCCTACATCACACACTGTATCGTGGAAGCCGGTCTCTCAATCAGGCCTCACGGGTTCGTCCCTCCATGCTGTTTGAAGGGCATACCATGACCCCAGGGAGACGACCGGCCCTCTTCCCTCCTGAATGATCGTTTCTGTGTCAACATGCTGTAAATAATCACGAGCATTTGCCGGGCAACGGCCACTCTGGCCGTGTTCTTTCCGTGTTTTGCCAGAATGCGCTCGTATAGGGCCTTCATCTGCGGCGAGCTTCCGGCGAAGTGGCGGGAGAGCTCGATGAGGATCCACCGGAGCCACTTCGACCCCTGTTTGGTAATCGATCCGTACCGGGTTTTCCCTCCCGAGGACCGGACGCTCGGCACAAGCCCCGCATAGGAGCAGAGCTTCTTTGCCGACGGGAAGCGGGTGATGTCGCCGATCTCGGTAACGATGAGCAGCGCCGAGTAGGGGCCGATGCCGGGGATGGAGAGGAGGAGCAGCGCATCGTCGTTGAGCTTCGCCTCACGCTCGATGGTCGCGGTTATCGTGGCAATCAAGGCCATAACCGTCTCGGCAAGGATGAGATAGCCCGCCGCCTCGTGGACGTAGCAGGGCCGCACCGAGAGCCCCTTGATCCATTGGATCGCCTTCTTGCCGAAGATATCCGTATAGGGGACGGCCATGCCGTTCTTGGCGAGTACGGCATGGATCTTGTTCTTCAGGGATGTCTGGAGCGACACGAGGGACGCCCGGTACCGGAGGATCTCCTTGAGGTCCCTGATCTCCCGGGAGGGGATGCAGGATGAGGGGAGGAGATTGGTCCTCAGGAGGTGGGCAAGCATCGTCGCGTCGATCTTGTCCGTTTTGATCCTGGCCTCGGCAATGGCCCGCGTCTTCACGGGATGGGCCAACGTTACATCGGGGCAGAGGTCCTCGATGAGTTCGTAGAAGGCGTACCACCCCTGGGTGGCCTCCACGGCCACCTTCGTCCCCCGGGGAAGGTTGCCGAAGTAGCCCCTCAGGGTATCGGGTCTGTTCGTGAGTTTAATCTGCTCCAGAATGACTCCCTGTTCATCCATCCGCGTTGCCACCGAGAACTTCTTGTGATAATCTACTCCTACGTACATGGCTGCACCTCCTGTTGTTGGGTATAGTTGTGCCATCCGTGCTTCCGGGTGGACACCCTCTTCTCCCGCCACCTGCGGGAGTGGTCCTCTGAGGCCCACTCTATACCTTCTCAGCGGCTGGTGTAGCCTTTTTCGTGATATCAAGTCCTGCTTTAACACTTTTTGCACGACGCACCTCTCTGATTGTTGAGGGACAAGGTGCGGCAGGAATTTCGGAGTTGCAAATGCTATTGACAAATGTTCTACACAACATTAGAATACGGCTACAATTATAAGGTCTATGTATCGCTATCGCGGGTATCGGAGGCGTGATGTTCGATCGGTGGTACGCCGGACCCCTGCGGCAAAAGCTGGACCGTCCCTTTGTCCATATCACGTTCGGGGCGAGGCAGACAGGAAAATCAACGCTACTGAATGCTCTGCTCCCTCCGGAGACACTCAGAATCGATCTTTCCAACCCCGAAGAACGGTCGAGACATCTTGCCCGCCCGGGTGAATTCATTGGACTGTGCCGGGCCCTCCCACGGACAAAGGAGGCCCAGTATGTCTTCGTCGATGAGGTACAGGCGGCGCCGACAATCTTCGACGCCGTTCAGCACCTCTATGATAGCGACAAGGGTCGGTGGCGTTTTGTGTTGTGCGGCAGTTCGGCAAGGAAGCTGCGCCGTGCCGGGGCCAACCTCCTTCCCGGCCGCAGCTTCCTTCACCATCTTTATCCCCTCGTGCTCACAGAACAGCCGCCGGAGGCAGACGCCCTTCCTTACGCGGC
>CAZYVU010000073.1:0-5252 GCA_964651435.1 uncultured Pseudomonadota bacterium
GGATGAGCGCCGTGGGGGCCAATCCGAAGAATAAGTGAGAGGGTAGGCCGGCCCTTGTTGATGGTCCTTTGAAAAGAACTGATTATTTCGTACAATACTGACGATAACTTCAAAAACGATAGATGGCAGGTAAGCCGACTAAGGAGGAAAAATGAGATCCGACAGGATGAAAAAGGGGTTGGAGAAAGCGCCCCACAGGAGTCTGTTCCATGCTATGGGGTACCACCCGAAGGAGATGGCGAGACCGATCATCGGGATAGCCAATTCAGCCAACGATCTCATTCCGGGCCACATCGGGTTGGACCGGCTGGTGCAGGCGGTGAAGGACGGCATACGGATGGCCGGCGGCACCCCCATGGAGTTCTCTACCATAGGGATCTGCGACGGTATCGCCATGAATCACGAAGGCATGAAGTACTCTCTGGGCTCGCGGGAGCTTATATGCGATTCCGTGGAGGTGATGTGTAAGGCCTACCCCTTTGACGGACTTGTTCTCGTTCCCAACTGCGACAAGATTATCCCTGGCATGATGATGGCTGCAATGAGGCTTAACATTCCTTCTATTATGGTAAGCGGGGGTCCGATGCTGGCAGGCAGGTTCCGTGGAAAACCGGTGAACCTGATCTCCGTATTCGAAGGTGTGGGCAGGGTTGCCGCCGGTACGATGACGGAAGAGGATCTTGGCGCGCTGGAGGAGTGCGCATGCCCGGGCCAGGGATCATGCGCAGGCATGTTTACGGCCAACTCTATGAACTGTCTCTCCGAGGCGTTGGGAATAGGGTTGCCGGGAAACGGAACGATCCCCGCCGTCCACTCGGCACGAATACGCCTTGCCAAGGAGGCGGGGCATATGATTCTCCACTTGATAGAGAAGGATATCCGGCCGAGGGACATCATGACCCTTGACGCCTTCAAGAATGCTATAACCGTCGATATGGCCTTCGGCGGATCTTCGAACACGGCGCTTCACCTGCCAGCCGTTGCTCACGAGGGCGGCATCTCGCTGCCCCTGACCGTTTTTGACGAGATCTCGGAGAAGGTCCCGCACATCTGCAACATGAGTCCGGCCGGGCCTCATCATTTGGAGGATCTTTTTGAAGCCGGAGGCGTTTCGGCCATTATGAAAGAGCTGTCGAGAAAGCGGCTGATTCGCACAAAGTGCGTTACGGCGACGGGTCTCAAGGTTGCCGAAATCATCAAGAGGGCGTCGGTGTTAAACCCGGAGGTGATCCATCCGTTGGAAAGCCCATACCACGAGAAGGGAGGCCTGGCGGTCCTGACAGGAAGCCTGGCGCCGCAGGGGTCAATCGTGAAAAGGATCGGCGTTTCTCGAGAGGTATGGCATTTTGTAGGGAAGGCCCGCGTCTTTGAGGGCGAGGAGGAGGCCGGGGCGGCGATTCTCGAAGGCCGTATCGAGCCTGGAGATGCCGTGATCATTCGTTACGAAGGCCCGAAGGGCGGTCCGGGCATGAGGGAGATGCTGACGCCCACAAGTGTTCTGGCGGGCCGGGGGCTCGACACGTCATGTGCACTCATCACCGACGGCAGGTTCTCCGGGGGGACAAGGGGTTTGTGCATAGGGCACGTTTCTCCGGAGGCGGCCGAGGGTGGGCCTATTGGGCTTGTTTGCGACGGCGACAAGATCGAGATAGATTTAAACAAGAAGACCATCGAACTGCGCGTGGGTAAATCGGAGCTGGCCAGGAGGCAGAAGGCCTGGAAGCCGTTGGAGCCAAAGATCAAGGAGGGCTACATGGCCCGCTATGCCGAGCTGGTGACCTCGGCAAACACGGGGGCCGTCTTCAAGAGGTAGGGCGATTGGCGAAAACGGTGGTCAGAAAGTTGCGGGGCCGAGGAAGAGGGTAGCCTGAAGAAAGAGGGCTGTTACGACGGGAACGGAGAGGTTGTCGTCGATAATTGGGGGCGTAAGCAGCTCCGTGAGGGAGGCCACACAGGCTCCCGCTATGCGGGCCGGCACCGAGAAGGGAAAGAACAGCAGAATTATCAAGGCTGTGCAGAAAAATGCCAATGTTCCTGCAAGGGACTTGCCGGCCGGCCGGCGTCTGCCGAACCGTCGGCCCACGATCGATGCGGCGGGGTCGGCAATGCTCAGTATGAGGAGCGACGCTATTGCGGCGTCGCGATTGAAGAGCACCACGACGACGGAGGCCGCAAGAAGGTAAAAGAAGCTCCCCGAAGGCTTTCTTGACTCCTTCGGTTTTAGGTAGGCCTTGACGGCCGCTGCCTTGACGAAACCTTTTAGGCGAAGTAGTTCTGCAATTCCCGAGAGGAAAAGCAGGACCAAGGAGGTGGCGAGGGCGAAGGTCCGGCCGGCGAAGAGGTACGTCGCAGGTATGATGATGCCTGAGAAGTGAAAGGCGTTTCTAAAGAGAGCGCTCTTGAGCATAATCTGAGGTGTCGACAGTGTAACAGTTTTTTTCGGGTCTGGGGATAAATTCCGAGAGTGACCTTGGGCGTTGTTGAGGAGGAGGGCAGGAGAGATATGGCATCGTCGACGAAGCTGTACAAAGGAAGGCTGACGAAGGCCTTTCGGATGGCATTAAATGACTACTATGGAGGCCTTCATGGCGGCCTTGCCTACGTTGACAAGAAATGGCAGCAATGGAAGGCCGATGGTGGATTAGTCAGGTACGTGGCAGAGAAGGCTGGTCGGGTGGTAGGGTGGATGGTCTACGACGAAGAGAGGAGCACGATTGTCGAAATATTGGGGGCACGGCCCTGTAATGACGACGGAACGGGTCTTGGCCAGATGATCGATGCTCTTATTGCGACTGAAAGCCTCATAGGCGTCGAAATCCTGGGACAAGATCGTAAGAAATACGATTGGCTCGTTGAATACGGGTTTCGACCAGGGCAGCTTCTGGCCAGAGGAGAGTTTCACATTCAGAGAATGGAGCTAAGCACCTCTGTCCTTTTGGAAAAGGTCGGCAAGGCAAGGCCGGGCCGGCCCTACCGGAAAAAGGAGCGCGTCGTCATCGAAAAGGTCGGGGATGCCACTTGCTACGACCTGATACGGACGGCCGTGGAGAATATCATAGACAAGCTCGGAGGCCTCAAGAGATTTGTCAAGCCTGGTCAAACGGTGGCTATTAAACCCAACATTGTCAGTGATCATGGACTCAAAGACGGGGTCGTTACGGGAGGGGTCGTCACAGACATAAGGGTTGTCAGGGCGCTCGTGGAGATTCTGATGCCGGTGGCGGATAAGATTGTCATCGCTGAGGGGTCCTCCATAAACCGAAGCGAAACGTCAAAAATGTTTGCCCATTACGGGTATGATGAAATCGTCGCAATAAACCCGTCAAAAATAAGCCTTGTTGACCTCAACGGGGACGATCTCGTGGAAAAGAAGGTTCCACGCCAAAAGAGGATGGTATCCAGGAAGGTTCCGCTTACGCTTGAAAGGGCCGATGTCATCGTCAATGTTCCTGTAATGAAGATTCATTTTGCCGCCGTGTCCTCGCTGAGCATCAAGAATCTGCAGGGTGCCATGCCGCCGCTGGAAAAATACATGACCCATTTTTTCGGACTCTGGCAAAACCTCGTGAATATCCATCACGTGGTCAAGCCCAAGCTAATCATTGTCGACGGCTTGACGGGCCTTGAGGACTTTGGTCCCATATCGGGTACTCCAAAGCCGATGAACGTTCTTATAGGCGGGACAAACCACGTGGCCGTCGATGCCACCGCCATGCGGGTTATGGGTATCGATCCCCTATCGTCGCCGCCCGTCCGGCTGGCCTACATGCAGGGGTTTGGTCCTGTGGAAGAGGGCAAGATAGACGTTGTGGGTCTAAAGATTAAAGATGTAGCACGGCCGTTTAGGCAGCCTTTCATCGACATCGGTGGGGGTGACCATTTGCATGTTCATTCGGGCGACGCCTGTTCGGGATGCACGGGCTATCTCCATTTTGTCCTCAGTAAGTTAAGAAGAGATGATCCCGCAAATCACGGAGTGGCACTCATCGATAGGCCTTTTGGCCGGGAAGCAAACATTTTCCTGGGGCCCCGGACCACCGCAAAAATCGACCCCCAGGCGCAGAACATATTCATGGGACTTTGTCAGCAACACAACGCGTCCTTGGGTGTTCATCTGCCCGGCTGCCCCCCGCATGCGGAGGTCATCATGAACGGCGTCTTCAGCCTCTATCCGGACGTCGAACGGCCAAAGTACGCCAACAAGAGCGAAGAGGCAAAATTAGGGGAGATGCTCGATGAGGTTCTTTCCAGGTTAAAGAATAGCTAAAAGGCGCAAAGTTGCCAATCCCGCTATCCTGTATTAGAATTCGTTTTCAGGAATTGGTGGTGCGGCAGTTGGGGCTAAGGTCGTCGTCAATGACCTCTTGAGGCTTCTCATGATCGATCTAAGCTAAGGGATGGAGGGACGTACATGAAAAGTGTCGGGATAACACATTGTATGGCAAGGGCAGCAGTGGGGATCGTCTTGGTTGCCTTTTTCTTTTTCCTGCCGGGGTGCGAAACGGTGCCCGTAACGGGACGGTCACAGTTAAGCCTTATATCCGATTCCGAACTAAACAAGATGAGCCTTACCAGCTACAGGGATTTCATGTCCAAGCACAAGGTTTCGGGCAATGTGGCCCAGACCCAACAGGTGAAGAGGGTGGGTCAGAGAATCCAGGCAGCAGTGGGCGAATACTTTGCTCAGCAGGGGATGGCGGAGCGTCTCAATGGGTACAGATGGGAGTTCAACCTCGTCGAGGATAAGGAAGCCAATGCATGGTGCATGCCCGGCGGGAAGGTGGTTGTATACACGGGAATTCTTCCCATTACAAAAGATGAAAATGGTTTGGCGGTGGTAATGGGTCATGAGATAGCTCACGCCGTTGCAAATCATGGCAACGAGCGGATGAGCCAGGGGCTTCTTGTACAGTTTGGAGGTGTGGCCCTTTCGACAGCCTTGGCCCAGCAGCCCGCAGCAACACAGAATCTCTTCCTGGCCGCCTTCGGCGCTGGATCGCAGGTGGGTGTGTTGCTCCCGTACAGCAGGCTGCAGGAATCGGAGGCGGATCGGCTGGGGTTGATCTTTATGGCTATGGCCGGCTATGACCCTAACGGCGCAGTTGCATTCTGGCAACGAATGAGGCAATCCCAGAAGGGGTCGGCACCGCCGGAGCTTTTGAGCAGCCACCCCGCCGACGATACTCGGATCGAGAATATAAAGACCTATTTACCGGAGGCCATGGGATATTACAGGACAAGAAGATAAATGT
>CAZYVU010000074.1:0-5199 GCA_964651435.1 uncultured Pseudomonadota bacterium
GTTCGCGCCGTCTGGCCTCCCATGCTGTGCGCTACAATGTGTATGGGGTGGTCGCTGTTCCATTGGGGGTAAAAACCTGTAAAGCAGCGACCGTACCGAAGATGGCCTGCCGCCGCGCTATGCCCGGCACCATAATCGACGCAGCCCCCCTTGATCTGATAAAAAAGCTCGACGGCCCGGTCCCAGTTCGAGCTGAAAGGCCCCACTGCAGCGGTAAAAAACTGCTGGTCGGAAAAGGATTTCTTTAGTGCCGACTCGATATCGCCATATCCACCCCAGTACCGGAAGCCCAGCCCCTCGCTTCTGCCGAAGCCGGCGAAGCCGTGGACAAAAACGACGGGATAAGTGTTTGTCGCCCACGCCGCACCAATAAATCCCGCGGCACCGACACACAATCCCGCCGCAACGGCGACACAGAGAAGGGGACGCAGTTTCAAGGATCAGGCCCCTCCGTGGGCGGGCCTGACACACTTCACCTCCTGGGCTGCTTTGAGCAGACAGCGCTCTGAAGGTGATCGACAACCGTTTTCGGTGGTATCTGCGTCCATTCGTATTTCATCTCTTCCGGGGTTTCATCCGTTCGAATGACCTTACCGTCGGCGTCGTAATGCGATATGGAGATAACCTGGAATTGGCTCCGGGCACAGTTGATGATGTATACGCTCTGCAGGTAATTGAGGCGCTGGAGCTCCGATGCCGGCAGTTCATCCTTGAGGCCCGCCTCAATAATGGTCTTTCGTTGTTTTGCGGAAGGAATCAGCTTCGTAGAAACCTTTACCGAATCCTTGGAGGGCCGGCTGATGCCCGACTTGTCGTAGTACTCCTTGCTGCCATCGCCCGTTTCCACGAGAAACACCCAGTCCGCAGCTTCTGCTGCTGCGTAAGATGCTGAAAATAAACCAATAAATACCAGTAAAGCCACCAATATCTTCATGATTACCTCCGGTCCGTCAACTATAGCAGAGGATACCCCTGTGGTGCAAGGACCCGCAAGCTGATTCCACCGCCCATTTTGTAGTCTCTGCTCTGCGGCACAGCGCCAAGGCCCCGCCCCTTGTACCAGTCCGACGCGCGCAGCCTCCACCACTGCCCGGGCGACTACCGTCGCCTGCCGGGACCGAACGATCTGGGTCGGGCCCTCTTCTTCTGCATCTTGATCTGTGCCGCCATGCGGTCCGTCTCCTTCTCGTAGGCCTTTCCGACCTCGTCCATGAGAATCTTTAGGAGCGCCGAAGCAACGTCAAGGGATGCGTAGTCCTCTTCCAGAACCGGCTCGATAAGGCGCTCGTACTGATCCAGGCCTCCGGCGTCGATAAGGCCCTTAGCCCTTTCAAGAAATCCCGACGCCTTCGTCCCTTCCACATCGGCAATGGAAGGGACCTTGCTATGCTCGATCTTTATGGCGGCGTAGCTTTCGATCTCGCGGAGCATATGTATTTCCGAGCCCACTACAAAGGTAAAGGCCTGACCGCTCTTGCCCGCCCGCGCTGTCCTGCCTATGCGGTGAACATAGTATTCTTCATCCTGGGGCATATCGAAGTTGAACACGGCCTCAATGTTTTCAATATCAAGGCCCCTCGCCGCTACATCTGTGGCCACCAATATGTCGGAGCGGTTACGCTTAAATTTTTCCATTGCCTGCAACCTCTGAACCTGGGTCATGTCGCCATGCAGACCCTGGGCGAGGTAGGCCCGGGCATCAAGCTGTGCAACAACCTGGTCCACCTTCCTCTTCGTGTTGCAGAAGACCAGCGACGATTTCAGGCCATACATATCGATGATGCGGCAGAGCACATCCAGCTTTGACGACTCTCTTACCTCAAAATAGAACTGTTCCACGTTGGGAACGGTCAGTTGTTTATGGACGACCTTGACAAGTTCCGGGTCTCTTTGATAGGTCTTCGTAAGATTGAGGATTGGCCCCGGCATGGTGGCCGAAAAAAGCAGGGTCTGCCTCTCCTCGGGGATGTGCTGGAGTATTGTTTCCACATCGTCGATAAAACCCATATTGAGCATCTCGTCGGCTTCGTCAAGCACAACGGTCCTCACGTTTTCCAGCCGCAGCGTTCCTCTCCGAATGTGGTCGATGGTGCGGCCCGGCGTGCCGATAATGACGTGTGCGCCTGCCTTGAGCGTCCGTATCTGTCGGTCTATGGGCTGCCCCCCGTAAACGGGCAACACCGTTACATCCTTCTTGTGTTTGAGGGCCTCCTGCAACTCCTGGGCCACCTGTATAGCCAGTTCGCGGGTGGGGCAAAGGATAACCGCCTGTGGCTTCCTCACCTTGGCGTTAACGGAATCGAGAACGGGCAAACCGAAGGCAAGTGTTTTTCCCGTACCCGTCTGTGCCTGGCCTATAATGTCTCGCCCCTGCACGATAAAGGGAATGGCCTTCGCCTGGATGGGGGTCATCTCCTCAAAGCCCATTTCGCGAACGGCCTTCAGCAGCTCCTTCGATATCGGCAGATTGTCAAATTTTTCTGTTTCCATTGCTGATCCTCGCGTTTCAGTAAGTTCGCAGAACCACCGGGCCCCTTATTCGAGAAGCGGCGACCTTTCCGCCGCCTCACGTTCGCCGGCAAACAAACCCCACACATGCGGCGGCCACGATCCTGCACCTTCCGTTTTAGCAAAGATTACTTCGTCTGTTGAGGGAATGCAACGGGAAAACCTATTCGAGCTCAAACCCCTTCTCTCGAAAGAGCCGGAGGCATGCCTCTACCACGTCCGAATCGTAGAGGGCGCCCTTGCTTCTTTCAATCTCCTCGAGGGCCGCCCGTATTCCGAGGGTAGGCCTGTAAGGCCGGTGGGAAGCAATGGCCTCGACCACGTCGGCAACTGCCAGGATGCGCGCCTCGAGAAGCATTTGCTCTTTTGTGAGGCCTTGGGGGTATCCTGACCCATCGATCCTCTCGTGATGTTGCAGAACGATCTCGGCAATGGGATAGGGAAGGTCAACGTCCTTCAGAATCTCGTAGCCGGCTTGGGGGTGAACCTGAATAAGGCTGCGCTCCATATCTTTTAATATCCCCGGCTTGCTCAGTATCTCCGCCGGGACGGACATCTTTCCTATGTCATGGATGCTTGCCGCCATTCTGATGTTGTCCGTCGTCTCTGCCGGCAGCATCATTTCCTGGGCTATTGAACGGGCTAGGCTTGACACCCGGCGCTGGTGGCCGGCCGTGTAGGGGTCCCGCGTCTCTACCGTCAGGCTCATGGCCTGTATGGTACCCGCCAGGCTTTTGCGCAGCCTCTCGGCCGTCTGCTTCAGCTCTTCCTCCGCCTGCTTGCGCCCCGTAATGTCCTTGCAGGCGCCGTAGAGCACGTGGGTCGCTTCCCCCTGCTCCTCGACGGTGCATCGGGAGAAGGCCTGCACCCACCGCACGCCCCCGTCCTGACGGACGATACGAAGCTCGCAGTCGCTCGTCATCCCATGAGCGAGGTCAAGTATGTTTTCCGTAAATGTCGCGAGAGAGTCGGCGTGAACAATGTGTTTCCAGCACCCGAAGGCCTTTATCTCCTCTGCCGAATATCCGGTTATCTGCTCGACGGCACCTGCTATCCAGGTAATTATGTAATCCCCGGCAGGGGGCTTCCTGCAAGAATAGACAAAGTCTGTAATTGTTTCCGATATATGCCGGTACCGCTTTTCGCTCTCCACAAGCGCTTCTTCCATCTGTCTGCGCTCCGTGATGTCGGCAAGAAAATTGAGCGTTGCGGGCTTGCCCTCCCACGGAACGGCGACGGTCCGCAATTCCACCCACTTCGTTGCTCCGCCCCGGTCAATGACCCTGAAAGGGTATACGGCAGGCGCCGATTGGCCCTCAATCCTTTTTCTGTACCGGTCCAGCACCATGGCACGATCGTCCGGATGGATCAGTTCCGTAAACGGACTGGAGGCCAACATCTCGTCGGAGTAACCGATAATAGACTTTGCTACAGGGTTCGCAAATTTTATCACCCCCTCCTGGGCGATAAATATTGCTTCCGCCGCATTCTCGACAATGAGGCGGTATCTTTCGTCATTTTCGTCGACCCGTTCAGGTCTCTGTGGGGCATCATCCATGACGGCCTGCCTTCACCTATCTGTCAGGTATCCATACTTCTATTCTTTCGTTAGCCTGCGATTTCTTAACTCCCACATACCACATTGTAATTAATAGCCTTTTTTAGCATACTACCTTTCACGAAAAACGGGTGTGATAGACATCACATCCACCGTGTGCTTTCTGGTATATAGTAATTTTAACGAGCCGACTTCTGCATATGTGTGGGAGGATAGTCCGGAGCACTTAGAAGAAAGAAGGCTCAAGGCGACGGGAAGCGAGAGATTATGGACAACGGGAGTCCCGATCCGGTTTTTTACAGCTTTGAGGCGCTCTGCCGGAAGCAGACGCCGGGCATCTGCGGCGCCGAGATGCTGTCGTACGTCCCCGATTTTGTTCTTCACGAGGCCCAAAGAGCCCTTGCTTCAGCCCTTGGAAAGCTGGCGCCTCGGGAAAGAGACATCATAGAACGCCGGTTCGGCCTCTCCGCCGACGGCCAAATGACCGTCGGCAGCATAGCATCAAAGTGGGGCTTGACGAACGAGCGCGTTCGACAGATTACCCGGATGGCCATTGTCAAGCTTCGCCATCTCATGGCCCAACAATATGGGGCAAGACACGGCCTACTGCTTCAACTGGACATCCCCGAGGACATCGGTGTCGACATGTGCTCCAGGATGGCATTCCACCCCCAGCTCTGGTCCCTCCTCACCGCCGACGCAGAGTTGCGTTTCGAGAACTCTCCCTAATCGTTCTTTTCAAGGGCAAGGCTGCTCCCAGCCGGAAGGACATCATAATCCGAGACAATGTGGGGTTATGGTTATGGTTATGAAGAAAATCGTCACGAGTCGGGCCCACCCAGAAGCATTATTGGAAGCAGCTCGGCGTTGAGCTTGGTCACCGCTTGCTGGAGGGTTATCAGGACTGCGTTTTTCGCCTATCTCGTTGCCTGTCGGCCCGTCGAGGCATTGATCCATTTGGCGAGCGGAACCGCTCACAAGTCTGTCGGCCCAAAGATATGCCACATCGTCGCAGCGGAACAGGGAGCCCCTTTTCTCCATAAGGGGAGACGGGCAATGCCGTCAGGGTCGAAACGTGAAACCCGGAGAACGTATTCTTAATGCGTTACATGGGGTGGGTGAAGGGTCTCGAA
>CAZYVU010000075.1:0-5113 GCA_964651435.1 uncultured Pseudomonadota bacterium
GGCCAATTCAGCCTTGCCGAGTTGCCCCGACGCCAGCGACATCATGGCCTCGTAGAGCCTGCCGTTGGGGTCACTGATCGCGACCCCGTTCAGATCGAGGCATACGAGGGCCGCCGCGAGGGCCGTCCGTTTGTTTCCGTCAACGAATGGATGATTTCGGCGAATGTAGTAGGCATAGGCAGAGGCCATCTCAAAGATGTCGTTGTGCAGAAATTCGCCCTGGAATGACGTATAGGGCATGGCAAGGGCGGAACTGAGGAGCCCCATGTCTCTGATGCCCGTTCCGCCACCGTACCGGGCTATCTGATCGCCGTGAATCTCGACGACGTCGGCGAGGGTGAGGAACAAGATCGTCTTTTGGTTCATCTACCCGGCAAGCTTTTTCAGCGTCGCGGCATGCTCCCGGTTGACCTTCGTCAGCGACTTCCTGAACTTTTTTTCTCGCGCCGAACCCGCCACCGGAGAGATGATGAGGCTCTTTCCGTCCGTGGTAATCTCAAGGGGCGTGTCCATATCGACCTTCAGCAGGTCGAGGATGGGTTTGTCGATAATGAGCGCCGCGCTGTTGCCGTGTGTCACGAGCTTCTTAATCATGTACACCTCCAAGCCGTATCCACATTGTATTACCATTGACCGGGGGTATCAAGCCTGGCCCGCATCCGCCATTGGCTGTAATAGCGTGAAAGCCCGCCGCTGGTTCCCCTCGTCATCCCGGATCGGGGCGATCGGCTGCAACAATTGCTTGGCCAATATATTCGACATGAAGACCTGAATTCCTCGCAGCCATCAATTGTTTTCTGTCGGACGTGACAAACAGGTCAGCCCTCCACTCAAGCGCGCATGCAACATGAAGAGAATCCATGGCACGCAACGGGTTGTTTTCTAAGAGCTTTACGGATCGTGAGACTACCGAAGGGGTTATCTGCAAAACTGTTGCATCGCCCAAGTCGTTCAGCAGTTGTCTCTTTGCTGCACGATAATCGACAAGAGTTACCATGTTTTCCCTCAGCCGCCTGTTAAGGGCGGAAATGATTTCAGGCACCAAAACAACAGAGAAGGCTAACTCCGAAGCATCAGCCAAGAAGCGTTCCAGTTCCTCGCTCCCGATCTCTTGCACATATCTTTTCGCAAAGGATGATGAATCAACGGCAAGCTTCATGGGGCTATGTCACGTTCTTCTAAAATTGCAGAAGATAAATCGCTTCCCCGCATGCGCAGGCGGACCCCTGGTTCCTTCCACGCGGGGAATCCATGTGCTTTTTCAGAAAACGGGATGACTTCAGCTACCGGTTTTCCGCGCCTGAGAAGAATAATCGTCTCCCCATGTTCTACCTCAGTTATCAGGTCTGAAGCCATTTTCCGGAAATCTGTGAACGCAACGCTTTTCATTTCGCGCCTCCTAATGTGTACATTCAACTGTACATTTTAGGCAGTCTTTTGTCAATATACGAGGGAATTTTTGCTCACCAGGTCCACGAGGTTGGCAGAGTCCGAATGTCCTTCAGGAGGGAAACAATCTTGTCGGCGTCGCCGGGCTGAAAATCGCCGTAGAGGGAGTCCTCGATCATGTCGTCGCCCTCGAGGTCCCACTGGAGCCCGTACCGGTCTTCGAGGTCGGTGAAGTACTCGTCCAGCGCAGCGATCCATTGCCGATCATGGGTTTTGTAGACAGCTTCGAAATCCTCCTCGGTGAAGGCGCTCTCCATGACATGGCGGAAGTACATGGTGAGGCTGAAGCGAACCCTCCCGGAAAGATGGCAGACCTTGGCCTCTACGAAATCGAAAGGGGCGACCTTCCGTATGGACAGGCCGGCGACATACAACTCCCGATACAGCCCAACGGGCTCGGGCTCAGGTCGGCCCGATGGGCCCCTCACCCATTTCCAGAAGGGCCGCGTCCAGCTCGTAGTAAACCCTTCATCGCGGAGGGCGCTGTCGAGCCTCGCGAGGATGTCGTGAACCGCCTGACCTGAAAGTTCATCAGCCATTGCCCCCTCCGTCGGCCTGAAGGCCGGACCCGGGATCGGGTGCTTTTGCCTCGGCCGCATACCTCTGGCGCACAACGGAGAGCTTCTTCATGATATCGTTGGATATGGACCGCAGCGCCTGCATTCTTCGCACGTCCACCTCGTAGCCATGCTCTTCCATGGCGCCCATCAACGCCCTGCCGCACTGCCCAAAGAGGGAGAACCATTTCCACATATCGTCTACCAGTCCGCGAAGCTCTTCTTCTTTGATCTCCATCACTACCTCCCGACCATTTCGTGGAGTTTCTCGAGGATGCGCACCATCCCCAGCGTGTCACGGCCGCAGTACTGCAGGAGATCGTTGCGGACCCTCTCGACCTCCGCCGGGTCGTCGCAGGCGTTCATGGCCACCTGTTCCTCCTTTGAGAGCCCCTCGTAGGGAACGAGGACGCCTCCGGGAAGGAGCTGCCGGCACTGTGGCAGTCCGGGAAAACCGGACGTTTAGGAACAGGCATTAAAATCTGCGAACTCGTCGTACCTCCTCAGACAGCGCAGATTATCCATAATTGAGTGGGCTTTTTCACGCCTTCTCACTCGTGATGTTATCGAGTGCTTTGTGGAGGTCTGCGGCGAAGTCCTCCCTCAACTCACGGGGGCTCACAACGTCCACGTAGGGTATCCACTGGTAGACCCATTGCCTGAGCCCGTCCACGTTGTTCACAACGAACCGCACCTCCAGGCTCTTGTCGGGAAGCTCCCTGGTTTGCTGGCTTTGGTGCCACTTCTTCCGCATGACGTAGGACTTGATCTCTGGATCGAACCTGAGGGTCACTTCCGTCTGTTGGCCGTCAATGAATGGACCGAAGGCGCCGGCCAGCTCGTCCTCAGGGGTGATCCTGACGGGCACGAAATATTCGGAGAGGCTCTTGATCGCAATGATCCTGTCGATGGCGAAGGTTCTCCAATCGTCGCGCAGGCGGCAGAAGGCCCTGAGGTTCCAGAAACCAGCCTCGAAGAAGAGGTAGTAGGGGTCGATGGTGCGAACCGTCCGCTCGTCTGCCCCAAGAGAGTGGTAGTAGATCTCAAGCCTCTGGAAGGCATTCATGGCACGGTTGATCATCTCAAGCCGGCGCCCGGTCCGCTCGGGCAGCTCCGGAGCGGCCAGGATGATCCTGTCGGGAGCGGCCTCCGTTTTCCTGGTCAGCTTCTTCTCGATACTGTCGAGGCTCGACTCCATACCGCCCCCAAAACTTCGGACCAGTTTCCTGGGCAGATGCAGGGCGAGCCTTTCCTCCCCAGTGATGCCCGGCTGGCTGAGGCTGAAGCCGTCCGTAAAGACGTAGCTCCCTATGGCCCTGTCATAGGCGATGGGAAACCCCGAGGACTGAAGGGTGGTGATGTAGTGGTGAAGGGTCCGTTCGGCCACCTCCACCGTGTTTTCTCTGTTTATACTACTATGCATGGAGAAAGCTGCCGACCACGGAAGACCACATGGTGGGACACACATATTTTTTCGAGGAACATCTCGACTGGGCCTTGCAAAAGCATGCCTATTCGCCTAACCTTCTTAATGAGTTTTCGAAAAGGAGGGCCCTATGGATACGCTGGATCGCATCACGCAACAGCCGGATATGATGGGAGGAAAGGCCTGTGTACGGGGAATGCGCGTAACCGTTGGCATGATTGTCGCCCAGATCGGGGCAGGCCATTCCATAGAGGAGGTACTGGCTGACTATCCCTACTTGGAGCGTGAGGACATATTGCAGGCCCTACGGTATGCCGCATGGCGCGCCGAAGAACGAGAGGTCATGTTGGCCAACGCATGAAGGTGCTTGTGGATATGAATCTATCCCCACGTCTCCGCCTCCTCCCCCTCAGATAGTCCTCCCCTCTCCGCAATTCCTTTTCCGGCGCTTGTTGGCGCCGACTTACTCCGTCGGCCTCTTTTTGGCTGGGACCCTTTACTACCGGTAGTAGTCCTGCAGGGCCTTTACCGTCAAACCGCAAGCGGTCCCTCGAAAGGCTCGCGATTCTCGTCGCCCGCCACGAGCAGCGAAAGGCCGATAAGGCACGCCGGGCGAGGTGGGATGCCCACAACGAATTGGTGCGGGGCAATCCGAAACGGATCTACGAAGGGCCGGAGTTCAAACCTGTTCCTCTTTCCACCCATGGCTTCGGGAGGTTGTGTAAGTCGAGGCAAGCTTGACATTAATGATGTCTGATTATATGATATTATCATACTATATGATGACAGGTGAATGACATGCGAACCATTACGGCTACGGAATTGGCAAGAAGATTCCGGGAAATGTTCGACCTCGTTGAGTTCAAAAGGGAGGAACTTCACATCATCAGGAACAACCATCAGGTAGCGCGAATTGTTCCCGGCCCCGCCACAATGACTGCCCTTGAGGCGCTTGGGGACCTCTATCGCACTATCCCTGACGATGCTGCCTCGGAGTGGGTCTCCGACGGCAAAGGATCTTCGGAAGATACGCTCAGTGCCCTGCGTGACCCATGGGCTTCCTCATAGACACCTGCATATGGGTTGACGTGGAGAGGGGCACCCTCTCCCCGGCCGATGTAGCGGCCTTCACGGGGGACGCACCTGTCTATATCTCGCCTGTCACCATCGCCGAACTGAAATTCGGCGCTGAGAACGCCAAAGATCCCGGCATCAAGCAGAAAAGGCTCTCGGCATTGCAAAGGTTGAAGCGAAAACCCGTCCTCGTCATAGACGAGATCACCGGGGACATCTTCGGCGGCCTGGCCGCCCAAATAAAGCAGGGCGGTCGGAATCTCTCCCATCGTGTCCAGGACCTTTGGCTGGCGAGCCAGGCCGTTCAGCACAGCTTTACCCTCCTCACCTATAACGAAAAAGACTTCAGGGACATTCCAGGCCTGTCCCTTAAAATCATGCCCCAGTCCGGCAGTAATCCTTCCGGCAAGAAATGAGATAGCGTTTCTCACGGCGCAAATTCATCGTAGACATCACACACCCCCAACCCTGTACACCTCCCCTCCCCCTGTAAACATTCTTGACACTTGCTTGGAAAGGTCAATCATTCCATACTGTTCTGCCTCTTGTGGCGCCTTGTCCTGTTCAGCTTCTGAACACCCGCTGAAGGGGGGGATTTCTCCCCCCT
>CAZYVU010000076.1:0-4721 GCA_964651435.1 uncultured Pseudomonadota bacterium
CCGGAGCGGATTCAAGGATCGTCACATCGTGCTTCTCTGCGAGGGCGACCTTTGCCGCGGATATACCGCTTATTCCACCGCCAATAACCAGAATTTTCATAACTTGCCCTCTTCTCCCGCCGCGTAAAGGATAAGGTCTGTGAAGTAGACGATCTTTTCGTTTGACGAAAAGGTTTTGAGGGCCATTTGACAAAGAGGGCAGAACAGAAGGATTGTACCCCTCGATCGTTGGAGAATCATCCTTGACAGCTTCTCCGTGGCCCACCTGTTGATGAAAAATTGATTGCCTCCGCAGCAGCGGTCTTTTATCTTATCCCCTGCAACGTCCCCCCCAAGGCCGGTAACAAACTCTTCCATTACATTCCCATTGGGGATGGCCGTCTCCCTTGGGCGAAAAAGGACACAGCCATAATAGGGAGTAAACACTTGCCCCTTCAGGTCCCTTTGCATCGTCAAACCGGAGAGGAATTCCTTGGTTATGAGATCGAGGGGGTTGTACACCTTCAGGCTGTCATCCTTGTTGGCTTCCTTCAAATTGCGCGAGCAGGCGGGGCAGGGCGCCACAACACGGGATGCGACGACCTTCGCCTTCCTCAAGTTTGCTCCCGACAGCCGCACCAGCTCACTCCTATCCCCGTACTCAAAGGCGCCGCAGCAGTTCCAGTCTGGAATCTCGGCGAGCCCGTGGCCGAGCCTCTTAAAAAGCCTGCGGACGCTCTTGTCAAGCTTTCTGGCCGAACCCGTCAGTGAACACCCGGGGTAGTATGCAAAATCCATCATGACCTTCCCTTTGAACGGTTCAAACCGTCGGAGCCGTTTAGGCGTTTCACTCTGTGCGGCAGATGAAAACTCATATACTCCGTCCATTTCAACATATACTTCAGATAGCCTTCCCTGACCAGAAACATCCCCGTCCTCAAAAAGATATAGGGCTCGTACACGCGGCCCCAGAGGTCAAGAGACCCCTTGAATGCCTTTTCAAAGGTCGATTCCATGGAGAGACTCTCCCTTACAGCCCTGATCACTTCCGGTATCCGGATACCCCAAGGGCAGGCATGCGTGCACCGGTAGCAGTTGGTGCAGTATTGTACCAGGCCGTGGTCCGCCCGAATGTCCTCGCCCATAAAAAGGGAGCTAAGGATTTCCTGGGGATTGACGCTCAGGGAAAGATCGTTCACCGTACAGACCGATGCGCAGATCTTACAGCCAAGACAGACGGCGAAATCCTCCCGCCTGTACCCCGTATGGTTAAAAACTGTCTCTTGCTTTTCGTTACTCATCATTCGTCACTTGCCCCGCTCCGTAGAGGCGGCTGTCTTCAATGGACCTCCCGGTGTGTCCATACGCCAACTTCCCCATCTTGCCGTGTCCGTTAGTCGTCCGCATCTTTCAGTTCATCCTCTAAGAATGTGACGTACGGTATGGGCTCATCAAAGTCTCGTCCGGACATGTAGGAGAAAAGGGCTTGGAGTCTCTCCGATATGCCCTTGAAATACTTGGTAAGCGGAATTCCCTGAGGGCATGCCTCCTCGCAGGCACCGCAGCCCACGCAGGTCTGTGATACGTGGTACATGCGAATCAGGTGGAACAGCCCCTTTCCCTGAGGCATGTTCGTCGAACCTGCGCGGAAGACCTTGTTCATAAGGGCATCGCCCTTGGGAAGGTATTCGTCACCGTGAAAAACGCAGTCGACACAGTAGCAGACGGGGCACATGTCGCGGCAGTTCATGCACATGATGCACTTTTCAAAATCTCTCTCGAACGTCGACATGTCCGTTTGAAATCTTTCGAGCCTTGCGCCTTCGCTGAGAAGCATGTCCGAAGGGACTTCTTCTGCATCCCCCTCTATCAAGGCAAGAAAGGTCTTGCCTTTATCCGTGTACGGGATTGCCCAGAAGTTGCCGTTCTTGTCGATTCTCACTCCGGCATCACCAACAACGCCCCTCCTTTCGCTGCACACGCTGCAAGCCCAGCGCATTGATCCTGTCTTGGAGAAATAATCAGCCAGTTGGGCCGCATCAGTCGGCACTTCATCCTTTTTTTCTTTCGAAGAAACGGTTCCCGGACAATCGATGGAGACGGCGACGATATCTTCCCGTTCGATCTGGGTCAGCTTGTGCAGCTCCACGTACGCCCGGATCTCGCAAGGCCGCAACATGAGCATCACTTGCAACCCCTTGGAAAAAAGTCGCCTTATATACAGAGCAGCATTGGCGCCAAATACGGGGTTAAGGAATGAATGGTTGTCGGCACTGTCCTTGAAGATTCGATGGCCAACTCCCGCATCGCTTTTCTCAAATCCGAGAACAAGATGCCGGTCTTCCTTCAAGAATCGGTTCAGAGCGCTGACGGCATCGCTGTCTTTGATTTTTTTACCGTCCATTTTGATTGTCCTTTATTTCGTTATACATGCCCGTTACCTTTTCAATAAAACGACGTGCCTCGGCAGCGCTTACCCAGAAAAGACGGAGCTTGTCTTTCATGGAAAAGGCATCAAACATCTCTTTAAGGGCAGCTATCTTGCGCCGGGTGTAGTAATTGCCTTTGATAAAGTGACAGTCTCCCGGGTGACAGCCTGCCACAAAGACGCCGTCGGCCCCTTCGAAGATCGCCTTGATAACAAAGGCCGGATCAACCCTGCTCGAGCACGGGACCTGGATGAGCTTCACACCATCCGGATACTTCATTCTCAAGCTTCCAGCCATTTCCGATGCCTTGAAGGTGCAGTAGGAGCAGGCGAAGCCTACTATTTCGGGGCCCTTCTTCTCTGTCTTTTCACTCATCTGTTCTCCCCTTCATTTTGGTTCTGGGCCTCGGCCCCATCCGGGCAACAACGAAATGGCATAGGTTGTAGCGGTTTCCTTCACACCGCCTCCAGGAACGCGCTGATCTCGTCATCCAGCATTCGGTCGAGGTAGCCCTTGAGGCTGATTGCCGACGACGGGCAGGTAGCATTGCAAAGGCCGCAACCCATGCATGCCGCTTCCTCGACATGGACGACCCTCTTGTCCTCATCATACTTGATCGCCTTGGCGACGCATGCCTGCTCGCACATCCTGCAGCCGCTGCATCTCTTCGGATCAACCAATGAAATAAAGGGATCGACAAACGCATAGCCGAGATTTAGAAACCCGAAGAGCTTCACCGCCGATGCCCTTCCGTGATTAATTGATTCTTCGACGTCCTTGGGCCCTGAGCACGATCCGGCAATGAAGATGCCCTTGACGGCCGTATCAAAGGGCCGCAGCTTAATATGCGCCTCAAGGAAGAACTTATCTTTATCGAGACTTATTTTGAGAAGCGAGGCTATCAGCTTATTGTCCGACGGTGGCGACATGCCGATGGAAAGGACGACGAGATCGAACTCCCTCTCGAACGGTTCGCCCAGAAGCGTATCCTCTCCCCGCACAAGCACGCCCCGGGGACCGGGTATGATCTCGGCAATGTTGCCCCTGGTGAAGAGCACGCCTTTTTCCTGGGTGTCCTCAAAGAATTCCTCGCCCCCTCGCGGATGGGCCCGCACATCCATGTAAAAGGACTCCACGAAAGAGTCTTTGTACCGTCCCCTTAGTGCGTCCCCGACGCGTAACGCGTTAACGCAGCAGACCCTTGAGCAGTAAGGTTTTCCTATCTGCTCGTCCCTCGATCCCACACAATGGAGTATGGCTATTCTCGGCTTTTCGGGCAACTCAAGGGAGTGCGCCCTCTCCTCAAACTCCAGGGTCGTCACGATCCGGTCATCCCTTCCGTAACCCAGTTCGGGTTTGATGCTCGGGTCAAAGGGGGCGTAGCCTATTGCGGCGATGGCCCCGCCTGCGGTCACCTTTCTCTCGCCCTTCGGCGTGTTCAGCGTCACCTCGTAGTTGCCGAAAAACCCTTCGAATGAGGCGATGGTCGTCGATGTAAAGATTTCAACGTTCTCCCTTCCGAAAAGTTCCTTTACCATCTCGTCGACAATAACCGAACCGTCCTTTCCCGATGGCCAGACATTCTGCAGCTGCCGCACATGGCCGCCCAGTTCCGCCTCCTTCTCGACAAGGTAAACCTGCATGCCCATTTTCGAAAGGAAAGCAGCGGCACTTAGGCCCGATACGCCACCGCCGATAATGAGGGCCGACTTCGTGACATCGACCATCTTTTCCTCAAGGGGAACATAGTGGGCTGATGAATAAAGGCCCGCCAGAATAAGCCTTTTTGCCTTTTCCGTGTTTATCTCCGTGTCGTCGCCGACCCAGGAGCAATGCTCCCTGATGCTCACCCGCCTGAGGAGAAAGGGGTTGAGGTCAGACTTCTTAAGAAGGTCCTTAAAAAGGTCCCCGTGGAGAGATGGCGTACAGGAAGCGATGACCACCCTATCCAGTCCCTGCTTCTTGATGCTTTCGCTGATCAGGTCCTGTCCCGGCTCGGAGCACACAAAGGCGTAATCCTCAGAAACAGCGACGTTGGGGAATTTCTTAAAGTACTGACTCAATTTCCTCACATCGATCGTGTGTTTTATATTGTGACCGCAGTGGCAAATGAATATACCGGTCTTCACTGGAAGCACCCCCAGGGCAGTTCGGAGGAAAGAGTTCGGGGTTCGGAGTAAACAACATGGGTCGCTTGGGACCCATTGGACCTGTTCATTTTTCCTGTTTTCACTATATTGTTTTCACTATTCACTTTCAACTTTGCACTGTCCTTATATACTCCATGCATCGTGCCGCCGCTTCTCCTCCCGA
>CAZYVU010000077.1:0-4554 GCA_964651435.1 uncultured Pseudomonadota bacterium
GAGGTTGTCGTTCCGGAGCACCCGGTGAACCCTCACAACTCCATTCCTGTCGGAATCATGCGGCAGTCCGTCGCCCGGCGCAGCAACGTAGCGGGCCCTGTTGGCCTTCCCGACAAGCACGATCTTGCCCTCATCGCGAAGCATCCGGAAAAATCTGTTCACATAGACCCTTGAAAAACCGGTCCGTCCGGTGATGTCTGAACCCCTGACCTCACCCTTCCTTGCCAGTTCTTCAAGGATAAGATTCCTGACGTCCACAATGCCTCCGCTGTTTACAACTATAGTATACTCTACTTTTTCAGAGTTGTTAACAAGTTGTTAACCACGGATAAGCCCCCTCGCAGCGATGTTAGAAGCTGTTCCGCGAGCGCCGGCCTCTTTACATAAGTATGTTCGCGAAGACGACCCCGCAACTGACGGGTATTTTCACGTTCCCGTAATGGTTCGGATCCCTGGATGTGAGGCGGCCGTCTTCCTTGATCCGGTTGATGATGGTGACAAAACATTCCTTTGCCTGGGCATAGGGGTTTTTCCTCGGTTCCCTCCTCGCACCTTCCTGTATTTCAAACCGTGAAGGGTCCGCGGCCCGTATCTGATCAAGCTGCCGGTCTTTCACCTCAAAGATGACGCGACCGACCGCATCGGAAAAGAGCAGAAAGTCCGGCTCCCTTCCATTGATGTCAGGCAGATACCAGGCCATGTACCGGGAATCGGGTTTTGCGACGGCCGAAAGAAGCCGGTAGAATTGCCCCTCTCCCTCGGTAGTGAAATCCTGGATGTCGTGGGGGATCATCGTGGCCATGTCGGTCCCCGCTCAGTCCCCCTTCGAAAAATGTTGGAACGAAATTGCATGCTGTCCTACCCCATTTTATTCTACCACAAAGTTAGGAAGGGCAAGAAGAACCAATCAAAGAATCGTTGCAACCCCAGTGCTCCTTACCGGCATTGCTATCCTGCGTCGCTTTACGTCCCTGCCCGGCAATTTGGTCATTGACGTTGCCGTTCGGCATCGCTATGATTACCGGAGATGAATGACACCATAACCTCCGCAATCCTCGCCAGTCTCACCGATGGCGTCTTGGTCATAAGCTTTGAGGGACGCATCATGTTCGCCAACAGGGCCGCCCAAGAGATTCTCCATCCCGGTCAGCCTCAAATCGCAGGAAAGCCATACCTGGAGCTCTTTCTCTACGGAGCCGAGAACGATGCGTTCAACGATATCATCTTCTCAGGAATACAAAATAGAGAGACCCTGGTGTATCGGGAAGCACCTTTTTATCGAAGGGACGGCACGTTCAGGGAGTTGGCGGTGACCACATCCTTCCTCCGTGAAGGCGGCGAAAAGGGACGGGACGAGGGCATTGTGGTGGTCTTCAAGGACGTAACGGCTCTGAGGGCCCTGGATCGGGCGAGGCAGCGGGTGCTTGACCACCTGTCTCACGAGCTGAGAACACCGCTCAGCATCATCCAATCGACCCTCAAAAGGGCTGTCCCGCCGGAGAACGCGCGGCTGCTGGAAAGGATTACGCATAGCGTCGAGCGGCTCAAAGAGATTCAGCTTGCTGTGGACGATATCGTAAACCTGAGGAATACAAACCAGGGTGGCCGCCTGCCCATATGGTTGAAGCAGCTTCGGGACCTTCTGGACGTCATGGCGGAGGAGCATAACGAAAAGGACGCCTCCATAGGCTTCATCAAAGACCAGCTCACCCGCCTCTTCGAAACGGATTTTGCCCATCCCGAAGCGGTCGATATTAGACCCGCTATCCTGAATGCCGTGGAGGAAGCCAGGAAAAGGGCTTCTCACCGGCAGGTTTCTTTGAACGTACACGCGGAGGGCGACTTCAGGGTCTGGATAGAGCGCCACGTCCTGGACAAGTCCCTGCTGGCAATGATCAAGAACGCCGTTGAGGCGACGCCTGACGGCGGCCGGGTGGATGTTACTCTGAAGGAAGAGAACAGCCGGCCGGTGGTTGAGGTAAGCGACACGGGGGTTGGAATAACGACAGAGAGCCAGGCTCAGATTTTTGGCGGGTTCTATCATGCCCGGGACACGGACTATTATTCCACAAGAAAGCCCTTTGATTTCGGAGCCGGCGGCAAGGGGTTGGAGCTTCTCCGGGTAAAGATGTTCGCCGAACTCTGTGGCTTTTCTGTGGAATGCCAAAGCCGGCGGTGCCCTTACATCCCCGGCGAAACCCAGATCTGTCCGGGGTCTATCGAGGCGTGCGGGCACGTCGCCGACGCAGAGGAGTGCGCGCGGTCAGGGGGAACAATGATGACGATTGCCTTCCAGCGCTATGAGGAGCCGTCCCGGACAGGCGGGCCCGGGCCGCAATGAGCCGACAAAAGCCCGGCGGAGTGTGATATCGCACAATCTTTCCCAAAGAGGGTATGACATGAATTTTACCAAGGAAGAGCTTCAAGAGTACGTGAAATTTATGCTCAATCAGTTCAGGAAGACGGATGGGTTCTGGTTCCTCGGCGTAGAGAAAGCCCACGGGTATGATGCCGCCATCAAGATCAATGAAGAGGTCTGGCACAAGATGGGAAGGCAGATGACCAGGGAGATAAAGGAGAGGTTTTCGGTCAACGAAAATGGGCTTGCAGGCTTTGCGAAGGTGCTCCGGTTCTCGCCCTGGAGCATGATATCAGGGTTTCATATCGAGGTCCTGGAACAGGAGGTGCTTGTTACGGTGGCTCATTGCCGGTCTCAGGAAGCTCGCATCAGGAAAGGGGCCGGAGAGTACGATTGCAGGGATATGCATTTGGGTGAATTTCGTAGCATCGTCGAGGAGGTTGACGAGAACATCCATATTGAGTGCCTCTTCGCCCCTCCCGGCCCCCACCCCCCGGACGCATTCTGCAGGTGGCGCTTCACAATGAAGGCCCCGGTGTGATGCCCAGACTGCGGTACCGCCCAAGGGAAGGCTTCTGCGACCGATGTCTAAGACCGTATTGAAAAACTTTGGCGTAGAGAAGGATGAGGAGTTGCCCTTGACAAAGAACGGTACTCAAAAGAACCGGTTGCCCAACCACTTGATGCGGCCAATAGCCGACAAAACCGGTTCCCGCTAATGCCTGCGTTGGCCATCCAGTTGCTGAGCCTCAATACGGAATCTAAGCCATGCTTTTTCAAGAACTAGAAAAGATCAACTCACGCCCGAGACCGTTCGAATTTTATACCGCCCGTGACCTTTGGACTGACGAACACAGATCGCAGCAAATGTTGGCCTTCCACCTCAACGAAGACATCGACGTGTCGTCGAGAAATGCCGGATTCATAGAGGAATCGGTGAGTTGGATAGTTTCATACTTTGGCGTGTCGCCCGCCTCCGCTGTAGCCGATTTTGGTTGTGGTCCGGGTCTTTACGCGTCAAGACTTGCCCGGCACCAAGCCAAAGTAACAGGCATTGACTTCTCCGAGCGTTCAATCCGTCACGCGCATGCAGTTGCGAAGGAAAACGGGCTTTCGATCAACTACGTTCACTGCAACTATCTTGAGTTTGAGAGCAATGAGAGATTCGATCTGGTCTTAATGATTATGTGCGACTTCTGCGCCTTAAGCCCCGCACAGCGAAAAACGATGCTCGACAAGTTTGCATCGTTGTTGAAGCCGAAGGGCCGCGTCTTGCTGGATGTTTACTCGCTCGCAGGTTTGGTCCGGCGCCAAGAGGCTGCCGGCTACGAAGAGAATCAAATGAACGGATTTTGGTCTCCAAGCAAGTATTACGGCTTCGTCAACACATTCAAGTACGAGGAAGAAAAGGTGGTTCTCGACAAATACACCGTCGTGGAACGTGACCGTATTCGAACCATATACAACTGGCTTCAGTACTTCGATCTAGAGGCGATCAAAGCGGAGTTCTCTGGCTCTGACCTGAAGATAGTCGATGTCTTTTCCGACGTCGCAGGAAAGCCGTTCGACCCTCAATCAACCGAATTTGCCGTCGTCGCAGAACGCTTCTGACTACGGCCAACCCATCATGCCACCGGACACTGCGCGATAAAGCCATGCCCCGCTTGAGCGGTCGGACAGGACAATAGCGCGGGGGATACATTACACAACCATAGGTATGGTTCGAGAAGAGCTTGAGAGCAACGCGCCGGGGGATAAGTGACTGCCATATAGGACAGTTCATGCCATGATTGAATAGATATGGACACGCCTCTCACCATTGCAAAAGTGGCAAAGATACTGCGGATATCGAAGCCGCGTCTTTACCGGCTCATGGGCTCGGGGAGCATCAAAAGCGCCAAGGTCGGCGGACGGACACTCTTCAAGGAGTCGTAGCTATCACGGTTCATTGACGCCCGGGGCAAGGAAGATGCATAAACTGTACGCTGCCCGGACTTTTTGACTCGCGCCGACACCGCCGAGCCGCAACGAAAAACAAAAGGCACAGTCCGGACGTGGCGACACTTTGGTGACACTTTTACGCGGTTTAGAATGTATAATAACTTATTGATATTGTTTGTATTGATGGCGGAGAGGGTGGGATTCGAAGAGAGGTATAACCAAATGTTGTTGACGGGCAAGAGGAAGGCGTATCC
>CAZYVU010000078.1:0-4352 GCA_964651435.1 uncultured Pseudomonadota bacterium
GACGACTACCAGTCCCTCTACGATGCCATGGAGAAGTACAAGCTCAACGATGCGGCCCTCGTCTACCAGAAGGACGCGTCCGCTGCCCTCGGCATGGGCTTCCGGTGCGGATTCCTGGGCCTTCTGCACCTCGAAATCGTGCAGGAGCGCCTGGAGCGGGAGTTCGACCAGTCCATCATCCTCACATCGCCGTCCGTCCAGTACCGCTTTCACCTCGACGACGGTCAGACGGTCATCGTCGACAACCCTGTCTACTACCCCGATCCCGCAAAGATCAAGGGCGGCGAGGAGCCCTTCATCAGGGCGAGCATCATCGTACCGGAGCGCTACGTGGGCGCCGTCATGAAACTCTGCATGGAGCGCCGCGGCGTCGATTCGCGCCTCGACTACCCCGTGCCGGGCCGGGCGGAGATCACCTTCGACATGCCCCTGGCCGAGGTCATTTTCGACTTCTACGACCGCTTGAAGAGCATCACGCAGGGCTACGGGTCCTTCGACTACGACCTCATCGATTACCGGGAAAGCGACCTCGTGAAGCTCGACATCCTGGTGAACGGGGAAAAGGTCGATGCCCTCTCCATCATCGTCCACAAGGAGCGTGCCCGCGACAGGGCCGTCAAGGTCTGCGACAAGCTGAAGGATGAGATACCGCGGCACCAGTTCAAGATCGCCATCCAGGGCGCCATCGGCGGAAAGATCATCTCCCGGTCCACCATCAACGCCTACAGAAAGGATGTAACGGCCAAGTGCTACGGCGGCGACATCACGCGAAAACGGAAACTTCTGGAGAAACAGAAAAAGGGTAAGAAGCGGATGAAGGTCTTCGGCGCCGTCGAGATTCCGCAAAGCGCCTTCATGGCGGCCCTTAAGACTGATGAGGAATGATGTCCCGGTCCGGCGGAAGGCCGCCGAACCCCCGGGGCTCTATATCCACATACCCTTCTGTAAAACCAAGTGCTCTTACTGCGGCTTCTATTCCGTAACGGACCTCTCGCTTGTTCCCCGGTGGATCGAGGCCATCCGGCAGGAGACGGCCATCTATGGGGGGATCTTTCCGGCCTTCGATTCCCTCTTCCTTGGAGGCGGCACACCGAGTTGCCTCGAGGCCCGACAGCTTGAGGGCCTCGTGGAGGGGATTTTCGGCGTTTTTCCTTTCGTGGATGGCGCCGAGGTTACCTGCGAGATCAACCCCGACGACGTGACGAATGAAACCATGCCCTTGGTCAGGTCGCTGGGCGTCAACCGCCTGAGCATCGGTGTTCAGTCCTTCAACGACGGGGAACTGACCCTTCTCAAGAGGCGCCACTCGGCCTTTCAGGCGCTGAGGGCCGTTGAGTACGGCCGGGCGGCAGGATTGACGAACATAAGCCTCGACCTTATCTACGGGTTTCCGGGCCACAACGTTGCGGCCTGGCGGCAGACCCTGGAGACGGCCCTTTCTCTGGAACCTACGCACCTCTCCTGCTATCAGATGACCTTCGAGGCCGGGACGCCCCTTGAGGGGCTGCGCCGCGACGGCATCCTCAAGCCCATTGACGAGGACGAGGAGAGAAATCTTTTCCTTTTCACGTCGCGTTTTCTGGAGGGTCACCGTTTTCAGCACTACGAGGTGTCGAATTTCGCCCGCATCAAGCGCTTCCGGTGCCGCCACAACATGAAATACTGGAACCACACGCCCTACCTGGGCCTGGGGCCCGGCGCCCACTCCTTTCTTGACGGCAGACGGTGGTGGAACGTGCGGTCCGTCGAGCGCTACTGCTCCATGATCGAGGAGGGCCGTCGGCCCGTCGAAGCCTCGGAAGACCTCACGGCGGAGCAGGTGCACCTGGAACGGCTCTTCCTTGGCCTGAGGACGAAGGACGGCGTCCCCCTTGATGCCGCCCCCTCCGATCCCACCTTCTTGCGGTCCCTCGATGGTCTTGTCGGGCAGGGCCTTGTCAAAATACGCAACAACGCCATCGTCCCAACCCGCAAGGGCCTCCTCTTCGCCGACCGTTTGCCGCTTATGCTGTCATAACACCTTGTTTTTCAGCTCCTGTCCTGAATGACGGTGAATGTCTTTTTCAGCCCGAAACCCTCGGTGAGGGAGACGCTTATTCTGCCGGTCCGTCTTTTCCCCGGTTCCTTGGCGGCAACCCTGTAGGCTACCTCGCCCGTCCCCGTGCCTGAATCCCCGGAGAGGATAGTAATCCAGGCAGCGGCGGCGCCTGAGCAACACAGGCCAGGATGAGCGTGAAGGCAAGAAGGGTGCAGACGAGGGCTGCTCTTCGCATTGCGGGCTCCCTGTAATGTTCTGATTTACATAGAATCATTATGCCCCGTAGCACAGGCGCCTTGCAAGTCTAAAGCGCCAGGATGGCGACGAGGCTCAAATCCCCGGTTAGAGACGGATCCTACGCTGAGGGGGATCATGGGCGGCTTGGAGGACAGCATGTCTTGTGTCAATGGCCCCTCAGTCCCTTTCTTTCGCCCGAACCAGTTGTTAAGTAACTCACCAAGTGATATGCTTTGCGAGATGAGAGTATTCAAAAACAGGTGGCTTGATCGGTGGGCTCGTAGTGAGGATGTTTCGGACGCAATCCTCTTCAAAGCGGCCGAAGAAATACTAATGGGACGGGTGGAGGCTAATCTCGGTGGCTGTCTTTTCAAGAAGCGAATCTCAAGAGCGGGAGCAGGGAAGAGTGGGGCATACCGCACAATTGTTGGATATCGAAGGCCAAATTCGGAACGGATTATCTTTCTGTACGCGTTTGCCAAGAACCAAAGGGCCAACATAACGGGCAAAGAGGAGGCCGCATTGAGTTTTATTGCCGAGACTTTCATTGAGGCAACCGACGAACAACTTGATAATCTCTTGGCTCAGGGCTCAATATGGGAGGTAAGGCAGCATGAGTGAGATTCTCGATATCGCACACGAAATGGCCCGGGACCTTTTCAAAGCCGGAGCCATGGAAGAAATCACCTTACGGAAGGTCGAAGCCCTTTGTCTGCCGCGAAAACGGCCCTTCCAGCCGGAGGATATCCGGCGGATCCGAACAGCCAATCACGTCAGCCAGGCTGTGTTTGCAGCCATGCTCGGGATCGGGAAGACCACGGTGCAGCAGTGGGAGCAGGGGCTGAAGAAACCGAGCGGACCGGCACAGCGCCTCCTTGATCTCGTGGACCGCAAGGGCCTCGCAGCGCTGGGCTAAGGCACAACATTTCAACGACGCTCTTTCACAGTCCTCCCACATTCCCGGCAGGCGTTTCTGCGCCTTTCACGACGCCGACGGATCGTGACAAGATTTCAACAGCATCCCCTCTATCCCCCCTGACGGAAAGGATGCCCGACGGCTGTGTTGGGGTTTGCTGGTCTTATTTCTTGATTCCAGCGATACAGGCAAGAATGTGCATAATGATGCCATAATGAGTCGCAAAATGGAGGTAATACCCAGATATCTGCGACCGCCGACGGGAAGTTTCTTCCTTTTCGGCCCCAGGGGGGGCCGGTAAGTCCACCTTCGTCCGCAAATTCTACAGCGATGCCCTGTTCCTGTGTTTTCTTGAGGCTATCAGTTTTCCCCATGCATCGGCGCTCAATATCAGCAACGTAGCCCGGGAATGCAGCGTAGAGAGAAAGACCGTAGAACCGCATACGACCAATTAGTGTAATGGAAAGGATGCTCTGTGGTATAATTGCAGAGCCTTGAGAGTATCGATGGACGAACGGGTGACAACAACAAAAGAGGAGATACTGAGCACGCTTCGTTATAACGGAAAATATTTGCGGAGCCTCGGCGTAAGGCGCCTCGGACTGTTCGGATCCTTCGTGAGGGGCGAGCAGAAGATCGCCAGCGACATTGATCTGTTGGTCGAATTCGAACAAGGCAAGAAGACCTTTGACAACTTCATGACCCTTTCCTTCTTTTTGGAAACCGTATTTCAGAGAAGAGTTGATCTCATTACGCCGGAGGCCATGAGTCCGTACATCGGACCACATGCCTTGAGAGAGGTCGAATATGCCCACCTCGCCGCTTGAATACCTCCGGCACATCCTTGATGAAACGGCATTTATATTGAAAAGCACCGCCGGGCTTTCCGCAGAGAGCTTTGCCGCAGACGAAACTTTGAAGCGGGCCACCGTAAGGAGTCTTGAGATTATCGGTGAGGCAGCCAAGAAAATACCCGGCATCGTAAGAGAAAAATATCCTCACGTACAGTGGCGATCCATGGCCGGAATGCGGGACCGCCTGATCCATGACTATTTCGGGGTCGATTACGACCTTGTATGGGACGTGATCCAGAATAAAATTCCGAATCTGCAAAATGCTGTCAGGGAAATAGTGAGGACAGAGGACGACTCTGCAACCTGA
>CAZYVU010000079.1:0-4254 GCA_964651435.1 uncultured Pseudomonadota bacterium
CACCATCGTCATCGCCATGGCTGCCGAACCGCACCGCCTCAACCCACTCTTCGTCTCCGATTTCACGAGTTCCACTGTGAGCCAGTGGGTTTTTCGCGGGCTCGCAAAGCTTGATGACAACCTTGAGGTTGTACCCGATCTCGCCGAGTCGTGGCACATGAGCGCCGACGGAAGGACCCTCACGTTCCGGCTTAGACGCGGCGTCACATGGCACGACGGCAGGCCCTTCACGTCCCGCGATGTCCTCTTCACCTTCCGGAGGCTCGTCGATCCGGCTGTCCCGAGCCCCCATAAGGCCATGTTCGAGACGGTCCGGGACATTGCCGCCCCCGACGAACAGACCGTTGTCGTCCAGTACCGCCGCCCCTTCGGGTCGGCCCTCGCGGCCTGGACCGTCGGCATCCTTCCGGAACATCGCTTTGCCGGTGGCGCCGTTGACGACGCCGCCTTCGACGAGCACCCCGTAGGCACGGGACCATACAGGCTGACGGCATGGAAAAGGGGAACGGAGCTTCGTTTTGAGGCATTTGCGGGCTACCACGTGGGGCAGCCAAAAACCCGGCGCCTCGCCGTTCGGATCGTTCCCGACGGCGCAACGCGCCTCCTGGAGCTGCGTCAGCGCCACGTGGACATTGCCGAGATATCGGCCGGCCAACTTCAAGGGAGCAACAGCAACGGTCTTGGCGCCAAAGCCAACGGGTTGAGGCTCATCACGGCCCCATCGATGCGCTATGGTTTTCTTGGGTTTAACCTTCGCAATGAGCGGTTTCGTGACCCTCGCGTCCGCCGGGCCATGAGCCACGCCATCAACAAAGAGGCCATCATTAAATCCGTGTTCAACGGCCACGCGTCGCCTTCCTCAGGGCCCTACCCGCCCCAGGCTTGGTATGGAAGCCCCGATGCGCCGCAGTACCGCTACGACCCCGAAGAAGCGCTCCGGCTCCTGGGCAGGGCCGGCTGGAGGCGAGATGGATCAGGCCACCTTCAAAAAGACGGAAAAGCCTTTACCCTGACGATTCTCACCAATTTTGAGACCGACGAACATCAGAAGGTCGCCCAAATCATTCAGCACGACCTCGCCTCGCTGGGCATCGATGTAAAGATAAGCCTCCTCGAATGGCAGGCCTTCCGGCACCAAGCCATCGATTCGCGGGCCTTCGATGCCGTCATTCTCTCTCGGGCCTATCTCTGGGACCCCGACGCCTACGAACTGTGGCATTCATCGAAGACGGGCGCCGGGGACTGGAACTTCCTGTCCTACAGCAACCCCGCTGCCGATCGCCTGCTCGAAGAGGGCCGAAGCACAACGGACCGCGCAAAACGGCAGGCAATCTACCGGCGCGTCCACAACCTCATCGCCGGTGATCAGCCCTGCGTCTTCCTCTACAATATAGATGGGCTCTTTCTTGCAAGCGACCGAGTTGAAGGCATCACCCCATCCCCCCTCGGCATCTACCAGAATATCGCCCGGTTCACGCTCAGGCCTTAACCAGCCCCTTCTCGTTTCCGCCCCCACAATCATCCCGTCATCATCAGAAGGCGTGCTGCCGGTATGACAACACAGTTATTGGGAAAAACCTCCACCTCTTCCGCGTCGTTGACGACCTGGTAAAAAGGCACCCCCAACCTGGCTGCGAAATACTTTCCGGAAGAACTGATGCCGGCGTCGGAGGACTTTGCTTCGAAGAGGGCAAGGGGTGTACCTCCCTCCGTAAGAACAAAATCGACTTCCCGCTTTTCTTTGTCTCTGACAAACATGACCTCAAAATCTCCGAAACCCGTCTCTGTCAACCTGTATGCCATCTTCAAAAGGCTGACTGCAATCAGGTTTTCGAACCGGTACCCTGGGTTTGGGATGACAGACCAATCGAGAAAGTAGATCTTGGCCTCCTTCTTGATCGACCTCGCTATATTTCTGTGGTAGGGCCTTACAGCGAATATCAGATACAACTCCTTCAGCAACTCAAGCCATCCGGTGATGGTTCTATGGTGATACCCAAGATCGCCTGCAACAGAGTTGACGCTCAGTGGGGACCCAACCCTGAAAGGAAGGATTTCTGCGAGTTGAGCTATGCCCCGCAGGTCCGATACCCGGGACAGATCCCGAACATCTTCCTTCGTAAGAAGCGTCCTGTAATCTCGTTGCCACCTATTGTGAAATCGCTGAGAGTTACGGACAAAGGGCTCCGGGAACCCCCCAAAAGAAAGGAGCTTGCTCAAGGCCTCTTCCCCGCCTCCGGCAACTGCCTTCCCGGCACAGTCAATAAAGTAGTCCGGCCGTCTGAACGGCTCATCGGTCATGATGACACTGTCAAACCTGCCCGTTGCCTCGGATAGCCCTAAAGGAAGCAATCGGTACAGGAAATAGCGGCCAACGAGGGAATCACCGGATTTTCTGTACCAGGACAACCTTGCGCTGCCCGTAACGAGGAGCCTCATCTTCTCCCTATTGGCGTCATAAACGGCCTTCAGGATGTTTCTCCAGCCCCTCTGTTTGTGGATTTCATCAAACACAACGGGAACCGGCTTCCCGTCGAAGTGCCTGCCGATCATATTGGTAAAATACATGGGATTTCTCGTGTATTCCCTCATAACCATCGGGTCGTCCCAGTTAAAATACATATCCTCCTTTCCTTCCGAAGAAAGCCATTCCTTCGCGAAGGTTGTCTTGCCTACCTGCCTCGGCCCCGTAAGAAAGAGCATTTTCCCCGCTGTCATTTCAGGGTCGAAGATGTACTTTTCGATGAGACGCCTCATAGTGACTATATTATATAGATGTGTAAATAAGTCAAGACTATTTTATATCGATGTCTAAATAAGTCATATCCACCCGCAAGACAATAAGGGGCCGTGACGGCAACATCATCCCTTCCTCCCTCGGCACCTACCAGAATATCGCCCGGCTTAGCCTGAAACAGGGACGCTCCCCGTTCCGACCATTTCCGTTCGGCGCAATGCCCCCTTGCAAAACTATTTTCGTTTCGGCAAAATAGAAGACAAAGGGAGATCGAAAGCATTATCGAGGTGCACTATGAAGAGTTCAAAGGCGCTTGGACAAGCCACCACGGTTGAAGTCACGCATATATCGAGCAATGGCGTTTGGCTTCTGGCGGGAAACAACGAAATGTTTATGTCCTACCAGGAATTCCCCTGGTTCAAAGACGCCCCTGTGAGCAAGATCGTGAATGTCGAAGAGCCCTTTCCGGGGCATTTCTACTGGCCCGATCTTGACATTGATCTCACCGCCGAGATTATCGAACATCCGGAGCGGTTTCCACTGAAAGCAAAGAGCGTATAACCATCTATAATCCACAAGGACATTTTCTATGCCAACGGTAAAGGGCATAACAGGGCCGTATAGATTCTTCTTTTTACAGATTTGACTGTAACGAAACAAAGGTAGGATCACGGAGGCATGGTATGAACACTGCGGTGCAAATGCAGGAAGTTAGGATCAAGGACATGTCGGTAACTGAAGATGCCATTACTGCCGAGCTCACGGACGGCCGAACGATAAGCGTACCATTGGCCTGGTCCTGGCGGTTATCTGAGGCGACTCCGCAACAGCGGGAAAATTGGAAGATCATTGGAGACGGCAACGGAGTGCATTGGCCGGATATCGATGAAGATATCAGCGCCGAAGGCATGTTGCACGGTATGCCCGCTCCCAGGCCCCATGCACAACCGAAACTCCGTCTTAAGCCGGAAAGAAAGACCACGGCTAACAAGGGAACCAGTTTCTAAATTCTCTCAGGATATCTATCGAAAGGCATTGAGAAAACTTCTGATAAAAACGACCGACGTCACTCCTTCTTCGCTTTGAAACCGCCTACTTTCAGGGCCTCCCTCAGGAGCCTATCATCGATTTCCAGATTGGTTGCCATATCCCATCCTACACAGTCATATGCGTAATGTCAAAGCCCGGCACAATTTTCCCTTGCAAAACTATTTCCCTTTTGGCAGAATAGCAGACAAAGGGGGATCACCGGATGGAGCTTCCACAGACGGAAAGTGCTTTTGCGGCCACGGCCTCGCCGCACCCGATGAGCCGCTCGTCCATTCTCGCTACAAAAAACGATAAGCGCTTTTTCCGGTATTCCATGGCAATTGCGAAGCATACGGCCCATAACAGGCGAAACAAGGCAGAATATGGGTCTACGTACAGCTTTCGAGGAAGGGTGCTTCCAGAACAACGAATGTCGTATATTGATTGTACGGCTGGGAACAAAGGCAAAACCTTCCCAGCCGTACGCG
>CAZYVU010000080.1:0-4082 GCA_964651435.1 uncultured Pseudomonadota bacterium
CTGCCCGCAAAGCTGACGGCAGGAAGTGCGAGCATCAGTGCAAGTGCGACTAAAAGGAATCTTTTCATCCGTGCCTCCTTTGTCATGATCGTCCGTAAACGTCCAAATCTCTTCGCCTCCCTTTGACATGGCCCGCCGGTTTCCGGCCTTTTCTTACCCCAATGGCTCGGCGGGCCATGTGCAGCACACCTCGCCCAGCCAACGCCTCCGGGTGCATTCTTGTCAAAGCAGGCGTGTCTTTTTTTAATTATAGCACTTTCGCAGAAATAGTCGACCCCCCCAGCCGTTTGTTGCGTGCGCGGGGCCGCCAATCCTCGATGCACCTGCCTTGAACGGTCCTTGCCGACAACTTTATTGTTGACATATCGGCCAACAATACTACAATGGAAAAAGACATCGAAAAGCAGCGCGTACCCAAATTCACGCAAGGAGGCTCCTATGGCAAACAGCGTATACACCGTTGTCGAGCTCATTGGCACAAGCACAACGTCTTGGGAGGACGCCACCAAGACTGCCCTCAAGACTGCGTCCG
Organism: uncultured Pseudomonadota bacterium; assembly: GCA_964651435.1. Taxonomy (GTDB): domain Bacteria; phylum Desulfobacterota; class Syntrophorhabdia; order Syntrophorhabdales; family CAYQXL01; genus CAZYVU01. The sequence continues at coordinate 533 of CAZYVU010000080.1, forward strand.
AGACGCTGCAGGACCTTCGGATAGCCGAGGTCGTCAAGCAGGATGTTACCATCGAGAACGGAAAAGTGGCCTCCTACCGCGTGAGGCTCAACCTCTCCTTCAAGTACCATCCTTCAAACCTCTGACCCATTGAAGCAGGGGACGGTCCTGGGCATTACGGGTCGTTCCCTGCTAAATCCCGCCGCCGCCTAACCCTTGGCGCCCGTAAAAGGGGCCGCATTACAACGCCCATTTGACAATGCCCGACTCATGTATATCTTAATGGATATGCACCTAACGGTACCGTGGGCAGGTAGCAAAAAGAATAGGGAAGGATGGAAATGTCAAAGAAACAAAGATTCTACGTTGTGTGGAGTGGCCGCGAGACAGGTATATTTGATACCTGGGATGCCTGCAAGGCCCAGGTGCATGGCTATGCGGGGGCCCGATATAAGGCCTTCGATTCCTATTCCGAGGCCCGAAGGGCAGTCCAAGACCCCTACGGGGAGCACCTGTCGGCGAGGAAGGCGGCAAGACCCAAAGAGCCGCCCACCCTGCAGGCCGTAGGGCCAAAGAGGCCCATTGCTGAAAGCTACGCCGTCGATGCAGCGTGCACGGGCAACCCCGGCCTGCTCGAGTACCGTTGCGTCCATGTTGCCACGGGAAAGGAGGTCTTTAGGGAGGGCCCCTTCAAGAACGGCACGAACAACATAGGCGAATTCCTGGCCATCGTGGACGGACTGCGGATGCTGACCCGGAACAAGTCGACAGTTCCGGTCTATTCCGATTCCAAGGTCGCCATTGGCTGGGTAAAAAGCGGCACGTGCAGGACAAGGCACACCAGAACAAAGGAGAACGGCCTGCTCTTCGAACGGATAGAGGCCGCTCAAGCCTGGCTGCGGGGCAACCGTTACGAAAATCAAATCCTTAAATGGGATACGGCCGCGTGGGGTGAAATCCCGGCGGACTTCGGCAGGAAGTAGGCCTTAGGTGAGCATCCTAATGAAGAAGCGCTCTTCTCTATGAGTAACCACTGAGAGGAGCGCATTTTTTTGATAGTAATCATAATTCCATTTTGCTATATATTATTATAATAGTATTTATCTGATAATATCTCAATGTGCCAACGGCTGCTGTGGAGGTCGACTTGAAGACACAGATTACCGCGGACAAGGTCATGCACGCACTGAAAGAGCGCGTCAAGGAGCTGCAGTGCAGCCATGCCGTCTCTGCTATCCTCGGAAACCCAAACGTTTCCCTCAATGAAGTGATGCAACATATTGTGGCCGTCATACCTGCGGCCTTCCAACGGCCTGACTCAGTTTGCGTGTCTATCGCCATCGGCAACAAACAGGTAAAGACGGCCAACTATGCAAGCTGCTCATGGCGCTTAAAGGCTGATATAGCGGTCAGCGAAGAAGTGGCCGGGAGCCTGGAGGTCGGATATCTCGGATCTACAGACCTCGGTCCCTCCCCCTTTCTGATGGAGGAAGTGACGCTTCTTGAGGATATCGCATCCCGCGTTGGACTTCTGCTTCACAACCAGTACCTGAGGGAGTCACTGAGGGAGTCCGACAACCGGTACAGGAACCTGGTGGAAAATTCGCTCACGGGTATATTCCAGATAACCCTCGATGGACGGTTTCTCTATGCCAACGATATTTTTGTGAAGATGATGGAGTACGACTCTTTTGTTGACCTCGCCGCCGTCAGCGCCTTGTCTTTCTATACCGATCCGGACATAAGAGCGACCATGATCAGGAAGCTCAAAAAGCACAAGAAATTGAGCAACTATGAGCTCGATCTGGTAACCAGGTCCGGAAAACCTTTGACGCTGCTCCTCACCATGAGTCTTGAAAAGAACGTTGAGACGGGCACCGCCATGGACATTACGGAACGAAAAAGGATTGAGGAGGAGCTGAGGGCGAAATCCCAAAGCCTGGAGGAGACGAACACTGCCTTGCGCGTCCTCCTCCATGAGTGGCAGAAGGGCCTCGACGCCGTGCATGACGTCTTTCTCTCCAACGTAAAGCATCTTGTGCTGCCATACGTCAAGAGACTTCGCGCCACACCTCTTCAGGACGGCCAGGAAGCCCTTCTTTCGACCATTGAGGCCAATCTGCGTTCCATCCTTTCCCCCTTTCTGAGAAACCTGTTCGATGCCCACTCCGAGTTCACACCATCGGAAATCAAAGTGGCATCACTCATTCGGGAGGGCCACACAGTCAAGGAGATCGCGCAGACACTGCACGTGTCTCCGAGTTCGGTGAACCTGCACCGCCAGAACATACGCAACAAGCTTGGACTCAACAAGAAAAAGGTGAGCCTTCGGACCCACCTCTCGTCTCTTACCAAGTGATTTAGGATAGCTTCGCCATTCCAAACTATTCATATGGCCCGTTCCGGCGTCCGGAGTGAGGCACGGAAGCAGCTCACAGCCGTACTGTCAGCCCCACCTCGGAACGATTTGCTCTGCGGCGTCGCGGCGTGCCCTTGCCCTCTCCTGTGTTCTGCAACCGCATCCCCGGGGGCAGGCAATCTTCGCATATCCACAACTCCCCCACCTCCTCGGCCCCGGCTATCGGCCTGATGTGGCCACAGCAACCACAGCGGATTTCCTTGGCACCCTGGGCCATAAGCTGCACCTTCCGCGAGCGGGGCACCGCCTTGAGCACAAGCGTCCTATCCTCCCGCCGACCTTCCCATGACTCCAGATCATCCAACATCTCGTCATCCCGTACGGCCTGGCTTACATTCTTTCTCTTTCCCATCGTGTCGCTCCCTCTATCGTTACGCTTCCTCTCGGGCAGGATCCGAACCTTTGCACAATCTACAAGCAATTCATGTGCCATCGATTGTGACGCACCACCGGCCCGTAAACTGCGGCCCAGCCCACGAAAAGGGACTTCTCATCTCCGAAATAGCAACGAAATTGTCGAAATGGGTGGCCATCAATCGACAGGATTGTCGACATTATTCCCACCCGCCGCGCTGACATCTGAATCACTGAGAAAGACAAAACCGGGTTCGATGCAATGCGCCTCCATGGCAAAGCTCGCCATAGTTGCAGGCGCCATCCACCCACTGACGCGATGCCTTGACTTGATACCCCCGGAGACTACCGTCGCATCCGTGATCGAGGGCTCTAAGGCTAAACTCGATCACTTCACCCTCACCTCCATATAGGAGGACAGGGGCAAAAATCAGAAAAATGCCATGTCAAAGATACCCTACCGCCCACCTTAGCCCCACCAAAAACCGTATATTTTTGATACGTGTTCAATTATTTGACGGTCGCATTAATATTCCGTTATTTCAATACCTTATTGCCATTCTAACGCGCCTAACTGTTAACTTTCTTATCAGTCTCCTCCGGCCTCTCGCACCATCTCCCCACGGCTAAGTGTCCGAGATACCGCTTCTTTTCCATTCGGCACAGTCCTTGCAAAAAGTACCGTTAATCTTGTGCAAATAATCACATATATAGTATAAGTATACAATTACTAAGGAGGCACCACCATGAACAGAAACGTACTCTTGATCGACGACGAAGCAGGACTGAGGCGCTCCG
>CAZYVU010000081.1:0-2259 GCA_964651435.1 uncultured Pseudomonadota bacterium
GCCTTGATGTCCACCCCGTCCGAAATCCGAGACCTTGCAAAATCTGCAGACTGGTACCTGTGGTTTTCGTAGGCGATCTCTACCCGGCAGACTTCGGGGAACCTGAAGCCAGAGGGGAGCACTTCGATGACCCTCTCAAACATCTCAGCGAGAGCTAATCGGCTATTGTTGAGTATCTCATCGACCCGATAGAGGCAATCCAGCTCTTTAGCTCGTTCTTTCAGGGTCTCGAATGAGGCCCCTTTAGTGTCGCCGCTTTCTTCCATCAACGATCCCCCCTTTCCGCAGGATTGACCCGGTTACGCCCACCCTCGCATCTTGACCGCCTGTGCCACCCGGTTGATTGCAATAATATAGGCAGCGTCACGCATATAAAGATTCTTCTTTTCCGCAAGGTTATGCACTGCCCTATACGCCGAGGTCATTTTTGTGTCAAGCTTTTCCAGGACCTCTTCTTTCTCCCAATAATAATTCGAGTTTGATTGTACCTGTTCAAAATAGCTGCAGGTAACACCGCCCGCATTCGCAAGAAAATCGGGGAGCAGGAAAATGCCCCGTTCCCTTATTGCCTCATCCGCATCAGGAGTGGTGGGCCCATTGGCCCCTTCCAGGAGGACTTTGACCTGTTTGCTTATCTTGCCCACATTTTTCGGCGTGATCTGATTCTCCAGAGCAGCAGGCATCAGGATATCCGCGTCCTGCTCGATCCATGCCTCTCCCGGAAGGACTTCACAACCGGCAGCCGCTGCCTTTTTCCTGTCGACGCACCCAAAAGAATCAGTAATGGTCAAAAGCATGTCCATTGAAAGACCGTCTTTCTTCTGATAAGTATACGATACCTTGTCCTCATTGTCCCAGCAGGCAACTGCCACGACCTTTCCTCCAAGTTCTGTGAACATTTTGGCGGCATACTGGGCAACGTTTCCGAATCCCTGCACGCTAAGGGTTGTCTTCTCCAGCTTGATCTGCAGGTCCTTGAGGGCTTCCCGCAAGACATAGATCGTTCCGAACCCCGTCGCTTCAGTTCTTCCCAGCGAACCACCCATACCAACCGGTTTTCCCGTAATGAACCCCGGATACCTTCCCCCATGAATGGTCTCAAATTCGTCCAACATCCACAGCATATGCTTTGCATTGGTCATGACATCCGGCGCCGGCACATCAATGCACGGCCCCATTTCTTTACTAAGCTGCCTGATCCACCCCCTGCACAGCCGTTCCTGTTCCCGTTCGCTCAGATTATGGGGATCGCATATCACCCCTCCCTTTCCCCCTCCCAGCGGGATGTCAACGACAGCGCACTTCCAGGTCATCCACATTGCCAGCGCCCTAACCGTGTCTGCCGTTTCTTGAGGATGGAAGCGAATGCCCCCTTTCGCCGGACCCCTTGCATCGTTGTGCAGCACGCGAAATCCTTTGAATATCTTCATCTTGTCGTCATCCATGCGTACCGGGATCAGGACATGGTGTTCCTTTAGCGGCTGGCGCAGCAGGTCACACGTAGCCTCGTCAAGACCGATAATAGCGGCAACCTTGTCAAACTGTGCCTGCGCATTAGTAAAGGGATTGTAAGAACTCTTTTCCATCTATGCTTCCTCCTCGTATTTCGTCTATTTTCATACAATCAGGCAAACGCCTGATGTCGCCGAAGGTTGCGCCATTACTCATCCTTTGGCGATGTTCAAAGGACAGTCCATATCCTTCCGGCAGGGAGGCGTTCTTGTGGCCTCGCATGGCCCACTCGTTCATAATCCAATTTCCAATCGTCTATCGGTATTCTTCACAACACCATACTTCTCCCCTGTTCTTAGGGAACGGACAGGAATCGTAAACCGCGCAATCACTGCATAGGCCTCTGTTCTTTGGTTGCTCCGGTCTCTCCCGCACCGATTGAGGCCCCCCTCCGGACCCGGTCCGTCCGGCATCCTTCTCAGTACGGTCCCTCTCCTGTATCGGATCGTATGTCCTGAACTCCTCGCACTCCAGCACAGGTGCGCCACTCGAATTCACAAAGGTACAGTGGGACGCGGCAAGACAGAATGCGCACAGGTCCTGTTGGTGTTTTTCTCTCGCGGGTAGGGCGCCGCCCCCATTCTTTTCTGCAAAAGAATTCTTCATATTCAGCCTCCCCCTGTTTATTGAAGTTGAAGACAATATCATCAATATAGCAATAGATATGCCGACGCTACGGGGGAGCCTGCAAAGGAATAACGACACTGACAACGATATGAAATATAAGTATTTTTACGTCGGTGCCCG
>CAZYVU010000081.1:2359-3796 GCA_964651435.1 uncultured Pseudomonadota bacterium
GGAATACGTTTTACCAGAGTTCCGTGAACGTCGCCGAAGAGGATGACATCCTTGATCGTACCCTCCACCGGATAGAGCTCCTTGGCAAGCCAGCCCTCAACTGCGCCTTCTTTCGAGGTCGTCACCTCAGGGTCGAGGGAGAGTTCAATATAGTACTCGCTGCCCTCCATGGGTTCACCTGCCTGCCGCTGGCGCTCTTCATCCTTTCGCGAAGCGACCTTTACCTGGTAGCTTGTAACGTCCTTTCGGGGAAAGGTGGGCACCGTGTAGGTCTTTCCGCGTTCTACCGGCCCGTAGACCCCGTAGCGGAAGTTGAAGGCCGCCGTCAGGAAGTCATCATAAACCTTCCCCTCCGGGATTTCGTGCTCGGTGCGGCTGACGGCTCCGCTTGCCCTGACAGTGCGTTCTATCCATTTCCGGTTCTCGTGGTCGAAAACGTGCATGTTTCTTCTCACATTCTTCCCCACCTTCACGTATTCATCAAAGGAGAGAGATCTAAACCGTCTTCCGCCATCGACCTCCTCCATGACAGCGCGGTAGAAGTCAACGCGGTAACGCGCCAACATACCCAGGATCCCGAGGGTTTCCCCGTAAAGTGCCGCAACATACGTCCCCCTCTGGTCTCCCCGGCGGACGGCCAAATTGCCCTTGGCAACCTTTTTGAACAACCAAAAGGCTATCTCGTAGTGGAGCGCCTCGCCCGCATAGGTCTCGCCGATGGAGAGACCCGGGGGGCTACCCGATCTGAGCGTAGCCTGACCGAGGAGGTCGGTGATCGTAAAGGGAACAAGGGGCAGCAGGGGCAGGCCGGCGAGCCATCGGAGGAAAAGCCTGCGGGTAGTCATGAGGTCTCCTCTGTCCTGCCGCAGAGGCTCGGACGGGGGCACGTGCTCTTTCTCCATGGGGCCGGACAGTGCCGCATAGGATTTAACTACTGTAGCTTGTGCGGTATGTCAAGGTGGTGGAGCTGTCTATGACTTTTCAAGTTATCGGACCTTGCTCTAATAGTGACTTCTCCGGAGACGCGGAGTAGTCGCACAGATCGTCCCCGTCGGAAGATCGGGCCTTCACGTTACTGCATATTGCCTTGCCAGCGTTAAAAAGCTCATATTGGTCATAACTACATTGTGTGGAATAAGAAGGTATTTCCAGGGTTTGCCGCCGTTTGAAGTAGTGAAAGCCGTAGCGTTACTGCAATAGGTGAGGGCGGCCGCGCTTTTCTCTTGCACATCGGACGATTGGATATCTCCTTCCTTTTTCGTCTCCACCATGTATATAGCGTCGGCGGTCTCTGCCACAAAATCGGGATGATACTGTCTCGTGTTGTTCTTCCAATAAATCCGGAACTGATTCTGTGCCGGCCTGAGCCACTTCTGGACTATCTTATCGGCTTCGAGAATAATGGCAAAATCCTTTTCTGTCTTTGAATCGAACTTA
>CAZYVU010000082.1:0-3754 GCA_964651435.1 uncultured Pseudomonadota bacterium
ACTCGTAATGAGCAGGTCGCGGGTTCGACTCCCATCGTCGGCTCCAGTTTCATATCAATAATTTTAGTGACTTCCCCTCAGAACGTTAATGGAGTTTCTGGTTTTGGCGAGTTAGTCGTTGATGCCGGACCGCCGTAGCCCGACGACACCGTCTTTAGGCAACCTTTCTGCCGCGAGGTGGTACGCTCTTCTTGTGGGAGCCCGGAGCCAGGTCCGACTCAACCCTGCCAATAAATGCATCTACGGCGATCTCAAAGCCCTGCTTGCATTCAACCCTGAACTGCTGAAGGGCCACGTAGAACGCATCAAATATGATTGGCGGCTCACCGCACTTGAGAAGGCACACGTTTGTCTCTCTCCAGACGTCGATGGCGTCGTCGGCCTCCATGTGCCTGTTCCAGATGGTACCCGGCGTAGCGCAATCTTTCAGAATCTTTTTTATGGCCTCCCGTGCCTTGATGGTATACATATAATTTCCTCTCTATATTTTATTATAAGCATTCTTGATAGGTTTTTCTTCACTAAAATGGCCTGTAACTATTTTCGCCCGCATTTTTCCGAGATGAGGCTTGACAATTGTCTCCTCTCCTGGTTTTATAGGAATGAAACAATCACTACTCACTGTATAAATAGGCATTGAGAGGGATAGCGCATGGCAAAGATGACTGAGATTAAGGCAAAAGGACTTAATGCGGAGAAGTTCATCGCCCAAAAGGTAGACGAGATTGCCCGCGCCGTTGGCGACGGCGTGGCAATTAACGCCCTTTCAGGTGGCGTCGATTCATCCGTGGTGACCATGCTGGGCCACAAGGCTCTCGGCCCCCGTCTCAAGACCTACTTTATCGAGAACGGCCTTATGCGAAAGAATGAGGCCGCAGACATCGTTACCCTCTTCGGCCACATGGGTGTCAGGGTCATAGTTGTCGATGCCAGACGGGAGTTCTTTGCGGCCCTCGAGGGTATAACCGATCCCGAAGCAAAAAGAGAAGCGATCACTCAAACGTTCTATAAGGATGTTTTTGGAAAACTGGTCCGCCAGAGCAAGGCAAGATACCTTCTTCAAGGAACCATCCTCACCGATATCGACGAGACCGTTGCGGGCATCAAGCGGCAGCACAACGTCTTTGAGCAGCTCGGCATAGACCCCGAGAAGGCTTTCGGTTATAAGATTTTGGAGCCTCTCATTCAACTACGAAAGGACGGCGTACGGAAGGTGGCTGCCGCCCAGGGCTTTCCGCCCTCACTTTTCAACCGCATACCGTTCCCCGGACCGGCGCTCGCAGCGAGAATCATCGGCGAGGTTACCCCGGACAAAATCGAGACAGTCAGGTCGGCAACGACGATAGTGGAGGAAGAGCTTTCGCGATCAAGAGCCTTCCAGTATATGGCTATACTCCACGAAGACCGCGTCACAGGAATGCGGGACGGCAAGAGGGACTTCGGCCTTCAAATCGAGGTTCGCTGCTGGCAAAGCGTCGACGCGCGGGAAGCGAGACCGTCGCGGCTTACTCATGCGAAGCTTAGCAGGATCGCTGGGCGCATCTGTGCCGAAGTGGCCGGCGTTGTGAGCGTAACGTACAACATCGCCACAAAACCGCCCTCAACCATCGAAGCCATTTAACGAATTCTTGACTGTCGGCCCGTCGCCGGCTCGCCCGTGAACAGCGGTCCATAAGGGAGCAGTTTGGAATCTGTCGAAGGAGAAGCATGGGCCTCAACATCAAGCATCCCTCATCAGGCCCGCAGGTAGAGGAAGGGCCTGCCAAAGAAAAGGCAGCTTACGACGGGACATTGACGGGTGTCGAAGAGCCCGAGCCCTGGCTCCATGCTCTTGCCACAGAAAGCGGACTTGCCGTCTTCCTCTTGCAAAAATGGAAGTTTGTATACGTAAACCCGACCTTTACCGCCGTCACCGGATATGCCCTGTCGGACCTTTATACGCTCCGTCTTTCCCGTATCGTTGGCATCGACGAGGCATCGCGGCAACAATGGATCGCCATGCTTCGAAAGCCGAAAACGAATGAGCGACATAGCATCCGGTTTTTAACCAAATTGGGACAGGAGCGCATCCTCAGCGTTGGCTTGACGCCTGTCGCTCTTGGCGGAAAGAGCGCCCTTTTGGGATCTTTCATCGACGTGACGGAATACCCATCAGCCCAAGAAGCCTTACAGATGAGCGAGAGGAGGTATCGGGCCATCTTTGACAATGCCATGGAAGGCATCTATCAGACTACAGCGGACGGACGGTATATAGATGCCAACCAGTCGTGTGCCCGCATGTTCGGCTATGCCGATCCTAAAGTCCTTATGTCGGAAGTCACCGATATCGCTCGGCAGATTTATGTCGATCCAGCTGAGCGCCAAGAAATACAGAGGATTCTCGAAGAAGCGGATCGGATCGAAGGCCGTGAGGTTCAGGTCTTTCGGAGGGACGGACAGAAGATATGGATCTCCCTGAATATGCGCCCCGTCCGGAACAGCGCAGGCACGGTACTCTATTACGAAGGAACGAATCAGGACATAACAGAAAGAAAGAGGGCCGAAGAGCGCCTTCGACGACAGAACATGCTTATCGAATCGATGATTAAGAACATCCCCGTAGACTTCTGGGTGCGCAACAGAGAGGAACGCGTCGTTCTCCAGAGTGACGCAAGCGCGGCAATCTGGGGGTCGCTTATCGGCACCGCGACTGCCGAGTCGGGCGTCGGCGATGCGAACCAGGGCCTATGGGATGCAAACAACAAGCAGGCACTGGCAGGTAAGGTGGTTCAAGGTGAAACACGCTATGTGCACGAAGGCAAGGAGCGGATAGTTCACAGCATAGTGGCACCCGTCCGCTCAGGTAACGAGATACAGGGTACCATTGGTATAAATATAGACGTTACGGATCAGAAGCAGGCAGAGGCAATCATTCGTGAATCGTACAAAACGCTGGAGAAAGAGGTGGCCAAGCGAACGGCACAGCTCACGAAAAGCAAGGAAGAGGTGGAGAGCAAGACAAGGGCCCTTCAAGAGCTGAATACGGCATTGAGGGTCCTCCTACGACAGAGAGATCACGACCGAAAAGACCTGGAGGCCCGGTTCATTTCAAACGTAAAGGAGCTTGTTCTACCTTATATCGAGAAGGCAGTGAAAGGCCCTTTGACCCCGCAGCAAGCTGTTTGTCTCGGTATAGCCGAGGCAAACCTGAGGGAGATCATCTCTCCCTTCCTTCGGACCGTACGTAAACTCAATTTAACGCCGAAAGAGATCAGTGTGGCCTCCCTCATCAAGGATGGCCGGACAACGAAGGAGATTGCTGAAATAATGGGAATAGCCACCAGTGCCGTCGATTCCCATAGAAACAACATCAGGAACAAACTGGGCCTCCGCAGCAGAAAGGTGCGGCTCCAATCATTTCTTCATTCGCTGACATAATATGGTAAATATAACCATATTAATTCAATAGTAATTCAACATCACAAGACCGTCTACTTGGTGTAATCTAATTGGCAGCCGTCAATCAACCCGGACAACGGCATAGAAAGGGAGCCATAATCTATGAAGCCCGATAGCGTTCCTGTAAGCCATCACCGGCACGACAATAAGGGAGAAAAGGTAGAGACGGATTCGATTTACTGCCCTCTTTGCGGCAAGGAAGTAACACTCAGCCATTACGGTAGCGGATGGGTTGGAGTATGCTGTGACACTATTATTTACAACAGCTCTAAGCTGCCCTTGTCATCAGGATAAGCCGGAAGTCGTCAACATTTAT
>CAZYVU010000083.1:0-3626 GCA_964651435.1 uncultured Pseudomonadota bacterium
CTTCGAGCTCGGCATGAACGTCTGGGCCCGCGCTCTCAAATAACTTTGGGGTCAGATCTTTCCGTATCAGTTTTCCGCGCCCGTCGCCAGGCGGCCCCTCTTGTTGTCCTGCCATGGGGCGCTGGGGCGGGCTTTTCGGTAGCCCTGTTAAGGGCGAGGGACTGACACTTGAAAGGAACCCTCAGGCGCGTTGTTGCAGCAACAACGGTCGCCTGGAATGTTTCGTCTGCGAGAACGTTATGATTGTCGGAAAGATCCTCTGGGCCAGGACCTGCTTTGCCACAATTTTCCACTTTTTACGGGTTCATCAATAATTATTATTCTGCAACAGTTCGCTTATTTCGGGGGCGGGGCTTTTTGCGGCCACCATTAAGGTGCTTTAGGGTGTCATGCGGTGGGCTTGCCTGTGCAAAGGGGGTGCCTCTTCAGGTCTTCTCTTCCAGTCGCGTCAGCTCGGTTACCTTCAGGTGCTCCCTGATTGAAAAGATAAACCCCATGATGTTGTAGGGAAAATACCAGAGCGCGTGATAGAGGACGGAGACGGCGAAGCCCTCCGCCTTTGGAACGCCGAAGATGGCCAGCAGATAGATGATGAGAAACTGGTAGACGCCCACGTAGCCCGGCGACGACGGGACGGTGAGGCCCACGTTGAGGAGGGCGCAGACGAAGGGTATCACCATAAAATCCACCTTCACGTGGAGCATGCGCGCCACCAGGAAGAGGGCCAGGCTCATAGAAAGCCAGATGGCGAAGGATATGGCGAAGAGGTACAGAAAGGTGAGCGGCGAGTGGATTCTCCTGAGGTTTTCCTGGATCTCTGCGAGCCGTTTGGCCAGGCGCACGCAGAACGGTCGGCCCGTCCCTTCCAGGAAGGCAGAGAGGGCGCCCGCGAATTTTTCCCTGCTCAGGAGAATGAGTACCACCACGCAGATGACGAGGAGGACGACGAGAACGATAATGCCCCTGGAAACGGAGGGCGGAAGATTTTTCTTGGGGTAGAAAAGAACGGCCAGGAGCAGAAGGCCCATGAGGTCGAAGAAGCGGTCAACGAAGACTGTCGACAGCGCATAGGTGAAGGAGATCTGACGCCGCTTGGAAAGCACGTAGCCTCGCGCCACCTCACCGAGCCGCGCGGGCAGCACGTTGTTGACAAAAAGGCCTATGACCAGGGCCGAGAAGGCATCGCCCAGATTGATCGAAGGGCCCGTGATGCGCGACCATCTGTAGGCGCAGAGGAAGAGGGATATCATGATGAACAGGAAGGCCAGGGGGAGGACCGTGTATTCGGCATTCCTGAGGATAGTCAGCAACTGGTTGTAGTCGATCTCCCTCAGGGAGAGGTAGAGGAGCAGAATGCTGACGGCAAAACCTAATGCGGTAAGAAGCTTCTTTCGCATCAGGCCGCCCTTTTGTAATTCGCCAGGTAGATGCCGGCCGAGACTGCGGCGAGGGCGGCCGCCAGAAGAAGGGTCATGCTCTCGCCGAGCAGGAAGACACCCGAAAGGACGCCGAAGACGGGCGTCAGAAAGGTGAATGCCGACAACCTTGCCACGGGATAGCTGTGGATGAGCCAGAACCAGGCCAGATAGGACAGAAAGGCGATGATGACGGACTGGTAGACGAGCAGCGACAGAATGGCGAGGCCTGTCACCTCCCTGACCCAGACCGGCTCCAGCACAAGGGCCCCGAAAAAGAGCACAGGGATCGAAAAGACGAGCTGGTAGAGAAAGGTGTTTACCGGGTGTACCTTCAGGGCGAGAAAACGCTTGATGTAAAGCGTCGTTGCCGCCCAGAGCACGGCGGCGACGATCTCGCATACGTCCCCGAAGAGCATCGAAGGGCCGTAGGTGCGGGGTTTTCCTGCGAACACAAGCCAGACGCCGAAGAAGGCCAGGAGGAGACCCACCGTCTTCATCCCGTCGAGCCTTTCCTTGAGGAAGATATGGGCCCCAAGGGCAACAACGAAGGGGGATAGGTAGACCAGAAGCACGGCCCTTGCCGCGTCTGTATACCGCAAGCCCAAATAAAGGAAAAGAAACTCGGCTCCGAAGAGAAAGCCCACAACGGCACCGTGCCACAAAACCGGGCCTCTGTGAAAAAACCGTTGTCCGATAAAACGGCAATAGAGGAGTCCCAGGAGGCTTGCCGCCGAAGATCGTACGAAGGCCGCAAAGACAGGGGAAAAACTTTCGTTCGAGATCTTTATGGCGGGGTAATTGAGGCCCCACAGGAGGGCGAGCAGAACGATGATCCCGGCCCCCCTCATGTCGATATGGTCCTTGGGCACCCTATGTTTTAAAGGCACGGGAAGGACATGTCAAGGCAATTCTGCCGTCTCCGCGAGTTCTGCAAAAGCCATTAATCCCTTGACAATGCAGCTCTTTTTCTGGTCTATTTAGACATACGACAAAGAAAAAAAGCCTGGTTGTTGAAGGGGATTGAATGAAACGATTGGCTATTGTTGGAACAGGTTCGTATGTGCCGGAACAGGTAATGACGAACTTTGACATTGAGAAATTTCTGGATACGTCCGATGAGTGGATTTACACGAGAACGGGCATCAAGGAGCGGAGGATAGCCGACAAGGATGCTGCGACGTCGGACCTCTGCAAGGTTGCCTGCGAGCGGGCCCTTGCGGCCGCCGGCTTGACGGCAGACGATATAGACCTCATCGTCCTTGCCACCATTACGCCGGACACGCACTGTCCGGCCGGCGCAAACTGGCTTGAGGCGAAGCTGGGGTGCACCAGGGCGGTCAGCTTTGACGTCACGGCCGCCTGCAGCGGGTTCATCTTCGCCCTACACGTGGCAGATAAGCTGATCCGTGCGGGCGCCAACAAGAAGGCCCTCGTTGTTGCAGGCGAGATCATGAGCAGGGTGGTGAACTGGAGGGAGCGGGAGAGCTGCATCCTCTGGGGAGACGGTGCCGGAGCTGCCGTCGTCACCGAATCGGAGCAGGGGGCGGAGATTCTGTCTACGCACATCCATAGCGACGGGGCAAGCGGCGACACGCTTCTCATGCCCGGCGGCGGCTCGAAAACGACACCCATCTCGTACGAAAGCGTGGATAAGGGGTTGCACTTCCTCAAGATGATAGAGGCGAACAAATCCTTCAAGGTGGCGGTGAACAGGTTTGCCGAGGCCTGCGAGGAGGCGGCGGGGTTCAGCGGCTACAGCGTGGCCGATGTGGACGTCATCGTGCCTCACCAGGCGAACATGCGCATCATCCAGGGCATGGCAAAGAAGCTCGCCGCGCCCATGGAGAAGGTTTACATCACCATAGAGAAATACGGCAACATCTCCTCAGCGACGGTGCCCATAGCGCTTGATGAGGCCGTGCGGGACGGGACCATTTCCAAAGGAAAACTGGTGCTCCTGACGGCCTTCGGAGGCGGTCTCACCTGGGGCAGCAGTCTGGTGAGATGGTGAAAATTAAGATAGTTTTGAGTTTTAAGTTGTGAGTTCTAAGGTAAGAGAAGAAGATAGGCAACAGCAACTCAAAACCCAAAACTTTTAACTCAAAACGTCTTCCCTTCGGAGGGATGGCTGAGTGGCCTAAAGCGGCGGTCTTGAAAACCGTTGGGCGTTCACGCGCCCCGTGGGTTCGAATCCTACTCCCTCCGCCA
>CAZYVU010000084.1:0-3548 GCA_964651435.1 uncultured Pseudomonadota bacterium
CCTGCTAAAGGCTTTCGAGTAGACGCCGGCCCACCATTCCCCCACCGGAAGGCTGGCAGGGGGATGGTGGGCGGTGGCAGCGGGATTACGTCCCCTTCAGATCCGATGTACAGTGGGGACAGCGGACGGCCTTGATCGGAATGGCGGAGAGGCAGAAGGGGCAGTCCTTCGTTGTCGGATCGGGTGGAGGTGGTTCCTTCTGAAAACGGTTCACCTGCTTGATGAGCATGAAGACGGCAAAGGCAACGATGAGGAAGCTGATGACGGTGTTGACGAATACCCCAAAATTCACGGTCACGGCACCCGCCGCCTTGGCGGCGGCGAGGGTAGGGTAGGGGCCCGGGATCTTGCCGTCCTTCAGGACGGCAAAGATGTTGGAGAAATCGATGTTACCCAGGGCCATGCCGATGGGCGGCATGAGCAGGTCATCAACCAGTGACTTGACGATAGTTCCAAACGCGGCCCCGATAATGATGCCCACGGCCATGTCGACAACGTTTCCCCGCATGACGAACTCTTTGAACTCTTTCAGCACGGCAGGCCTCCTTCAGGAGAAATTGGAATCTGTCAACGTTATTCTATGATGCCACAGGTGATCCTTTTTGGCAAGGCGTAATGTCGGACCGGCGCCGTCAACAGCGCCTACGCGATCTGCGTTACGATCAAAGGAAAACGGGCAGGGCATCTTTTTCGTGGGCGGTACAAATCGATACTCGTAGAGAAGGATTCCTATCTTCTCGAACTGTCCCGGTACATCCACCTCAATCCTGTCCGCGCCGATGTGGTCGAAGAGCCGGAGAAACCATACGCTCATGACGAATGCCGACATGGGGCGATACTTCAACATCACCTGCTCGGCCGTCACCAAGATTTTGCCCCGACTCAATCACCGCATGGAGACGGACCCTGTGCTGAGGGGAATCATCGGGGGGCTGGAAGATAGACCGTCCCATAGCTTGACACTCCTAAGATGGTCATATAAGATAACCATAGTGGAGGTCATGATGAAGCAATACAACATAGCTGAGGCAAAGAGCCGTTTTTCCGAACTGGTCAAATTGGCCCTGCAGGGGGAAGAGGTCATTATCGCCAGGGACAACAAACCGCTGATCAGGCTGATGCCGGTACAGGAAACCGGAAAGAAACGGCTGCCCGGTTCCGCAAAGGGACAGATACTGGCGATCTCTGCCGATTTCGACGCATTGCCGGCCGATTTCGATGAGTACGCCTGATGCCGCGCATCCTTCTCGATACGCATGTTTTTCTCTGGTGGGTCGATGACGCTCCGGACCTAACGGATGTTGCCCTTCGGGCCATCGCGGACAGGAGAAACGAATGCTTCCTCAGTGTGGTTAGTTGCTGGGAGATGGCGATCAAGTCAAGCCTCGGGAAGCTTCGGCTGGCCAAATCTGTAGAGCGATTTGTATCAGATCAAATGGCGGCGAACGGTTTTACCCTCCTCGGCATGGAGTTACGGCATGTCGCTAAGGTCGAAAAGGTGCCTTTTTATCATCGCGATCCCTTTGACCGGCTCCTGGTCGCCCAGGCGATTGCGGATAGGCTCACCATAATCTCAGGGGACAGAATCTTCGCCGACTACGGGGTGAACGTTCTCTGGTGATGCGCCGGACCGGCGCAGAGGGGGCGGTGTAATCCGGTATCCAAACACCCACGAAAACCCTCTTCGGAATAAGCAGGACTTCTGGGGACAGGTCTTGCAATATCAGTTTTTAGTCTAAGTGTCGAAAAACTGATATTGCAAGACCTGACCCCATAGACGATCTATTCGGGAAAGAGCAGGGAGATGACGAGCCGGAGCGTCCAGTCGGGCCCGATCTCGGGTTTGGCCACGTTGTAGAAGGCCGCCACTGTCCCGTTCATGGACTGTTTCCCGATCTTGAAGACCTTGCCCACGCCGCCGCCAAGCGGTATGGTCCAGACGTCACTCGCTTTGTCGGCCTGCCAGTTAGCCGTCATGATCGGGGTCGTTGAAAGATACCAACCCTCGGGTAAGTTGAAGTTTATGAAAGGCTGGATCTCCATCTGGTTAACGGTGTCGCGATCGCTGGGGCCTGAATAGGACCAGAGGTTGTTGACCAGCGCGCCGACGACCCAGGGACCGTTCATATAGACGCCGACGCCCGTCGGCCCGGCCGACCACTTGCCCGTACCGAGATATTGCCCCGTACCGGTGGGAAACTGGAGGATGGGGCCCAACCCCCACAGAAAGGCTCCCTTTCCCGACATGATCGGCTTACCGGGAGACAGGAAAAGAGAGACGTTGACGTCGCCGAGGCCGAATTTCTGCTCAGGCCATGGCTGGTTCATGATCGGTGCGATCATTCTGGCGATGAGGTTCCAATCCTTGTTGAGCGCCATGGGGATGACGGGCTGAAAATTAAGAAGGTACTGGGTGTTGTTCCGGGGCCCATACCCGAAGTTGATGTTATTCTGGAAAGGCACGCTGATCATAGGGTCTACGGGGTTCTGCGCCTTCTTGGCTATGTCCTCTGCCGAAAGCTCCTTTTTCTTGTCCTGAGGCCATACCTCCTGTGACCATAGCGGGGTGGCCGCAATAAGAAGGGTCAGGGAGACCAGAAGACCGAAAAGGATTCTGCTGCCCCTATGCGTTGCCGACTGCCTGTTTTTCATCCGTTCCTCCGTCAATGACGATATTTCTGTAACAGCCTTCAATAAACCCCCGGCTCAGGTCATAGCGAAAAGGCGAAAGACAGGAAGATGGTCTCGCCTCTGAAGCGGTTCGTCGCCTCCGTGTCGTGGAGCCACTTGGCGATGAGCGTGAGGTCCTTGCCGAAGACCTTGGGCGTGTACATGAGCGCCGGTCCGTAGCCGATGGCCGATGACTTGTTGGGGCCCAGGATGGCACCCCTGTTGCTGTCGCCCGTCACCTGCTGATAGATGTATCCGGTAAGGCCGTAGCCGAAGCGTGCCCAGGGGTGATGGGCCACCATGTAGTCGAAATGGAACTCGTCGCCCGTGCGGTAAGCCGTTGCGCTGTTGTTGCTGTTGATCATGTATCCGGCGTTGAAGGATGCCTCTACTTTCAGCTTGGGGTTGAGCCATGTAAATCCGGCGTTGAGGTCTGCCGAATAGTAGTTTCTGCCGAGACTGACGAGCTTGTTCTTGTTGTAGTAGCCTGTAGGGAGAAAGAATGCCGGGTAGAGGGTCAGGTGGAAATCCCCCTTGTTCGTATTGATCATAAAGGGAATAATGGCGGCATCGGCGAAGCCGTTCCCTGTTCCTGAGCCTGCATCGTCGAACTTCCATGCCTTGAGCCAGCCTTTCGCGTCGGCGTTGAAAACTGCGGGTACGAGGAGGCCGAAACCCACGCGGCCGGAGATGGCGGGGGCGTCAAAGAAGTAGAAGAACTTCATAAGGTCCGTGGTACTGTTCTGGCTCACCTTTCCGTAGCCCTTGCCGCCGAACATGCTCTCGCCCACGACGCTGTTGTTGAAGATGAGATCGTTGCGAAAGGAGAACCCCGGTGCAGGTGCGATGCCGAAGCCGAAGTCGCCGTAGGTGCCCTG
>CAZYVU010000085.1:0-3218 GCA_964651435.1 uncultured Pseudomonadota bacterium
TTCCCATGATTGGACTTTAACCAACAAGCCATACGTTCTACACGGCATACGGTCAGCCCTTGAATTTTGACTTTTTTTAAAGAGCCCTATAGGCCTATCGCCGAACGGCAAACCCGGAAGGACATGATGCGCCGGCCCGTTCGGTTGACTAAACGCCCACGAGTAATATATCTTAGCCTTCAGAGTGGAAAACTATTGGATGGCAAAGCTCGCGGCAGCGCTTCATGAGGAAGCCATACACGGCAACCCCCGGAAGGCCCGACTAGTTCCCCACGATGCGTACTGCCGGGACGTCGACGAGCTGTCAGCCCAACTGAGACAATGGGTTCGCCTGAACGGATGGGACAGCCACTCGGCCCTCTTTGTGGACGGGATGCCGAAACGGTTCCTCGGCAGTCCAGGTACCGACCTCGACAGGGCCGTAGTCGAAGCCCTCGGCTCAGAAGGGTTCTCGGTCGACTGGGTCAACCTCTCGGAAAGGTTGGGCATCAGGCCCGGTGATTTTCATGCCTCCCACGATCTGGTCGAAAAGACCAGGCAGGTCGTCCGGACGGCAGACTGGAACCTCTTCGTCGTTCTCGGCTCCGGAAGCATCACCGATGTGGTCAAACAGGCCCTTTTTCTTGAGGGCATCACGGCACCCCTTGTTTCCATCCCCACGGCCCTTACCGTGACGGCCTTCACGTCGGCCTTTGCCATTATCGACTTCCACGGCGCCAAGCGCACACAGATGTCCCGGGAGGTTTCGGCGGCCTTCTGGGTGGAGTCGATCCTGCGATGCGCCCCCCATCGCATGTCGCGGGCGGGCTACGGTGATCTGCTGGCACGCTTCGTAGCTTATGGAGACTGGTACCTGGGCGCGTGCCTGGGCGTGATGGACCGCTACGACGAGACAGCCCTCAGGCTCATGGAACCCTTTGCGCCGGGCATCAGAGACAATGCTTCCGGGTTCTCCATGAACCCCCTTCCGGAGGAAACATGCCGGTGCATCTCGGCCGCTCTGGCCATGGCCGGTATAGCCATGTCCGTCAGCGGCGAGACCACCCCCCTTTCAGGCTTCGAGCACGTCATCAGCCACGGCCTTGATTTCCTAAGGCTCACGTCAGGAAGGGACCTCGTCTTTCATGGAGAACAGGTAGGCCTGGCCTGCCTCACCAGCGCTCACGCCATAGACTGGCTCCTGGCCCAGAGCACCCTGGAGCACCGGCCGTGGCTGGCCGACCCCGAGGCCGTCGGTATTGCGGCCTTAAACCGTCTTATGGACGAGGCGCCCTTGGCGGAGGCGACCCCTTCGTCCAATCGGGGCATCCCTTGGCAAGACCTAAAACAGCGAAGGCGGGCGGCAGGACAGGAGTTTATACGGGAGTACAGCAAAAAAGCGGCCCGCTGGAAGGAATCCATGGCAGGCCTCCCCCGTTTCATTGCGCGCTGGCCAGAGACCAAGACACACCTCCGGGAGATAACGGTACGGACCGACGAAATGGCCCGCCTTGCTGCCCTGGCAGGACTGCCGGCCCACCCCGAAGATACGGTGCCGCCAACATCACAGCAGGAATTCCAGTGGGCGGTAG
Organism: uncultured Pseudomonadota bacterium; assembly: GCA_964651435.1. GTDB lineage: Bacteria > Desulfobacterota > Syntrophorhabdia > Syntrophorhabdales > CAYQXL01 > CAZYVU01. The sequence continues at coordinate 1,572 of CAZYVU010000085.1, forward strand.
CATTTGCACCCTTTGTCCGGCTGCGGACCAACGTCGCCGACGTACTCTTTTGGATGGGCAAGAATCCTTTGGATATCGTCTATGATCAGCGTGATTGCTCTCCGTGACCCCAGCCTCGCAGGCCGGCAGCAAGGGGCATGACCGCGAACGAAAGGATGGTGCCGGGCATGGATAAGATGATCATCACCGTGGGCATAACGGGTTCCCGCATCACCGGCCTTCTCCCTTACGTCCCCGCTTCTCCTTTGCCTTCCTCTTGCGGCCAAATGCCTTGATGAGCAACGCCGAGAGGCTCTTCGGCCGCGGCTCTATACGGATCTTTCCCACCTTCACCATTTCCTTCCCCTGGGCAACAAGGATCGACGCAGATTTGGACATGGCCAGCACCTGGCTCGGATAGATGCTGCGGTGGCCCGTCATGAGAAAGCTCACGATGCAGGAGGCTGCGGCATAAGGGGCAACTGAGGCGCCGAAGAGCTCCACCGCCATGATGCTTGCCGAGATGGGCGTGTTCGCCGCCCCCGCCAACAGGCTGACCATCCCTATGGCCGAAAATATGGCGGGGTCGAGATGAAATACCTGGGCAAAGGCGTTGCCCGCCGAGGCCCCGACAAAAAAGATGGGCGTTACGACGCCGCCGCTTCCGCCAAACCCCAGGGTGGCAGAGGTAAAGAGTATCTTCATGAGAAAGGCTTCGTACGGAACAAAGCCGCCCTCGAGGCACGTCGCGATGGTCTCAAGGCCAAGGCCAAGGTACCTCGGCGTTACAAGGAGGGCGAGAAGCACCAGGCAGAGAGCGCCCAGCGCCCCCTTTGCCGGCTCCCACAGGCGGATGGCCTTCCCCAGGCGATCAAAAAGCCGCATCACCTCGATGAAAAGGTACGAGCAAAGGCCGAAAAACAGCCCGGCCAGACAGACTTTGATGAAGAAGAAGCTGCTGAACACAGGCACAAATCGAAGCGGCTCATGAAAGTAGGTGACACCGAAAAAGCTGGCCGCCTGGTACCCGACCATACCGGCAAAGAAGGAGGGAAGCAGCACGTCGTACTGGAGGGCGCCGATGAAAAGCACCTCAACGCCGAAGATGGCCCCTGCGATTGGGGTGCCGAAAACAGCGGAGAACCCTGCGCTGATGCCGCAAATGACCAGTCTCTTTCGGTCTCCGCCTTCGAAACGGAGCAAAGAGGCAAAGACCGATGCCAATCCCGCGCCTATCTGGGCACAGGGCCCCTCCTTGCCCGCCGAGCCCCCCGATGCGATTGTGATGATAGTGGCAGCCAGCTTGATGGGGACCACCTTCGGATCGATCTTCCCCGACCGCTTGTGGATGGCGTCTATAACACGCTCTGTCCCGTGGCCCTTTGCCTCCGGGGCGAAACGATTGACCAGGAGAATGCCGAGAAAAAAGGCTAAGGGCATGAAAAAGAAATAGTAGGGGAATTGGGAGGAAAAGGAGATGCTCAGGTCCAGGAGCCTAAGAAACAGAGCGGTGGAGGCTCCTACGATGACGCCCACCGCCGCCGAGAGCAGAGACCACTTGAGCACACTGGCAAAGAGCACCGATTCTTCAAGAACCCGCTTGCGCATCGTTTCTTATACCACCCTATGCGCCCGTTGTTCAATTCGACGCTTCGCACGTGCGGCCAG
>CAZYVU010000086.1:0-3114 GCA_964651435.1 uncultured Pseudomonadota bacterium
CATGTGTTAGGCACGCCGCCAGCGTTCGTTCTGAGCCAGGATCAAACTCTCAAAATAAACACCAACTCTTTGTTACTTGAACGAGGACCTGCTAATCTTTTGTCAAAGAACCGTGTTACATCCAACGTGAAGCAGATGCTAATTATACTTATTTTTCAGACTTTGTCAAGCGATTAGATGAAAGTTTTTTAAGAAATGAGTAACTGCTCTGATACTAAGTAGTTAGCAGACCCCTATTGAACCCCCCTCACCGCATCGTATCGGTCGGCCCGGTGCCGGGCTTAGCTTGACAAGCGTTACAAGCCTATAGTAGCCTAACGTTTATGCTTCGTAGGACGTTCAAGAAATTGAGCTTTGCCGGTTTCTTTTTCAGCGTTGCTTTGGCTTCGACTGCCCTTTTCGTGGGGCCGGCGTTCTGCAACGGTGCCGGGCAGCACGGTACTATCGTGCACGAGATCGTTAGCGTCCTCAAGGACCAACGGGTGGCACTCAGCGAGACAAGACTCAGAGGCATGGCCAATACAATATATAATGAGTCGCAGGCCCACGACATTGATTACCGGCTTATACTGGCAATCATTAAGGTAGAGAGTAACTTCAGGCCCGAGGTCACCTCAAGGGATGGGGCCCGCGGGCTCATGCAAATCCAGCCTTCCCTCGCCAAGGGCATCGCAAAGAAGAAGGGAGAGCCCTTCAAGGGTCCCGAGGAACTTCATAACCCGGAGCGCAACGTTCGGTTCGGGACCTACCATGTCGCCCGCCTCATGGAGGAGCACGAGAACGTGAGCGCCGCCCTCCACGTCTACAATAGTGGTATTAAAAAGGCCCAGAAGAGGCTGGCCGCCGAGACGGAGCCGAACACGCCCTTTATCCGGCGCGTGCTTAGCGAATATCACAAGTATAAGACTATCCTGCCGGAACTGTAAGCCCGCCCCTAAGCCACAAGAAAAACGGAAAGGGGGCTGTTAGCCGACCCCGGTAACGGCCGCAATGCTTTTGTACGTGACGTCCAGAAGCTCTTCGAGGGTGGCCCGGTCGATGGCGATAGGCGGCATAAGCACAATAACATCCCCCAGAGGCCGTATGATGACCCCCCGTTTGCGGGCCTCTACGACGACCTTCTGGCCTATCTGTTCCCGTGCCGCGAAGGGCCGTTTCGTTGCCTTGCTCTTCACGAGCTCGATGCCCACCATGAATCCCCTCTGACGCACCTCGCCTACGCGAGGGAGGGCGCGGAACCGTTCCAAGGCGGCGCTCAGATAGGCGGCATTGTCCCGCATCTTTCCGAGAATCCCCTCTTTTTCAAAAACATCGAGGCTCGCCACGGCGACGCTGCACGCCACGGGGTTGCCGGTATAGGTGTGACCGTGAAAAAAGGTCCTGAAGTCCTCAAATCGGCCCAGGAAGCCTTCGAAGACGGGCTCGGTGGTCACGGTAGCAGCGAGCGGCAGGTAGCCTCCCGTAATACCCTTGGCCATACACAGGAAGTCCGGCCGGACGCCCTCGTGTTCACAGGCAAACATGGCCCCCGTTCGCCCGAACCCCGTAGCCACCTCGTCGGCGATGAAGAGCAGGCCATGCTCCTTGGCGATCTTCCATATGGCCGAGAGCCAGCCTTCGGGCTGAACAATCATGCCCGCGGCTCCCTGCACGAGGGGCTCGACGATAACGGCGCAGGCCTTGCTGCCGTGCTGCTCAACCACTTTCCGGAACTCATCTACACAGGCCATGCCGCACGACTCCTGCTGCAGCTTCAGCGGGCAACGGTAGCAGTATGGTGCAGGCGCCTTGTATGTCTTGAAGAGCAGGGGTCGGTAAACGTGATGGAAAAGGTCGATGCCGCCCACGCTGACGGACCCGATGGTGTCCCCGTGGTACGCGTTGGTGAGCTTGATGAAGCGCTTCCGTCCCCGCTGGCCCTTCTGCTGCCAGTACTGGTAGGCCATCTTTAAGGCTATCTCGACGGATGTCGATCCGTTGTCGGAGTAGAAAACCCGCGTAAGCCCCTCCGGAGTTATCTCGGTCAGCTTTTTCGCGAGCAAAATTGACGGAACGTTGGCAAGACCGAGAAGCGTGGAGTGGCAAAGTTTTTCCGACTGGGTTCTCATGGCATCCACGAGCTCCTTCTTTCCGTGGCCGTGAACGAGAACCCAAAGAGATGAGACGCCATCTATATATCTTCTGCCGTCGACATCGATGAGACAAAAGCCCTCCCCCTTCTCTATGACAAGGTTCTCCTGCGCCATGTACTCCTGCATCTGGGTGAAGGGGTGCCAGACGTAGCGTCTGTCCCATGCTGTCAGAGTATCTGTGTCATACATCTATCCCCTCCTTTTGGGGAAACGGGGAATCGGGGACGGGGCGAACCGGGGAAAAACACATCGACAGCAGATGCTTTGTCTCCGCTTCACCGTTTCTCCCATCCTCCGATTCATCATCTCACCAGTCCCATAACACGCCCCGCCTCGGTGATCCGTGCGATCGCATAGTCCATCTCGTCCGTCGAGAAGGCCCGGATTACCGTAAGCCGAAGCCGCGACGTCCCTGTGGGCACCGTCGGCGGCCGTATGGCCTGCAGGTAAAGCCCCTTCTCCATGAGCATATTCTGCATTGCAAGGGCCTTGCTATCCTCGCCCACCACTATAGGAATGATAGGCCCTTCGCTTTCCTTGAGGTCAAAACCGGCTGCTCTCAGGCCCGCGCGCATATAGCCGATTTTTCTCCACAACTCATCTTTGAAAGAGGTGTCGGATTCCACCAGATCGAGGGCGGCCAAAGACACGGCCAGGGCCGATGCCGGGAGGGCAGTGGTATACATGAACGTTTTCGCACGGTTGACGAGAAACTCGATGACCAGCGGGTCGGCGAGCACGAAAGCCCCGAAGGAGGCAAGTGATTTGCCAAAGGTGGCCATGTGAACGTCCATCCTGCCGGAGAGGCCAAAGATCTCCTCAACGCCCGTTCCCCGCTCCCCAAAGACACCCGTGCCGTGGGCATCGTCGAGCATGACAACGGCGCCGTACCGTTCCTTGAGCGCGGATATGTCTTTGAGAGGCGCTACATCCCCGTCCATGCTGAAGACCGATTCGGTTACGATGAACCTTTGACCGTCAC
>CAZYVU010000087.1:0-2647 GCA_964651435.1 uncultured Pseudomonadota bacterium
AGGGTGGCAACCGTGCCGGGAATCGTAGAATCTCTCTCGATGTTATGGTTTATCAGGTTTGTTTGGTTCACAACCAAAGAAACAAAACAAACCAGACAAACCAGACAAACGTCTTCTCTCCCAACTTACCTACCCGAAGAAGAACGTCCAGATGAGGATGAGCGTAAAAATGATGCCCAGCAGAAGGCTCACGTGGCCGATGACGGCGGCGGCGAGCTTGAGCGGTATGGAGGGATGCCTGACCTTGTGTTTGTCCAGCTTCCCTTCCTTGACAAGCCGCTCGTACTCGAGCCTCCTGAACCTCCAGAGCTCACCGAGCTTGTGGCTTCCCGTGAATATGACGTTATTCATGGGGAATTTCGTGGGGATCAGGTGGGTATTGAAGAAATGGACGGTGAATATGAAGAGAACGGCCAGGAGTGCCTCTTCAGAATGAACGATGCTTGCGATGTTCAAGACCCAGCCCGGATAGACGTAGGACGCAAGCTCAGGCGCCCAGAGGGTCACCCCTGAGCCCCCGATGGCGATCATGCCCCAGAAGATGGCGAGAAAGTCGAACTTTTCCCAGTACACCCACCGGTCGAAGTCCGGAAGGTCGCCCCTGCCGAAAAACCATTTTACCATGCCCGTGAACTGGTGCCAATCCTGCCTGTTGGGCAGCATCGAGTCGGGCCCGAAAAGCCTCGCCACGACCCCCCGCCAGCCCTCCTTGCGCCACCCTTTTGGAAAGACAAAGCTGAAGCATCTCACAAGGGTGTAGATGAAGAGGCCGATGAGGACAAGGGCGGCTATCCTGTGGGCGATGCCGGCGTTATGGGCACCCCCGAAGGCCTTGATGACGGCCTTTGCCCAGGGCGCGGAGTGGTACTTTATGGGGAACCCCGTTATGGCGAGGCCGAAAAAGGAGAGAATGAGGAGCAAGTGCATGATCCGGTCCCTGACTGGAAACCGCTGGATCTCCTGCAAGCCTTCCTTGTAGGTGAAGGGGCTTTCCAGCCATATGCCCAGTTCCTTTATGCGGTGTCTTTCCCAGTAAACCTTTCGCCACCACAGGAAGGTGTGTATCCAGAAAAAGCCGAAGGTGACGAGCAGAAGCACCTCCATGCCGAGAAAGCTGGCGTAGAGCGCCGGATAGCGCTTTCTGTCCCGGTAATCAGGGTGGGCCTTGTATTCGGCAAACCGGGGGTGGATCCGGTGGTGGCACTTGCCGCAGTTCTTCGTGAGGTTCCTGGGGTTGATGGCCGAGGCAGGGTCTGATGCGGGCAGGATGTTGTGGGTCGTGTGGCAGTCGGCACAGCCGGCCACAGTCGTGGCGTAGCCCAGATCCTGGATCTTGCCGTGATAGGTTTCCTCGTAGTACTTGACGGCGTTGGGCGAGATGCCGTTGCGGAGCATCATCACCCTGTCGGAGTGGCAGGCCTTGCAGGTCTTGTTGTAAAACTCCCTTGACTCCAACAGGTAAAGCTCGCCTGACGTGTGGTAGGCCTTTGTGTCGTGAAGCCCGTGGCAGTCGCTGCAGGTCGCAGAATCCTCGTTTCCTCTCATCACCGCCGCGCCGTGGCCGGATAGCGTGTATTCATCGTTGGTGTGACACCTGGTGCAGTTGTTGGTCACGGCGATCTTGAAGCTTTCTGTGGGGCGGCGGAGCGTGTGGATTTCGTGGTGGCAGTCGTAGCAGCGGAAGTCCTCGTAAATGTAATGAAAACTGTTCTTGTATTGGCGCTCGATGTCTTTGTGGCAGGCACCGCAGGAGACGAGGCCGGGCTTTTCCTTTGCTATGACGTGCTTGTCGAGGCTTTCGAACCTTTCGTGGCACCCCGTGCATCCGATGCCGCCGTGAACCGATGCCCTGTGGCCGGCTTGGAACTTGTGGCCGCTGTGACAATCCGTGCACTGCACCTTCAGGTTGGCGGCATGGACCCCGACCGAAAGGATTGTGACGAGGATGGCTGCGAAAAGGGCCGCGGAGCAGAATGTGCGCCTCATGTGTGCGCCCCCCTCCCTGCGCCGGTTGCCGGGCCGATTCCATGCCGCCGAAAAGCCTCGTCACGTCCTTTACGCCGTTGTTTACGAGGTAGCAGGCGGCGAGAAAGGATCGCTTTCCGCTCTCGTCGATGACGATGACGGGAACATCTTTGGGCACGTCTGCCATCCTCCTGTGGAGCAGGTAGAGCGGGATGTTGACGGCGCCTTCGATATGGCCCTTCCGGAATTCGTCTTCCGATCGGATGTCCAGAACAAGGAGGCCCTTCCTTTCCTTGCGGTATGCATCGAGCTTGTCTGCCTTGATGGAAACGACGGGAGCCCTCTTCACGCGCTCAAGGGTTTCCACCCTGTTGCCCGCCCTCTTCCAGGCCGCCAGGCCGCCGTCGAGGATATAGAGGTCTTCGTAACCGAGACCCTTGGCCTTCTCGTAGGTCCAGCGGGCCCGCGGGCAGTCCTCGGACTCGCAGTACAGGACCGTCGGCCGCGTCTTCTTGGGGAGTTCGCGGGGGGCCTTTGCCTCAAACTCTTCAAAGGCTATGCACAGGGAGCCCGGAATCCTGTGGTCCATGCATTCGAGGCGGCTCATGGTGTCGACGGTGACGGCCTGTTTCTCGCCCATGAGCGAGACGAGGCCTGCCACGTCGATGTGCCGGTAATCCTT
>CAZYVU010000088.1:0-2619 GCA_964651435.1 uncultured Pseudomonadota bacterium
GCACCTCGGAGGGGGGAATGGGCTTCGCCAAGGTCCAGGTGATTGCCCAGGGTCCTGCTGCATCCCAGGTGGCCATCAAAATGTTGGGAACCAATGGGGGAGGATTCTTTAATGCGAACGCAGGACATCCCTATGAGAACCCGACGCCCCTAACAAATTTTGTTCAGATGCTGTCCATATTTCTAATCCCCAGCGGCCTCACCTATTACCTCGGGCGGTCTGTCAGGAAACAACGTCACGGCTGGGCCGTATGGAGCGCCATGGCTATCCTCTTCGTCGCGGCCTTTGTTGTATGTTATTGGGCAGAGAGCGCCGGTAATCCAAGGCTTTATGAGCTCGGCGTAGACCCCGCCGATGGAAACATGGAGGGGAAAGAGGTGCGTTTCGGCATATTCGGCTCCAGCCTCTTTGCTGCCGTCACGACGGCCGCCTCCTGTGGTGCTGTCAATGCCATGCACGACTCCTTCACGCCCATCGGGGGCCTCATCCCGCTTTTCAATATTCAGCTCGGCGGGATCCTGTTTGGCGGGGTGGGAAGCGGTCTCTACGGGATGCTTCTCTTTGTGGTCCTTGCTGTTTTTCTGACGGGGCTTATGGTGGGGCGTACCCCCGAATATTTGGGAAAAAAAATAGAACCTTACGACGTCAAGGTCTCAGTGCTTGCGCTCCTCGTTTCAGTTTTTGGAATCCTGGGCTTTGCCGCCGCAGCAGCTTCAGGCAGGTGGGGTATCGACGCCCTGGGCAATGGCGGCCCCCATGGGCTTACCGAAATCCTCTACGCCTATTCGTCCGCGACAGGAAACAACGGCAGTGCCCTTGCCGGCCTCAACGGCAATAGCACGTGGTGGAATGTCACCCTCGGCCTTGCCATGCTCTTCGGCCGGTTCTTCGTGATCGTGCCGGTCATGGCCTTGGCGGGAAACATGGTGCGAAAAAAACGCCTTCCCCCGACCGACGGCAGCTTCCCTGTATGGGGCCCTACTTTTGTAATCGTGCTTGCCGGGACGGTCCTCATCGTCGGTGCGCTCAGCTTTCTCCCTGCCCTTGCCCTTGGTCCCGTGGTGGAGCACTTCCTCATGTACCATTCCGCTGTATCGTATTGAAGGAGTGTGAATCGTGGCTGCAAGAACCCAATCCCTTCTTGACCGTCAAATAATTCGGCAGGCGGCCATAGACGCTTTGAAAAAGCTGAACCCATTGTCGCTGGTAAGAAATCCCGTCATGTTCGTTACGGAGGTCGGCGCCTGCCTTACCACGGCAGGGCTTGTGTTGCCGTTGGGCGATGAATCCTTCTTGTTTGTTCTGCAAGTGAGCCTATGGCTATGGTTTACGGTTCTCTTCGCCAACTTTGCCGAGGCCATGGCAGAAGGGCGCGGCAAGGCGCAGGCAAGAAGTCTACGGAGAACACGGACCAAAACCATGGCGAACGTGTTAACGCATGATGGGTCCCTCCGGTCTGCGCCGGCCGATACGTTACGTAAGGGAGACCTCTTTGTCGTTACGGCAGGGGAGACGATACCTGCCGACGGCGAAATAGTCGATGGTTTTGCCACCGTTGACGAGTCTGCCATTACGGGGGAATCGGCACCCGTCATTCGTGAGTCAGGTGGCGACCGCAGTGCTGTCACCGGCGGCACGAGGGTTCTCTCAGACCGGATTAAGGTCCGCGTGACGGCAAACCCGGGAGAAAGCTTTCTCGACCGGATGATCAGCCTTGTGGAGGACGCGAGGCGACAGAAGACGCCTAACGAAATCGCTCTCACCATCCTCCTCTCCGCCATGACAATCATCTTTCTTGTTGTTGTAACGGCTCTGAAACCCTTCGGGCTCTATTCCGGTATCTCCATTTCTCTGACTGTGCTTGTTGCCCTCCTGGTCTGTTTGATCCCCACGACTATCGGCGGTCTTTTGAGTGCCATTGGTATAGCGGGGATCGACCGCTTGGTTCGGAAGAACGTTCTGGCCATGAGCGGCCGTGCTGTCGAGGCGGCGGGCGATGTAGACGTGCTGCTTCTCGACAAGACAGGAACTATCACGCTGGGCGACCGGCAGGCGGCAGCCTTCATTCCTGCGACCGGCGTTACGCCGAAGGATCTGGCGGACGGCGCGCAACTGGCCTCCCTGGCCGATGAAACCCCGGAGGGCAGAAGCATTGTCGTTTTGGCCAAGCAGTATGGCCTGAGAGGTCGGTCGATCTCCGATATGCCCAATGCGAGGTTCATTTCATTTTCGGCGCAGACGAGGATGAGCGGCATAGATGTAGACGGCAGGCAGATAAGGAAAGGGGCTGTTGATGCGGTAAGGGCCTTTGCTGGAGGGGTTCTTTCCGACGATGTGCTTGAAACCGTTGCAGACATCTCCCGGCTTGGGGGGACTCCCCTGCTCGTCGCCGATGGGCCCAAAGTTCTGGGCGCCATCCACCTAAAAGATATCGTAAAGGGGGGCCTCAGAGACCGCTTTGAACGCTTTAGGGCCATGGGTATCAGAACCATCATGATTACTGGAGACAACCATCTCACGGCGAGGGCCATAGCTGCTGAGGCCGGGGTTGATGACTTTGTCGCCGAAGCAAGACCTGAGGATAAATTGGCGTTGATACGAAGAGAGCAGGCAGAGGGG
>CAZYVU010000089.1:0-2564 GCA_964651435.1 uncultured Pseudomonadota bacterium
GGCCCCGACCCTGCAGTTTCTCATCGGCATCATCGTTTACGGAGAATCCTTTACGAGAAGCCGTGCCATCGGATTTGGCGTCGTCTGGGCGGCCCTCGCCATCTTCTGGGTCGAAGGTCTTCTTGCGGTCCGCCGCCGGCCCCTCCGGCCAACATCACGGCAGCATGTGCCGTCGGGCACCCCTTTTAATTGACAATCCTCCATGATTTTCGTATATTAAGTGTGTCCGTCAGGGAACTTCTGCGAACGGACTCCTAACGAGTAGGACGTAAGGGTCAATCATTAACATGGGCGCGTTTCAGCGCGCATAGTGCTCCATTTCAATGATTCACCCCTCTTCTGAGGAGGCGCGAATACTATAATGCGACAAGTCACAGGGAAAGCAGCATGGATTACCGGCGTGCTCTACGTTGCCTTCGTGGGGTGGTCGATCTATGGGGCTATCACCCCCATTGAGACATATATCTTCCGCATGGTCCATATGGGCCTGATCTTTGTCCTCGGTTTTGTCACCTTTCCGATGTTCAGAAGGGCCGGCCGGTGGGGTCTTTTTGTCGACATTCTCCTGGCCCTTGCCGGTGCCGCCACCATCATATATGCACTGAGCGATCTGGACCAGTTCATACGACGGTCCACCCTGCCCGAACCCTTGGACTTTGCTATGGGTATCGTTGCCATCGTCCTCCTCGTCGAGATCTCCCGGCGCGTCGTGGGTGGCACGTTCACCATTGTGCTCAGCGCCTTCCTTCTGTACTGCTGGTTCGGCCACTATATCCCGGGACCCATTGCCCACAGGGGCTATGAGCTTGACCGCATTGTGGGCCATATGTACATGACGTTGGAGGGCATATTCGGGGTACCGCTATCGGTCAGTGTCTCCTTTGTCACCCTCTTTGTCGTCTATGGGACATTCATGGACGTGGCTGGGGCGGGTACTTTTTGGCTCGATCTTTCTCTTGCCGTTATGGGCAGGGGCCCCGCCAGTGCCGGCCGGGGCGCCGTGATCACCACGGCCCTGCTGGGCGGGCCCCAGGGGAGCGGTGTGGCGACCACCATGTCCGTCACGCCCGTCATGTGGCCCATTCTCAAAAAGGCCGGATATTCTCCGGACATGGCGGCCGGGCTCATCTCTGCAGGCGGCATCGGCGCGGTCATTTCGCCTCCCCTCATGGGCGCCGCGGCCTTTCTCATCATGCAGTTTCTTAACGTCTCTTTCTGGGAAGTGGTTGTCATGGTTATCGTGCCTACGCTCCTCTACTACGTGGGCACCTTTTTCATGGTCGAGATGGAGGCGAGGAAGTACAATTTTCAGGCTCCTGAGTCGTCGGGCCGGACGGCCTGGCAGGTGCTCAAGACGAAAGGCTATCACCTCATCTCGCTGGTGGTGCTTGTTGTTCTGCTGGGCCTGGGCCGTTCCCCGGAAGATTCGGCCATCTGGGCCATCGTGGCTACCATCGGTTCAAGCTTTCTGAGCAAAGACCGGGGTGAATGGCTGACACCGAAGCGGATCGTTAAGGCTGCAATCGAGGGGGCCCAGAACATGTTGCCCGTGGCAGCGCTGCTGGCAGCGGCCGGCATTATTGTCGGTACCTTCTCCCTCACGGGCCTGGGCCTCAAGATATCGAGCCTCATCATGTCCTGGAGCGGCGGCATTCCTATCATAGCCCTCCTTCTCGCCCTTCTCGCTTCGATGATCATCGGCCTGTCCCTGCCTATCACAGCTACCTATATCATGACGGTGGTCATGGTTGCACCTGCGCTGGTCAAGGTCGGCGTGCCCATGCACGTAGCCCATCTGCTTGCCTTCTATTTTGCTGTGCTCTCCGAGGTGTCCCCGCCTGTGGGTCTTTCTCCGTCGGCCGCGGCGGCTGTGACGGGCGGCAACCCCTTCCTGTCCATGATGCAGGCCTGGAAGTATTCGCTGCCGGCCTTTCTCGTGCCCTTCCTCTTCTCGGCGAGCAGGACGGGGGCCAACCTGCTTATCGTCGATGCCACGGCGACGGGTTTTATCGTGGCGGCAGTAAGCAGCTCTGCCTCCCTCTTCTTCCTGTCGCTGGGCATTATCGGATATTGGAGGGGGTCGCTTAATGTTCTTGAGCGGGCGCTCCTCATCGTGTCGGCCACGATCATGGCTTTTGTGCCTCTCGATATTACCGTAGAGGGCATCGTGCCCTGCATCGTGTCCGTCGCGGTGGTAGTCCGTCACGCCGTACAGGCGAAGAAAAAAAAATATACAACAACGTAAGGAGGTTTTCCGTGAGAAATCGTATCTTGGGCGTAGGTACGCTCCTGGTTGTCGGCCTTGTCATGGTGCTGGCAACGGGGGCGGCGGCACAGCAGAAGCTTTCCTTTAGCATCGCCACGGGGGGCACGGGCGGTGTCTGGTATCCCCTCGGAGGCGCAATAGGCGGCGTTATCGCAAAGAAGGTGCCGAACACAGAGGCCACGGCGGAGGCCACGACGGCAGCCATAGACAACCTGAAGCTCCTCGTCGCCAAAAGGGCGGGCATGGCATGGGCTTACGATTACCATGTTTTCTGGGCAAACGAAGGGAAGATTGATGC
>CAZYVU010000090.1:0-2535 GCA_964651435.1 uncultured Pseudomonadota bacterium
GACGTTTCACGGTGAGAAAAACGCTCCTCCTTGACGAAGCCGTCACATTCAAGGTTTAGTGGCGCATGTGAGGCTCAGTTGACATCGGCGCCGATGGCCGCTCCGAGTTTGTTGTCACATTCAAGCTTGAGAGGCGCATGTGAGGCTCAGGCTAACTGGGGACCCACAAGAGGAGGCAGGGAAAAGATGCCTCCGATCCTTCTTGGTTCGTCACAAGATTGCTCACGCCTACCTTCGCCAAAACAGCCCATTAGCATTGATGAGCTTCCCCTTGATGTAAAGGCAGAGATGGCTCTCAAGGAGGCTGTGGCGGACGCCCTGGCGGAACACAAACTGAGAGGGCACCCTATAGCCGTGTGGCGGGATGGCAAAGTCATCATGATTCCCCCGGAAGAGGTCGTGGTTCCCCATGTCCCATCGATAAAGGGCCCGACGAAGGGGGCCAAAGAACGACCGTGATTGGTGCAAGAGATGGTAATGTGTGACCTGTAATGTCATGACATACTGTTGTCAGAAGCGGGCGATATGCTCTTTGGCATGAGAGAAGGAGAGGAGGTTCTGCCATGAAGATCGTTCTTTTTGCCACCTGCCTTATCGCCCTGATGACAGTCCCCTGTCTTGCCGAAGAGGATTACATCTATGACAGCGACTGGCACCTGAAATACCGCGTTGAAGACAACGGCCGGATTTATGACAGCAACTGGAAACCGCAGGGGCGGGTCCGGGACAACAAGGTCTACGACGAGCACTGGAATCTCAAGTACCGTATCGATGGGGATAAGGTCTACGACAAAGAGTGGAACCTCAAGTACCGGATCAAGGGTGACCGCATGTACGACAAGAATTGGCACCCCAAGGGACGCATCGGCAAGGGGAAATGAGAAAGCGGCTGAGAAGCCCGGCTGAAATATCCCGAAAAAATCTGATGTACTGTAACGAATTGATATTACAAGCGCGCCTGCCGCGACTCGAACGCGGAACCTACGGATTAGAAGTAGCTTAAGCAGAACAGTAAGTCTTTTACTTTCAATACCTTACCAATTTATCCCCACTGTACTCACTGCCTGTAAAGAGGCATATTACCGTACAGCCAACAAGGGCATTCCCCCAAAATCTCCCCAGGAGGTACGCTATGGTTTACAAAGAAGCGTTACGACAGATTAACACGAAACGGGCTTTAGAACTACTTGGAGAAAAGCCGCAACAGGAAGGAAGTTATTTCACATTTCAATGCCCCTGCGGAGCCAAGGCCGTCATCAAGACGTTCGGAGAAAAGAAGAACCTCTACTACTGCGAGACCTGCAAGCACGGCGGGAACATCATCGGACTGGCTATGGCCCTCAAAGGGATGGAGTATCTCCAGGCGAAGGAATACCTTCTGGAAAAGGCCGTCCCAATCCAGGAACCGCCGGACGAACTCAAGCTGGACTACGAACTGGAATACTGCGAACTTCTCGACAAGGAAGGGGTCAGCCCGGAGACAGCCCGGCGCTTGGGAGTCGGTAAGCCCAAAGGGAGGACGATGCTTTCGGGACACATTGTCTTTACGGTCTATGACGGCGACAAGAAGGTTGCCTATTACGGCATCTCAACCGCCGACCGCATGCCCAAATTTCACAAGTCGTTCAATCCCGAGAACCACCTTTACCAATTCTCCCCTGCGGAGGAGGCATGGTTGACAACCGATATGCTGAAGTGTCTTCTTCTTATCCAATCGGGCAAGCCGGCCTTCTGCAACTTCGGACTGCCGTACCTGTCTCCACAGCACTATGAGCTCCTGAATCAGTGTGAGCGGGTCAATATAGATTGGCAGTTCACCGACAGGAAGGAGATTGCAGTCGGCGTTGCTCAACTCACATGCTTCCACAGATTCGTATAACAACACAAGGGGCTTCCTAACAGGGAACGCCCCTTCTTTTATTCTTTCTTATATGGACTCTTCTTCTCGTTTCATTCCCTAATCGGATATTCCGGAACGATCTCTTCGACCATTTTCTTCTTATTCATTCTTTTTTCGGCAGCCAAAGAAACACTCTCATCGGTTCACCGGTCGGGCCTTACGGGTTGCGTGAGGGAGCTCGGCACTCCTACCGCCGAGATTGTGCCGTCCCTGGGGGCACATCCTCTGTCAGCAGGACCATTGCCCGAGTAGAGGCAGAGGCTATGCTTTAGGTATGCATTCCATGAAAGAATGCTACCTAATACTTCCATATACTTCCCAATAATCTACAGGCTACATAATTTTTTTCTTGACAGTTTTTTGACCGCTTCGATACAATGACCGAAACTCTACTTTTATCACCTTAAGATGCCCTACCGTTGACACTTCCTAAAAGGGGGAGAAATGAAAACGCAAAGCCGTCTTATCTGTACCATCCTCGTACTCATGGTCTGCACCATCGTCGTTTTCCACCAGGCACCGGTGTATGCTCAAGAACTGTCGGCCCAGTCCCGGCAGGAACCGGATGCCGTTGCCATAATGCTCCCCGACCCCGTGGACGACAGAGACCGTCCCGGCCCCATGACCCTCTCCGT
>CAZYVU010000091.1:0-2170 GCA_964651435.1 uncultured Pseudomonadota bacterium
CCTGTTCAATCCCTTGCTGGTACTGATGAGATATTGGGCTTCATCGAGAATATGGCGCAAGTACTCAAGCGACGAGGGCGGCATCCTCGACCTCGTTCAGTATGTGATCAGCCATATAAGGGCTGAGCGATTCAACGGTGACAACCTCCACCCGGCGCCCCAGCACGTCGTCGAGGTAAAAAGACAATTGCATGAAGTGATCAAATGTCTTCTGTCCTGGTTCGAATTCGACCAAGAGATCGACATCACTGTCCTGGCGTTGCTGTCCACGAACAAAGGAGCCAAAAAGGCCAATTCTCTTTACGCCAAAAGCCCGTAACCTGGCCCGGTTCTGCCGAAGAATGCGGAAAATGTCTTGTTTGGTCATTCCATTCATTGCTTCCCGCCACTATGGATTTTACAGTACAGTCCCGATCGCTGTAAAGCACTTTGACGTCAGGCCGCAGGGAATCACCTCTCAACCGCTCATCGTTTCGTCCACAAACCGTTCGAACAAGGCTTCTATTTCCTGTTTTCTCGCCAATGTGTCTCTCCACTGCCGCGGGACCGCTTCAAGGCCATAATGGGTGCCGGCGAGGCCGCCCGTTACGATGGCTGTCGTGTCTGTGTCCCAGCCGAGATTCACCGCTTTGAGCACTGCCGAGCCGTAAGAGTCTGTCGTTAGCAGGCACCACAGGGATGCCTCCAGCGTGTGGACCACATAGCCGTCGGACTCGATGGCGGCTTCGGAAAGAGCATCGATGTCACCGGAGAGAAGACGGGAGAAATGTACCAGCTCTTCCGAGAAAGAAGGCCCGCTGTAAAGTCTTCCCGCTTTTTCCATGGTCAGCAGATATGCCTCGCGCGGCGTCATCCCGTCAAGGAGGGCCGCGACGATCAGGCAATACACTCCGCAGGCGATCACTGATCTGGGATGCCCGTGCGTTACGGCCGACGCGCGGTGGGCAAGGCGAAGTGCTTCCTCGTCTCCCATCGTCGCAGAGTAGAAGGCCACGGGAAGGATGCGCATAAGGGAACCGTTGCCATTGTTGCTCTCCTCCCGCCCTCCGGCCGATTCGGCCGGTGTGCCGAGTTGCATCCTGCTGATCGCCTGCCACGTCCCCCTCCCCACGTCGAAGGCCTGTCCGTGGGGGGTCCAGAGGCCCGCGGTGAACCAGTTGACGAAGAGGTCTCCGATCCGTTCCGTATCGAACCCGTCAAGAAGGCCCTGCGCCGTGCAAAGCATCAGGGACGAGTCATCCGACCAGCTTCCCGGCGGCAAGCTGAAGGTTCCGTACCCCCTCATGTCCGTGACGGGGTCCCCCTTGCGGGCATCCCTTCCCTTGAACTCCACGGGGACGCCAAGGGCGTCTCCGACCACGGCCCCCCAGAGCCCGCCGAGCATCCTGTCCCGCCTGGAAATATCCGTCATCTTCACTCACCTATCTTCCACGAGCGCACCATCTCCCGCTGTCGTTCCGTCTCAGGCGAATCATAACCGCCGCCGGGCACGTTGGCCCTGAGCTCCCGTATCATCTCGAGCACCCTCTCCCCGCTCGCGAAGGCATGGCGGGCGAGGTAGCAGCCGACAACCGTCCCGGTCCGCCCCTTCCCTCCCCAACAATGGACATACACCGGCCTGTCGGCTGTGATGACGCCGTCGATCTCGTTGAGAATGCCGGTCATCTCTCCGCGGGACGGCACCGCCATGTCCCTGATGGGCCTCCGCGCCCAGCTAACGTCGATCTTCATCTCGCCGGCCCGTTGGAGGAACTCCTCCCGATACCCGGCGAAAGGTTCTCCGTCCCAATTCGTTTCCGTCTCTTCCATAAGGCTCACGACGTGCCGTATACCGGCGTCGAGAAGCCCCTGCACCTTGTCGCGCGCCACGCCCGCATCGAGGTCTCCAGGGTAACACCCGGCCAGAAGCCTCCCCGGCACCACCCAGTAAGACCTGTCAAAAGGAACCACTGGATAAGACATGTTTTTCCTCTCATGCATTGACCACCTCCACAGCCCCCATTATACCCCGAGCCATGTGACAGCGTCATGACACAGACAAACCGGGCTTGAGCCGCTTAAACCGCTCGAGCCGCTTAAGCGGAAAGACCAAATGTCACATTTTTTTCTTTGAACGTTCAAGCGGCTGCTATGATAAAAGTCAACAGTTAATGTCTACCAGCTCTCTTTT
>CAZYVU010000092.1:0-1641 GCA_964651435.1 uncultured Pseudomonadota bacterium
GGGAAGACGATGTCGGCCATGGCGGCCGTGGGCGTCATGAAGATCTCCGCGACGGCGACGAAGTCGAGGCTCTTGAACGCCTCGTAGGTGACCTTGCTGTCGGCCCAGGCGACCATCGGGTTCGTGCACATCCCGTAGTAGCCCCTCACCGGGTAGGGTTTGCCTTCCAGGACGGCCTTGCGGAAGAAGGCCGGGGCGACGGTCATGAGCCTCGGGATGACGCGGTAGTGGGCGCTGATCATCTCCGTGCGCTTGTCGGGGATCAGATCGGCGCGCACAAACGGGGCAAGGCCCATGATCTTCGGGTCGCGGGCGTTGACGTTCCCGCCGGGGATCTCGAGATTGCCGGTCAGTCCCATCAGGCAGGCCAGGGCGCGGGTTGCGTCGAAGAGGTTGACGTCGTGCTCGATGGCATTCCCCCACTGCAGGGCGGCGGGCTTGGCCTCGGCGTACATCCGGGCGGCCTTGCGGATCGACTCCGCGGGCACCCAGGTGATGTCGGCAACTTTTTTGGGAGAGTATTGTTTGGCGTGCTGCGCCAGCTCGTCGAAGCCGTGGGTGTACTTCTCCACGAAGGCCTTGTCGTAGAGCCCCTCCTCGCAGATGACGTGGATGATCGCCAGGGCGAGGGCCTGGACCGTACCGGGGCGCAGCTGGAGCCAGAGGTCCGCCTTCTCGGCAAGCTCGGTCTTCCGGGGGTCGACGACGATCATTTTAGCGCCGCTCTTGAGCTGGGCGCCCACCTGGCTGTAGATCTGCCCCTCCTCGCTGGTGGAGGCCAGGTTGCTGCCCCAGAAGAACATCAGTTTCGTGGGATTGTGCAGATCGGCCACGGGGTAGAAGCCGCAGGTGTGAATGCCCGTGACCTCCCTTCCGGCATGGCAGACGTCCTGGGAGGCGATGACGTTGGGGGAGCCGAAGAGGTTGGCCAGGCGGATCAGGATGAAATGTTCGAGCCCCTTCGGCATGCCGACGCCGAACCCCACGGCGCGTGCGCCGTGCTTTTCCTTTATTTTCAATAGGTTATCAGCCGTCTCGTCGAGAGCCTGCCCCCAGGAGATGCGCTGCCATTTCCCTTCGCCCCGCTCGCCCGCTCGTTTGAGAGGGTACCTGAGACGGTCCGGGTGCGTGAGGCGGTCGGCCGAGACCCTGCCCTTGAAGCAGGTGTATCCCTTGTTCAGATATCCGTCAGGGTCTCCCTTGATCTGAACGATCTCGTTGCCCTTGACCCCGACCAACAGGGCGCAGCCGCCGTGGTCCATGCGCGCGCAGTGTGTTTTTACCCACCGGATGTCCTCTGCCATCGCCTCGCTCCTTTCACGGTGATACGGTTGAAATGGGAAAGCACCGCCCTTGTAACAGATCGCCTCGACTATGTCAATTATGACACAGTAACACCAGGGGCAGGCTGCCCCGCGATACAGAATTAGTCTGTAATACCGATATCTTGCGGCATTGGCAAGCAGGCGGGGAAACGCGGAAGACACCGGAAAACGTATATGCCACAAATGACATATGTAGTTGATATCACTGGCTATTCGGCCAAATAAACCTTGACTTCTTGCGCCCTTTTTATTATAGGAAATCGCCATTTTCAGGCGCTCCCACGTCTTGATCCGTTCCTTTTTTCCTCCTGCGGAG